>NZ_JAJPWO010000023.1:0-114742 GCF_046549075.1 Amycolatopsis sp. lyj-84
CGCAGCCCTCATCTGCCTCGCACGACGACGCTGCGACGTCCTCTACGCCATGCTCCGCAACCACACCCACTACCAACACCCCACGACATCAGCCGCTTGACAATTTCCATAGGGACACCCCCCCACCTGTCAGCATCTCTTGCCTGCCACCACGCAAGTCACCATTGGGTCGCCACGTCCTGTCTCTGCGGGCCGCCGACTCGCGCGAGCGGAAGGATACGATCGCACCATGCCCGAAGAGGAGCTGGCACTACGCGTCGCCCGTCTCGAACACCAGGTGGTCGACCTGACCGAACGCTCGGCCGCCGCGACCGCGGCGCGCATGCTCTCGGCCGGCGCCGATCGGGACGTCGCCGAAGTCCGCGCGGAGCTGCGAGTCCACACGGGGACTCTCAATGCTCTGCGCGAGAACCGGAACGACCTCCGCGAGGAGATTTGCCGCGGCTTTGCCACCGTCGGCACGTCGCTATAGCAGATGGTCACCCTGCTTGGAACGGCTGGCCAGGAAGACTATGAGTATAGCCCGCTGCGAGAATGCCGGACCATCGAACTCAACCGCGCAAAGGGAAAGCAATGGCCGACTCCGAGGATGTCGTACACGAATCCGCGAGCCTTACCGATATGTTCGAAGGCTACCTCACTCCGACGGATGGTGACTATCAAAGCGTTTTGACATCCGGTCTGGTCGTACCCGATGCCAACGTCTTGCTCAATTTGTATCGATATGCGTCCGTAACTCGCGAAGATTTAATAACGGTTCTCGGCAAACTTGGCGAACGCCTTTGGGTTCCACATCAGACCGCTTTCGAATTCTGGAAGAATCGCGAGAATGCGCTTGATGACCTCAAGAAAGTTACCGGCGAGACGAGCGCCTCACTGGAAGAGCTTTCTTCGCAAGTTTCTACCGTAATTTCAACATGGGCCAACCGTATATCTTTGGATAAAGGCAAGCGTCAAGAGATAGTCGAAACTATAAGGAATGGTTTCAAAGCGGCATTCGACGCAATCCATGCTCATGGTGATTTCGAGGGACGAAACGGCCATTGGGATACAAATCAGGATCAAATTCTAGTCAGCCTAAAGGATCTATTCAAAGGCAAGGTAGGTACCCAGCTCAAGCCTGACGAAGAGAAGGAAGCGCGCAGCGAAGCAAGGCGTCGGATCGCCGAAAAAGTGCCGCCAGGCTTTAAGGATGCGGGTAAGGACGATCCGTGCGGAGACTACCTGTACTGGCTTCAAACGCTGCAAGAAGCTCGTCGTCGGCAGGTAGACGTTCTAATTGTCACCGACGATTCCAGAAGTGACGATTGGTATCGACGACCAGGTGGGCAAACGCGAGGCCCGCGCCTTGAACTCATTCGCGAGATGAGCGAATTCGCCAAGGTTCGCTTATTTATGATGCGTACACAGTCGCTCCTGCATCATGCAACGCAAGCCTTGGAGGTCAACGTGCGTCCTTCGTCGGTTAAGGAAGCGGCGCAAGTCGACGAGCGGCCCAAGATTTATGCGGAGAATATTTTCATTGATCAGGATGGTCGAGAAATTGACAGAAGTACTCTTGATCGCGCAATACTCGACACGATAAACAGGAGGCGTGCGGACGAGCTTGACAGCGGGATACATCGAGCCGAATCCCGCAGGAATAAGGCTCAATACGAAGAGCACCTGATTTCCCTTGGTTTCTCTGTTAGGAGCGGCGTGGGCATTGGTGTCGAATGGGACTCGGCCGCCGAGCGAGGAAATCAGACTTTTCACGTCTACTACCTTAACCGGAGGTATGCACTGGACGAGACCTTGATGCATCCGAGGCTGGCGAGGCTTATAGGTGACGAGGAGCGCTTGCGGGCAAGTCATCCAAATGAAGTAATTGTGTTTCCAGTTAGACTTGCACCAACGGTTTATCGGCTGATAGAAATGTACGATTTCGGAGCAGTCTGGTGGGGGGAAGATTCCTGGGAAGGGAATATCCAAGCAATGAGGGCGGGTCTCATCTTCTAGCTTCCTCCAGGGGTTGCAGCAGCGACACTCGTCTCCGGGGTACTAAACTGCGGAACGAGGTTTCAGTGCGTCCGACAGGACCCATTGACGGTGCCACGTGCCACCCTCGCCGGGGGTACCGAGAGGGTAGGTGACCCATCCGACCCAGTGCCCGGTGACCGTGGTGGCCCACGTGCTCAGTGTCCCGGGCACGGTCCCGGTGAGGTCAAGCCCGTCTGGGAGTGATCCTCGTGGAGCCTCGATTGGGAAGACGCGACGCAGATCAACCCATGCGCAAACCGGACCTTCAATTGCCGGAGAACGGCTGGGGCGAGCTTCTGCTGTCCGAAACCGCGCCGACCGCTGGTTCGGCATGGACCGACTCCGGCGAACGACGTGACCGTCGGCAGCTCAAGCAGCGCGGAAAGGGCGAAGTCCGTTCGGTGCCGTCGCCCCCTCCGCTCACGGCGATACTCCACGAACACCTGGCCCTGCACGGAGTTGCGGCGGACGGCCGCCTGTTCCGGAACCTCACCGGCGGCGATCTCGCCGAATCAACGGTTGCACGAGTGTGGGACAACGCGCGTAAAGCGGCACTGACGGACGAGGAGTACGCATCGCCGCTGGCAGGGCGTCCATACGACCTCCGGCACGCCTGCGTGTCCACGTGGCTTGCCGCCGGGGTGCCGTCCACGCAGTGCGCGGAATGGGCGGGTCACTCGGTCGCGGTGCTGCACCAGATCTACGCCGCAGTGCTTGCTGGGCTGGTTTCCGCCGCACACCAGCTGATCGAGCAGGCTCTGAATTGGACGGAGGAGACGAACGAGGGCGAATGAGCCCGTGACGTGCCGGACGCCGCGCAGATTTGGGGGCGTATTGGGGGTGGACACCCGTGGAGCACCGGATATAGCCGGATACAGCCGGACAACATGAGACCGGCCCCCCACCTGATTTTGCCTGGTGAGGGGCCGGTTTCTGCTGGTCCTGTTGGTGCCCCCGGCGCGGTTTCAACAGCAACCCCACGGACCAGAATCGTGTCGTGAGCTGCGGATCTCTGCAACGACCGTGATCGAGCGACACCGTCGCAAGGCCCGGTGACCTCCCGTGAGTAACCCAAGCGGGGCAACCTCGTCCGGTCCGTGGCGCGATCCTGCGCTGGCCGTTCAGTGCGGCTGCACAGCCCTGGTCGCACTCGGTGCCGCCTACGCCTCCTATCGACACGGACGAGCCTTCGCACTCCAGTTCGGCGCCGACCACACCACCGCGGCCATCTGGCCGCTCATCGTCGATGGCCTTCTCATGATCGCTACCGTCGAACTCTGGAAACCTGTCGAGCCAGAACGGGCAGGAGGTCGCTGGGCCGCGTGGCTCGCGTTCGCCTTCGGCATCTCAATCTCACTCTGCGCCAACATCGGCTCCACAGCAGACCAGAGCATCTTCGGCATCACCGTCGCCGCCTGCCCACCACTCGCCTTGCTCCTCGCCGTCGAACTACTCAACCGAGCACTCGGACGACATAGGACAGAGACAGGAGCTCTGTCTGAGGAGCAGAGCGACGACAGGGGCGGAGCAACCTTCTCCAATGACACCGCCGTCATCGAAAGCACCTCGGTGAGCAAGCAAAAGCAACCCGCCGAGCACACCGCCGAAGAACGCATGCGGGTCTACTACCTCGCCGAACAAGCGGACGGCCGAACACCCACCGGCGCTGACCTCGACCGGATTGCCGGAACCCACAACTACGGACGCCGCGTCCTCCGAAAATGGAGAAAGAAAGGAATCCTCCTTCACACAATGCCAGAGCCACCGAAAGATCTTCCGGTGGAAACGCCACCAATGCTTCAACCGACGACTTCAGAACCGGCCACCGCGTACAGATAGATCGGAGGACGGTCGGCCTGATGGGCCGCCTCCCCACGCCTCTTACCGCATCGCACCGGATACTGCCGCCGGACGGCCGATCTCCGGAATGACTGGGTGCGTGTGAGGCTCCTGCCGGACCGGGCGGGGACGGCCGCGGTCCGGCAGGAGCCTCAGTCAAGCCGCTACGTGGCGCCGTTGAGTGCCTTGTCGATGAACGGAATCAGCTGGCCGACGATCGGCGGTTTCATCACCGAGTAGTGGTCACCGGGAAGCCAGACCTGCGTGACCCGGTCGCCGAACAGGTTCCGCCAGCCAAGCGCACCATCCGGCCCGACGATCGCCGATTCCTCCTCCGTGCGGACCAGCAGCACGTCGTAGTCGCCGAACTCCGGCCGGAAGCCGAGCACGTACTCCTGGCACGCGGCGATGTTCGACCGGTAGAGCGCGAACAGCGTCTCGAAATGCTCGGCGCCCGCGTCCGCGGTAAGCACGTCACGGTCCCGCATCGCGGCGGTCAGCAGCACCTGCTGCTCCGCGAAGGAGTAGCCCGCGAGGTCCGCGGAGGTCAACGGCAGCCCGTAGTGAGCCGCGAACCGCTCGACGATCTGTCGGTCGGTCATGCCCGCGTAGTAATCGTCGTCGGAGGTGCCCTCGACCACCGCCCTGAGCGCCCCCGTGTCCGGCGCGGCGCCGTCGATGACAACCAGCGTCCCGATCCTGTGACCGAGGCCGCGCAGCCGTTCCGCCAGGGCATAGGCGAAGACCGCTCCGAGGCCCCAGCCGACGATCGTGTTCGGCACCGCGTCGGCCGCGGTCCGGCGGCCGATCTCGGCGGCGTACTGCTCGACCATTTCGTGGACGTGCGGCACCGGCTCCCGCATGCCGTCCAGCCCGACCGCTTCCAAGCCGTAGACCGGGATCTCGGCCGGCATCGCACGCACCAGGTCGAGATAGCCCATGACACTCCCGCCACCTGCGTGAACGCAGTAGACCGGCTGCCGGGTGCCGTCGGGGCGCATCGGAACGAGCACTGTCGACTGCCACTCGGCCTGGGCACGGATCGTCCGGGCGAGCCCCTCGACGGTGCCGTTCTCGAAGAGGACCGAGATCGGCAGGCGGGCGCCGAGCTTGCGAGACAAGGTCGCGAGCAATTGAAGCGCCAGCAGCGAGTGCCCGCCCATGGCGAAGAAGTCGTCAGTGACGCCGGATCGATCCGAGCCCAGCATCGCCTGCCAGATCTCGAGGATTCGCAGCTCCAGCGAATCGCGCGGGGGTACCGCGGCCGCCGCGTGGCCAGCCGTGCTGTCCGTGGCCGCCAGCTGGGCCCGGTCGACCTTGCCGTTGGCGGTGCGCGGCAGCGCGGCGACGACAGCGAACGCCTTCGGGAGCATGTGCTCGGGCAGCACGGTGCGCAGGTGTCCACTCAGCTCGTCGACCGTGGGCCCGTTCGCCTCCAGCGCCACGAAGGCGGTCAGCACCCGATCCGGGCCCGCGACCGTGACGTGGCACTCACGCACGCCCGGGTGTCCGCGCAGCACCCCCTCGATCTCTTGCGGTTCCACCCGGAAACCATTGATCTTCAGCTGGTCATCGGTACGGCCTAAGTACTCCAGCTCGCCGCCGGGAAGGGCTCGAACCACGTCGCCGGTGCGGTACCAGCGCACGGGCGTACCACCCGGCGCCGCGGGCGCGCTGAGAAAGCGCTCCGCGGTCCGCTCCGGCTGGTTCAGATAGCCATCGGCCAGCTGAGCACCCGAGAGGTACAGCTCCCCCGGCATCCAAGACGGCACCGGCCTGCCCGTGTCGTCCCAGACCGCGGCGCGAGTGCCCGGCAGCGGGGTGCCGATCGGCACGGTCCCGGCGCGCGGGTCGAGGCGCGACGCGCTGACCGGGAAGGTGCAGACGCCGACGGTGGTCTCGGTCGGGCCATAGTGGTTGACGATCAGACAGTCTGGCGCGATCTCCGCGACCCGCTCGACCAGGTCGATCGGACATGCTTCACCACCGACGACCAGCAATCGGCGCGGCAGCACCCGGGCCGGATCGTCGGCGGCGTTGAGCAGCGCGGCGAGATGCGAGGGGACGATCTTCAGGCAGTCGATCTCCCTGTCGCTCATCCAGGCCGACAGCTCTTCCGGATCGGTGGCCGCCGACCGCGGCACGACAGACAGGCGCCCGCCCGAGGCCAGAGCTGAGAAAACGGCCGTATACCCCAGGTCGGCGGCGACGGTCGTGATGATGGCGAACGACGTTCCCGCCGCGCCGGGCAACCGCGGCCCGACTTCGTCGACATAGGTGGCCAGTGCGCCGTGGCTGACCGCGACGCCTTTGGGCCGGCCGGTACTGCCGGAGGTGTAGACGACGTAGGCGACGGCGCCCGGATCGAGATCCACCCGGGCCGCCGCGGTGGCTTCCTCGTCTTGCAGATCTTCGATCAGGAGGCAGGGTACGGGAGACTCCGCGAGCCGCCCCGCCAGCGCGGCGCTGGTGACCACGACACCGGTCCCGGTATCGGCGAGCGTCGCGGCAATCCGGCCTGGTGGCGTGGTGTCGTCCAGAACGGTGAACGCCGCGCCGGCTCGCCAGATGCCCAGCATTGCGCCGATGGTGAGCGCGCCCCGCTCGAGCAGAACCGGGACGACCGAGCCCGGACCGGCCCCGGCGGCCGTGAGACGGGCGGCCAGGCTGTCGGCGAACCGGTTCAGGTGCCCGTAGCTGAGGCTGGTGGTGGCGTCCTCGACCGCGATGGAGTCCGCGTCCCGCACGCAGTGCTCGGCGAAACGAACGGGCACGAGGCGTATCGCGCCACCGGCTGGCGTCTCCGCGACGGTCTGGTCCGCGTCGTTCGGCCAGACGCGCATCGCGCCGACGTGCGTGCCGGGGTCCTCGACCGCGTGAGCCAGCACGGTACGCAGCACCGTCCCGAGCCCGGTCAGGTCAGCCTCGGTGAACCGGGTGGGGTCGTAGCCGAGCGCGACCCGAACGGCGGTGGTCCCGACCTGGTCGGCAAGCAGCGCGAGACCGGCGCCAGGGTGCACGCCGTGGACGGCGACCGGTACGAACTGCAGGTCGCCTGCCGACCGGGGAGCGCCCAGGTCGACGTGGTCGAAGGCGATCACGTCCAGGGGGTCCCGGGTCGACCACCAAGCGATGTCGAACAGCTCCGCCTCGGCTGCGGCGTGCTCGAAGGCCGCGTGGCACCGCTTCACCAGGTCGCGGAACGGCGTGTCGGCGGCGACGGCGATCTGGAGCGGCAAAAGCCTCGCCAGCGGGCCTAGCGCGCCGGCCAGCTCCGGCGCGGATCGCCCGCCGTCCACCAGCCCGGTGAGCAGCCGGTCCGCGCCGGTGTAGCGGCACAGCACGACTTGCCACGCGGCGAGCAGCAGGTCGCGGAGATCGCACCCGGCGGCGGCGAGCCAGTCTGTGCCCTCGGGCGGGAGGACGTCCGCCAACTCGATCGCGACGGCGGTCGTACCCTTGTCATCGCGGCACTCCGGCAGTTCGAAGGGCAGTCTCAGCGCGGTGGTGTCGTCATCGACCTCGCGCAGGTAGCGCGGGCGCTCGAAGCGGCCGTCCCCGGCCCGCTCCCGCAGCCACTCGGCGAGGTCCGCGTACTGCAACGGATCCTCGCCGTCGCCCGTGCCGGTGTAGGCCCGGGCAAGCTCGTCGATCAGCGCCACCGCGCCCGCACGGTCCAGAACGGCCGCCGAGGCCCGCAGTCGCAGCACGTGTTGCTTCGGGCCGACGCGCCGCACCGCCAGCGACACAGGTATCGACTCGAGCACCGCCTCGGGTTCCCAGTCCTCGACAGCACTGGCCGCAGCGGCGTCCGCCTCGGTGCCGGGCACCTGATCCGGATGCGGTCGGATCACCTGGGCCGGTGCCACGTAGCCGTCCAGGATCCGCAGCTCGGTCCGCAGGACCTCGTGCTGCTCGATGACCTGACGGGCCGCGCCGTACAACCGATCCAAGTCCAGCGGACCGCGCAGCTCGACCACCACAGTCACCGGGACTGCCCGCCCGCCCCGCGGCTGCGCCTTCCGCCACACCAATTCCTGCTGTGGCGAGATCGCGAACGCGTCCACGGTGCCGGCGCTCATCGCTCACCGCCCGGCATCGACGAGGCGGGCTCTGCCATCGCCACGAGCACTTTCCGCGGACCGGTGTAAGGCTGTCGGCCGTGCGCGGTCAGCACGTTGTCGATCAGCAGCGCATCTCCGTCGCTCCATGCCTCCGCGCGGTACTCGGCGTCGAACGCCGCGTTGATCGTGGCGATCACTTCGTCCTCGATCGGTGTCCCGTCCCCGTACAGCGCGTTGCGCGGCAGATCGATCGGGTCCAGCGCCTCCAGCAGCGATCCGCGCACGTCCGACGGCAGACTGACCGGGTGGAAGAGGTGCGCCTGGTTGAACCAGGCCCACTCACCGGTGACCGGGTGCCGCACGACTGCCTGCGCGACCTGCTGCGTCCGTAGCCGCTGATCCGGCAGCCAGGTGAATTCGATCCCCGAGTCCGTGCAGAACTGCTCCACCACGGCCGGATCGTTGGTCTCGAAGGCCTGCTGCCATGTCAGGTCCATACCGCTGCCGTAGTTGCGCACGTACATCACGCCGTGCGTGGCGAAGCGGTCCCGGACGTCCCGCGGGATCCGCTCGTACACCCGGCGGCTGTCGGCCAGCGGCGTCGCACCGCCGGTCTGGGCCGCCTTTTCGCTGAGGAACCACAGCCGCATCGGCCAAGTCGTCGCGTAGGCCAGCTCGTTGTGCATCGGGATCGACTCGCTCGCCGGGTACTCGGTCGAGGTGTAAACCTGACGCATCTCGCGGGTGCGGGGCGTCGACCCGTACACGTAGTTCATCGCCTCGGGCGACACGGCGAGGACGAGCCGCTCCAGGTTCTCGGCCCCGGAGATGCCGAAGCCTCGGAACAGCACCGCGCCGTGGCTGTGCAGTAGTTCCCGCAGCGGCTCGCGGTTCGCCGCCAGCCAGGCGGCCAGGTCGACGCCGGGCACTTCGGCCGCGACTGTCGCCGGAAGGCGTTCCGCGGTCGGCGGTGTGACGGTGACCGCCAGGCCGTCCGCCACGGCGACGGTGCGGCGGCGGATGTCCCGGAGTGCTGGACGTTGTCGCGCGTTCATGTTCACTGTCTCCCCCTTGATGGTCATGCGTTGTTGAGTGGGCGCTCAGTGGCACCCGGAACCGGTTCGGTGGACGAATCCGTGGACGGAGGCTCGGGCTCGACGTCCGAGATCGCCCGGATCTTGCGGATCGGTGAGACGAACGTCAGGACGGCCGGCACCAGCAGCGCCACACCGATCACGACGATCGCGAGTCGGGTGCCGATGGCCGCGCCGAGGAAACCGCCGACCAGCGCGCCCAGCGGCAGCGCGCCCCAGATGATCGTGCGGATGGCCGCCGTCGTCCGGCTCATCAGATGCTGCGGCGTGACGGTCTGCCGGATGGTGATGACGTTGACGTCGAACAGCGGGTTGCTAGCGTTCTGGAGGAAGAAGGCCGCGCCGACGACGACCGCCGCCGGTGCGCCGCCGGCGAAGGCGAGCAGGATGCCACCGACCGCGCTTACGCCGGTGGCGATGCACACGGTGGGGCCGACGCCGAGCCACGTGTTGATCCGTCCCATCACGACAATGCCGAATACGCCGCCGATGGCTCCCACGAACACGATCGTGGCGATGGTCGACGCGCTCAGGTGCAGCTCGTGTGACATGAACACGAAGAACACCGCCAGCAGCGCCTGGAGCAACAGGTTCCAGGTCCCGGCGATCAGGGCGATCCAGCGCAGGAACGGGGTCTTCCGGATGAACACCAGTCCGCTGAGCAACTCCCGGCGGATGGACGCGGGTTCCGTCGACTCCTCCGGCACAGTCCTGACCCTGCCGATCGAGTGCAGGAAGAGCGCCGAGAAGGCGAACGTCACGGCGTTGACGGCGATGGCGTAAGGGGCCGATAGGACCCGCAGCATCAGCGCGGCGATACCGGGGCCCGCGACCTGGGATACCACGGCGCTGCTCTCAAGGAGCCGGTTGGCGTTGATCAGGTCGCGCTGGTCGACGACCGAGGTGAGGATGCTCTGATAGGCGATGTCGAAGAACACGGTGGCCACCCCGACCACGAACACCACGACGCACATCAGGGCGATCGACAGCTGGCCGGTCCACGCGAGAATCGGGATCATCACGATCGCCACCGCGCGGATCCAGTCCGCCGCGATCATCACGACTCGGTGGTTCCAGCGCTCTACGAAGACCCCGGCCAGCAAGCCGAAGAGCAGGTAGGGCGCCCGCTCGGCCGCGGCGAGCAAACCCACCTCCACCGTGCCGGCGTTCAGGATCAGGATGGCCGCCAGCGGGAAGGCGACCATGCTGACCTGTGCGCCCATCTGCGAGACGGACTCCGCAGCCCACAGCTTGCGGAACTTCGCCTGGCCTGGAGTGAACGGCCAGCGCCTCAGCCGTGACAGGACCGATGTCATGGGGCAACCCTCTTATTCGTTGGCTGGGGGCAGGACGCCGCCAGGCGATGGACGGACACGTCGGCCGGGTCCTGGGTCAGCTGTCGGACGATGTCGCCGAAGCGCGGCGCGCGGTAGAGCTCGCGCAGTGGCGGCGCCTGACTGAGGCGGGCCCGCAGCTGCCCGAGGAACTCAACGGCCGCGACCGAGTCCCCGCCGTCGTCGAAGAAGTCCGCGTCGTCGTCCTCAGGTTCGGCGCCCAGCGCCGCCGCCCAGCTCTCCCGGACCGTGTCCGCGACGCTTCCGGATGACTCCGGGCGCGACCGCACCGCGCTCTGCAGGGCCCGCAGCACCCCGGCGTCGACTTTGCCGCGATCGGTCAGCGGGATCGCGGAGACCGGTGTGAACGACGCGGGGATCATGTAGTCGGGCAGCCGGGCCGCGAGGTGATCGCGCAGTTCGGCTGCGCGCGGCGGGGCCGTGGTGTCGACCGCGACCACGAACGCCGCCAGCGTCCGGCCGACGCCGAGATCCACCGGGAGCACTGCGGCCTCGACGAGGCCCGGATACGTCAGCAGCGCGTTGGCGACCTCACCCGGCTCCACCCGGAATCCGCCGCGGACCTTCACCTGCTCGTCCGCCCGGCCGTGGAACTCGATCAGCCCGTCGGCCCGGACCCGCCCCAGGTCGCCGGTACGAAACCAGCGGCCGTCGGCCGTGGTACCGAACCGCGCCGAGGTCTCGTCCGGCAGGTCCAGGTAACCGCGCGCCGGCGCGATGCCGCAGATCAGCAACTCGCCAAGCTCCCCGTCGGGCACCGTGCGCAGGTCGGCGTCGACAGCGGCGAGCCCGACACCGCGGATGGGGCGGCCGATGGTGACGGGGCCGTCCGCGGTCAGCTCGGCGAAGCTCACCGCGACCGCAGCCTCGGTCGGCCCATAGGTGTTGACGATCCGGAACTCCGGGTGGACGGCCGCCGCGTGCCAGGCAGCGGCCGCGTCCGGGCCTGCGGCCTCTCCACCGATGACCATCAGCCGCACCGCCGTCGGCAGTCGCATGCGCGGGACCTGCCGGAGCGCGCGGCCCAGCTGATTCCAGACGCCGGTCGGGAGGTTGACCACGGTCAGTCCCCACTTGTCGACCAGCCGCAGGAAGTCCTCAACGTCCTCGTAGCGGAAGTCTTCGTCCCGCAGTACGAGTGTCGCGCCCGAGCCGAGCGCGGTGAACACCTCCTCGATCGCGATGTCGAACGCGATGGACGAGAACTGCAACTGCCGATCGGCCGGGGTGAACCGGTACTCGGCGATCGCGGCCTCGATGTAGTTGACGATCGCGTGCTGCTCGTTGACCACACCCTTGGGCTCGCCGGTCGAGCCCGAGGTGTAGTTGAGGTACGCGGGCGGGGAAGCGACGCGCGGCACCCGGTCCAGCAGTGGTTGCGGCGGGGCCTCCGGGACGACGAGACCGTCTCGCTTCACAACCGCCGCGGGCCTGGCGTCGGTCAGGAGACGGTCTCGCCTGCCGCGCGGGTCGCGCTGGTCGAGCGGCAGGAACGCCGCGCCGAGCCGCCCGGCGGCGAGCATCGCCGCCACCAGCCGCGTCCCGACCGGCAGGTCCAGGACGACGACGTGCTCCGGCCCGACGCCGGCAGCACGCAGCTCCGCGGCGAGCGCCGTGCTTTGCCGGAGGAGCTCGGCATAGGTCAGCACATGCCCGCCGTGCTCGATCGCGCACGCGTCCGGAGCCAGCCGGGCCTGCCGCTCGAACAGTGCGGACAACGAGAGGTCGGTCATCGCTCGTACTCCCACTCGGTCGTCCGCTCCAGCAGTTCCTCGATGGCCACCCGCCGCTGATCGAGTTCGGCCAACGTGTCGGCCTCGATCCAGATGTCGTAGACGCGACCGGCTGAGCCCTGCCGCCAGTGGACCGGCGCGCCGACCCGGATGCGTGTGTCGACGCCGAAGACGCCGGGTACGCCGCGCACGGTCCGTGGCGACGGCAGCGCCACCACCGCCACAGCGCCGTAGGGCGGCTGCGCGTAGTAGTGCATGGCGTGTCCGCGTGGCTCTGCGAACGCATCCGGCAGAGGCTCCCCGGCCGCCAGCGCCATGGCCAGCCCCACCGGCTCGACGGTCCCGGCCCGGGGCATGAGCCGGCAGAGGCCGCCGCCGAGCCGCCCGTTGACCTCGATGATGACCGGCCCGCCGGGACCGAGCTTGAACTCGATATGCGTGATGCCCGCGGTGAAGTCCACCGCCGCGATCGCCGCGGCGGCGAGCTCAAGCAGGGTCCCGGTGAGGGCGCTGTCTCGATGCACCGGGAAGACGAGGCCGGTGTCGCGGGCAGGCGGGGCGAGCGGCAGCCGTAGCGTCACGCCGATGTGCCGGATCGCACCGTGGGCGTCGACGGCGCTTTCGACGGAGACCGAATCCGTCTGCAGCGGCCCGAACGGTGTGTCGACGCCCTCGATGTAGCGCTCGGCGACGTAGGCCCGGTCGGGGGACAACAGCGGCATCAGATCTCGGAACTCTTCGGCGGAGTGGACGAAGGCGGTGTCCTCGCTGCCCGCGCCTTCGCGCGGCTTGATGACGGCCGGCATCGGAACGCCGTCGGGGAAGACGCCGCCCCGTAGCGGTGCCGTCGGCACGTCGCCGACTCCGCACGCGTTGAGCCGCTCACGTTGCGCGATCTTGTCGGAGCACCAATTCGCCGCCTTCTCCGACAAACCAGGCAACCCGTAATGCCGGGCGAGCTCGGAAGAGAACCGGAGGCTCCTGTCGGCGAACGTGAGGACCCCGTCCGGGACCCGGCCGTCGAGCGCGCGGACGCACGTACCGAGGCTGTCGGCGACGACCACCTCACCGAACTCCCGCAGTATCGGCATGGATGCGAGTGCGTCGGCGTCATCCGGCTCGACGACGAACACGCAGCCGCCATAGGGCTCCGCGGCCTCGGCGATGGCATCGGGTGGAACGGATCCGATGCTGAAGACATTGACGATCATGATTTGCTTCCCTTCGCTTTTCCTGCTGCCGCCGGACGTGCGAGCGTCCTTCGCCGGACGCCGGCCGGCGTCGTGGATCGCGCGGCGGGGAGGACGGGGCTGGACGGGTCGGTGGCGAGCTCGCGCAGGACAGCGACGAATCGGTCGGCCAAATCCCGCATCGTCGCCGCGTCGAACAAGTCCGTGCTGTAGCGCAGCTCCCCGGCGAGGCCGGTGTGGTCACCGCCGGGCGACCCCGACTCCAAGCCCAGCCATAGGTCGTACCGCGAGAAGGCCAGGTCGACGTGCTCCTCGGCGCAGGACAGACCAGGTACCCGTAGCAGATCGCCCTCGTCGTCCAAGAGCGTCAACATCACCTGGAACAGCGGGTGCCGGGCGAGCGAGCGCGGTGGGTTGAGCGCTTCGACGAGCCGGTCGAACGGGACGTCCTGATGCCCGAGCGCCTCCAGATCGACTTCCCGGACCCGGTCGAGCACGGTGCGCAGGTCGGGTTGCCCGGCGCAGTCGACCCGCAATACGAGCGTGTTGACGAAGAAGCCGACGACGTCGTCCAAGGCCGCGTCGGTGCGTCCGGCCACCGGGGCGCCGACGACGATGTCGGAACCCGCCCCAAGCCTGTGGAGCAGCACAACGAGTCCGGTGTGGACGACCATGAAGAGGCTGGTTCCGGTCGACTGGGCCAGTGCTGCCAGCGCCGCGTGCAGCTCGGCGTCCACCGTGACCGCAACGCAGTCGCCACGATAGGACGGCGTCACCGGGCGGGCCCGGGCGAACGGCAGCACGAGCTCGTCCGGCGCGCCGGCGAGCGCGGATCTCCAGTAGCGGATCTGGCTGTTGCCGAGGCCGTGCGGGTCGGCCTCGGCGCCGAGCAGCTCGCGCTGCCAGCCCGCGTAGTCCGCGTACTGCACGGGCAACGGAGCGAACACCGGCTCCCGTCCCTCCGCACGCGCCGTGTAGGCCCGGGAAAGGTCCTGGAACAACGGCCGTACCGAGCCGTGATCGACCGCAATGTGGTGGATCACGACGAGCAGGACGTGCTCGTCGTGTCCCGTCTCGAACAACCACGCCGCGATCGGCGGTTCCACGGCGAGGTCGAAGACGTGCTGTGCGGCGGCGGCCAGCTCGGCTGGCACATCCGCGACCGCCTCTCGGCGCAGCGGCAACCGCACGGCGGCGGGCTCCAGAATCTGTTGCCAGGGAACGCCGTCCACGTCGACGAAGACCGTACGCAGGCTCTCGTGGCGGAACACGACATCGCCGAGCGCGGTGGCGAGCGCACCGGCATCGAGCACGCCGTTGATCCGCATGGCGATCGGCACGTTGAACACGCCCCCCGTCGCCTCGAACTGGTCGACGGCCCAGAGCCGGTGCTGGGCGAACGAGGCCGGGACCAGCGCGGATCTGTCCAGCGGGACGAGCGCCGGGCGGGTGCTCGGCGCCGAGCCGAGGGACGCCGCCAATCCGGCGATCGTCGGCACCTGGAACAGCGTCTTGAGCGGAAGCTCCACACCGAACCGCGTCCGGACCGCGTTCACCAGACGGACGGCCAGCAGCGAGTTCCCGCCCTCGTCGAAGAAGTCGTCTTCGAGCCCCAGCTCGTCGGCGTCCAGCCCGAGGACGTCGGCGAACAGCGCGGCCACGACGCGGTGGCGCTCGTCAGCCGACGGAACGGTCGCCAGGTCAACGGTTCGCAACGTCGGCTTCCCTTCGCACGGCGCTGCGCAGCGACCGCCGCGGGCCCTGGGGACGGTCGCCCGCGATGCTCACGCGCTCGAGCACTCGGGTCTGCGGGTAGTAGTCGGAGACCGCGTAGTGCTGAGTAGACCGGTTGTCCCACAACGCGACGGCGCCGTCTGTCCAGTGGAAGCGCACCTGGTATTCGGGATAGTGCGCCTGGTCGCACAGGTACGCCAGCAGTTCGTCGCTCTCCACCTCCGCCACGCCGAGAATGCGCGTGGTGTAGAAGCGGTTCACGTAAAGGATCTTCTCCCCGGTCTCCGGGTGCACCCGCACCACCGGATGCTCGCTGACGGGGAATATCCCTCGCCCGTCGCGCTCCCGTGCGACCTCGTCGTAGCCCTCGTAAATGGTCAGCGGGTCGTGCACGGCACGGAGATTGGTGATGCGCTTCTTGACGTCGTCGGGCAGACCCTCGTAGGCCGCGGCCATATCCGCCCAGAGGGTGTCACCACCGGCCAGCGGGACATGCAGAGCGCGCAGGATCGAACCGAGCGAGGGCCTCTCGTCGCCCGAACCGTCGCTGTGCCAGACATTCTCCGCGCCGGGCTCACCCGGCCCCGCCGCGACACGGGTCACCTCGGGGAAGTCGCCCTTGTCCGGCATCGGCAGGAACAGCGGCTCACCGAAAACCCTGGCCAGCTCGACGTGGTCGCCACTGGACAGATGCTGGTCTCTGAAGAAAAGCACCTTCCAGTCCAAGAAGGCCCGCCGCAAATCGGCCCGCGCGGCCGCCGGAATCGGCGCGGCCAGCGACAACCCCGATATCTCGGCGCCGATGGTCGGCCCGCACGGCCGGATGGCCAGGTATTCGCTCTCGGTGATGAGATCGCGCCGAGCCAGGACTTGTGTGCGTCCGACGGGACGCCAACGAGACTTTATTCTTTGCATGATGGAAGACCTTTCGGTGATGACACAGAGCGAAGGAGGGCATTTCTGGGCGCGACGGCCCGCTGACAGGTGATCGGGACAATGCAGTGCGACCTGAGGCAGGTCAGACTGTTACGAGGCCCAGCTCAGCGGCGATCAACTCGGCGAGCTTCATCCACGAGGCACCGCTGAACATATGGTCGGCATCGGCCACTTCGCGAACTTCGGACAGAACCAGGCTTTCGGAAGCCCACTGGCCAAGGTCGGCGGATCGTATTTCGGGATCGTCCATCCCGTGGAACACGGTGATCGGAATACTCAGTTCGCCGGGCACGAAATGATATCCGGAAACGGCGCGAATATCGGCTTCCAACACTTCCAGCGCCAAGGCGCGCATCTCGGGATCGGCGGTGACATCCTCGCCAAGATAGCGTTCGGCCAGCGACTCTCCGGACCCTAACTCGTCCGCCGCGGTGCGGGCCGCCTCGGCCGGAGGCAGCTGCGAAGCGACGACCAGGTGCGCCACACGCGACCCCAGTGAGCGCGCAGCCTCGTAGGCCAGCAGTGCGCCGGAGCAGTGTCCGAAAAGGACAATCTGCCGGTCACCCAATGCTTCGACCTCGGAAACGATGCTCTTCACCAGCGAATCGACGTCACCGAGACACGGCTCGTCAATGCGACTCTCCCTGCCTGGCAGCCGCACCCCGTAGACGGTCGCGGCAGCCCCGAAGACCCGCGCCCAGGGCCGGAACGGGGCCGCCCCGGCCCCTGCCCAGGGCACGCAAACCAGCGCCAGGTTCTCTGTCGATCTCGGACGAAAGGCTATGAGCGCGCCAGAAGACGCATTTCTCTGCATATCATTATCCCCCACTGCATCCCCATTTATTGCACAAGCAGAATGATCACCGATCCCCACCAGTACGGTCACTCTGCCCCCAAAGAGACCACCATAACCCTCAATGAGTTGTCAACCCTCAAAGCAATAACATCACGGCCAAGCAACGCAGACACGAATTAGGTGATCTATTCACCAAACCTCACGCCGGCTTCGGTTCGGGAAGAGTGAATGCGTTGCCGCCAGGTCACGCCGACAGATGTTGTTACCCACACCGGATCCAACCGGTCCATCGACCGATCGGCGGCAGGATTCGCTGAGGCGAGCAGGGCAGACGCACCATCTACGGCTACGAAATCGTGTGCACTCAGCGACAACTAATACGGTTTTCGGGAAAACAGTTTGCCCACACGCCACAAAGGATCGTCGTCGACAGCGGGTTTCCTCACTACGTGCGGCACTCGTATGCGTGACGGCATTCGACCACACTGTAGTCGACTCACCGGCATCGACACCGAACGGACGAGGGTTTTCAGGAAAGAACCCGTCACCTTTGTCCGTTCTGACCAGAACATAAGGTAGGAAATTCGCGTGGCGAAGAGACCCTCATCTCGCAGAGTCCCGTGACGCCTGGTGCGGTGTCGACCTCCGACCGTGACGCCACGGGTTCGGTCCGGCTCACGAAAATAGCCGCCGAACGACTGACGTGGGCCCATTACCTACGCGAACGTTCACAAGACGGGACACCATCCGGCGCAAACTGGACCGCATCGCCGGAACCCACAACTACGGCCGCCGCATCCTTCTGAATGACGCAAATAAGGCACACTCCCGGACACGACCTCTGCAGAACGCGAGCCAGACCATCCACCGGAAACGCCGCCCAGGCCCCGCATGACGACATCACAGTCCCATGTCCGCACGCCAGAGCGAGAACTCGTCGAATCGACACCCGAAAGCTAGATCGAGCCTCATCGCCACCACACGACACTACGACGACTGAACGGAACGGAACTCGCCACTACGATCTTCAAAACCAGGTCGCTAGTGTCGTCCCCACGTAGGCGGGATTGGTCCGCCGACTAGGGCGACCAGGGCCGAGCTAGTCGAGATCCTCCGGTTGTCCCCGCGCAGTCGGGGCTAGTCCGACTAGCTCTGCGCGCTCGACCATGTCCCCGCACGAGCGGGGCGGTCCCGGTCAGGCAGGTTCAGCGATCGCAGCGCAGCCTGCCCCGCGGACGCAAGGTTGGCCGTAGGCGCGGTACATGTAGGTGGCCCGCTTCCCAGTCTTCCCAGCGCGAGCAGGGTTCGCCTGATGTCGCCCGCTCCGCCGCATCCCGCTGTAGAACCAGCAGCACAATCTTCAAAGAGTTAGATCAATTAGTATCGTCCCCGCGCAGTCAGGGCTGGCCCAAAGGCATCGTGAGCCACTTTGAGAAGCCGATCAAGGACACCGGCAACTCATCAATTCGACCGGAGCCTGCGCGGCGGCCGGGTCGCCGACCTACCGGCCGATGCAGACCGGGCGAACTACCCCCACGCTGTGCTGGTCAAGGCCGCCAGAGGCGAAGCGCTCCCTCCTGACCAGTGAAGGCCTCACATCCGCGTCATTACACCGTATGGGTGATATGTGCCGTTGAACGGTGACATTAGCGAGAGACGAACCGTGGTGATGTGCAACGGGGGTCCGCAACCAGTGGGATCTCCTGCTCTCCCCCCGGGACACGAGTCAGCTGCGGCGTGAAGGAACTCAAGTTCGTGCCTCCGGTACTACCGGCCAACCAGACGGACGATCGCGATCATTCCGCCCCCCGAGGGGGTCGCGCCTCGCCGTCGACGAGTGCGTCCACGAGAACGGACCATTCGACCTACAGCCCAGCCTCCACCGAGGAGGCACTGGAGAAGTTCACCGAGTTCGTCGTGCACTCAGAAGACGGCCTCGTCACGCACTGACGAACACGCGGGAGCTGCTGCCGACTTTCTGCCTCGCACGCAGTCAAGACACTTGAGTCATACTCGGGTAGGACTTGATACGACACCAAGGTCACTCTTCGTCACGTGGCTCCCAAAGTCGCAGTAGCCATCCGCCGAACTTTTCACGTGCGTGGCGTTCACTGATACAGACAAGCCGGTAACCAGGAACAGCCCGAGCGCCGAGATGGTCAGTTGATGCCTTGGACGGATACGGCGGAAATTCGTCCACTGCGTGCGGATTCATGTGAGACAACAGGGTCCGGCTGAACGGGTGATTCGCCCGACACTCGGCCTCCGACCCGCTATCGTGATCGGTCGTGCCAGATGATCATGCACTCCGGGGGTTTCGCGCGCTCGTCCCTGAACGAACCTGGTCGACGTTGTGCAAGCTCGGCTTCCGACGCGCCTTCAGTAAGGGCGAGCCCATCTTCGTACGTGGCGCCCCGGCGACCTCGGTTCTACTGCTGACGTCCGGGCGGGTCGAAGTGGGGTGTCACACCGAGGACGGCGACTACCGCCTCATCGCCCTGCGCGGCGCCGGTGACGTGATCGGCGAGGTGGCGTTTGAAGTCGGCGGGGTGCGCACGGCGGACGTTTACGCGTTGGAACGCTGCGCGGCGTTTGCAGTGCCCTCAGGCACTTTCGAGCGCGTGCTCGTCGCCGACGGTGTCCATCGGGAGGTCGGCCGGTACGTGGCGGCCAAGCTGCAACGGGCGAGTCAGGACTCGGTGGACATGCTGAGCCTGCCCCCGTTGCGGCGGATCGCGCGGTTGATGGTGCAGTTAGCCGACTTGGCCGAGCCGGGACATGACCCTCGCCTGATCCCGCTGTCGCAGACCCGGCTCGGGCACGCGCTGGGGCTGTCCCGCAGCCTCGTAGCCGGCTTGGTCGCTCAGCTGCGCCAGGAAGGCGTCCTGAGCGCCGAGCGCAACCTGACCATCGAACGGTTCGACAAGCTCCGTCTCCACGCATACCCCAGATTAGAAGTGACATAGGTCACTTCTGATCGTCTTCTGGTGGACATCACCCCGCGGTCTAGCAGGCCACAGTGCTTCCCATGACTAAAACCACGCACTCCACCACCGATGAACTGCCGCCGTATCACGCGGTGCTGTCGGTGGATGTCAAGAACTTCAGTGGGGTCACTCCCGCCGATCACTACGCGCTCACCGAGTTGATCCCGACCATCCTTGAACGCGCCTTCGAGCGAGCGGGCCACGCCGCAGTCTGGGCGGACCGTCGGTTTCCGGCCGGTCGTGGTGACGGGTTCGTGGTCGGTTTCCGTCCGGAGACCCTGCCGATCCTCGTCGGGTCGTTCCTCGACGCTCTCCAAGAAGAACTGGCCTACCACCACCGTATGCGCCTCGGCCAATCCGGCGAGCCGACCCGCCTGCGGGTGAGCGTCGCGGTGGGCCCGCTGATCGATTCCGGGAACGCCCGGCTCGGGGACGGCTCAGGTGCGGCAATGATCGAGACACACCGGCTCCTGGACTGCGAGCCAGTCCGCAAGCTGCTCGCCAGTTCCGAACCTGAGGTCACGTTCGTCGCCGCGGTGCTCTCGGCGCGCGTTTACGAGGACGTGGTGCTCTCCGGGTACACGACGAAGGCACCGGCTGAGTTCGTTCGCGTCCCGGTGTCAGTGAAGAACTACGTGGGCGACGCCTACCTGCACGTGCCGAAACCCTCAGGTGATTTGCTGGCCCGCGGCATCGGCACGCGGGACGAGCTCGTTCTCGAAGATTCGGCTTTAACGGACGAAGCTCCCGAAGCTGAAAGCGCAGTGACCAACACAATCAACGGCACCGTACACGGGAACGCGATCCAAATGCGGGACCAGAATCGCTGGACCGACAAATCCCGGCACTCGCACCAACACACCACCGGCGACGGGAACATCGTCACCGGCGGCAGCGTGAGCGGCGGTATCCGACAGAACGTCCGCAAGAACAGGAAGAAAGACTGATGACCACGGATAGCTTCACCGCCCCCACCGATAGCACCTCGGTCACCGGCGACGGCAACCTGACCGTGCGCGGCGACGTCACCGGCGATGTTTCCATCGGCGTGCAGAAGGGAGACATGATCCAGGTCTTCGGCACCGGCAGCGGATACCGGGACCTGATCGTCCGAGACGAGATCGACCCTGGCCACCTGCGCTGGCTCGAGGACCGATTCGCCGAGCCGCACGATTTTACCGGAATCGTGAACTCGTTGCGTGACAACAAAATCGTCTTCCTCTACGGCCGCCCGCACAGCGGACGGTGGACGGCCGGCGTCTTGGCGCTCAAAACCGTATCTAGCGCCGAAACACCAACGATCAACGTCATCGAGTTCGACGAAGAGACCCAGCTCGACTTGCGCCGCGTCGCACAGAGCGCCCACATCCTGCTCGACCTGACCAAAACCGACAACGACGTGCTCGACAACGCCGAAAGCCAGCTCAAGAGCTTCCTAGGTACCGTCGCGGCCGCGGAAGCACATCTCGTCGTGCTCCTGCCCGAACCACCACCGCCCGGACTGCAGTCGCTCTACCAGGGCCGGATCAAGCAGCTCATCGCACCGGCTGCCGGGGACGTGCTGCACGCACACCTGCAGGAAACTTCGGTTCCTGGGGAGATCGTGTCTGACCCCCAGATCACCGAGGCGCTCACGTCTGCCCGCCCCGCCGACGCGGCCTGGCTGGCCGACCTCATCGCGCGGGAGTACCACCTCGCGGGCGAGGGCGCCGCCATCGGCACCGTGGCCGAGAAGGCGGTCCTCGCCTACGGCAACTGGACGGCCGAGCTGATCACCGTCGTCGACAGGGAGGAGGACTGGAACCGCCGCAGCCTGATGCTCACCGTCGCCCTGCTCGGTGGCTGCTCGACCGAAACCCAGTACTGGGCAGAACGCGAACTGCTCACCACCGCCGGCTACACGCCCCCCACCGGGAAGCTGCTGGAGGGCCGCGGCTTCGCCGGCCGGCTGACCGAGCTCAAGGGCGTTAGCTTCGCCGATGACCGGGCGCGGTTCGACCGCCTAGGCTATGACCGTTCGGTCCTCCGGCACGTCTGGCGCGGTTACCCCGAACTCCGCGACAGGCTAGTGAAGTGGGTGACCGAACTCGGGCTTGGGCAGCAGCCTCGGCTGGACGATAACGCCAGGGCCGGCATGGTGAGCCGTTTTCTCGACCTCTGCGCGTCCCAGGACGCCACCAAGTTCATTACGAAGGTGGCTGAAAAGTGGGCAGGCTCCGGCAAGACTGTGCCTGCCCGCATGGCTGCCGACCTCCTTACTGCCGGAGCGCTCGACGATCGCAGCGCTCCAGTTGTGCACCGCCAGCTCAACGAGTGGGCTCGAAAATCCGACCTCGCCCCCGCGCTCGTCGATCTCGTGCTGACAGTGTGCCAATCCGAGTTTGGCGGCAAGCACACGGACAAGGCGCTCACCCGGCTGGGCAATCTCGCCCTGCACACCGAGCGGCAGGTTAACGACAAGGTCGTGGCAGCCGTGCTCGCTCTAGTTCGTGACAACGGCGCGTTCCCGCAGGTGCTAGCAAAACTCGACGAGTGGCTGCGTAGCGGCAAGGAACGGCAGCGGGCTGTCGCGGTGCGGATCTTGCGCGAACTGCTCTCCGTGGACGCCGGCGAGTTCATCGGGGTGCATCGGCAGGCGCTGGTCCGGGTTTGGCAGGTCCTGCTGGCTGTGGAAGACCACGCGCTCGTTCATGAAGCGATCGGATCCTGGCTGGACCTGGCGACTGGCTCGGACCAGCGGGTTTTCCTGCTGGGCGTGCTCGGTGAAGCCGCGACGGCGTTCGACGCCTCGGTCGCGCGGATCGGGACGGTGCGCATGGCTGCCGACCGCTGGCTCGGATTCGTCCCCCGCTACTGGGACGACCATGACAGCACCGACCCGCGCCTTGTCGTGCATCAGGCGCTGGCAGAGGCACTGCTGCCCGGGCATCCGTTCACGGCACAACCCCTCCGGAACGAGGACTCCTGAGCATGCGATGGCGCCGCCGCACGACACCGGTCGGGTTCGCACAGGAGGAGCCCGACCGGCGCGCGCCGTTCACAGGCGCGGTTCCCAGCGAGCTGCCCAGCTTCGACTTCGAGGTGCGCTGCACGGTGGTCTGGAACGCATCATCAGCCTGGCAAGAAAAGGCTTGTCAGGAGGTCGTAACCCACGCCATCAATCTGCTGAGCAACTACTCGCCTACCCACGCAGACGTCGCCGGAACCCGACTAGCCGCGGACCTGATGGCAGGTACAGCGCTGTCCGACGATCCCCCGGTTCGTGTGTGGGCAGAAGATGTCGTCGTCACCGTGGACCCGGACCAACTCGAACTGGCGCAGCAACATGCACAACACCTCCGGCAACGAGAAATCGCCGCCGCCGGGCACGAGGTCGAACGGGCCGAACTCACCTACCTGAAGAACACCGTCTTCAAGAACACGGCGTCGGCAGCGCTCTGGTGGTTGCGACACCACGACTACGACGTCACCAGGTTGAGTTCGGTCGTCGAAGACCTAAATCGTACAGTAAAGATCGTGGCCGGTAACGACATTCTACCCCCAGTGGATGCACTCATCACCGCTTTCGACGTGCTAGTCCCGGATCTCGCTCCGAGCGCACGGTACGAAACCCACGATCGATTAGCGAACATTCTCGACGCTTTAGGAAAGACCGAGGACGCGGACGCCGTGCGCTTCCAATTAAGACAGCACTCGCCGGATGCTTGAGAGGATGGCTGGGGTCTGTCCGGCGAACGGCTCATCTTTGTTCCGCGGCGTCGTTGCCAGAGGAGTTGCCGTTTCGCGAACAGTCCCCTCCATTTACGAAGCTCAGCAGCTGGTATCTCTGAGCTGCAGAGGAGCAGCGGGCTGCGATCGGGCACACTGAGGGGCATGGTGGGGACCTCAGAGGGACAGAACCTGATCCGCGGCGATGTCCTGGGCAACGCTATCCAGGCGAGGGATGTCGGCACGATCGTCCTTAAGCAAGCGGGGCGCCCGCCGGTGGTGCCGCAGCAGCTGCCGTCGGCATCGCCGCTGTTCACCGGCCGCGAAACCGAGATGGAACGGCTAACTGCGGTGCTTGAGCACGAGCTGGGGAAGGGTTCCACCGTGGTGATCTCAGCGCTTTCTGGCGCTGGCGGGATCGGGAAGACCTGGTTAGCGCTGCACTGGGCGCACCTTCACCAGGACCGTTTCCCAGACGGGCAGCTGTTCGTTGACCTGCGCGGCTTCGACCCCAGCGACGACCCGATGCCACCGCACGAGGCGGTCCGCGGGTTTCTCGACGCCCTCGGAGTCGCCTCGGACACCATTCCCGCGGAGCCGTCCGCACAGGTCGGGTTGTACCGCAGCCTGGTCGCAACGCGACAGATGCTCATCGTGCTCGACAACGCCCGCGACAGCGACCACATCACCCCGCTACTGCCCGGCGGTTCCCGCTGCACGGTGCTGGTGACCAGCCGGGACCAGATGGCCGGCCTCATCGCCCGGCACAGTGCACGACCGATCACCGTCGAGGCACTCGACGAGCAGCAGTCGCATGCGCTGCTCGCCCGCCGGCTGGGCGACACCCGGCTGGCGGCAGAGCCTGCCGCGGTGGCCGAGCTGATGCGTAGCTGTGCAGGATTGCCGCTGGCGTTGAGCATCGTCGCTGGCCGCGCGATCCTGGACCCGCACGTTCCCCTAGCGGATCTGGCCGCGGAACTGCGCGACACCGCCACTCGTCTGCAGGCACTCGATGAGGGAACCCCGACCAGCAGCCTGGAAGCGGTCCTGTCCTGGTCCTACCGTGCCCTCACTCCAGAACAGGCCACGGTGTTCGCGCTGCTCGGCGCGGCGCCCGGGCCCGACATCAGCGTGCCCGCCGCCGCCAGCCTCACCGGCACACCGGAAGCCCGGACTCGCACAATCTTGCGGTCGCTCGAGCGCGTGTCGCTCATCCAGCAGCACGCGCCTCAGCGCTACCGGATGCACGACCTGGTCCGGCTCTACGCCGCACGACATACCGAGCCCGCCGCCGAAACCCAGGGCCTGCGCCGCCTGGTGACCTTCGCCTGTCACACCGCACACGCCGCCGACCTGCTCATCGCACCCAACCACACCCCCATCGAGCTCGACGAACTGACTCCTGGCTGCGTACCCCGCCAACTCGCTGACCGTGACGAGGCCTGGACCTACCTCACCACCGAGCGGGCCAATCTCATGGCCACCCTGCAACTGGCGGCGAAGAGGGGTTGGAACTCGGCGGCATGGCAGCTCGCCTGGGCTCTGACCACCATCCAGCTCCGCCAGGGGCACCTCCAGGAGTACCAGACAGCATGGAAAGCAGGACTGGCCGCGTCCCAACACCTGCCCGATGTTCGTCTCCGCACCCGCGCCTACCGCCATTGCGGCCGCGCCGCCGCGCTGCTCGGCCAACATGATGACGCACTCCACCACCTGCAAGACGGCATCTCCTGGACACAAGAGCACGGCGACCAGCTGGGTGAGGCCCACACCCATCGCGCACTCGCAGTCGCCTGGGACCAACGCAACGAGTACCAGAAAGCCCTAGAGCACTCCGAACGCGCCTTCCGCCTCTATGAGGACGTCGGTGTCCCGGTCAGCAGCGCTCACGCCCTCAACGAAATCGGCTGGTACACCGCCAAAACCGGCAACCTCGACCACGCACATCAGCACTGCACCCACGCCCTGGACCAATGCCGAAGCCGACGGGACCGCAGCGGCGAAGCAACCACACTGCTCAGCCTCGGCTACATCGCCCACCACACCGGTGACACCGACCTCGCGGTCAACACCTATCAGCACTCCCTATGCCTTTACCGGGAACTCGGCGACGCCGCATCTGAAGCCACCGCGCTCGATTACCTCGGGGATGCGATCCAGAATCGAGACACGACGGCGGCACGCGAGGCGTGGAAACAAGCCCTTGAGCTGTTCCAGTCGCAACACCGCACCAAAGACGCCGACCGCGTCCGGCAGAAGATCAGCACAGTCGGCTAAACAGTATTTTCCAGGATTGGGCCGTGACGGCCATGTCCGAGAGCCCAGCGTCTACCTTTTTCTGCAACGGAGATCCCCGCCACTGTGAGATATCGCTTCGTGGAGCCGAGTGCCGTGTTCGTCGCCGTTCTCGATGACGGTGCCGAACTTGCTGTAGCCCTCGACGACGCCGCTGCGCGGCGCGAGAGGCCTGCTCGACCAGACATTCGAAGAGTGTTACCAGCCGAGTAAGGTTACGGTGAATTCACTGGTGGCCGGCCCACTCCCTGACAACTATTTCATCGAAACATTCGACGAAGACCTAAAGTATCAGCGGTCGCAGAGCAGCCGCAGTCACCGCAGCAGACGGCACAAGTCCACCTCGGCACAGCTGACCGCTACGGTAGGCCGACACCGTATGGATCTGAACGAACCATGATATGAGGTGCCGATGACGGCTAACGCCGACACGCCGCCAAACGAAGAGCGGCAACCGGCGATCCGCAATGTCCATACCGGTCCGGTCACCGGCAACCTGGTTCAGACCGGCGCCATCGCAGGCGACGTGCACGTCCACTCCCAAGCGTCGACGCCGGTCCCCCGGCAGTTACCACCGGTATCCACGTATTTCGCAGGCCGCGCTGAAGAGATGGCGGCCATCACCGAAGCCGTCGATCGCGCCGGTGAGCAACAGGCAGCAGTAACCGCGCTCGCCGGAATCGGCGGCGTGGGTAAGACCACGCTCGCGTTGCAGTGGGCCCATCGTTATCTCGATCGCTTTCCGGACGGCCAGTTGTTCGTCGACCTTCACGGCTTCGCACCCACGGGCGAGCCCACGCCTCCCGCGATGGTCGTGCGCGGCTTCCTCAACGCGCTGGGCGTCGAAGCGAAACGCATGCCCATCGGCACAGATGCCCAGTTCGGGCTTTACCGGAGTCTCGTCGCGAGGCGCCGGATGCTGATCATCCTAGACAACGCCGCGGACGCCGACCAGGTCACGCCGTTGCTGCCGGGTAGCGCCTCCTGCGTTGTCCTGGTCACCAGCCGCCATCGTCTACCAGGGTTGGTTACGGCACACGGTGCTCGCGTGCTTTCCGTGGGGTGCTTGTCGGCGGCGCAGTCACGCCAGCTGCTGTCGGCTCGCCTTGGTAGCCGGCGCGTCGACGACGAACCCGGCGCCGTGGACACTCTCGTGGAGTGCTGCGGTGGCATTCCGCTGGCTCTGAGCATCGTCTCCGCCAGGGCCGCGGACCACCCTCGATTCCTGCTGAGGGATCTCGCCACCGAAGTGCGCGACGAGGCTACCCGCCTGAGCGCCCTGGACGACGGTGATCGGGCCGCGAATCTCCCTGCCGTGATTTCCTGGTCGTATCGAGGGCTGTCCGCGGAACAACTGCGCGCTTTTGTCTTTCTCTGCTGTGCTCCCGGCGTCGACGTCAGCTTTCGCGCCGCGGCTGAACTCGCCGACCTGCCCGGCGGTCAGCTGAGGACCATTCTCCGGGCCTTGGAACGTCTGTCGTTGTTAGAGCAACCCGTTCCTGGCCGATGGCAGATTCACGATCTGCTCCGGCTCCACGCCGCCGAGAACGCAGTCCATGCGGTCGGCCCCGAGGTTGGCAATGACTTGGCCGCGGCGACTTGGCGACTCCTGGGCTACTACCTGTCCTCCAGCACGGCTGCCGGCGAAAGCCTGAATTCCGCCAAGTCTGCGCCCAGCGGCACGCGATCGGCTGCCCGGGCGTCGGCTGTCGCCTGGTTCGATGCCGAATATCCCAACTTGGTGGCATCTGTCAAGACGACCAGCTTGTTCGGCGCCGACGCCTACGCTATCAACCTGACAAACCACCTCTACCACTATTTCGACCTGCGAAAAATGGTGCACGAATGGCTTACCACGCACAGTGTTGCTTTGGCCTGCGCTCGACGGATCCCTAACCGGAATAGCGAGGGAATGCTACTTAACAGCATTGGCAGAATATATCAGTACTTACACCAGTGGGAGACCGCCGCCGACTACGCGGAAAAGTCGATCTCCATCTGCCGGGAATTGAGTGAGCAGCAGGGCCTGGCAGCATCATTGAGCAATCTCGGCTTGGCCCATCAGAATATCGATCGCCACCACGACGCCGCCCGATGTCATCGTGAGGCGCTCGCCGTGTTCCGGGCAACAGGCGACCGCCACGGCGAAGCGTCCACACTCAACAACCTCGCCTTGTCCCAGCAAGATCTGAATGAATGGGGCGACGCTGCCACCCTGCACCGGCAGGCAGCAGACCTGGCCCGCAAGCTGAACCTGCCGCACCTCGAGGGAACAGCACTCGACAACCTGGGCCTGACCGATCACCACTTCCAACGCCCCCTGAAAGCCATTCGACGGCACAGGCGGGCCCTCGACATCTTCGAAACACTAGGCGATCTCCACCTACAGGCCACCGCATTGAACAATATCGGCGCCGCATACCAGACCCTCAACAGATGGCAGGAGGCCGCCGAGTACCACCAACGTGACTTGGCCATCTGCAAAAAACTCGATGACAGCACCGGCGAACTCTCGGCACTGGAACACCTCATCACCATCAGCGATCACGTGAAAGACCAGAATTCAGTGATCAAGTATTCCACAGAAGCAATCCGCATATTCCGGCAACTCGACGATAAACCCCGCGAGGGCGGAGTCCTCAACGCACTTGGCGAGGCCCTGCAAGCTCTCGAACGCTGGCAAGAAGCCGACAACATCCATGCCACCGCTTTGGCCATCTTCCGATCACTCGGCGACAGACACAGCGAAGCACTGACCCTGGGTTATCTCAGCCGCGTTCGCCGTGGGACATACAGCTACGACGAGGAACTCCTGCTACGCGAACAAGCACGCGCCATCATGAAGACACTCCCAACGGAACAACAGGCGACCGAATAGCAACAAGACACGCATCCGGACCGTCGGCGAGCTGATCCTTCGCCCCCTGATCGGCGTGGTCGACCACGATCAGCAGGGTTTGCTCTACCGCCACCTGATTCGACGCCCGCCTGAACGCGCGAGGGGCATCGGCGACCGCCCAGCCCACCTCGACAGACTCACGCGCGAATTGCGCGGCGAGCCGACTCTTGCCTTGCCTCGCACGGCCATGGAGGACGACAAGGGACAGGTCACCGGGTGCGTCACGCCACGACCGAAGCTTCCCTTGCTCAAACGACCGGGAACGGAACGAGACGGCCTCCGACCGCGGATCGAGAAGGTGGCTCGGACTAGCCCGGATCAGCTGTCTCAAGGCGCCATCCACGTCTTTACAGAACTCCAGGACATAGCCCGGCCCGCCGGGCAGGAAGTGAACCCCCGCCGTGCATGACGTTGGCCTGTACCACCGAACCGTGGCCAGAGCCATCGATGCGGTTCCCGTGGCCGCCGTACTCCTTCGACCCTCCGCTGGCCGGCAACGGCGAATCAGAAAGTGATCCCCCCACTGATATCGCGCGCTTGGACCACGTTGCCGTGCACGGTGCCCGAGATCTGGTTGGTCACACCGCTGTTGTCGGCATTTTGCTGCCATAGGGCACGCAGGCGTTCACTGAAGTCCGGGTCGGCCACCTCCGCCTGCTCCAACGCGACGCCGAGGTCTCGCACCTCGACCGAGTCTTCGGCCGCCCCTTCCACGGCTTCGAGCACCGCGGTCGCCACCTCGTCGTCCGCGAACTGCTTCTTGATCAGCTGGTACAAACCAGCGATGGCTCGCCCGGCCGCGGCCGCAGCGATGGACACAAGAACCGGATCCGGCACATTCACTCCCTCAGTCGTACACGACCTGACCAAGTCGACAGTACCGAGTAGGCAAACCTCGTTGGCATTCTGAGGTATCCAGACCCGATGCCGGAGGAGAATGTCAACAACTCCATCCACGGCGACCTGCCCGGAGACGTCGTCCAGCCCCGTCTACGGCGACGTGCATTTCCCGGCCCTTCGCCGCACTTCCCGAAGTTCGCTGGGGTCCGTCCTCGGCTCAGCCATCTCCTCGGACATGAGACCGACCTTTGATCGGTTGCGGCACCAGCTGGACAGCACGCCCACTGTCGTGTCACCGGGCTCGGCGGCGTCGGCAAGACCGCTCTGCTGACCGAGCTCTGTCACCTGCACCAACCGGAGTTCCAGCTCATCCGCTGGATCGTCGCGTCATCCCGTGAAGCGACGATAGAGGCATTGATGTCTTTGGCATCGGCAATGAACGACAGGCTTGAGCGCTTCGTAGGCGGCGGAGTCGATCAACTAAGGCCACGTATCCCTGGCGCGGCACTATGGACCGCCACACCATTCTCATCGGCGACACGCCATACAACCTGCTCACCGGGCCACTGCCCGCGCGATCTCCAACATCTCGTCGAAGCCGGCTTTTGGCTTGCCGAAGATCCCCACCCCACCGTTCATCGCGAGGCAGGCCATGGCTACATCCCCGGGTGCCTGGACCCCAGAGACCATTGAGCGGCGCTGCCACTCGCCAAGTCGTCGAGCAGCACGTCAAGAAGGGCCTCTTCGTGCACCGCAAGTTGATGCGCTTCCATTGCCGACGCGAGGCCAGGACTCCACGGGGTCACAGGAACTGTACCGGTGAGTGGCAGTCTCGCCCTGTCGATCGAAGCCAAGTAGTCCTCGACGGCATAGCGCCAAGGGCGGACTCCTCGCTCGAAGAGACGCTTCGCGATCCGTACACCTGCTGTGTCGAAGTCGCCGTGGTAGCGGACGACAGCGCCGCCCGCGATCAGGCAGTCGATCACGCGCAACGCCACCGTCGCCGGGTTGCCCGAAGTACACAACAACGGGGTCTTGACGTCCGCACGCGCGGCGGCCTGGAGTACTTGCGGATTCTCGCACGCGAACACCTGCTCACCGGGTGCTGCCCACAGCCGGTCCGCTGCGGCATGCCATTCCTGGAGCGTCACGTGGCTGACCAAGCCGAGGTCGGCACGATCTCGCATCGACCTGGCCCAGAGGTGCTCGCCGGGCGGCCGCACGGACCAGGCCATAACCGTTCCCGACACCCGGTCCGGAGTGACGCCGGACAAAGCCCATAGCTCACGTCGGGCCACCGACGTTTTAGGAACGGACTCGCCGGTCGCGGCGGCAAGAGCACGGAGCACCAGTGCGGCGGTGAGCTGTCCTTCGTCGAGTGCATGCGCGTCCGAGCAGGCCCTACCGGCGAGCTCGGATAACTCGAAGGAGGGCGCAGCCGGAAGCGCCTCGGCCATCGCGGTCGCGTCACGATCACCCAAAGGAATGGTTTCCGAAAGGGCTCGCAAGACCGCGACCGTCCGCCGGATCACCGTGTCCACGTCGTTCCCGGCACGGCTGATCAGGCCTGCGCGTCGCACACCCTCCTGCCATCGGGATACCCACGGGGCGGCGTCCAGCCCCGAGTCCGCGATCGCTGCCTCCCACCGAGCCCAGACATCCAGCTTTTGCTCACGCCGGGTTCGGCTGACTGCTTTCCGGTCGGTGAGTGGCCCGCCGGTCATCTCGCCCACGACGGTGACCAAGCCGTGTGCCACCGCCGACGAACGCAGGGCCGCATCGAGGTCGGTCAACGAGACTCTGGCCCTACCCGGCCCGATCAACCGCCCGAGCAGGCCGGACACATCCTCGGCTGCCTCATAGTCCAGCTCGACGACGACCCAGCCGCGGATGGCCAGTTCGTTGTTTTCCAAGCGCTTCCGCAAGGACCGCCACAGACCCGCGAACCCGGGCCGCGCCAGATACTCGCGGGCTTTCGCGGGAATGCCGTCGCTCACGCCCCGCCCGCCGACCGGAGGTAGTGCCGCGCACTGCCGTCCCAGTGCACGTGCGTCGCGACGGCCGCCGTCCCCTCGGCACGACGGATTTCGTAGATGTCCAAGCTCGGCACCTGCGGATAGGCTCCCCACAAGGCATGTCCGGTCATACAGAAGTCGACGTCCATCCGGACCAGCAATCCCATCAACTCGCCGATCGTCCTGTCGTCGACCTTGGCGAACGCGTCGTCGAGCAGGATGATCCGCAACGCGAAACCTGTGTCCGGCAGACCGGACAGGTAGGCATCGGCGGCCGCGAACAGCGCGAGATACGAGACGAAACGGGTCTCGCCTTGGGACAGTTTTGCGCGGCGGCTGATCTTCCGGATCTGCCCGGCGTCCGGCCCGAGGATGGACACCTCCACGCGGTGCCATTGCCGGTAGTCCAGCGCGGCACGCAGGTGTTCGCTGTAGCCGGCCGCTTCATCGTCTTTGAACCGCTCGTCGACCCGTTCCTTCAGCAGCCGGATGAGTTCATCGGTGTGTTCCGGCGGGCGCACCGCGGCGCTTTCCGTGACCAGTTCGCGAATCCGGGCGACCGCGCTTTCCTTGGGTTCCACCAGTTCCCACCGAAGACGAACGCCGATGCCGTGGCTGGTCCGGATATCCCGCAGACTCCGGTCCATGGCCTTCACCAGCCCGTCCGCCTGCCCCAGCCGACGTCGCAGTTCTTCGCCGACGCCCCCGATGACGAAGTCGGTGAAAACCCGGTGCTCACGTTCGGTCAAAGCACCGGCGGCACGTTCGGCCTGCTCACGCAACTTCGCCGCGGCGAGTGCCACCGGCCGACGCCCTGTGGCGTCGCTGAAGTCGATCAGCCAGAGTCCGTCTTGGATATCCGAGTTGAGATCGAACGTCGTGGTCAGATCGCTCGCCGTCTGCTGAACCGCACGCATCAACATGCTTTCGCTGGCCCGATGCGCCGCGGCGCCCACACTCTGCCGAACGGCGGCAGCGGTCTCTTCGATCTGCTTAGTCGTCGCCTCCGCCGGCAGCCGGCACAGTCCGACGAGGTCCGAGCCAGGAGTGGCGGCCTCCGCGACGCCTGGCAAGGCCACCTGCCGAGTCAGGAGGTCCATGGCCTCGGTCATCACCGCCGCTGCCTCTCCGGCCTTTCGACGCAGATCGTCGACATTGGCCGCTGCGGCCGCGATCGCTCTGTCTAGGTTCCGCTCGCTCTCGTCGAGCCTTCTTACCGACAATCGGGCCGCTGCATGTTCTCGTTCGGCGTGCTGTACCCGATTCCTTACTTCCTTGGCCTCGCCACCGAGCATTTCGTCCAGGGCGGCGAATTTCCCGTGCTCTTCGTGCCAAACCCGCCAGGACTCCCCGGCGACATCCTCGACATCACGTCGGCTCTCGGCAGCGGCTTCGGCATCGGAGACCGCCTTCTCGTGCTTGGCCCGGCCGCGGTACATCGAGTCGAGGACCTCGGCCAGTCGGCCGCAAGACCGCTGGGCTTCCCCCGCCGACTCGATGACTGTGATCAGGCCAGAGACATCCGAGGGAAGCCCCGATCGTGCGCACAACTCGCCGTGAGCACGGCGATCAGCGACCAACTCATCACGCAATCGCCGTGCCTTCTCGGCCGCTTCGGCGGCGACTCGCGTGGACCTGACCGAGGCCTCGATCGCGGCGCGTGCCTCGATCCGGGCAGTCGCGAGAACGCCGGTTGTGGGAGCGGACCGCACATGCTCGCGCAGTTCGCGCTCCGAAGTACCGATCAGCTCGCGCTCGCGATCGCGCTCGGCGGCCCGAGTATCGAGTTCCGCCAGTTCCCTTTCGATCGCCGCGAGCCGCTCGGCCCGGGCCTTCGCGCGGGCGGGCGCCCCGATGAAGCGGGCCATACCGACGTCGTGCTTGCCTCGCAGGGGTCCATTGCCCCAGCAGCCATCTGTGCCGACCCAGGTGCTGTGCCCGGGCCCAAGCCCGATCCGGGCGAGCACAGCTGAGACGGTGTCCTCGGTCAGACCACCCGCAGGGTCCCAGCCGAGCACCTCGGTCAACGCGGTGGACGCCTGCAGTGCCTCCGATGTCAGCAGCACCTGCCCGTCGCCGGCCAGCAGGGAACCATCCGCGGTGACGGATGCGGACAACAAACCAGCGGCCAGCAAACCCGCCTCCAGTCCGGCACGCTCGGCATCCCCAACATTCTCCTCAAACTCCACCAGCCGCCACAGCGGTCGTGACCCGGCAGGCCCGGTTCGCCGCCAAGGAGCAGCGGGTGGTTCCGGATCATGCTCTGCTCGCAGGTTTTCTTGCTCTGCGAGCAGTTGCAGCCTTACCCCGTCGTCAGCTTCCTGCGCCTGGTCCACCTTCACTTGGCGAACCGCGATCGCCTTGCGCGCAGGTCCCGCCGCTTCGCCTGCGACGGAGTCCAAATGGGCGAGTCCGTCATCGAACCCGGTTCCTGCCAGCGCGTCGGCGTCCACCAGCAGCACGCCGACGGCTGTCTCCGCCCAGTCCATCTCGCCCAGGACAGCACGCGTACGCTCGTCCTCGGTCCACCGGCGCCACTTCGCGGCAAGCTCCCGCGCCGTGTCGTCGCGTTGACCCGCCCGTTGCTCCGCAAGCTCGGCATCTTCCTCGGCGTTGCCGTCGAGTTCTTCAACCTGCTGTTCGACATGCCGGAGCTTCTCTGCCGCGAGGTCGATCGCCACAGCCCGGTCCCGTCGATTGGAGGCTTCCCCCGCACGCCTTCCTGCGGCCCCACCGACTTCGCGAGCCGTGGCCGCTGCCGAGTTGGATTCTGCAGGGTTTAACACGATCGAGCGTGGCTTCGGCCTCAGCACGCTCTGCGAGGCGTCGTCGCGCGAACAACGGATTTGCTCGTAGTCCTCGGGGTGCTCAGCGAGATCGGCCGCGATCCGCACTGGCAACACGGCATTCGGCATTTCCGCTGAAGTGAGCCATCGCCGCGCCATGGCCAGCACCGCATCGGCCTGAATCGCGAAGGAACGGATCTCGTCCGCGAGATCTTCAGCGTGAAGCACTGCTCGCGTTTCGTCTGCCCGGCGTGCCTTCGCAGCGTTGAAGTCACTCTCCGCGGCCCGTCCCAGCGCCTCGACCCGTTTACCGAGATTCTCGATATCCAACCCAGCTTGGTAAGCGGGTAGTTCCTTGAGCCCGTCGATCGTCGAGCGCAGCTCGGTCTCGCGTTCCTTCGCTTCTTCGAGTTCTCTGGTGACCGCCTCGTATCGCTCGCGCAGATCCGCGTGTTCGTCCCTTGCCTTGCTTTCTCCCGCAGCCAGCTCGGACGCCTTCTCCGCCATCGACCTGGCATGGTCGGCCGCCTCGGACAGCACCCCGACGACGTACCGCCCGTAGACATCCAGCAGGCCGTCGACCTTCTCGACCGCCTCGACCAGTCGTCGCTGTTCTTCACGTGAGTCCGACAGGGCGTCGAGGCGTTCGCCAGCCTCCCTGACGGTCACTTCGGACAGGGGCGGCAGCGCGTCAGAGAGGATCTTGGGCAGATTTCCCTCGTCGATGCGATTGCCCACATCCGGAGCACGGAGCGTGTGCAAGAGCTGAAGCAGGCCCGCGTACCTCTCCTTGCCGGTGGCTCCGGTCAGACCGAACACCTGCGTGGCGATCGTCTCTCGGTGGCTTTCCGGCCGATCGGTGATCCTGTCCACCCCGATCAGCTGTCCGAGCTGCTCACGGGACAGCGGCCGGCGTTTGTCGTCCATCAGCCGCAGGTCGGTGCCAACCCGCAACGGAGTGGTGAAATACCACGCCTTGGCTTCGCCGGTGCTGGACGAGAACCGCACGAGCGCACCGACGGTGAGGTGCTCGTCGCCCGTATCGCCGAGGTTGCGGCGCAGCTCCAGCCAGAGATACCCCAACCGGTTCACCTGCTCCTGCGCTGCGTGACGCATCAGGTCCTCGAGGCGGACCTTGCCGGAACCGGTGGCGTCCATTTTGCGACGATCGGCGTCGAGCAGGAACGGCAGCAGCATCTCCAACGCGCGGCTCTTGCCGGATCCGTTGGTGCCGCGCAGGATCATGCGGCCGCCGGAGAACTGGAAGATGGCGTCGTAGTAGCTCCACACGTTGACGATGCCCGCTCTCGCCAGCCTCCACCGTCCGGGATGATGCTTCGGTGGCGCCAGCTCCAGTGTCTCGATGGCCACGTCGGTCATGAGTTCGCTCCACGTGGGTCAGGCTCTACTGGGAATAACGCTTCTTGACTGTCCTCATCGAGCCTTCCCATCGCCCGCGTCCGGGCTGGCGCTCGATGGGGTTCGGGCCGGTACCGGGCTGTCGCGGGATGCAGTGCGAGCCCGCCCTCCATGGACACGGCCAGGCTCATCGATTCGAGCAGCCTGACGACCTCGGCCCTCAACACCGACGGATCCGCCGTGTAACCACTGCCGAAAGCCCGTCCGTACTGTTCGATGAGAAGCTCGACGTTCGAGTCCACGACGCGCCAGGGCACGAAGACCCCCGGTACGGTCCGGCCTCTGACGACCACGGTGTCGGCGGCTTTCGCGGTCAGGTCGTCGGCGAGAGCGTTGATCAAGAGCAGAGCCGCGTGCGCCACCGTGCCGACACCGGGAAAAGCGACGTCGCTCAGCCGCTCCTCGACATCGTAGGCAAGCACTCCTTCAGCACGCGCTTCGACGATGAGCCCAAACGATTCGTCAAGCATCCGGGTCAGCTCTCGTCGTTCGCGCGAGAGCACGTCACGCTCGGATTCCGTGAGATCTTCTCGCCTCGCCAGTGGATTCTCGACCAGTTTTCTCCGAAGGCCGCGGCGAGGTTGTTCCGCCCCGGCCGCGTCGCCGTGCGAACCGCCGATCAACTGGCTGGGTGACACGACATCGCTCATCGACCGGGTCAGCAAATGTGGCAGGAGCGAGCGATGGACGTCCAGCAACGCCTCGTCCTGTCTGGTCTCCCATCCAGCGACTGAGCCGTCCGTCTCGGTGAGCAACCCCCATTCGACGAGCAGGCCGATGGCTCGTACGAGGTCACGCCGTTCGGCGATCGAGTCCTCCACCTCGATTCCTGCGGTCACGGCGTCTGCACGGACCTGTTCCACCAGAGCGCTCATCAGGATCTGGTCCGCTGTCGTCGACGCGAGCAAACCCGCACAGACGAGGGCCAGGTATGTGTAGGTACGCGGCGCGAACGGTCTGCCGGTGTGGGACTTTGCCGGGCGGGTGGATGTAGCAGGGCTCAGCGGCGTCTTGAGCAACCTCGCGAAGGTCGGCTCGACGACGAGCTGGTAACCGAGAGTCGTGGTGAACATCCGCTTCAACTGAACGGCATGCTTGCGGACCTGCGTCAACTTTTCCGGATGTCGTGCCGAGGTGAGAATCGGATGCATCAACAGTTCTCTGGCCGCGGCGCGACGATCGGCCACCTCGTGCTCATGTGTTCCCGTTGCCCTTCTGGTCACGCCGTTCTCCCCTCCTCACCAGCATGAGCTTCGGGGCTTCGGCGCGCACGCAAGGCCAGGTCGTGCACGATGACCGTGCCGTCCGGTGCGATGACGCGGGTACGGGTGCCAGGCTCGGCCCAGGCGGTAATCTCCAGTTCGAGGTCCGAGTCGGACTCGATCACCATGGCCGAGAGCTCCTGATGTTTCGCCAACAAGGACCCCAGCATCGCGAGAAGCAGGTCTCGCGCGGCGGGACTGACTCGGGCTCCGTCCAGAACAGCGGCGGCCACAAGTTCGTCAGCGGCCATCCGCCTGGCCGTGGCCTCCTCCTCGGCCAGGCGGAGCAGCCGCTCCTCGTCCAGCCCAGGATCCGGCACGGCGGCGCTCTTGCCCCGGGCTTGCCGGTCACCTCGATCCCGAAGGCTCATCGGAACGTCGATCGGCGTCGCGTCCCACCACGAGGTGTTCACTCCGTCCCGAGGGCTCGGTTCCTCCGGGCCACCGAACAGATGCCGGGCGGGGAAGACCCCGAAAGCGGCCGCATAGAGCCGGTGGGCGTCCTCGGTTCCCGCCTGGTCGAACCAGCCGGCGAGTTTGAGCAGGTCGGCTCGTCGGCTGACTCCGGTCCCAGCCGCGGCAAGCATCCGTTTCGCGTTGGTGAGCAGCTGTCGCAGCGCCTGGTCTGCCGCCGCACGCAGTGTCTCGGGACCGGACCGTCCGTCACCACCGCTGTACCACGCATGAAGCTGCTCCCAGTCCGCACGAGCCCGTCCAGGCATGCGATCAGCGGGTGTCCCGTCAGGCATGATCAGCGTCGGCAGCCTGCTCAAAATGGACAGAACCCGGTCAAGCTGCGGCAGAATCCGGTCGCACCGCACCGTGATCGCCGGCGCATGGCGGGAGACGTCGGCGGTGATGAGGTCGATGTACTCCAGCAACAGCTCCTTGAATTGTCTGTACTCGTCACCTGCCAGGTCGTATCGGGACAGGACCGCGTTCAAGTAGGCGTAGAAGTCCCGGACGCTTTCGTTGAACAGCCGCTGGTTGTTGAAAATGGTCGTGACATCGCCGGCGAGGGCGTCCGGGGCGGGATCCGGAGCACACAACCGATCGAGGATCCGGTCGAGCACCTGGACGGTCGCCCCGAGCAGTTCCCGCGCGACTTCCTGCGCTCCCTCACCCGCGGCGAGCACAGCTTCGGCGTCACGATGAACACGACCGCCCAGCTTGGAGGCCTGGTAGCGGCTCCGGGACCGGAGGAAATCACGGACGGTGGGGACTCTGGCATCGCGGACGCCTCGGACGAGATTGCCCCAGCTCTGCAGGCGCTCGCACCGCTCAGTGACCTCGTCGACAGACAAGCCGACACCTCGTTCCGCTAGCTGAAGCGTCACCTCCGCCGCGGAAAGGTCGGCCAGCAACGGCCCGGTGAATAGATCCATGATGGCCCGGTACTCGGCAGACAAGCGGGTCGTCAGATAGACGAACAGGCTCGCCCGCCCCACCGGTTCACCGACGTCTTCGTCCTCGATGTTCGGCACGACTCCTCCCTGTGAAGGACGTCGCTCGAGAAGCCGGCAGCGCAACAGAACAGCCGAGTTTCCCCGAAAAGATCACTGGTTCGGCGGAGCCAAGGCCCACGCCACGAATATTGCGGCGACCGGCTTGATCGGCTCATGGCTCGGTGGTACGCCCACGGTAGGCGACACCGTCGCGTTGATCGTGTACCGAACACAGGAGACCCGAAGACGCATGTCGCCTGGGGATGTGCCCGCGCCGAGCTGGTCAACGACCATCCTCGGGATCAGCTTGGCGATCTTGTCCGTCTCGCTCTTGCTCCGATTCGCCGCCCGCGACTCGATGCGAGATGAGGCGTTCGAGCAGTGGCGGACGAAGGCGTGACAGAACTCCGGCAGGGGCCGCTCTTGAAACCCCTGACCTCAGCACAAGCCGAAGTACTTGAGACCTTCCTGGCCCGGCAGTTCGCGAGCGATCCCGGCTTGCTCGCCTCGACCGCGAAACGGGACTTCTTCGGTTCGAAGCCAGCAGCCGGCCCGACGATCAAGGCCTTGGCCCGTTTCGAGCCCGACGTCGAGGTGCCGCTGCTGCTCGCCCAGCTTTGAGACTTCGCCCGCGACGGCCCCGTACTCGTCGCCGTGTGGGAACTCGGCCGGATCGGTTCGCCCGCGACCCTGCCCGCGCTGACCTACCTGATCGCCGTCCGGCGCACGGCGGCGCAGGCTCTCGCGCACTTGACCGACGTCTCCGACGTGGTTCGGTAAGATCCACGTCATGGACCTCGATGATCTGGCACGGCGGCTACATGAATTCACGTCGTCGCGCGATTGGCATCAGTTCCACACGCCGAAAAACCTGGTCATGGCCCTCGCCGGGGAAGCCGGCGAACTTACAGCGCTGTTCCAGTGGCTGACACCAGACGAGTCGGCGAAGATCATGGACAATCCTGAAACCGCCGATCAAGTGCGCCATGAAGTGGCTGATACGCTGGCCTACCTGCTGCGCCTGGCAGATGTGCTCAACATCGACATCTTGGCAGCTCTCGCCGAGAAGATCGATGTGAACGAGAGAAGGTATCCTGTCGACCTGGCCAGGGGGACAGCACTCAAATACGACAAACTCGGATCGAAGCACTCATGAAGGTCGCACTCCAACCAGCGGCGCTCAACGATCGTGAAGTAGCACGCCACTACCGCGACACCATCGACACTCGGGTCCGCCTGGCTGATCACAAAGACGTGTTCGAGCCACAAACACTTGAGGCGTTGATGGCAATCTACCCGCAGGGCACTGCGCAATTCTGGGGTGCGACACCTGCGGCTAACGGAGCCAACGTCGGCAAGTGGGCGAAACTGGCACCCGGAGATGCCGTCTTCTTCTATGGCCAGAAGAAGATCTACCTGGCAGGGCATATCGCTCTACCGTTCCGCAACGCAGTTCTCGCCGATCGACTCTGGGGCCGCAATGCAGACGGACTTACCTGGGAGCTAATGTTCGCGCTGGTCAACCTTCGCGATGTAGCACTCCCGATCGAAGAGATCCGACTCGCACTCGACTGGAGCGACAGGGCATTCATCCAGGGGTTTACGGTCGCCGACGGCGAACAGGCCGAGAACTTAGCCGATCTGATCAACCTGGCCGACACAAGCAACGTTTTGAGCCTCTGCGCCACACACGCACGTAAGACTGGGTCACCCGTGGCGCCTGATGGTCCCACCGACGGCACACGGACAACTAGTTGGCGTCGCGAGCACCCAAGCCTTAAGCGACGGCTCGTTGAACTGGCTGGCGACACCTGCGGGTTGTGCGGTGAAAGCTTTCCGGCTTCTTTTTTAGTCGGGGCGCATATCAAGAAGCGAGCCCACTGCACCGAGGAGGAACGGAAGGATTTCGACAACATAGGCATGCTCGCTTGCGTCCTGGGATGCGACAGCCTTTTCGAACGCGGATACATCTCCGTCGGAGAAGACGGCACGATTATTGTCAGTAATATTGTCACTGCGTCCGCACGTGTCATGAACTTTATCCGCGATCATCTCAACGGCCGCGCGAGCACATGGTGGAACAGAGAGCGGGACAAGTACTACGCCTGGCATCGCCAGCATGTCTTCATCACGACCCACGACGGCGACACCCCGAGAAAACTATCAATGACTCAAGTAACCACAAACCCGAACCATCGTCCAGACCGACAGTTTTAATACATTTCTAACATGCCCAAAATTGACACCTCCCGACAGCCTGGCCATCATCGAGGAAAGACCGCGACAGGTATGGAATGACGCCCGTCCGGAGCGTTAAATGGAGGTTCTACAAGCTGATGCCCCCTCCACCGTCGGATCATCGGCGTTACCCTCCCAGCAGAGGACGTCCACGATCCGCGTCCGCACCTCGATCCTCCCCTCTACAGGACTCGACACTGCGGTCAGATCGCCGGGATTCTCCAACAAGAATCGCAGATGAGTCAGAGTCCGCGGGATGCACGATGCAAGTTGAGCAGACTAGTCAGCTCTTCGAAGGCTATCAGGGTAGCCTTGTCGTTAGCCGCCCAACTCGTCACCCTAGGACGAACTCCGCCCGTGGCAACGCGGTATCCTAGACCTTGCGCTTCTTGAGGTGATCTTTGGCGCGACATGGTTCCACAGGGGACATCTCGACGGTAACCAACGCCCATCCGGGTAATACTTCGGCCATTCGACTTAACGCCAGGCTTTGCCGCCCAACGAACACACCTTTATCGGCCTATCGATGGATCCCACAAGTCCGCAACTCTTCAGACCAAGCTAGACTCAAGGCAGTTGAGGTTACCGTTAGGAGTCTGTCGGACATGGCCAAGCGACCGTGGCGTGTGCTATACGCAACCGCGGAGCCGTCGAGCAAGCATCGCTCGAAACCGTTTAATAATGATCGGGAAGCGCTATCTTGGGCCAAGGAATTTGTTCGCGAGTGCGGCCCAGGCTCTAATGCGTACGTATATCCGAAAGTTCTCGAGGAAGAACCAAAAGCCGATCCGGTGCCCGCGCAGTATCGCGTGGCGTGGATCAACGGAGCACTGTCGACAATGACATGGCCAGAGATGTCGCGAGCGCAACATGATAGCTGGACTCACCAAATGATCAACGCTGCTTTTGGCGAGGAAAGTTATGCCGGTCCAAAGTGGGTGCCCGAACACCTCGACAAGCTTCACGGTCCACTGCCAGGACCACGCCGCCTTTGACCAGGCAGTCCAGCGGAGCCGCACAGTCTTTCTAACTAAGCCACCCGAGGCTGCATCGGCGGGTCACTAATAACTCCGAGCGGTCGGACCGGGAGGCAATTAGACCAGTACTGCTGCGCATGCGAGATCATACTCGTAAACAGCCGTAGACCGCCAAGCCCGCGCCGATGAACACTCGGCCGGTGGGCGGATTACCGCCACCGCATCAAGTCAGATGCCGAACTGGCGATCTTCCCCGGTCGTGCTCACCGAGCATCATCGAAGTACTCCACCAGCACCATGTGACGGCACTATACCTGCCGAATAGAATTTCACTTGCCCTCACCCCTCGTCCCCAACCCAAAATACAAACAGCGATCGAAAGAAACGATGAGCCGAGTAGATCCGAAGAGAATCATCGAAGACCGTGCCATCAACCGTGTCACCGCGTTGCTGCAGGACCAAGGACACATAGTCCAGAAGATCGATGGGCACAACGACTTCGGCGAGGACCTCTATCTCAGCTTCGTAGAGGAGCAGCGCACGACCGGTGACACCATCGCGGTTCAGGTCAAAGGCGGCGTCTCCTACCGCAGTGGCGCCGGATATCGTGTGCAAATAGAGCAGCACGAGCGCTCCTGGCGGAACACCAACGTTCCGGTGGTATGTGTGGTTTACGACCCCGAGAAGGACATGCTCCACTGGGCCAATGCCTCAGCGCAGATTCGGCGGGCGAAAACGGACGGTAACGAACTTCGTTCGATCACAGTCTCTGCCGCGGACGTGCTCAACACCTCGTCGGTCGACTCATTCACCAAGAAGATGCGCGACTACATCGCGGAGAGAGGACAGCTTCGCCACGCGCTCAGCAACCTCAGCGGGCACGTATTCGACACCACGGACTACCTCTCCTACTTCATGAACCAGTACGGCGAGGAAATCGTCTTCCGGCAACGCCGGGGTGACGAGGTCGCGACCCTCCTGCACAGCGACTGGGGCTGGGATCCCATCGAGCTCACGCCCGACGCCTTGACGAAAGGCGATCAGTTCGCGCAACTCGGGCTGACCACAGTCGGAGAACTGGTCGAATTCATCGACGACCCAGAGCTGCGGAAGAAAGTCGAAGAGTTCGGCGATCAAGAGCTTGGCTCGATCGTCGACCGAATCCCCGTGGTGGGCGACCAGTTCATCGTCAACGCCCAGGAACTCGCATGGCTCCGGGCCTGCGTGGACGCCAGCAACTGGTGGCGCCCGCAAGCCACCTGAGGCCACGGCCTTTACGCCACGGCAGAGGTATACGCAGTACCTGCAGTTGGCACCAGCGATCATGAAGCCAGTGAACGCCCCATGTGTACTCGGGTAGCGCGGCCGCCTAGGTCCCGGCCATGCCGACACTCCCTCTGAACACCCTGTCCCTCGAATCAGGTCTCGCCACAGCCATGGTCACCGCTTCCACAACCGCTACCTCGAGCTACGCGACCTAGCGGCACAGCCAGCCTGGACCCGTGCTGTTGCGCACGACGCCGAGCGGGCGATCGGGCACTCCGCCTGCGAGGTCACCAGCGAAGGGCACAGCGCGTAATTCACCAGCACGCAATCTCCTCAGTTGCTTGGCCATCGGTCAGCGCTGCTGAAGCCCCTGTCCGAAAGCAGACTCGACGAGCAGGCTGTAGTCGTCCAGGCACCGCTGCCGGCAACCGCCTCCTCTTCCGTTCGCCCGATCCATCACACAGCCGCCTTGCCTGATCGAGAGGCGTATGTGAGCTCAGGCCGGACATTGCCCGCCGGCAGCAAACGCGTAGGATTGTGCCGCTCGTTCGCGACATGGGGGGTTGGCATTGCGCGCTCTGACTGTTGACATTCCGCTTGGCCCGTTCGATGGCGCCGACGTCGAAGTCTACATCGGCGGCAAAAGTAAAACAGCGCGGATCCACGCCGATCGGTCCTGTCTCCCGGTCACCCGGCACATCATCATGCCGCTCAACACCGAAACCATCGGTCGAATGTGCAGGCAGTGCGGGCGAACAGCCCGGTGGGCACGTCCGAACAGCGCACTCGGCATGTTCCTACAGGCGATCACGTCAATGCCGGATGAGTCGCCCGGAAGTATCCAGGAAGACTACCCGGCCGCGGAGTGTGCGCGCGCCGCCGAACTGCTCCAGAACGGCGAGTACCCGCCCGATGAGGATGAGGACGACGACGATCTCTGGAACGAGTACGGCAGCGCCCGCGAGCTTCGTGACTCTCTGTACTCCTCCTGGCGTTACGCCCGCCGCGAAGCGCGCAACGCACATGCAGTCGTTGCCGCCTACCCGTGGCTCCGCTCCTGGGCTGCACCGATTTTGGCGATTGCCGACAGCGAAGCTGAACTGCTTCGAAACCTGATCTCGCAGACCATCGCCCCAGATCGTCTCATGATCGCGACCGCAGCGCTGTCGCTGCCTCAGCCGGACCTTCCTGCAGAACGACCGGAATTCGCTATCCTAGGGTCCCCGCACCACGTCCTCCGGATCCTCGGCAAGTGCTGGCATCGCTGGCGTGACGCTGCGGCCCATGGCCGCTCCACCGATGACATGGCTCGCGCCGCTGAGCTAGCTCTGGATTCCGCACTAGGCCGAAAGAGAAAAGGGCGCGACGCCGCGATCTCAACGCTCACGGAGCTGATTGACGGCTGGACGAAACAGGCCGACGCCGCAGCGGAACACCATATCTCAGCACCGCACCGCAACGTTGTCATTCAAGCGACGAAGCCTCGCCAGGCGGATCAAGATCCCTGGGACGCAGCGACGGCATGGGAACTCGCCGTCATCGCCCGATACGGCACACGGTTCAGCTGGACCCACGACGCGGCGCTGCTGACGGTGCCAGACGTGATCGCGAGGCACCTGCTCGGCGACCGGCATGGCCTACAGGCGGATGAACTCGACACCGCCGACTCATTGGCAGGGTTCATTCAGTGGGAGAGCGCACGCCCCTCTGTCTCCACGGGCATTTTGCCCGGAATCTTGGATGATACGACGATCGGGAAGCGGCGGACTCTCACCTCCGGCGACGTCGACAGATTGCGTCGCTCTGGAGCCGAGATATTCCAGGTCTACTCACCTGCTGGGGGCACCGAGGTACTGACCATCGGTGCTCTCGCCAAACGCTGCGCACAAGGCTGGCGAGGTGCGATCATGGCCGGGCCCGACGACCTTCCAGCCGACTTGATCGCGGCCTGGATGAACGACCTCGAAGGCAGCTTGAATGACGACGTCGACCCATTGAGCACCCAGGCCGGAGAGCACACCGTCATCCAACGGAGGTACCGATCAGATCGCGAGGCCGTCGAACGACGGCTCAGATTGCTCGCACTGGTGCGCACGGTCGCCGATCTCCGGACCCTCACCGACGGTTACGAGCCACCTGATCGCGATATCGAATGGCTCGGCCTGCTGACTCCCCACCCACTGGATCTCAGGCCGTTCGAGCCGCCAGCCGACGACCGTCGGATGCGTGGCCTCGGCTTGCCTCTAGGGGTGCTTGCCTCCGTGCAGATCTATACAACGGACGGTTCTGGCCGCTACATCGGCAAAGGACACTCCCCGTTCTGTTCCTTCGCACGCTCAGGACGAACCACACTTGACGATCGCTTCGACCTCTTACATCTTCAGGATCTCGTCGGACCGCTGAACCCCGATTGGTGTTCTGTCTGCGGTGGCTACGCAGCCCGACGCCTAGACGACGCGCAGCTACGGTACTACCGCACTGCGCATGAACTGCTTGAGCTAGGCGACCGTCTCGACGGATGGGGACGCTGGCCAAGATCACGAAGTGAAGAACTGACCGAAATCCGCCCAAAACTGGAGAGTCTCGCCAACATCGATCCGGACAACTGCGGCTCGCTCTGTATGGCATCAACCAAGTGGCGGTCCACGATCGACTCACTACTTGCCGACACAGACGAGACCGTTAGCGAACGCTAGGAGCTCAAGTACACGCCGGACCCGCGACTGCTGCGTAGGCCAAGCTGGGCATGATAGCCCAATCACCTTGGCACCCCTACCGAAGGCTCGGGCCCGCACCCGAGGAAGGTCATCGTCGAACGCCGCCACCCGACTACGTTGCCACCGAGCAATCCCGACGGTGGCGAATTCAGCGATTCACGAGAGCGCGAGTTCCGCCTGGATGCCGAACGAGGATCCCTGGGTAGCTTGGAGCTACCGTGCACTCCCACCCTTCGCGGGACCAACTGCAGGCGTGTGGATAGTGAGCAACTCGCCCCTCGGACACACACGTTATCCACACGGGAGAGGCGGTCACTACGACCGCCTCTTTTTTGTTGTCGTAAAGCACTTGCAGCCCGAGGTCCCGGTAGACCTGCGTGATGCGGTCCGGGTTCCGCAAGTTGAGTGCCCTTTCGACATCACCCAGCGAGTCCAACATGGCGTACACCTCCGCCGCGTCGATCGTGGCGGACTCGGGCAGGTTCCCCAGTTCCTCTCGTGCCGCCTGGCGCTCCGCCTGAGCAAGGTTCATCGCATCCACGAGCGCCGCCGGATCCACGCCGGCCTCAATCGCGGCCTGATGCCGCCGCAATCGCGCCTCTGCGGCCTTAACCGCTTCTCAACGATCTCGCGTCCCGTTCCCGACCCACCCGGCTGAGCTCCGACCATCGCGGCCACGGTCTCGTCGCGGCGGTCCGGGTCGAAGACCTGGCACAGCCAGGCATTGAGCGGTGGGATCACGACGTCCTCGCGAAGGTTCACCGTCTTCGGATGATCGGCCAGCACCGGCGAGCCCGGCGCCATCGTCCGCGCGATGCACCGGTAGTAGATGCCCTTACGAATCACCGCACCCTGCATCTTCCAGGCACAGATGTCACAGCGCACCAACCCTTTCAACAGGTACGTGTGCTTGGCTGAGGGTGATCTTGTCAACTGCCGGACTCCGTCCTCCAATGCGGGAACCTGTCCGGTCATAGCCATCCAGAACGCCGCGAACCGCTACCGGTAGCTCTCCCAGCAGCTTCCGAGCCACTGGCGCCGCCGGGGCGGCGGAGTTGCGATCCGACGTCACCGGAGTGGCGCTGGGAACCGCACAAGCGGTCACCGAAGCAAGCCCGTCCGTGGCCGGACAGTCCACTTCTTCGCGACCACGCCCGCTTCCTTCCTGGTCGAGCTCCGCATCCTGCACCTTCCGAGCAGCAAACGGGAACCGCGAGGACGGCGTGACCAGTCCACCTTCTCGCATGAGGAGCGACCCTCTGAAGCTCGCGACCGCATCGGCGGTCACGGGCTCCAGAGGGTCGGGAAGAGTCCGGATCAGGGACCCGCTGGACCGTGGATCATCGGACGGTGAGGGTGTACTCCGTGGTTCCGGACTTCCCGGTGCTGTCCGTCGCGGTGATGGTCACCTTGTGGGTACCGCGCTGGTACGGGCCCATGACCGTCATTCGCGAAGTACCGCCGGCGTTGACGGTCTGCGGTGAGAACGTCGGCGGGTGGGACAGTCCGGCGCCGCTGAGCCGGATGGGACCCGTACCGCCGGTGACGGTGATCGTCGCGTTGGCGTAGCCACCGGGCGGGACGGTCCCGGTGCCGGGCGAGACGGACGGCCTCGGGCCGTCGCCGGTACCGCCGTCGCCGACCGTGAGCGTGAACTCGGCGGTCTTGGATCCGGAGGCGCCCTTGGCCGCGACGGTGACCTTGTAGATGCCCGCCGGGGTGCTCGCCGCGGTCTGCAGGGTCAGTTTGGCGACTTGCCCGGAGTCGACAGCCGACGAGGGCTGGAAGGTGGCGGTCGTTCCGGTGGGCAGCGCGGACGCGCTCAGCTCCAGCTTTTCCGGGCCCTGGTCGCCCGCCGTGGTGGTGACGCTGGTGGAGACGTGCTTGCCGGACTCGGCCTTGCCGGAGGAGGGTGACAACGCCATGCCGAACTTCCCGTCGCCGGGTTGGGTTCCGCCGATCTCGGCGCGGGCCCAGTCGCCCATCCCGTTGGTCAGGCGCGCCATGATGCTGTAGCGGTCGCAAGCGCTGGAGCCCCACGACGAGACACCGACGATCACACCGTCCACGATGAACGGACCGCCGCTGTCACCCGAGCAGTCGGCGGTGCGCCCGTCGTTGTAGCCCGTGCACACCATCAGATCACCGTTGACCCGGATGTCGAAGACCTGGCACCCCGCGGGGTCGTTGACCGGCATGGTGGTCTTGCGGAGCTCGCCGGAGCCGCCGCTCGCCGACGTCTTGCCGTAGCCGAGAGAAGTGCCGGACTTGCCCGGCTGCGTGAGCGCGCTGTCTCCCGAGCCCGCCACCTTGGCCCACTGGTTTTCCGGCACCGGGAGGTCGTCGACAGTGGTGACCACCGCGACGTCGTAACCCGTCCTCCAGCCGCCGGAACCGGTGTACTGGGGGTGGGCCTTGAACGAGGCGACGGCCGTGCGGAACGTCTCGTCGCCAGGAGTGTTCAGGTCGTCGTCGCCGTAGAGGTAACTCTTGGCGCCGGTGGTGTCGATCATGCAGTGTGCCGCGGTCAAGATCTTGCGCTTGCCGACCACGGAGGCGGTGCAGGACTGTCCCTGCGGGCCTCCGCCCCCGACACGCATGCCCGCGATGACGGACGGGTTTTCCTTGACCGTGGTGCGTTCCCCGTTGACGATCCGGGTTCCCGCGCCCGTCGTGCGGAGCTGATCGGTCGGGGTCGCCGCGATGCTGATCTCGTCCGCCGGCGAGGCGGCCGCCGTGCTCATGATGAGCGAGGGCGCCGTGGCCAGCGCGAGGGTGAGGGTGAGGGCTACGGCGAAGCGTGATGTTCTCATCGTTCTCTCTTTCGAAGTCCGAAAAGTGGGCGGCGCTGTCCGTCCACAGTGGTCAGAATGTGATCGACCAGCCGGTGAGCGTGCCGACGTCGAATCGGTAGGTGTCGCGAACCGAGAGTCGCCACGTGCCGTTCGCGTCCTCACGGGAGGCGTCGACGGTGAAGCTCTGGTGCACGCCGCCCGATTCGCCGACACCGCCCGCGCGTTTGAGCGGATAGGACGTTCCGCTCGGCCCGACCAGGTCGATGGCGAGATCCCCGGTATAGCCGTGATCGATGTCCACTCGCACCGCGAGCGTGGCCGATGCCTTGCCATCGCAGGAATCCTGGCTCACGGAGCTCCCCACCGCGGCGTCCGCGTCGGGGATCGCCACATCCTGGTCGTTGCCCTTGATCCCGCATCCGGGCGGCGTGCCGCCACCCAGGTCGCCGACGTAGAGCACCTTGTTCGGCGAGTCGGTCCCAGGGTTGGTGATCAGGTCCGGGGTGGCGCCGCGCACCAGCGCGTCGCTGACCTGCTGCGGGGTCGCACCGGGGTTCGCGGCGAGATAGAGCGCCGCACCGCCGGCGACGTGCGGGGAGGCCATGGATGTACCGCTGGCGGTACGGAACCTTCCGGTGTTGTCACTGGAGTAGATGTTGCCGCCCGGCGCGAAGAGGTCGATGCAGCGGCCGTGGTTCCCGCCGCGGGTGCGGTCCTTGTTGAACCAGCCGACGGTGAGCGCCTCCGGGACCCGCGCCGGGCTCACGCCGCACGCGTCCTTGCCGTCGTTGCCTGCGGAGACCGCGACGACGATTCCCTTGGCCACCAAAGCTTTGACCTGTTCGTCACCGACACCGGGCACATCCATGCCCAGGCTCAGGTTCACTACAGCGGGTTTGACGGCGTTCTTGGCCACCCATTCCATCGCGCTGACCGTGGCCGAGTCCGGGCCGGAGCCTTTGCAGTCGAGTGAGCGCACGGCCACGACCTTGGCCTTCTTCGCCACACCGACGGTCTTGCCCGCGATCGTCCCCGCCACGTGCGAGCCGTGCCAGTAGCAGTCACCGGCGTCAGTGTCGTTGTCGAGGAAGTCGTAGCCGTGGCTCGCCCTGCCTTCGAACTCGGGATGCTGGGCCTGCACCCCGGAGTCGATGACATAGGCGGTCACCCCCTCGCCCGAATTCGGGAAGGTGTACTTCTTGTCCAGGGTGACGGTTCGCTGGTCGATCTGGTCCAGGCCCCACGACGGAGGGCTCGGCTGCTCCCCCTCCGCCCTGGTCGTGCCGTCCTGGTGCACTGCCTTGACCGACGGGTCGGTGGCCAATCGCCGCGCCTGCCGCTCGGAAAGGCCTCGGACCGAAAACCCGTTCAGTGTGACCGAGTACGTGTCGGTCACCTCTCCGCCGTAGCGCCGGGTGAGTGTCGAGGCCTGGCCTTCTGCCGCGGCACGGGCGCCACTTTCGAGCACCACGATGTACTGCCCGGGGTAAGGCCGGTCGGCCTGGACGACAGCCGCGTCCGTGTCCTGCGCCACGGCCACGCCCGCGGTCGTCACCACTGCCGCGGCGGCGACCGCGACGGTGAACAGGTTCGCCATCCAGCTCGTTCTGCTTTGTCGCATCGATTCCTCCATCGCGCGTTCGAGCGGCCGTAGGGGGTTGTGACATCGAGCCGCTCGGGGAATCAGAGTTCGGCCTGGCGGGCAGGGGAACAAGTGTGGTCGCGACCCGTACCGGTACCTGATCCCGTGTGGACGCAAGTGCCGTAGCTCGCGGGGTTATGGCACCGGTGCCCGCCGACCTACCATGTCGGACATTCCTCAGCGGACGGATCACCGACAGGAGCGAGCATGGTCGACGGGCGCGCGGATCCTCTCTCCGGCCGATTCCGCTCCCCGCCGATGATCGGCCGGGACGCCGAACTCGCCGCCCTGCTCACCGCGGTGCGGCACCCGCCGTCGGCCGTTTTCGTGGAAGGCCAGGCCGGGGTGGGCAAGTCCAGGCTGGTCACCGAGTTCGCCGCCGCGGCCGCCCGCGACGGTGCCCCGCGAGTGATCACGGGCTCGTGCCAGCCGCTGTCCGACCCGTTCCCGTACGGAGTGCTCCTCGACTGCCTCAGCCAGTGCGGCGACCTGCTGGTCGAGCCCGGCCCGGTGACCGGTGCGCTACGGGACCATCTGCCCGAACTCGCCGACCGCCTGCCACCGGCGCCGCGCGCCCTCGATGATCCCGGCGCCGAGCGGCACCGGGTCTTCCGCGCCGTGCGCGATCTCCTGCGTTCGCTGGGACCGGTCGTGCTCGTGCTCGAGGATCTGCAGTGGGCGGACGAAAAGACCCGCCGGGTGTTGCGCTTCGTACTGGCGAACCCGCCGCCGGACCTGTCGATCGTGGCCACCTACCGTCGCGAGGATCTGCCGTCAGTGGCACCACTCGGCCACTCCTTCCACCTGCCGCACGGAGTGACGGGGCTCGATCTGGTCCTGCGCCCCTTCGGTGCGGCGGACGTGCGCGCCATGATCGACGCGCTGGTGGGAGCCACCGTGACGTCGCGTCGGTTCGCCGAAGCCGTCCTGCACGAGACGGCGGGGATCCCTTTCGTGGTCGAGGAAACGGTGCGGGCTCTGCGCGACCCGGTGCGGGACGTGCGCGCCGAAGGTGACTTGGCTTGGCGGGTCCTCGAGGGAATGGACGTGCCTGCCTCGGTGGCGGAGGCGATCGAAGAGCGGCTGGGTGCCTTGCCCGACGCCGCGCGGACCCTCACCGAGGCCGCCGCGGTGCTGGGTGTCCCGGAGACGCCCGAGGTGATGGGCGCCGTGGCGGGAGAGGTGACCGCGACGCACCTGATCGCGTCGCTGGAGTCCGGTGTGCTCGTGGAGGAAACGGCCGACAGATACGGTTTCCGGTACGACATCGCCAGGCGCGCGGTGTACGCGTCGCTGCCGGGTCCGCGAAAGCGAGAGCTGCACGAACGCGCCTTGGCGGCGCTGTCCGCCCTCGACCACGCACCCGTCGCCCGCCTGTCCGCCCACGCCAAAGCGGCAGGCATGAAAGCCGAGTGGCTGCGCTACAGCGAACTCGCCGCCAAAGTCGCGGAGGACGCGAACGACGTGTCCACCGCGGTCGACGTGCTGGTCGAGATCCTGGGCGATGCCGAGACCAGCCCCGAGGTCGCGAACCGGCTGGCGACCAAGCTCTGTGACTACGCCCTGACGGGACTACCCGGCGGGATGATGACCGCGCGAGTCGAAAGCCTGCTCGTGGACCCGCGCCTGGCCCCGGACGTCCGAGCCCAGGTTCATTTGTGGTTCGGGCTGTTGCTGCAGCGAGAGACCGGGTCGCTCGACCGCGGCGCCGAGGAGATCGCCCTCGCCCTCGGCCTGCTCGGCGACCAGCCGGAATGCACGGTGCGCGGCATGGCGGCGATGGCCGGGCCGTATCTGGGGTCCGCGTCCATCGCCGAGCACCGGAAGTCGCTCGACCGGGTCGAGGCGACCCTCGACCACCTGCCCACCCGGGCACTGTGCACCGCACTGCTGGCCACGACGCTCGGCGGGCGGCTGATCGTCGGAGACCCGAGCACCTGGGGGCGCATCTCCCGGCTGCCGTCGCCATCGGATGTGCACGACCCCGACGAACTCCACCATCTGGCTCGGGCCCACTGCAACCTGGCGGATGCCTGCTCGTGGATCGGGCACTACTCCAAGGCCCGGGAGTTCCTGCGCGGCGGGATCACCTTGGCCAAGCGGAGTGGGTCCTCTTACGTCGTCGGCACCGCCGAGGCCACGGCGGCCCGGCTCGACTGGCTCAGTGGACGATGGCAGGGACTGGAACAGCGACTCGACCGCTTGATCGAAAGCTATGAAGACCTGCTGCTGACCACGGACCTGCACCTCACGCGAGGCTGGCTGGCCACGGCACGGGGCGAGTGGGTGCGGGCGGAGAAAGCTTTCCAGGCGGCGACGGGTCCGCACCCGACGGCGCAGGTCTTCCCGGTGGGCATCTCGGCGGCAGGCGGTATGGCCGGCATGCTCCTCAGCCGGGGCGAGACCGCCGCGGCGGAGGAACACGTGAGATGCGGCGTGATGATGCTGCGGAACAAGGGCGCGTGGATGTGGTCGGGCGACATCCTGCCCCAGGCCGTCGATTACCACCTGGCAGTCGACGACGTCGACTCGGCACGGGTGCTCGTCTCGGAAACAGCCCATGGTCTACGAGGAGTCGACGCCCCACTGGCCCAGGCGGGACTGACCGCCTGCCGCGCGCGGCTGACCGCGGCCACGAACGACCATCAAGAGGCAGGCCGGCTCTACCGGGAAGCAATCGACCAGCACTGGGACCTGGGCTTGTCCTACCGGGCCACCCAACTCGCCGAGCAGGCCGAGGGTGAAACCTTCACCGACGCCGCGGTGCTCGAAGCCCTGACCCAGTCCTACGACGCCTTGGGTGCCACGGTCGACGCCGCCCGCTGCCGCCACCGCGCCCGCAGTACCGGGACAGCCACCCCATCGCCTCGTGGCAGACGCGGATACGGCAGCGAACTCTCCCCGCGCGAACAGGACGTCGCCCGCCTCCTGGCAGGCGGCCACACCAACCAGGAAATCGCACAGGCCCTGTTCCTGTCCCGTCGCACGGTCGAGGAGTATGTGGTCAAGGTTCGCCGCAAACTGAACGTCTCCTCCCGCCACGACGTCCACCTCTGACGAGGCGCTCCGGACGAGGGAACCTGACCGCAGTTGACCAGGGGGCCCGATATCGGTCAGGAGACTCGGATATCGCCGCGTACGGCGTCGAGGTAGTCGGTGATGGCTCGGTGGTTCTTGGTGAGGCATGCGATCTTTTCGGCCATGCGGTCGCGTTCGTGTTCGAGCGTGGCGACCATGTCCGGCGTGACGTAGGGCATGTGGATCGTGCGCGGGGTGTTCAGACAGGGCAGGATCTGCTTGATGATCCGGGTGGGCAGCCCCGCGTCGAGCAGGCCTCGCACCTGGAGAACCCGGTCGACGACGTACTCCTCATAGTCCCGGTATCCGTTGGGCAGTCGATCCGACTCGATCAGTCCCTGCTCCTCGTAGTAGCGCAGCAACCTCATCGGAGTCCGTGTGCGCGTCGACAGCTCACCGATCCGCATGTCCCTCTCCTCGCCTCTGCGGGCTGGTTTCATGTGACTCGGCGGATACCGCATTTGACCTTCACACTAATGTCACTCATTGATCATAGGGCCATGACACGACCCCAGACTCTGCCAACTCACTCGACGACGAACGCCCGGCTCCCGCTGGCGGCTCTTCTGGCGTTGGCCACCACCGGGTTCATCACGCTCCTGACCGAGACGATGCCCGCCGGGATGCTTCCCGCGATGAGCCGAGACCTGGGTGTGAGCGAGAGTGCCGCCGGACAGAGCGTGACCGTCTTCGCGATCGGGGCGATCCTCGCCGCGATCCCGCTCACCAAGGCGACGATCGGCTGGCCGCGCCGACACCTGCTGCTGGTGGCGATCACAGGATTCGCGATCGCCAACACCGTCACCGCGTTCTCCGAGAGCTTCGCGCTTACGCTGGCCGCCCGGTTCCTCGGCGGCATCGTCGGCGGGTTGCTCTGGGCGCTGTTGGCCGGGTACGCGGTACGGATGGTTCCCTCACATCAGCGCGGCAAGGCAATGGCGATCGCGATGTCGGGCGCGATCGTCGCCCTGTCCATCGGAGTTCCTGCCGCGGCGCTTCTGGCCAAGCTCATCGAGTGGCGATACGCGTTCGGGATCATGACCGTCCTGACGCTCGCGTTGATCGTGTGGGTCATCGCGGCGGTGCCGAACTTTCCCGGACAGGCGAAGGGCTCACGGCTCCCGCTCACCCGCACCTTCCGCATTCCCGGCGTAGCGCCCGTGCTTTTCGTGACCCTCACGTTCGTACTCGCCCACAGCATCCTCTACACGTACATCGCCCCGTTCCTCACGCCACTCGGCATGGCAAGTCAAGTCGACGCCGTGCTGCTCACCTTCGGCCTGGTGTCGCTGGTGAGCATCTGGATCACCGGAGCGCTCCTCCATCGGCACCTGCGCCTCCTCATGATTCTCGCGTGTGCGCTCTTCGCGACATGCACGCTGCTGCTCGGCATCTTCTCCGGCGTGCCCACGCTCGTCTACGCCGGCGCAGCGCTCTGGGGGCTCGCGTTCGGCGGCACCTCCACCCTGCTGCAGACCGCGGTCGCCGAAGCAGCAGGTGACGCCGGCGATGTCGCCCAGGCACTCCTCACCACCGGATGGAACATCGGAATCGCCGGTAGTGGCATCATCGGAGGCCTCGTCCTCGGCGGATTGGATGCGTCCTGGCTGAGTTGGGTCGCGCTCGCACTGCTCGTCCCCGCACTCGCCACGGTGCTCGTGGCACGCAAACACGGGTTCACCAAGGGAGAACTCGGCAGCCGCTGAACCGCTCTACGTCGGCAACGGAGCCCAATCGGAGACGACGTGGCTCCAACGACAGCCCCGCCAGCGGGCGTTAGCCTGGCTCTATGGCAGACACTCGCCCTGGAGGCCGTACGGCCCGTACGCGCACCGCGGTGCACACCGCGGTGCGCGAGTTGTTCGCCGAGGGGCATGACCAGCCGTCGGTGCGGGAAGTGTCCGAGCGGTCGGGTGTGCACGAGGTGACGATCTACCGGCGCTGGGGGCGGATCGAGTCGCTGGTGCTCGACGTCGCGGTCACGCAGCTCAACGAGGAGTCGCCGTTTCCGGACAGCGGCGACCTGCGCCGTGATCTGCTCGACTGGGCACACGCGGTCGCCGGACAGGTGAAGACGCGTGAGGGGTTCGCGCTGTTCCACGCGCTCGCCGCGGCGACCTCCCCGCTCGCCGGTGGCAAGCCCGCTCCGACCGCTGACGACGCCGCCCGGTATCTGCGGCAGCGCACCACTCAGATGCAGCGGGCGTTGGACCGGGTCGAGGCGGCGGGGGGCAAGCCGCCGACGGTCGCCCACATCTTCGATGTCGTGCTCGCACCTATCTACCTGCGCGCGGTCTTCGGCTACGAGTCCCCTGACCAGGACCTGGACGCCCTGGTGGACCGGGCGCTGCGCACAGCCTGAGCCTTACCGCAGGAAATCTTGCATTAGCTGTTCCCCTGGCGCATACTCCTCGTTAACGTAAGTTTTCTTACATTAAGCGGCCGAGGGAGTATTCATGGCTGGCAGCACACAGACGCTTCGCGACCGGGTCGCCATCGTCACGGGCGCGAGTTCGGGCATCGGAGCGCAGATCGCGCGCGAACTCGGTGCCGCAGGTGCCCGGGTCGCCCTGGTGGGACGGGACGCGCAGCGCCTCGAGACGGTCGCCGCGGAGCTGAGGGCGGCGGGCGCGGAGGCCGAGCCGATCGCCGCCGACCTCACGACCGGCGCCGGTCCCGGGAAGGTCGTCGACCGCACGCTCGCGCGCTTCGGGGGCATTGACGTGCTCGTGCACGCTGCCGGGATCTTCCTGCCGACGCCGTTCGCCGACACCACCGACGAGCAGCTCGACGACCAGTGGGCGACCAACGTCCGGGCGCCGTTCCGGCTGACCAGGGCGGCCGCCGGACACCTCGGTGACGGCAGCAGCGTCATCTTCGTCTCCTCCATCTGCGGGCACGTCGGTTTCCCGAACTCAAGCGCCTACTGCGCGACCAAAGGCGCGGTGGAGCTGCTGGTCAAGTCACTGACCGCCGAATTCGCCCCGCGGGGCGTCCGGGTCAACGCGGTCGCTCCCGGCAACGTGCGGACGAGCATCAACGCGCACCTGCTCGAAGATTCCGACTACGAGCGCCAGATGCTCGAGTCCACCCCCGCCGGACGGGTCGGCGAGGTCGGTGACATCGCGCCGGCGGTCGCCTTCCTCGCCTCCCCCGCCGCCTCCTACATCCACGGTTCCAGCCTGCTGATCGACGGCGGCTGGGTGGCTTCGTGAGGAGCTCCGCCATGCCCGGCTTCCGTGAACTCGTGACAGCGAGCGGCCTCGACGCCGTCACGGAGCACCTCGACGAAACGCTGGTGCTCGCCGCGCTGCGAGACGTGCACGGCCTGTCCGGCAGGCTCGAACGCGTCGCCTCGGAGAAGGACGAGACCTTCGTCCTGCACACGGCAGGCGCCCGCCACCTGGTGAAGGTGGGTGGTGAGGGCGAATCGGCCGAGGATCTCACGCTGCAGACGGCGGTGCTGCGCCACCTCGCGCGCACCGCGCCCGGCCTGCCGATCCCGGTCGTCCGGTCCGGTGTGGACGGAGCGGACGTGCACGACATCGCGCCACTGGACGCGAGCGGTCCGAGGCTGCTGCGGGTCCTGTCGTACCTCCCTGGCGAACCGCTGAGCGGGAGTGAGGCCGATCCGGCACCCTTCGGGGGCTACCACGCACAGCTCATCCGCGCGCTCGCCGGCTTCCGCGGTGAGAACCAGGAACGGACCTTGATCTGGGATCTGCGCCATCTCGGCGCTCTCGCTCCCGTACTGGACACAGTGGACAGTGCGGACCGGATGCTCGCGCGCGATGTGCTCGCCGAATTCGCGCTCCACGTCCGGCCCGCCGGACTGGACACCCAGGTGGTGCACAACGACTTGAGCCCGCACAACCTCCTCGTCGGCTCTCGTGGAGCCTTGACCGGGATCCTCGATTTCGGCGACGTGGTGCGCACGGCGGTGGTCTTCGACCTCGCGATCGCGTTGTCGAACCTTCTCGAGGTGGACGCCGCCGACCCGTGGGCGGTCCCGCTTTCGTGGCTGCGCCACTATCTCCGCATCAGGCCGGTCGCCCAGGAAGAACTCGAGCTTCTTCCGTTGCTGTCGTCAGCGCGATTGGTACAGCGGGCGCTGATCTCGTCGTGGCGGGCCCGGCGGGATCCGGCACGCGCGGCGTATGTGCTCTCGCACGCCTCCCGTGATTGGGCGACGGCTCGAGTGACGTTCTCCGGTCTGGACGCCGCGGCCGAACGGGTACTCGCGGAGTCGCGGCGATGAGCCGCCCGCGCGGGCCGGAAATGGTCAACGGCTTCACCGGCGCGTCCTTGGCCGCGCAGCCGCCGCACATCCGGGACCTCCTCGTCCGGCGTGAGAAGGTGCTCGGGCCGGGCTACCAGCTGTTCTACACGAACCCGGTCGAGGTCGTCCGCGGCAAGGGCGTACACCTCTACGACTCCGCAGGCAACGAGTACCTCGACGCCTACAACAACGTCGTCTCGCTCGGACACTGCCATCCCGCCGTCGTCGAGGCGGTCACCCGGCAGCTGTCGACGCTCACCACGAACACCCGCTACCTGCAGGCCGACCTGCTCGACTTCTCCGAACGGTTGCTCGCGACGTTCCCCGCGGAACTCGACCGGGTCACCTACACCTGCACCGGCTCGGAAGCGAACGACCTCGCCTTGCGCATCGCGCGGGCGCACACCGGCAACACCGGGATCATCGTCACGCGCAACGCCTACCACGGGGTGACCGCCGAGGTCGCGGCGTTCTCCCCGTCCCTCGGCCCGACCTCGCCGCTGGGACCGCACGTGCGCACGATCAGCGCGCCGGACCCCCTGCGGCAGGGCGCCTCGGTGGTGGTCGAGCTGCGCACCGAGATCCGGGCGGCCATCGACGATCTCCGGCGGCACGGGTTCGGGGTCTGCGCGCTCGTGGTGGACAGCATCTTTTCCTCCGACGGCGTGCAGCCGGTTCCGACGGATCTGCTCGGCGTACTCGCCGCCGAGGTCCGTGCGGCGGGCGGGGTCTACCTCGCGGACGAGGTCCAGGCGGGGTTCGGCCGCACGGGAACGGGATGGTGGGGCTTCGGCAGGCATGAGGTCGTGCCCGATCTGGTGACCCTGGGAAAGCCGATGGGCAACGGGATCCCGGTGGCCGCGACGGTGCTGCGGCACGAGGTCGGCCAGGCGTTCGGCCGGAACGTGCGCTACTTCAACACTTTCGGCGGCAGCAACGTACCGATCGCCGCGGCCGCGGCAGTGCTCCGCACCATCGAAGGCGAAGGTCTCATCGACAACGCCCACGAGATCGGCGCACAGCTGAAGCGGGGGTTCGCCCGCATCGTCTCGGACCACCCTCGCCTCGCCGACGTGCGCGGCGCCGGGTTGTTCCTCGGAATCGAGGTGACCGCACCGGAAAGCACGGACCCGGACCGGGTCCTCGCCCAGTCCCTTGTGGACGATCTGCGCGAACACTTCGTGCTCGTGTCGGCTTCCGGGCCGCACGGCAACGTCATCAAGATCCGGCCACCGCTGGTGTTCGACGCCTCCGACGCCTCACTGCTGCTCGAACGCTTCGCCGATTCGGCCGCCCGAATCCTTCCCATCTGATCCGGAGGTGATCATGACCGCACCGACGATCGACCTGAACGCGGACGCCGGCGAAAGCTTCGGCCGGTGGACGCTCGGCGACGACGAAGCCTTGTTCCGGCACATCACGACCGCCAACATCGCCTGCGGCTATCACGCCGGCGATCCGGCGACCATGCGGTCGTCCCTGATCCGCGCACGGGAGGCGGGGATCGCCGCGGGCGCCCACCCCGGCTACCCGGACCTGCTCGGCTTCGGCCGCAGGACGCTGCCCGCGACCGACTCCGACGTGGTCGACTACATCCTCTACCAGGTCGGCGCGCTCGCCGGGCTCGCCGCGGTCGAGAACGTGCCCCTCACCCATGTCAAACCGCACGGCGCGCTCATGGGGCGGATCTGCCGTTCGCCCGAGCTGGCGACCAGGGTCGCGCGGGCACTCCAACCGGTCCTCCCGGGCGTGCCGCTGATGTTCGCGCCCACCGAGGCGATGCGCGCGGTCACCACGGCGGGGTTGCCGGTCATCCCGGAGAACGCGGCCGACCTCGACTTCGACCAGGACGGGATCAACATCGTCGAGCCGGTCCCGCGAACCAAGGACCCGGAAGCGATCGCGGATCGTGCGCTGGAGATGGCGCGCGGCACCGTCCGCACGGTCGGCGGGACGGTGATCCCGATGCCGGTGCGCTCGATTTGCGTACACGGTGACCGGCCGAACGCGGTCGCGGTCGCGGCGGCCGTGCGACGGCGCCTCGAATCGGCGGGATTCCTCCTGCGCGCCCCCGAGCAGGCGCCATGAGCGGCTACGAGTTCTTCGCTGACGGCGCACGGGCCAGCTTCGGTGGCGACGAGTTCGTGTTCGTCGAAGTGTGCGAAGGGATGGACCTCGCGCAAGCGCTGCGGATCCAGGCGATCACCGGGGAGCTGGCCCGGCGCGAGTTGCCCGGCGTCCTCGATGTCGCCCCGGCCAACGCGAGCTATCTCGTGCGCGCCGACCCGGACGTGCTGCACCCGCGCGAACTCGTGCGAGCGCTGGCCCGCTTGCACGACCGGTTCGGGGAGGCGGGCTCGGTGGCGCTGGACACGGAGATCGTCGAGATCCCCGTGTGGTACGCGGATCCGGAGACCGAGCGGACCTGCCTGAAGTTCCGGGACCGGCACCAGTCGCCGACGGAGACGGACATCGCCTACACCGCGCGAATCAACGGGCTGGCCTCGGTGGCCGACCTCGTCACCGCGCACACGTCGGCGCCGTTCATCGTCACCTTCCCGTGTTTCAAGCCGGGCAACACCGAATGCGTCCAGCTCGTGCCGCGCGAGCGGCAGATCCAGGCGCCCAAATACCTGCGGCCGAGGACGGAAACCCCGGCCAGGGCGGTCGCGCACGGCGGCGCGTTCACCGTCGTGTACCCGACCGCGGGGGTCGGTGGCTACCAGCTGCTCGGCCGCTCCCCCGTCCCGGTCGCCGACCTCACCCAGCGGACTCCCGGGTTCGAGACGTCGAAGGTGCTCGCCACGATCTCGACGCTGCTGAGCTTCCGGCCCGTCCCCGGCGAGGAGTACGAGCAGTTGCGCACCGACTCACGCGAAGGCCGGTACCGGTATCGGCGCGCACCAGTGCGCTTCGCGCTCGCCGAGTTCCTCGCCGACCCGGCAGGCTATCCGCGCACTTTGGAGGCGGCGTTGTCATGCTGACAGTCCTCTCCCCCGGCGCCCGCACCCTCGTCCAGGATCTCGGCCGCGACGGGCAATACGCCATCGGACTGCCCCCTTCGGGAGCGCTCGACCAGTACTCGCACCGCTGCGCCAACCTGCTCGCCGGCAACCACGAGAACGCGGCGACGCTGGAAATCACCATGATCGGACCGGCACTGCGCTTCACCGAACCGGCGACCGTGGCGGTCACCGGCGGCGAAGCCGACGCCGACGTCGACGGCGTGCCCGTGTCGTGCTGGCGGACACTGTTCGTGGAACCCGGCCAGGTGCTGCGGATCGGCACCCTGCGCACCGGTTGCCATGCCTACCTCGCGGTGCGCGGAGGGATCGGGACCGAGCCGTTCCTCGGGAGCCGGTCCACCTACCAGAGTTCGGCGATCGGCGGGCACGACGGCCGGGCGCTCGTCTCCGGCGACATCCTGCCGGTCGGCGACGAGACCGGGGCCTTCGGTCCCGGCGCGGGCAGCACCGTCGATCCCCGGCTGCGCCCCGTTCTCGGCGGGCACCAGCGCCTCCGGCTCGTCGAAGGACTGTGCCGTCACCGGTTCACCGACGAAAGCGTCCGCGAGTTCTTCTCCTCGACGTTCACCGTCTCGCCCGAATCCGACCGCACCGGTCGCCGCCTGATCGGGCCGGCACTGCGGTTCGTCGACCGTGAAGCCCCGTTCGGCGCGGGCGACAACCCCAGCAACGTGGTCGACCTGGGCTACCCGGTGGGATCGGTGCAGGTACCCAACGGCGAGGAGGCCATCTGCCTGCTGCGCGACGCCGTGACCGGAGGTGGCTACGCGACGATCGGCACGGTCGTGAGCGCCGACCTCGACGTGCTCGCGCAGCTCAAGGCACCGGACACGGTCGGCTTCGTGCCGGTGTCACTCGACCAGGCGATCGCAGCCCGCCACGAGCGTCACGACCGGCTCAAACAGGTGCGGCACGGCCTGCGACTGCTCTCCCTGTACTGAATCCCGTTCCGGCACCATCCGGCCGTCCCGGAGGACGGCGCGAACCCCCGTTCGCCATCCCGCACGTGCCCGCGTGCCGTCGACTTTCCGTACCCCACTCCTGCTCCGAGGAGCACCGCCATGACCACCCCCGATCTCGCCGGCTCCACGCTGACCGGCAGCACCCCGGCGTCCGGCGCCGCCAAGTGGACCTTCCGGACCCTGCTCATCCTGCTCGTCCTCGACCTGACCTACCTCGTCAACGCGATGGACCGGCAGGTGTTCGCCATCCTGCTGCCCGATATCAAGCAGGCCTACGCGCTCACCGGCAACCAGGCCGGGACGCTGTCGACGATCTTCACCCTCGGCATGGGCCTGGCCGGTATCCCGGCCGGCTATCTGGCCGACCGGATCGGCCGGAAACGGATCATCATCGCGAGCCTTCTGCTGTTCTCGATCACCTGCGCGCTGCAGGCGACGGCGGCCGGGCTCGTCGACCTGACCGTGTGGCGGATCCTGTCCGGTGTCGGCGAAGGAGCCCAGAACGCGGCGCTGTACGCCGCTGTCGGCGCGTACTTCCACCGCAACCGCGCGGTGGCGATCGGGTCGATCAACGCCGCGTTCGGGCTCGGCGCGTTCGCCGGTCCGCTCTTCGGCGGCGCGCTCCTGTCTTCGACGGGCGACTGGCGCGTCCCGCTTTACGTGTTCGGCGCGATCGGCCTCGTGATCCTCGTCGTCCTCATCTTCGCGGTGCCGCGGTCGGTGACGGAGATCGGCCGCCACGAGGAACCGCGCACCACGTCGGCACCGGGCGATGCCGTCCGCTTCTTCAACCGGCGCGTCGTCTGCTGCACCATCGCCACCGTCGCCGCGGGCTTCACCATCTACGGCTACCTCGGGCTGTATCCCACCTATCTCCGCGAGACGCACGGCTACGCGTCCGACCAGACCGCGCTCGCCGCCGGCATGTTCGGGCTCGGCGCGCTCACGGCGGTCTTCTGCGGCATCTTCGCCGACCGGTTCGACCAGCGGCTGGTCAACGTGGCCGGATTCGCCGCGATCGCCGGATGCGGGGCCGGGATCTTCGTCCTCGGCACGACCTATCCCGCGCAGCTCGTGTTCTCACTGTTGCTGGGGGTCGCCTTCACCGGGGTCGTCTACACCAACACCAGCGCGCTCATCCAGCGTTCGGTGCCCAGCGCGAAGGTCGGCCGGGCGACGGGCCTGTTCGTCGCGGCCATGTACATCCCGGCGAGTTTCTCCGGTTATTTCTTCGCGGCCACCAAAACCGCCTTCGGCTGGCAAACCGCCGGGGTCATCCAGTTGTGCGCCATCCCGGTCGTCGGCCTCGTCGCCATGGCCGCGATGGGCAAGGCGCGCGACTGACCACAAAGGACAGAAGAAGAAAGGAAGCCATGACACAGCACTACGAGCCCTACAGTGAAGTGCGTGACGGCATGCGGGTCGACTGGGATGTGCGGATCACGATGAGCGACGGGGTGACGCTCGCCGTCGACATCTTCCGGCCGGACGACGACGGGCCGCACCCGGTGCTGCTGGCGGCCAGCCCGTACGGCAAGGGACTCGCGTTCGCGGAGGGGTTCGCGTCCGCGTTCTCCGCTCTCGTGCGTGAACACCCCGAAGTGGCGGAGAAGTCGACCAGCGCGTACCAGGTCTGGGAATACCCGGACCCGGAACGGTGGGTCCCGGAAGGCTACGCCTGCGTGCGGATCGACGTGCGCGGTACGGGCGGCAGCGAGGGTGAGATCGACTTCTTCTCCCCGCGTGAGACACAAGACCTCTACGAAGCGATCGAATGGGCAGGCGTCCAGCCGTGGAGCAACGGCAACGTCGGCATGCTCGGCATCTCGTACCTCGCGACCAACCAGTGGCAGGCCGCCGCACTGTCCCCGCCGCACCTCAAGGCCATCTGCCCGTGGGAGGGCGCGTCCGACTTCTTCCGCGAGTACACCCACCACGGCGGGATCCCGTCGGAGTTCATGCCCGGCTGGGCGCCGCACCAGGTGCTGCGCATCCAGCACGGCCGCGCGGAGGCGCCGGTCAACCCGAACACCGGCCGTAAGGTGTCGGGCAAACCGGTGCGCACGGAGGAGGAACTGCGGGCGGCCGCGATCCGGATCTCCGAGGTACTGCTCGACCGGCCCGTCGTCGACGACTACTACCGGGACCGCACCGCGGTTCTGGAGAAGATCTCCGTGCCCGTGCTCACCGCAGCCAACTGGGGCGGTATGGGCCTGCACTCGCGAGGGAACTTCGAGGGCTACCAACGCGTTTCGTCCGAGCGGAAGTGGCTGGAAGTGCACGGGCTCGAACACTGGACGGAGTTCTACACCGACTACGGCCTCGATGTGCAGCGGCGCTTCTTCGACCACTTCCTCAAAGGCGAGGCCAACGGGTGGGACGACCAGCCGCCGGTTCAGCTGCAGGTGCGCACGCCCGATGGCTTCTTCCCACGATACGAGCGGGAATGGCCTCTCGCGCGCACGGAATGGACCGAACTGCACCTCGACCTAGACACCGGTGCCTTGACCGACCGCGCTCCGGCCGGCGCGCAGCACTCGGAGTTCGTCGCGCGGTCGGAAGGACTGATGTTCACCTTGCCGCCCGCCGACCGGAAGGTGGAGTACACCGGCCCCGCGGCGCTGAAGCTGTTCGTCTCGTCCACGACCGAGGACGCCGACCTGTTCGCCACGGTGCACCTGTTCGACCCCGAGGGCACCGAAGTGCTTTTCCCGACCGCCTTCGAGCCCCACGGCCCCGTCGGCCAGGGCTGGCTGCGCGTCTCGCACCGCGAACTCGACCCGGACCTGTCGCGACCGTACCGGCCATGGCAGCGGCACACCGAGATCTCCCCGCTGGTCAACGGGCAGGTGTATGAAGTGGACGTCGAGATCTGGCCACTGTCGATCGTCGTCCCGGCCGGATACACCCTCGGGGTGTCCGTGCGCGGCCAAGACTATGAACACCACCTGCCCGGGCCGCACGAGATCGTCTACGGTCGTGAAATTCGCGGTAGCGGCGCCTACTGGCACGAGCTCCCCGGCGACCGGGACCGGCCGGCCTTCCACGGCCGGACCACCCTGCACAGCAACGAGAAGCAGCGGCCGTACCTGCTCCTGCCCCGGATCCCGCGCGGCTGAGTACCGCCTTGTCCGGTGGCTGCCGGCCCTGCCCGGCAGCCACCGGTATCACAGCAGTGTCGCTTCCAGAACGGCGAAAGGGCTGGGGGTCGGCGCGATCCGGTCGAGAGTGAAACCGGCGCTGTCGAGCAACGCCCGGTATCGGCCTTCGGTGCGTTCCCTGCCTTCCAAACGGTGAGCATCGTGACATCCATGGCTTTGCTCGGACGATCTGCGCGCCTACGAGTCCATGATGTGGATGCCCTTGCCCGGTTCCCCATCGCGACCTTGGTGCTCGCCCGGCTCATCGAAGGGTGGGGCTAGGCCGCGCGCTGCTCGGTGCCGGGCCGGCCGATACCAGCTTCGCGTGCGCGCCGTCGTAGCACCAGAACCACCGCGGCCGCACAGAGCAGGAGCACGCCCGCGGCCACCCAGACGACACCGGGAACGGGCATCTCGTTCGGATCGTCGCTGACGAACCCGAGCTCCCCCTTCCGATCGGCCGGGCCACCGGGAAGCCGGTCACCGTACCGTTTCGCGACCTGCCGCTGGTAGTCGGCGAGGGGGACGGGCTCGCCGACGGCGTTCTGCGGCAGGCTCGCCCGCAACAACGTGACCTTCCCCGGTTCGAGGGCGTACCAGCCGTTGATCTGGGGCTCACCGAGTAGCGCGGCTCCCGGAGGGAGGGACTCCGCGAGCTCGCGTTCGTCCTCGCCCGACAGCGCCGCCTCGGCCGTCCAGCCGTCAGCGCCCTGTGGCGCGACCTGAAGCGTCGCCTTCCGGCCGTCGGCAGCCGTGACCACGACGGCGACATAGGCGAGCCTTCCGGCGGGCGCACCGGGAATCCCCCGGACGAAATCCGGATTGATCGCGTAGGCGGGTATGCCCTTTCCCGCGATGCCCAGCGCTCCCGGTGCGGGAAGCCCGCCCTGTTCGAGGTTCGTTCTGGCGATGCTCGCCGCTGCCGGGGTGTGTGCGGCGGCGACGGCGGCCGAGAGCCGGGCCGCGTCGAGACGCGGTACTTCGTCGCTTCGGGCACCGGCGGCGGGTGAGAACGCCACGGCGGCGAGCAGGATCGCCGCCAGCAGGGAGATCGCTCGAACAGGACGGGCCATGACGGGTCAGCCTTTCCTGATGCCGCTGATGGTGTCGGCCCAGCTGAACGAGCTGTTGCTCAGATAGCTGTTGTAGGTACGGGTCTGGTAGCGCTGATACGACGGCCACGGGTCGCCGTAGTTGATCGTGGAGTTCCCGGCGTCGTAGCCGTAGATCGTCTGGGCGTGGTAGCCGCCGTTCGACCAGTTGATGTCCGCCATGATCGGCTGCCCCGCGTCGATCTGGCGCCGCACCTCGTTCCACGACAGCGCACTGTCCACATAGGTGGCCTGGAACCCGGTGTTGCGGAAGCCCTGGGCGATCTCGGTCATGTAGGCCGTTTCGTTCGGACAGTATCCGACCGCGGTTCCCTTGGTCTCGGCACAGAACTCGTCCTGGCTGATCGAAGCGCCGAGCGCCTGTTCGATGCCGGCGCCGTCCGCCGCCCAGCACCACATGTCGTACTTCTGTTCCAGCTGGGTGTAACGCAGGACCCGCTTGGCCGCGACAGCGTCCTTCGCCGCGCCGCTCGCGATCTTCAGGTGGGTGTTGTCCGCGACCTTGGAACTTTCGACGCCGCCGGGACGCCCGGTGTCCGTCGCCTGTGCGACGGGGGCGAGCACGACCACCGCGGCGAGCGCGGGCACCATCAGGAACGTGCCGGTGACGGCACGACGAATCGCCTTCATTCTTTTCTCCATAAGGGATTTCGAGGAATGAGCACCGCGGTCCGCCTAGTTTCGGCCGACCTTTCCCCTCGATCAACCGACTAAAGTCGAATCGGATCGGCGTTTGTGCGCCAGTGGCGCACGAACGCCTTTCCTCGGCTACGGTGCATGGCACCCTTGTCCGAGGAGGCGACGATGCCGAACACCGATCCGCTCTACGAACATTTGCGCAGCCTCGGACTGCGCAAGACTCAGGCGCGGATTTACGGCGCGCTGCTGCGAAGCGGCCCGTCCACGATCGCCGATCTGGCGTCCCAGGTGGACTTGAACCACGCCAAGACCGAAGCCGCGCTCACCTCTCTGACCGCACTCGGCATGACGACCCGCGCAGTGGGCGAGGACAGCGAAACCGTCGCGCCCCTCGACCCTGCCGCCGCCGTCAAACTCCTGACCGCGGGGCGCGAAGCCGAACTGACGGCGGCGGGGCAGGGCACCCTGCAGACCTACCAGCGTTATCTCAGGCACTCCCCCGCACCGGCGGGCCCGGACGCCATCGAGTTCATCTCCGACGAGATCCTGCAGGACAAGGTGTGCGAACTGGAACACAGCGCCGCGGAGCGGATCCGCCTCCTGGACACCCCGCCCTACGGCGCACCGACGATCGACAACCCGATCGAACTGGCGAACCTCCGGCGAGGCGTCCGCTACCAGGTGGTGTACGCGCGGGCATCGGTCCAGGACGCCCGGTACTTCCGTGACAACATCGCCCCGTGCATGGCGGCCGGCGAACAGGCGCGCGTGGTGGGCACGGTCCCGGCCAAGATGATGATCGTCGACGACCGCGCGGCCCTGGTCTCCCTGACCGCCGCGAGCGCCGACCGGCACCGCAACGCGATCCTCGTCCGCGAGTGTGGCCTGCTCCCCGCGTTGTGCGCGCTGTTCTCCTCCGTCTGGGATCGCGCGAGCCTGCTGTCGGAACGCGGCGAGAAGGTGGACGGCCTGCGCGAGGAGGACCTGCGCCTGCTCGGCCTGCTGGCCGGTGGCGCCACCGACGAGGTCGCCGCCCGGAACCTCGGCATCAGCAGACGCAGCGTGACCCGCAGCGTCGAGCGGCTGATGGCCGCCACGGGCTCGACCAGCCGCTTCGAACTCGCCTTGAACGTCGCCCGCGCCGGCTGGCTGTGACGGAACAAGCCGGCGATAGGCGGCCCGGTCCGGATCAGGCGCCGATCACCTGGTGGATTTCGTCCAGCACCAGGGAGACGTTGCCCGCACCCGCGGTGCGGTCGCGGTCCGAATCGTTCTCCACCGCGACGATGGTGTCCCGCTGCCCCGGTCCGGTGGCCATGATCGGGCCACCGGAGTCGCCACCACCGGGAATGCCGGTGATCCGGCCGAGGCAGAGGTCCCGGCCGTCTCCGCCGCCCGGCGGGGTGAACCGTTCGCAGCGCGCTTGGCCCGGGGGAAGCACCCGCTGAACGGCCTCTTTGAGCACATCGGACTGACAGGTGGTCTCGTCCTCCTGACACGTCGCGCCCCACCCGTACTGCCGCACGATCTGCCCGGGACGCACGGAATCCGGAGCGGGGAGCCGGGCGGGCTTGACGTCCATCGGCGGCACCCTGATCAGCATCATGTCCGCGATCCCGACGCCGTGGGTGCTGCCGGGCACCGGCCGCACGGTCGTGCCCTTGCGCTGGTCCAGATCGCCCACCCGGAAACTGATGCGGGAATCGTCGATCTGCTGTCCCGCGTCGAAGTAGCAGTGCGAGGCACTGAGGATCCACTCACGGCTGATCGCGGTCGCGGTGCAGAACGGCGTCTCGTCGACCACCATCCGGACCGCCCATGGCGCATAGGTGCTGACCGAACCGCCGATCACCGCGGAGGCGGCGGGGGCGGGGACGACCGCACCGAGCGCCACCAGCGCGGGAAGCATGACCAACCTGGTCGAAGTACGGAGCTTCATCGTGCGTTCTCCTCGGTCCTTTGTGGAACGGTGGGATCGTCCCATTCTCACCGACACCGGGAACTTTCGCGAAGGCGCGCTTTCCGCGCAACCTCGACACCGGTCGCACGTCCACTCCGGACATCGCAGGTCACCGTTGATCTTCCGGCACCACCGCCGCCGCGAAGTGCCCGGCCGGACATCGAAGTGTGTCCGGTCGTGCAACGCGCCAGCCTGACCGGCAGACGAAAGCGGGTCGCGCCATCCCTTCGCTGGCTTCAAGGTCGGGAGGCGGCCTCGGCGGCGTGGTTCTGGACTGACCTGCGGGCGCTAATCATCCCAAGAGTGTCCACAAGGGACACTCTCTGGCGGCTGAATGTCCGGTTGATGGCTAGATGTGCGGTTTTGAGGGGTCGGTCCTGTCTCGGAGTTCGATGACACCGGAATCTCATCGCAGCAGGTTCGAGCGTGGAGGATCGGGGACACTCAACGTCCCCGATCCTCCGTCGATCGAGACCGTGCCACCCCCGCAACCTCGCGAACGGCAGCCGAGTGGGGAGGATTTGAGACGTTCAACGTCCCAAATCCTCCCCACTCGCCCACATCGGCATCCAGAACAAGCCCTACAAGCCCACCGAGATGACATCAGGATCCAGTGGGCAGGCCAATACCGGTCCACCAGAACCCGAATCGCCACTCACAACCCCGACCACAAAGCGTGCATATGGGCAACAATCAGACATTTAGCCCGGCCGAAACTGTCCCTTGTGGACGCTCGAGATGTGGCCGACTCTCGTCGGACGGTCCAGATCCGCGACGCCGAAGGCTCCCCTCACCACATCGTACGCGGCTAAGGGAGCCTTCAATCCGGCACGACCCGCCCCTGAAACACCTAAACGGGACACCTGCACCACAAAGTGTCCCTTAAGGACAATCAGGAGCGACGGCTCTTGCGGCCGGTCACCTTGTTGTAGATGACCAGGACGATCACCGCGCCGATCACCGACCCGATCCACCCGGCGGGCTGGAAACCGCGGATGCCGACCGTCAGCAGGCCGAACAACAGACCGCCCACCACCGAGCCGACCACACCCAGCACGATCGTCCGCAGCAGGCCGATGTCGTCCTTGCCCGGGACCAGTGCTCGCGCGATGAACCCGGCGATCAGGCCGAACAGAATCCAGCCCAGGATGGTCCAGAACATCTTGTCCCCTCACTTCGGTCGAACGGCACTTTCACAGTACGGCGCGGAAGTACACCGGCGCCAACCGCAGCCTGGTAGGGCCCTCGTTCATGGCCCCAATCGCCGGTTGGCGTTCTCCGTCGCCTCGGTGATCTTCGACAGGAACGCGGTGACGACACGGAGTTCCTCGGGGTCGGCGGCGTGGAGCGTGGCCGCGATCTCGGTCCCGGCGAAGGCGAGGAACCGGCGGGCGTGTTCTCGCGCGGCGGGGGTCGGGCGCAGGGTGACCCGGCGACGGTCGCTGCTCTCGCGGCTGCGCTGGACGTGACCGGCGCTTTCGAGCCGGTTCAGCAGAATCGTGGTGGCCCCGGTGGTCATGGCGATCCGCCGGGACAGCTCCGCCGGCGAGAGCGGTGTGCCCGCTTCGGCGGCCCAGGTGATCTGGCCCAGTGCGTTGGCGTCCGAAACGGGCAGCCGCATCCAGACGGCGAGATGCCGGTGCATCTCACCGAAGCCGACAGCCCAGTCTCGAAGCCGCTGCATCACCTCGATCTGGATCGGTGTCCAGTTTTCGGTCAACGGGTCGGCATTGGCCATGCGAGCTCCTTTGCACCATAGTAGCTTTGCAGTAAAGCTACTACGACGGCTACCGACAGGGGAACTCGAATGACCACTCGACATGCCGTGGTGTCCGGCGCGAGCATCGCCGGACTTTCTGCCGCTTTCTGGCTTCGGCGCACCGGCTGGGAGGTGACCGTGCTGGAACGGGCGACGGCGTTTCGCGACGGCGGGCAGAACGTCGACGTCCGCGGTGTCGGCCGCGAGGTGCTCGCCAGGATGGGCCTGACCGACGCGGTGAAAGCGCAGAACACCACCGAGACCGGCACCGTCTTCGTGGACGCTTCCGGCGAAGTGCGGGTGGAACTGCCCTCCGACGGCGCGACCGCCGAACTCGAAATCCTGCGCGGCGATCTCGCCGGCACGATCCTGCGGCAGCTGCCCGAGGGAGTCGAGATCGGGTACGGCGACCCCATCGCCGCGGTCCGGGAAGAGGCCGACGCGGTCACCGTGACCACGAGCGCCGGCCGGGTCCTGCGCGCCGACCTGCTGGTCGTCGCCGAAGGGGTCCGCTCCGCCACCCGCGACCTGCTCTTCGAGGGCCAGGTCGACCGCCGCGCGCTGGGCATCACCATGGTCTTCGGCACCATCCCGCGCACCGCCGGCGACGACAGCAGATGGCGCTGGTACACCACGGTCGGCGGACGGCAGGTCCACCTGCGCCCGGACCACCACGGCACCACGCGCGCCATCCTCGCCTGCACGGAGGCCGAAGATCCGACCCGGCTCGACCGGGCCGAGGCCCTGACCCGGCTCCGCGACCGCTTCTCCGGCGTGGGCTGGGAAGCGCCCCGGATCCTGGACGGGTTCGACGGCTCCGACGACGTCTACTTCGACCATCTCACCCAGATCCGCATGCCGGTCTGGCACCGCGGGCGGGTGTGCCTGGCCGGTGACGCCGCCTGGTGCGTGACCCCGATGGGCGGCGGCGGCGCCTCGCTCGCGCTCGTCAGCGGCTACGTCCTCGCCGCCTGCCTGTCCGGCACCGGATCGGGCTCCCTCACCCCCGGGCTCACGGCCTACGAGAACTGGATGCGACCACTCGTCGACGACGTCCAGGGACTCCCCCGCTGGATCAAACCCTTCGCCTTCCCCCGGACCCGGTTCGGCCTGACGTTGCGTAGAGCGGCCGACAAAGCACTCATGACACCGGCACTGGCACCCCTGATGGCGAGGTTCACCAGGGTCGCCGAAACCGACCGCGCGTTGCCGTCCATCACGGCGACGGGAACGGCGACGGGAACGGCGAGGTGAACGACCCGGGCGGACACCGCGCCTGAATGCCAATTCCTCCCGGGCGGACTGTCACTCGGACGCGCGATTCCCCACCGTGAGAACCCGATTTCCGCCGGTACGTGTTTTCCACGACGTTCAGGCGAATGCGTTCCTCTATACCTGGAACCCCGTTCCGGCGTCGGAGCGGTTCTTCCGAGAGGACATGCGCAATGAAGCGTCGACCACAATGGACCGCCGCGATCGCCGGTGCGGTGATCGCACTGCTGGTGGCCGTGCCGGGAACATCGGGTCTGCCCGTCGGCGGAGTCGCGTCGGCGGCGACCACCGAGGAAAGTCCTTACGCTCGAGGGCCTGCTCCGACGAAAGCCACTGTCGAGGCGACCCTCGGGTCGTTCCGGATCGCGACCGAGAAGGTTCCGTCCGGGCAGGGGTTCGGCGGCGGGACGATCCATTATCCGACCGACACCGGTCAAGGCACTTTCGGTGCGATCGCGATCGCACCCGGCTTTCTCGAAACCGAGGCCGCCGTCGCCTGGTACGGCCCGCGGCTGGCGTCACAGGGCTTCGTGGTCATCACGTTCTCGACCACGAGCACCTGGGACACCCCGGACGTCCGATCGGAGCAGTTGCTCGCGGCCCTGCGTTACGTCACGGACAAGAGCCAGGCCAGGAGCCGGGTGGATCCGAACCGGCTGGCCGTCATGGGGCATTCGATGGGCGGCGGTGGTTCCCTGATCGCCGCGCAGAAGGCCCCCACCCTGAAGGCGGCCATTCCCTTGACGGGCTGGAATCCGAACACGATCTTCTCCGACCTGAAGGTCCCCACCTTCGTCGTCAGTGCCCAGAACGATTTCATCGCACCGGACGGTGCGCATTCCCGCCCGTTCTACCAAAGCCTTCCCGCGTCGTTGAACAAGGCGTACATGCTGCTCGCGGGCGCCGGGCACATGGTGCCGACGAAACCCAACGTGACCATCGCCAAATACAGCATTTCGTGGCTGAAGCGCTTCGTGGACGAAGACACCAGGTACGACCGGTTCCTGTGCCCCCTCCCGGCGAACGACCCGAAGATCGCCGCCTACCAGGGAACGTGCCCACTCACCTGAGCACCCCGGCCGCGGTGGCCTCCGGGTCACCGCGGCCCGCCACGGGCCCGGTTCTCGACCCAGACGGCCAGCTGGGTCCGGTTGGCGAAGTCGAGCTTGTTCGAGATGTGCTGCAGATGCGTCTCCACGGTGCGGCGGGCGATGACCAGCCGTGCCGCGATCTCCCGGTTGCTCATCCCGGCCGCGACCAGCCGCGCGATCTCCGACTCGCGCGGTGTCAGCGGCGGCAGGACATCCTCGGTGCCGTCGTCCCGGCGCGCGCTCGTTCCGCTCAGCGCTTCGTGCGGACTCCGCTGCCGCCCTTCGCTGAAGGCGGCGTCGAACTTGTCGTCCCCCAGAGCTTTCCTGGTGGCTTCGCGGAACTCCCGGTGGGCCGTCGACACGGCCACGTCGGGCTCGGCACCGCAGCGATCCCAGAGTGTCGCGGCCGTTCCGAACAGGCCCGCCGCCCGGGTCCACTGTCCGCGCCGGGCGGAAACCCAGGCCAGACCGTCCACCCGGTATGCCGCGGACAGCACGTCCGACCCGCGAAGGTCGATCTCCAGCGCCGTACGGATGGATCGTTCGCCTTCGTCGACGTCGCCGCCGAAGCAGACCTCCGCGACACCGATGCCGAACAGGGCCATCGAACGGTAGCGGTCCTCCCCCGCCTCCTCGCACTGTCTGCGCATCGAACCCAGCAGTTCCCGCGCTCCTGGCAGTTCCCCGCGATAGGCCAGCGCGACACCCTGGATGAACAGGGGGTGCATCTGACGCCGTGCGTCGCCCCGCTCGCGGAAGATCCGGACCGCGGCCGCGGCGTGGACGCTCGAATCCGGCTCGGCCGACAGCATCAGCACGAACGCCCGGGCGTGGGCGATGTACGGCGCCGCCTCGTCGTCCTCGACCGCCTCGGCCGCGGTCAGCCGCTCCTTGGCGAGCGGAAGGTCCGCGTGCAGCGCGGCGCAGAGAGAGGCGATCGCCAAGCCGCGGGCACGACCCGGGGCCTCCGGAGGGAGCACGTCGAGCGCACGATCGATCCAGTCGCGTACCTCCCACGCGGCTCCGCGAGCGACCCAGTACTCGATCATGGCGGTCGCCATCGTCAGCGCCGCCTTCCCTACGCCGGGCGTTCGCAACGACCACGACAATGCTTCCCGGACGTCGGCGTGCGCCGCGGTCATGCGCTCGAACGCCTCGTCCTGTCCCGGTCCGAACCAGGCTCCGGCGGCCTGCTCGATCAACTCGGCGTAGTGATCACGGTGCCTGACGGCCACCGCTGGCTCATCGCCGGATTCGGCCAGCAGACGGCCGCCGAATTCACGAAGCAGCCGGAGCATCCGATAGTGGACCTTGTCCGCGCCGTCGACGCGGATCAGCACCGACTTGTCGACGAGACCGGCGACGGCGTCCAATACCTCGTTCCCTGACCGGCCGCAGACGGCCTCGGCCGCGGACAGATCGAAGTGCCCGGCGAAGACCGAGCAGCACGCCCAAGCGGCTCGCTCGTCGGCGGTGCACAGGGAATGACTCCACTCGAGCGTGGCGCGCAGCGTCCGATGCCGCTCAACGGGGAGCCGGAGACCGGTGACCAGCACCCCCGAGCCCTGGTCGACCAGGTCGGCGATCTGCGACGGCGACAGGACGCGAACGCGTGCCGCAGCCAGTTCGATCGCCAGCGGCAGGCCGTCCAGGCGCCGGCAAAGCCGGACAACGGACGCGGCGTTGTCTTCGGTGACCTCGAACGAGGGAAGAACGCTCATGGCTCGTTCCGCGAACAACCGCACCGCGTCGAACGTGAGCGCCTCCTGGGGCGTGCCGACCTCCTCAGGCGGAACGGAAAGAGGCTGGATCGCCAGAATGTGCTCGCCGTCGAGTCCCAGCGAGCACCGGCTGGTGGCCAGGACCACCAGATCCCGGCAGTCGCGAAGCAGTGCGGCGACCAGGTCGGCACTACCGACCGGCAGATGCTCGCAGTTGTCCAGCAACAGCAGCGATCGCCGGGGCCGGAGGTACGACACCACGGCCTCCAGGTCCGTACGACCCGCGGTGTCGTGCAGACCGAGACTGTCGGCGACGGCGCGCGCGACCAGTCGCTCGTCCCGTAGTTCGCCCAATCCCGCGACGGCCACGCCTCCGGGGAAGTCACGGGTGAGCGAACTGGCCACCTGGGCGGCCAGCCGGGTCTTGCCCACGCCGCCGGTACCGGTCAACGTGACCAGACGGCCCACGTCGAGCAGCCGTCGCACTTCGTCCTCGTCCTCCGCACGACCGACGTAGCTCGTCAGTGCCCGCCGCCGGCCCTCACCGTCGCCCGCCATCCGCCTCATCGCCCACATCGAAGCACGTTCACCGGGATCGCGTATCCCCCACGCCGAAGGCACCGGCGGACAGGAAGCCGTGTCCATTAGTACCTCGATCGCGTGAGGCGCCGTGTACTCGCGTCCGGATCATCCATCATGACCCGGAAACCGGCCATGATCCACCGCTGTTCGTGGAGGCGCCCGATGCCCGACCCGTGCCTGCTGGCCGTCTCGGCCGAACTGCCGTCCTCCCGGTGGTCCACGGCCGACCTGCTGGCCTCGGCGGGTGACCGTTTCAGCCCCCGGCTGGTCGCGATGCTGAGCGACCTGGGTGTGCGGACCCGGCACTCGGTGCTGGCGAACTACCCCGACGTGCTCTTCGCCGGGGCCGAACCCGAGTTCGAGATCACCGCGTCGGGACTGGCCACCCGCGCGGTGCGGGGCTGCCTGGCGAAAGCGGACATCGATCCCGCCACCATCGGCCTGGTGCTCGGTGTCACCAGCAGCCCGGGGAGGTTGCTGCCGAGCCTGGTCTGCGACCTGTTCGCTTCGGTCCCGGAGATCCCCCGCGAGGCTGTCGCCCTCAGCCTCGAGTACCTGGGTTGCTCGGCGGTGGCGAAAGCGGTGGACACGGCACGGTGGTTTCTCAACGCCGAGCCCGGCAAGCGCGTCCTGGTCTGCTTCATGGACGCGATCACCCCGCTCTCCCCACCGCTGCCCGGGGAGTACGGGCACTTCAGCGAGGCGACGGACCGCCAGGACACGGTGAACGCCATGCACGGCTTCCTCTTCGGTGACGCCGCGGTGGCGATGCTGCTGGGCGGCGAAGGTGCGGGGCCGACGTTCGGGCCGGTGGCGCATCTGACGAACGAACAGCCGGACGACGCGGAACTCGGCACCGTGCCGGACGGAGGCTCGGACATCCCGGTCGTGCACGGGCGGCGTCTCTACACGCTCAGCCAGCAGGTCACCCCGCGCGGGACGCACTACGCGGTCAGCACCGTGCGGTCTTTGCTGGCCGGAGGTTCCAGCGGGCTCTCCTCGCCGTCGGAGGCGGGACTGATGCTCCTGCACACCGGCAGCCGCCGCATCCTGGACGGTCTCTGCACCGAATTCGGCGTCGCCCCGGACGGGCCGGAAGCCGCGTCCTCCTACCGGATTCTGCGCGACCACGGGAACACTCTCGGCTGTTCGGTGCCCCTGATGTTCGCCGACCCGGTCCACCGCGAGCCGGGGACGGGACTGGTCGTCGCCTTCGGGCTGAGTTTCAGCTGTGGCGCGTTCACCGTGCGGATCCCGGACAGTGGCTGGCGGCCATGATGGACCTTGCCCGGTATCTACGCTATGTCGCGGCTTTCAACGGCCAGGACTGGGACCTGGTGCACCGTGAGTTCTACGCCGAGGACATCCGTGTCCGGTTCCCGGTGGCCACCCTCACCGGCAGGGCCGAATCGCTCGCCTGGTTCCGGACCGCCCACGAGGCACTGTTCGAGGTGCTGGTGCCGAAAGGCGTTCGCATCTCCCCGGACGGCGGAGAGACCGTGGCGGACCTCGCCGTGCGTTTCGTCGCCTTGGACGACACGGACTTCATTCCCGGACCCGGCACCGCAAGGGCGGGCGACACCGCCGACGTCGCGATGCGGGCCACCTACCTGTCCGGTGTGGACGGCCTGATCACCCACCTCGACGTGGACTTCACCGGCCCACCGGTGCCGGGACGGATCGGCTGACGCCTCGGGAAGGTCACCGTTGGGCAACTACACCGCCCCGCCGGGCGATGCCGCGGCTACGCTCCTGCCGAACCGGGCAAAGTGCCCGCTCAGGAGGGACGACGATGAGTCGCAAGTATCGCCTGACGACCCTGCTGGCCGCCGGCATCGCGCTCGTGGGAACGGTGGTCGCGCCCGCGACCGCGATGGCCGCGCCGAGTTGCACCTCGGATCTGTGCCTGTGGTCGGGGCTCAACTACACCGGCACGAAGAGCTCGGCGGGGTACTTCGACAAGAACACCCACTGCTACCCGGACAAGCACTACAACTCCGCGGTCAGCCGCACCGGCTACAGCATCCGGATGTACAACGGCTCGTCGTGCAACGGCCCGTCGTTCGTGCTCGGACCGGGCAAGCAGGTCGCCAAGACCCAGTTCGTGGTGCACAGCTTCCGCCGCGCCTGACGCGGTGAGGTGGGACCGGTCGCCAAGTCCGGTCCCACCTCGTTTTCCTCGCCCCCGGGTCAGAACGTGACGGTGAACCCGTCGATCGAGCCGGTGTCGAACCGGTAGACGTCCTGGGCGCTCAGCTTCCAGGTGCCGTTGGCGTTCTCGCCGGAGGCGTCCACCGTGTACGTCTCGTGGACACCGCCCGCCGCACCGACTCCACCGGAGCCCTTGAGCCGGTACGCCTTCCCGCTCGGCCCGATCAGGTCGAGCACCAGGTCCGCGGTGTAGGTGTGCGAGACGTCCACCTTGACCGGCAGCGACGAGGACGCCCTGCCGTCACAGCCGTCCTGCGTCACCGCGCTCGTCACGGCGGCACCGGCGTCCGGGATGCTGACCGGGGTGGTGTTCGACTTCGCACCGCACTTCGGCCCCGGGCCGCCGCCGCCGATGAACGAGACGTTGAGCAGTTTGTTCAGCGAACCGCTGCCCGGGTTCTTGACGACACCGTCGGACGCGTTGTTCACCAGCGCGTCCCGGACCTGTTTCGGTGTCGCGGACGGGTTGGCCGCCAGGTAGAGCGCGGCCGCGCCGACGACGTGCGGTGTCGCCATCGAGGTCCCGCTCATCCCGGCGGACCCACCGTTGCTCGGGCTCAACGAGGTGATGTTGGTGCCCGGGGCGAAGATGTCCGTGCAGCTTCCGTAGTTCGAGAACGACGAGCGGTTGTCGCTGGAGTCCGTCGCGTTCACCGTGATGGCTTCCGGCACCCGCGCGGGGCTGGTGTTGCAGGCGTCGGTCGAGGCGTTGCCCGCCGCGACGCCGTAGACGACGCCCGAAGCGATCGACTTCTTGACCGCGTCGTCGCCGACCCCCGGTGCGTCCATGCCGAGGCTCATGTTCGCCACGGCCGGCTTCACCGCGTTGGCCGTCACCCAGTCGACGGCGTCGATGATGCCCGAGTCGGGCCCGGAGTTGTCGCAGCCCAGCACCTTCAGCCCGACGATCTTGACCTTCTTGGCGACCCCGTAGGTTTTGCTGCCGAGGGTGCCGGCGGTGTGACTGCCGTGGCCGTGGCAGTCCTTGCCGTCGCCGCCCATGAAGTCCTTGCCGAGGCTCGCCCGGCCTTCGTACTCCGGGTTGGCCGGGTTGATGCCGCTGTCGAGGTCGTACGCGGTGACTCCTTCACCGCTGTTGTTGTAGGTGTACTTCTTGTCCAGCGGCAGGGATTTCTGGTCGACGCGGTCCAGCCCCCAGGTCGGGTTGGCCTGGGTTTCGGTGCCGCGGGCCGTGCCGTCCTGGTAGACGGCCTTGACCGACGGATCGGCCGCGAGCCGCCGCGCCTGCTTTTCGGTCATCTTCTTGACCGAGAAGCCGTTCAGCGCGGCCGACCAGGTGGACCGGACCTCGCCGCCGAAGCGCTGGGTCAGCGAAGCCGACGACGCCTGCGCGGTCGCGAGACCATCCTTGAGCACCACGATGTACTGGTCGCCGTAGTGCTGTTTCGCCTGCACCACAACACCTTCGGCCTCCGCGGCGACGGCGTTCCCGGCGCCGAGCGCCAGCAGCGGCGTCAGTGCACCCAGTGCCAGCAGGAGCTTTCGAGAGTTACGCATGGTGGATCACCTCCGTGGTCTTGGTGGTCACTGGACGGTGAGCGTGTACGTGGCGGTCGAGGTCTTGCCGGAGCCGTCCTTCGCCGTCACGGTGATCGGGTACGTCCCGGCCTGGAACGGCGGGAAGACCTGCATCGTCGACGTACCGCCGCTGGAGATGGTCTGCGGGTTGAAGAACGGCGCGAACGGCAGGCCGGAACCGGAGGCCGAGAGCGTGATGGAACCGCTGCCGCCGGTCGCGGAGACCTTCGTGCTGACCATGGAACCCGGCCGCGCGGTGCCCGACGCGGGATTGAGCGTCACCTTGAGGTCGCCCGGCTCGCTGCCGCCCTTGCCGACGGTGAGTGTCAGCGTGGTGGTCGCGGTGTCGGTCGTTCCCTTGCCGGAGACGGTGATCGTGTAGTCCCGCTCGGGCGTGTTCGCTGCGGTCTCGATCGTCAGCTTCGCCGTGCCACCGGACTTGATGGTCGACGGCTGGAAGGTCGCCTTGGCGCCATCGGGCAGTCCGGACGCGGTCAGCGCGACGTCCTCGGTGCCGTTCTTGCCCGGCTTGCTCGTGATCGACGTCGAGACGTACTTGCCGGGGTCGACCTTCGCCGAACCCGGCGACGCGGCCAGGGTGAACTTGTCCGCGCTGGGTGCTTCGCCGATCTGTTCCTTGACCCAGTCGCCCATCTCGTTGTTCAGGCGGCTGTAGACGCTGTACCACTTGAAGTCGCTGCGGCTCCACGACGTGATGCCGACGACGACACCGTTGACGATGAACGGGCCGCCGCTGTCGCCGGGCAGGACGGTCTTGCGGCCGTCGGAGTAGCCCGCGCAGATCATCGTCGCCGGGTCGACACCGTTCTCCACCCCGGTGCACTGGTTCGCGTTGACGATCGGCAGGGTCAGCTTCTGCAGGGTGACGTCGGCGGGGCTGTCACTCTGGGTCTTCTTGCCGTAGCCCAGGCTGAAACCGTCCTTGCCCGGGGTCTCCAGGCCGGTGTCGGCCGAGGTGGCGACCTTGGCGTAGCCGCCCGCGGGGACGGGGATGTCGGCGTCGGTGGTGATGATCGCGACGTCGTAACCGTTCCAGGGCTGGGTGAACCGCGGGTGGAGCTGGTAGTCGACGGCCTTGAGCTGCGTGCCGCCGGTGCTCTTCAGGTCGTCGAGTCCATAAAGGACTGACTTCTCGCCCGCCAGTTCCTTGCAGTGCGCGGCGACCATCACCTTGCGGGGTGCCACGACCGAGCCGCTGCAGCTCTGCCCCTTGGGGCGCGAACCGCCTTCACGCAGGGCCGCGATGGCGAACGGGTAGTCCTTGACCGAGGCCGGCACGCCGCCGATGCCCTGGGCGTGGGCGCCGTCGGGGATCCGGACGTCGCCGGTCGGAGCGATCGCCGACGCGGTCCGCTGGGGTGCCGCCCCGGCGGTTCCTCCGGCGATGGGGATCGACAGCGCCGTCACACCCAGCGCCAGCAGGCCCAGGATTCTTTTTCTCTGCACGGTGGTTCCTTTCACAGGGAGGGAAATCAGAAGGTCAGGCCGAAGCTGTCGATGACGCCCGCGTCGAAGCGGTAGACGTCCTGGACGCGCAGCTTCCAGTCGCCGGAACGGTTCTCGCCCGACGTGTCGACGGTGTAGGTCTTGGACAGGTCGATCGTGCTTTCGCCACCGGCCTGCTTGAGGTTGACGACCTTGCCGCTCGGCGTCACGAGGTCGATCTTCAAGTCGCCCGAGTACGCGTGCTTGATCCCCACCGCGACCGAGGTTCCCGACGTGCCCTTGGCATCGCAGGAGCCGATGGTCACGGTGCTGGACACGGCGTCACCGGCGTCCGGGATGGCGACGTCGTCGGTGCTGCTGCCACCCGCGCAGGACGGCGGGTTCGGCGTGCCGCCGCCGAGGAATCCGGTGTACAGCAGCTTGTTCGGCGAGCCCTTGACGTCGGAGATCTTGCCGGGGGTGGTGTTGTCGAGCAGCGCCTTGGTGACCTGCGCCGGGGTGGCCGACGGATTCGCGGTCAGGTAGAGCGCGGCCGCGCCGGCGACATGCGGGGTGGCCATCGACGTGCCGCTCATCTGCTGCGTGCCGCCGCCGTTGCGGGTGGAGGTGATGTTGCTGCCCGGCCCGAACAGGTCGGTGCAGGTTCCGTAGTTCGACGACTGGGACGAGTTGAAGATCGACCGCTTGTCCTGCGCGTCGCTGGCCGCGACCGTGATCGCCTCCGGCGTGCGGGCGGGCGAGACGTTGCAGGCGTCCTGTCCTTCGTTGCCCGCGGCGACCGTGACGGTGATCCCCGCCCGGACCGCGCCCTGCACCGCCTGGTCCACAGTGGACGTCACGCCGCCCCCGATGCTCATCGTGAGCACCGCGGGTTTCTTGGCGTTCTTGGTGACCCAGTCGATACCGGAGACGATCGTCGACCACGGCGCGCTGGAGTTGCAGCCGAGCACGCGGACGGCGACGATCTTCACGCCCTTGGCGACGCCATAGGTCGTGCTGCCGACGGTGCCCGCGACATGTGTGCCGTGGCCGTGGCAGTCGGAGGCGTCGTTGTCGCTGTCGACGAAGTCGTAGCCACTGCTCGCGCGGCCACCGAACTCGGACTGCCGGTAGTCGGTCCCGGTGTCCAGGACGTAGACGGTGGCACCGTCGCCTTTGTTGGCATAGCTGTACTTCTTGTCCAGCGGCAGGTCTTTCTGATCGATCCGGTCCAGGCCCCAGGTGGGGTCGTTCTGGGTGTCGGTGGCACGGGCCGTCGAGTCCTGCTCGACCGACGCGACGGCCGGGTCCGCCGCGAGTCTGCGGGCCTGCGCCTCCGTCATGCGACCGGCGAAGCCGCGCAGGGCCGCGTCGTAGGTGCGGGTGACCTGCGCGCCGTAGCCGGAGGCCAGCGAGTGGGCGTCGGCGGCGCCGGCCCGGCCGGGTTCGAACGTGACGAGGTAGGCGCCCGGGATGGCGTCCGGGCCCCCTTTCAGCACGGCCTGTTCGCCCGCGGAGGCGGTGGCAGGGAGGACGAGGACGGCGGCGGACAGGGCCGTGGCCAAGGCCAAAGCCCGTCGGGGACGGAAACGTTCACGCATCGGCATACTCCTGAAGGTGGGGAATCGGCGCCGGGCGGGGAGAGAGCGAGGGCGACCACGGCGCTGTGACAACAGTGAATTTTCCGGGAGGCGAGAACAATAGTGGTTGTCCACGATGGACTACCCATTAAATTCACAGGCCCGCTACCTGCGCTTTTACCGCAACTCGAAACAGGTCGAACAAGCTCGAATTAATTCGGCCCGTATGCCGAAAAAATAAGGGACCTCATCAATCGGCGCGGACGTGAAAAGACCGAGCCTGATTGAATCACACAATTCAGGCGGTTTTCGACGCGGCGATCCGGTCGCGCAGCAATTCTTCACTCAGGACGGCACGCGACGGCAGGTCGAGTTTGCACAACGCCCGGCCGAGATGGACCTCGACGGTGCGCGCGGAGAGGAAAAGGCGTTCGGCGATCTCGCGATTGGTGAGGTTCTGCGCGGCCAGGACGACGACCTCGAGTTCACGGGGTGACAGCGCTTTGCCGTAGCCGCGACGGCCACGCCGCGGCACGTCCGGATCGTGAGCCGCGAGAGCCCGTCGGCATCGCTGCGCGTCGACGAGGGAGTCCAGCGCCCGGTAGGTCGTCTCGGCATGGGTGAGCGCGCCCAGGACCCGTTCGTGCTCGCCGAGTTCGGCGTAGCACTCCCCGGCGAGTTCCTCCGCGCCCGCGGCCGCGTAAGGCCGCGGCAAGGCTTGATACGACCGGGCCGAGCGACTGAACAATTCGGCGGCTTCGGCGGGGCGGGGCCGGGCGAGCAGCCCTTGGCAGAAGAGGTCCGCCGCGTGGGCGAGCGGCGCGTCGCGACCGATGATCCCTTCCTGGTATTCGGCCAGCCACGCTTCGGCGGCTTCGGTCTCGTGCTCCCCGAGCAGGATCCGGACGGCCAGCGGAAGCAGTTCGGCCGCCCACACCCAGTTGTTCTTGCGGCGGACGTTCTCCAGCCCGTACTCGACGAGGCGACGCGCCCCCGGGAGATCCTTGGCGGCCAAGCGGACCGCCGCCCGGCCCGCGAACGACGAGGCCTGGAGGGGAACACTGCCCGCCGAAAGGCCGAAAGCGGCGTCGAAATCGCGCAGTGCCGCTGCTCGCCGCCCACGGCCGAAGTGGTACCAGCCCAGTGCCAGCAGCGGTTCGGCCGCCAGGGAACTGTCTTCGCCCACCCGTGCGACCAGCTCACGGGCTTCGGTGTCCACTCCCGCCCACAGGCCCATGACGACATCGAGCCGCAGATCCGTGCCCGCGGCCAAGGCCTCCAGATACGGCTGGTGCTCGTCCTGGATCAGCCGCCGTGCCGTCGCGAGATACGACCTGGCCACCGGGTAGTAGCCGTTCCACGCGGCCGCGTCGGCGAGGTTGATGTAGGTCCGGCTGACCTGACGGCGCACATCGGCCGACCGCGGCGAGTCCGGGAGCGTGCCGACGTCCTGCCAGACACCGGGATCGGCGACCTGCATCCGGCTGGACATCCGGTTCGCGGTGACCGCGGCGAGCAGTTCGACGTCACGGAGGCCGTGGCTGGCGCGCTCGGCCTGATCGAGCCAGCGCAGGTTCTCTTCGACCGGGATCGCGCCGAGGTGCGGAAGCGCCAGCGTGACCAGGCCGCGCGCGAGCAGCGCGCGGTGGTCGGAGAGGTCGGCGACGGCGAGCTGGATCTCCGAGCGGCCGGCGTCGATCTGCCCGGCCTGGTTGATCAGCACCCGGCCGAGATTGATCCGGATCTCGCCGCGGGCGGTCTTGCTCATCGGCCACTCCCGCACCGCCGTGCGGAGCAACCGGACCGTCGGTTCCTTGATCAGCTCGTAGGCCGTCCCCCTGCTGAGCCTGACCGCGAAGTTTTCCCGGTCCGCGCGGGAAAGTCCCTCTTCGCCGAGCGCGGTTTCGAGCAGGCGCGAGGCTTCGTCCGGTTTGCCCTCGGCCACCGCTCTGTCGACCGCTTCCGAGGTCCAGCGCACCCATTCGGCGAGTTCTCCGGCCGCTCGATGGTGCTGTGCGATCTTCGGCGCGTCCGGTTCCCTCGAACCGGAAAGGAAACGTGCGACGCGACCGTGCAGGCGGCATCGGCGAGGACCGGAGACAGCGCTGAGGATGACCTCCGCCGCCAGGGGGCTGCGTGCGGCGTACCGGCCCCTTCCCAGGTCTCGCAGGAATCCCTCGTCGAGAGCGGAAAGCAGCGCGTCGTCGACGGCGTCAGAGGCCAAACCGGACACGGCGGCCAGCTCGGCGCTCCCGGCCGGGCGGCCGAAGACCACGGCCGCCTCGGCGATCGCGGCACAGCCCGGTTCCGCCTTCGCGAACCTGGCCGCGAGCGCGTCGGCCCAGGCCCGGGGCACGGGCGCACCAGGCGCTTCGAGGACCGCGTGCACGGCACCGCGCACGCCACCGGTCCGGCGATGGACCAGTTCGCCGAGTTCCCGGGAACCTGCCAGTGACACGACCTCGTCGGGCTCCAGCGGCGCCAGCGTGAGTCTCGCGGTCACTCCCGACCTCGGGGGCCACCAGGACTCCCCCGCCACGGGCCGATGCGCCCGGATCGTCGTGGTGGCGACGACAGCCAGCCGCGGAGACGGGTGGTCCGCCAGGAACCTGAGGAGGTCTTGGGTTTCCTCGTCGGCCTCGTCGGCGTCATCGACGAGCAGCACGGTGCGGTCGTGCGCGGTCAGCAGTTCCCGCAGCGCCCGGAACACCAGATGACGACCGGTCGTGTCGGCAGGCACCTCGGGGAGCACCTGGGTCAGTTCCGGCAGGAACGACCGGAGAACACCGGCGAGCGGCGACAGGAGCGGAGCGACCGTGCTCCACCGGCGGAGGTCGGCGCTCAGCGCTTCGAGCACCGGGCCGAGCGGGACGGGCCGCCGTCGCCGGGCGCAGCGAACCCGGACCAGGGCGCTGTCCTCGGTCTCGCGCCGGGTGAGCTCGTCGAGCAACCGCGTCCGCCCGGAACCCGGTTCGCCCTCGACCACGGCGAAGGCGGGACACCGGGCGATCGCCCGCGCGGTCCCTGCGACGAAATCCGCTGTCGCGCCGTTCATGAAACGACTCTAAGCGCGAACCTCTTGTTCGGGATTTCTCTAAGGGTCCTCATTTAATGCGGCGCCGGGCGGGCCAGCTCGACGAGACTGTCGAACAGCACCTCCGCGGACCGGCACACGGCGAGCGGCGGCACCTCGAACGGGCCGATGACCTCGGTCAGCTGTTCCCAGGCGAACCGGCCCAGCACCCTGGCCAGCACTGTCCTGACCGCGGCGGGTTCCCCCGCGCGAGGCCGCAGCGCGTCGTCACCGCCACTGAGGCTTCCTTCCGGCTCGAGCGCGTCGAGACAGCGTGAAAGGACCTCGCCGGTCAGTCGGACCGCCGCCACGCGTGACGGCCCTCGCAGGTAGGGGGCGACGTCCGCCATGCCCGCCATCCGGTGAAGCACGCCGGCCACCATGCGGTCTCGTAAGTAATGTGGCCCGAGGGTGACAACGGTCGCGGGATCCTCGAATCGCTTCGACACGATCCCCAGCTTTGCCGGGCAGCGGTGCCTCAGCCAGGCCGGAAGCGATAGATGAGGATCCGTAGCTATTGACCACCAGCGGCTCGACCACGCTGAGTCAGAGGTTGATGGCCAGCCACAGCGCCAGCCAAGCGAGCAAGGCGACCACTCCGCCCACCCCGACGGCCAGGAGAACACGCCTGATCCAGAGTGATTCGTCGACGGCCCCGGTCATCGCCGTTTCGGCCGTCGATACCCCGACTTCATCGCCCATGAGGAGGAAGTACCTCGGATCGTCCGGTTCAAACCCTCTGGTTCCCGCTGCTCGGCGGTCCGGCCTGCCTGAGCGGTAGTTCCGCCCAGACCGTCTTGCCTTCGGGACCACACCGCTGCCCCCATCTGGCCGCACCTCTGGCGACGAGCCGGAGGCCGAGTCCCGCGTCCTCCCCCGCGTACGCCAGCCTCGGATTCGCGTCGTCGATCTCCATGCGCAGCCGGTCCGCGGTCAGCCCCACGGTGACCGCCCGGCAGGCATGCCCGTGGACCACCGCGTTCGTCACCAGCTCGCCGAGCACCAGGGCCGCGTCGTCGGCCAGGTCGGCGGACGCACCCGGATGGTGACGTTCCAGAACGCTCCTGAACCAGCGCCTGGTTTCTCCCAGGTCGGCGGCCCCGCGAGGTGGCGAGGGCAATCTTTCCTCCACGATCGTGCCTCGGCTGCTGTCCGGCATTCGGCCCTGCCTTCCCCAGACGGATACCTGAAGTGAGGATTACCCGTTCCGGGCCTGTTTCAGTCACGACTCGAGGACACCTGGCAGGTGAAAAGAGCCGACCCGTCAGCCGTCGAACGTGTCGTGTTCGGGCGGAACGGGCGATCACACGTGATCAGAGCCGGATCACGTGTGATCAGAGACGGATCACGGAGTTCGCCTTCTGATCACGCGAGATCCGGCTCCAATCACGCGGGTCACGTCATCGCGACCAGGGTCCGCCGCTTGCCCGTGAACGGCTCGCGCCCGTGGGCCATCAGCATGTTGTTGATCACCATGATGTCGCCCGGCTGCCACGGGAACGCGTAGCTGACCTCGTCGTACGTCGTCTTGATCCTGGCCAGGTCCGCCTGCGGGATCGGCGAGCCGTCGGCGAAGGACGCGTTGCGGGGCAGGTCTTCCTCGGGGTACAGGTCCAGCAGCGCCTCGCTGACCTCTTCCCCCAGGCTCGAGACGTGGAACAGGTTGGCCTGGTTGAACCACACCGTCGCGCCGGTGTGCGGTTCCGTGACAAAGGACGGACGCACGTGCCGCGTGCGCAGGCCCTCGTCGGTCCACTCGTAGGTCTGCCCGTTGCCGGTGCAGTAGTCCTCCACCGCCTGGCGGTCGTCGGTCTGGAACGCCTCTTGCCAGGTCAGCCCGAGACCTTCGCGGAACGCCCGCGTGTAGGTGACGCCGTCCGCGAACCGCTCGCGCAGGTCCGCAGGCAGCAGGCGGTACATCGCCCGGCTGTCCGCGATCGGCGTCGCGCCGCCGGTTTCGGCCGCCGTGTCGCACAGGAAGAACAGGCGGTCCGGCCAGTTCGCCGAGTACGAGTTCTCGTTGTGCATCGGGATCGACTCACCCGGCGGGTACTCCGTCGAGGTGTAGATGTTGCCCGAGACCGCCGACCGCGGCGTCGACCGTTCCGTGTAGGTCAGCAGCAAGCCGCCGATCTCCTCGGTGACCTGGTTGAACACCGCCAGGTCGGCAGGCATCCCGCGCAACAGGATCGCGCCGTCCTCGCGCAGCCGGTCCTGCAGCACTTCGCGGTGCGCGCGTACCCAGTCCAGGCCTGTGGCCGCGTACACGGTGAGCTTCGTGTGGTCGTTGCCCTCGATGTGACCGAGGTTCGCCGCGAGTTCGGCGGTCATGATTCCTCCAGTTCGAAACGGATCAGCTTGGCGGCCTCGGCGTGCAGCGCGGCGAGGTCTTCGGTGTCGGCGAACCCCGCGGCGAGCACGTTCACCGCGTAGATCTCCTGGTCGTCGGTGAGTAGTTGGCCGGGGCGCACGATCGTGACGACCTCCAGGACCTCGGGCAGGTCGGCGACCTCGTCGGTGCCCTCGACGCGGACCAGCCGCCCGGTGCCCTCGGCGTAGAAGATCAGGTAGCCCACCGGCACCGGCAGGCCCGCACCTCGCGCGGGCGGCGGCGTGCCCAGTGCCAGCGACACGGCCTCGGCGATGACGTCGATGCCGGTCGCGAGCTTCAGCAGCACCGGCTGGGCGCCGCCTGCCGGGCGGCCCGCGTTCACCTCGACGATCGCCGGGCCCAGCTCGGCGTCGTCGATCAGCTCCACGTGCGCGCAGGTGTTGTCCAGGCCCAGCGCGAGCGCGGCGGCCGCCGCCGCCGCGAACAGCCGTTCGCTGTCCTTTTCGGACAGTTCGAGCGGTGGGCAGACCATGCCCAGCTCGAACTTACGGTCGTCGATGAGCGGCTTTTCGACCACGGCCACCGGTTCCGCGACGCCGTCGCGCACCAGGACGTCGACCGCGTACTCCGGGCCACGCAGCAGGCCTTCCACGAGGAACACCTTCACCGGGTCGATCGGCGACGGCCCGCCACCGATCAGCCGGTGGTACCGGGCGTCCTCCGACAGCGGCAACCGCTCGGCCAGCAGCCGGTACGCCGCCACCAGTTCGTCCACAGTGGACACCATGCGCACGAGATTGCTCGCCGCGCCGTTGACCGGCTTGACGATCGCCGGGAGCCCGACCGCCGAAGCCACCGACGCCGCCTCGGACTCGGCGGAGATCAGTGCGCAGCGCGGCCCTGGCAACCCGGCCGCGGCCAGCGCCCGCCGGACCGCGAACTTGTTGTGCGTCACGGTGAACACCGACGCCGGGCAGCGTGCCACGCCGAGCAGCTCGGCCGCGCGGGCGACGTTCGCGATGATCCCCTCGGCGGCGGTCACCACCCCGGCCGGACGCTCGGTCCGCGCCCGGATCGCCTCGGCCACGGATTCGGCGTCACGGACGTCGTCGACGACGACGAAGCCGTCCACCAGTTCCGTCAGCTGTGCCTGCTCGGCCGGTTCCAGAGGCTGGGTGACCAGTTCGACCCCCAGCCCGGTCGCGCGCACGGCGGCCACAACGTCGGCGATCCACTGCCCGGCGGTCTCCCGGACCACGAACACGGTGTTCACACGTCCTCCAGTTCCAGCTGGACGAGCTTGCTCGCCTCCGCATGCAGGGCGGCGAGGTCGTCGTGATCGGCGAACCCCGCCACGACGAGGTTGACCGCGTAGGTCTCCTGTTCGTCGGTGAGCACCTGCCCCGGCGAGACGGTGGTGACGACGTCGATCACCTCGGGAAGCTCGGCGATCTCGTCGAGTCCGCCGATCCTCGTCAACCGGCCCGAACCGGCCGCGTAGAGGATCAGCATGCCCAGCGGGATCGGCAGTTTCGCGGGTTCCCGTACCGGCGGCGGAGCGCCCACCGCGAGCGCCGCCAGCTCGGCGAACACGTCGATGCCGGTGCGCAGCTTCGCCAGCAGCGGCATGATCGACCCGGCAGGCCTGCCCGCGTTGACCTCGACGATCGTCGGGCCGCGGTCGACGTCGTCGATCAGCTCGACGTGGGCACAGGTGTTGTCGAGACCCAGCGCGCGGACGGCGGCGACCGCCGCCGCGGTGACCAGCTCGGCCCGGTCGGCGGTGAGCCCGGCGGGCGGGCACGACAGCGCCAGCTCGAACTTCCGCTCGTCGATCAGCGGCTTGTCGAGGATCTCGACCGGCTCGGCCACTCCATCGCGGACCAGCACGTCCACCGCGTACTCCGGGCCACGCAGGAAACCTTCGACGAGAAACGTCTTTGAAGGGTCCAGGGTTCCCAGTCGACGGTGGTAGCGCGGATCCGCGGACTCGGGCAGTCGCGCGGCCAGCAGCTCGTACGCGGCCGCCAGTTCGTCCACAGTGGACACGGCGCGGACGAGGTTGCTGCCCGCCCCGTTGACCGGCTTGACGATCGCCGGGAGCCCGACCGCCGAAGCGACCGACGCCGCCTCGGCGGCCGACGAGATCAGGGCGTGGGCGGGCCCGGGCAGTCCCGCCGCGGCGAGGGCCTCCCGGACGGCGAACTTGTTCGCGCACAAGGCGAACACCGACGCCGGGCAGCGTGCCACCCCGAGCAGCTCCGCGGCGCGGGCGGTGCTCGCGATGGCGCCGTCCGAACCGGTGAAGATGCCGGCCAGCGCGCCGCCGCCGATCTCCCGGACCTTCGCCGCGACGGCTTCCGCGTCGTGGACGTCGTCGAGCGCGATGACGTCGTCCACCACTCCGGCCAGCGTGGCCCGCTCGGCCGCGTCCATCGGCGGGGCGAGCAGCACCACGCGGTGCCCGGCCGCCCGCATCGACGGCGCGACCTCACCGACCCAGTGCCCGCGGGCCTCCCTGACCAGCACTGCCGTGCTCATGCGGCTTCCTTCCCCGCGAGCTTGCGCTCCCGTTCCTGCGCCCCGACCAAGTCGTCGGGCAGCGAATCGGGCACCTCGGTGTCGAACCGGCGCAGCCGCCGCATCGAGAACCCGCCCACGTTGATCAGCAGCAGGATCAGCGCGAAGACGACATAGGCGAGCCCGATGCCCCGGGTCTCACCGGTGCCGAGCACGGCGCCGACCGACCCGGTCAGCGCGCCGCCCGGCGCCAGCAGCGGCGAGAACCAGCCGACGGCCAGCGGCGCCAGCACGGCGAATCCGATCGGCAGCGTCGACCACGTGATCGTCTGGTTGATCGCGAACACCCGGCCGTGGAACCGCTGCGGCACCTTGACCTGCACCAGCGTCGCGTAGATGCCTTGCGACACGGACATCGCGGCGGCCAGGACGAACACACCGGCCGCGACGACGATCAGCGACGGCCGCAGGCCCATCATGAGGCTGCCGAGCGCGATCCCGATGTTGCCGGCGAGCACGCCGACCATCCGGCGATGCCGCGGGCCACCCCACAGCGCCATCCCGATCCCGCCCGCCACCGCGCCGACGGCCTCGGCCAGCGCCACCTGCGCGACGTCGGTGACCGAGCCGAACGACAACACGAGCGGCGACACCAGCACCAGCGCGGGAGCGAGGAAGACGTTCGCCAGCGCGAAATACAGCAGCATCGTGCGGAAGCCGCGATGGTTCCACGAGTACCGCAGCCCGCCCGCGATCGCCGTCAGCAGCGGTTCGCGCGGGCGCCAGCCCAGCAGATCCGGGAACCGCACCAGCAGCAGGCCCACGATCGCGAACGCGTAGCTCGCCATGTCCAAGATCAGGATGCCGGACAGCTGGATCGTCGCCAGCAGCCCGGCCGCGAGCACCGGCATCAGCAATTGGGCGAAACCGGTGGACAGCTGCGCGAGGCCCATCGCGTGGCCGAGGTACTGCTTCGGCACCAGCTGCGCCACCGACGACTGGTAGGCGATGCGCTGGAACGAAGCGGCCACTGAGCCGAGCGGGATCAGCACGTAGAACAACCACAGCTGGACGTGCCCGGTGATCAGCAGCAACGCCAGGATCAGCTGGATCCCGCCGGCGGTGCCGCTGGCCGCGATCATGATCCGCCGCCGGTCGCCGCGGTCGACCAGCGCGCCCGCCACCGGCAGGACGAGCACGCCGAACATCAGCGCGAGCGCCCACAGCAGGCCGAGGTCGGCGACCGAGCCCGTGCGGGTGTAGAGCCAGATCGGCACCGCGAACGACGTCAGCGCCGAGCCGGTCGAGGAGACCAGTTGCCCGGCCGTGATCGTGAGGAACCGGGCCATGCTCGGCCGCACAGTGGGTTTGTCGTCCACTTCCGCCCGATGGGTCTCGTGCACCGCCCAGGCCGCGTCTTCGCCGCGGGCCCGGACGTCGAGCTCGCCGGGATCGTCCAGTGCCGGGTGCACTTGCGTGACGATCTCCGCGAGTTCGTCGGCCCGGTAGCGCAGGAAGAAGTGCCCGGCCCGGTCGAGCACCACGAGCGCGGTGGTGTCGGTGAGGAACTCCCATTCCCGGTACCGCTCGGTGTAGTAGTCGGTGACCGGGTCTTCGGAGCCGACCACCGACACGATCGGCGCGCGCAGTTTGGCCACGCGGGCGTCGAGCAGGCCGCTGAAGTACTCCTCGGCGGCGCGGCTGTCGGCGCGCATGTTCGTGATGATCCGGTCGGCCTGCGCCGGGTCGAGGTCGTCGGTGTCGACGCCCATGCCCTTGAGCCAGTTCGAGTAGTACCGGTTGCTGCGCAGCTTCTCCAGCCGGGTGCGCAGCGTGCCCACCGCGCCCTTCATGCGGGCGAACGGGAAGATCGCGCCGATGTAGACGACCTCCAGCTCGCGGCCGCGCTCTTCGAGCAGCCGGGCGACGGCGACGGCGAGTGCGTTGCCGACACCGCAGTGGCCGTAGATGGCCAGCGGGCCGTCGACGCGGTCGAGGATCTCGTCGGCCAGCCGCTCGACCAGGTCGTCGAAGGGCACGGCCTCTTCGGACAGTCCGACGTCGTGGCCGGGGATGGCGACCGAGTAGAGCGAGTAACCGTCCGGGAGCGCGTCGGCCAGTGGCTGGTAGACGATCGCGCTGCCACCGCCATAGGGGAAGCAGACGTAGGTCAGTGTCCGCTGTGCCGTCGGCTTGGTCAGCTCGTACAGCAGGTGGCGCGGCCGGTCGGCGGTGTCACCGTCCATGAAGGACGCCAGCTCGCGGATCGTGCGGTGCTGGAACAGATCCATGACGCCGACCTGGCCGGCGTCCGCCTTGCCGATCCGCGCCACCACCTGGGTGGCCAGCATCGAGTGGCCGCCGAGGTCGAAGAAGTCGTCGTCGACGCCCAGTTCGTCCACTTTGAGCACGTCCCGCCAGATCCCGGCCAGCAGGACCTCGACCGGGGTCGACGGCGCGACCAGCTCCTTGGTCGCGTCCCGGGACGCGACCGGAGCGGGTAGCGCCTTGCGGTCGAGCTTGCCGTTCGGGGTGAGCGGCAGCTCGTCGAGCGGGACGAACGACGGGGGCACCATGTAGTCCGGGAGGCTCTGCTTGAGCGCCGTCCGCAGCGCGCCGGGCTCGGCGTCACCGACGACGTACCCGACCAGCCGCTTGTCCCCCGGCGTGTCCTCGCGGACGATCACGGCGGCGTCGCGCACACCTGGTTGGGCGCGCAAGGTCGTCTCGATCTCCCCCAGCTCGATGCGCAGGCCGCGCAGCTTGACCTGGTGGTCGATCCGACCGAGGAACGCGATCGTCCCGTCCGGGCGCCAGTGTGCGAGGTCGCCGGTCCGGTACATCCGTCCACTGTGGAACGGGTCGGGCACGAACCGCTCGGCCGTGAGCTCCGTGCGGTTGTGGTACCCGAGGGCGAGGCCGACACCGGCGATGTGCAGTTCGCCGGGTACGCCGACCGGGCAGGGCCGCCCCGAACTGTCGAGGACGTAGATCCGGATGTTCTGGATCGGCGCCCCGATCGGCACCGACGCGACCTCGGCGAGCGCGGCGGGCGTGCAGTGCCAGGCGGTGACGTCGATGGCGGCTTCGGTCGGGCCGTAGAGGTTGTGCAGCTCGCAGTCCGGCAGCCGCCGGGTGAACTCGCGGGCCGCGTCGAGCGGCAGCTCCTCGCCGCTGCACACGACCCGCCGCAGCGCCGTGCAGCTCTCGACGCCTTGCTCGGCCAGGAACAGCGTGAGCATCGACGGCACGAAGTGCGCGGTGGTGATGCCTTCGGACGCGAGCAGCTCGCGCAGGTACGCGGCGTCCTTGTGACCACCGGGTTCGGCGAGCACCAGCCGCGCGCCGGTGATCAGCGGCCAGAAGAACTCCCAGACCGACACGTCGAAACCGGCCGGGGTCTTCTGCAGCACCGAATCGGTGCCGTCGAGGCGGTACGCGCGCTGCATCCAGTCGAGCCGGTTGACGATGCCGCGGTGACCGTTGGGCACGCCTTTCGGCTGGCCAGTCGAGCCCGAGGTGTAGATGACGTACGCCGGATCTTCCGGTCCGGCGAGCGGCTCGGGCGGGGTGCCCGGCTGCCCCGCCGTCTCGGCAGGGTCGTCTAGAACTATGACGGTCGTGTCACCCGGAGGCAGCGTTTCGCGCAATGCCGCCTGCGTCAGCACGACGGGTGCGGCCGCGTCCCGCAGCATGAACGCCAGCCGGTCGGCCGGGTACTCCGGGTCGAGCGGGACGTACGCGCCACCGGCCTTCAGCACGCCGAGGAGTGCGACGACCAGCTCGAACGACCGCTCCGCGAACACCCCGGTGAGCACGCCCGGCCCGACGCCGAGGCCACGCAGCCGGTGCGCGAGCCGGTTGGCCCGCTCGTCCAGCTCGCGGTAGGTCAGCGACGCGCCGCGGAAGGTCACCGCGGGCGCGTCCGGCGTCCGGGCGGCCTGCTCCTCGACGAGCGCGTGCAGCGTCGTCTGCGGGAACTCGGCCGTCGTGGCGTTCCAGCGCTCCAGGACGAGTTCACGCTGCCCGGCGTCGAGAATGTCCAATTCGGACAGTCTCCGGTCCGGATCGGCGACGATCGAGCGCAGCAGCGTGACCAGCCGCCCGGCCATCCCGGCGACCGTGTCCGCGGTGAACAGCGCCGTGTTGTGCACGAACTTGCCGATCAGCCCGCTCTCGATCTCGATCGCGTGGAACTCGAAGTCGAACCGGGTCGCGGGCAGGTCCATCGGCAGCCAGCGGAAGTCCACAGCGGACTGCCCGGCCGCACCCATCCGGCCCATCTCGTAGTTCTGCAGTACGAACATCGCCTGGAACACCGGCGAGCGGCTGACGTCGCGGGGCACGCCGAGCGCGTTCACCAGCCGCTCGAACGGGACGTCGGCGTGGTCGAACGCGTCCAGCACGTGCCGCCGGGTGCGGTCGAGCAGCTCGGCGAACGTCGGGTCGCCCTCCAGCTGGGCCCGCAGGGGCAGCATGTTGATGAACATGCCTGCCACGCCCTCGAGCTCGGGCAGACCGCGCCCGGCCGACGACGAGCCGATCGCGAAGTCGTCCTGACCCGAGTACCGCGCCAGCAGCACCTGGTAGGCGGCCAGCAAGGTCATGAAAAGCGTGACACCGTGCCCGCGGCTCAGCTCGCCAAGAGCCCGGGCGAGGTCGCGCTCGACGAAGAACTCGTGGATCGCGCCGTCGAAGCTCTGTTTGGCGGGCCGTGGCCGGTCGGTGGGCAGCTCCAGGGGCTCGACCCCGGCGAGCTGTGCCCGCCAGTGCTCCAGCTGCCGGTCGAGTTCGTCACCGGTGAGCGTGCGGCGCTGCCAATGCGCGAAGTCGCCGTACCCGATGCTCAGCGCGGGCAGCTCGGCCGTGCCGCCGGAGCTCAGGGCGTGGTACTGCGCGGCGAGGTCACGCAGCAGCAGGTCGACCGACCAGCCGTCACCCACGATGTGGTGCGTGCACAGGACCAGCAGGTGCTCCTCGTCGGACACCCGGGCCAGGGTCGCGCGCAGCAGCGGGCCCGTGGCCAGGTCGAACGTCTCGGCCGCGGCGGCGTCGACGGCGGCGCGGGCCGCCTCCTCGCTTCCGGCATCCACTATGGACAGTCCGACCGTGACCGCCGGTTCGATGTGGACGGTCGGCTGTCCGTCGTCGCCTGCCGGGAACCGCATCCGCAGCGCCTCGTGCCGCACCGGCAGGGTGTCCAAAGCGGACTGAAGCGCAGTGACGTCGAGCCGTCCGGTCAGCCGGATCGGCACCGGGATGTGGTAGGACCCGGTGCCCGGCGCGAACTGCTCCATGAACCAGACGCGTTCCTGCTGATAGGACAGCGGGACGACGGCGTCGCCTCCGCGCGGCGTGATGGTCGCGGCCGGCTCCGTGCGCCGTCGCAGCCGTCGTTCGAGCAGGGCGCGGCGCGCGGCCGCGCCGCTGGTTTCGTCGATCGTGGTCATGAGAGCTCGCCTTCGGCCAGCTGGCGCTGGACCTCTTCGTCACTGAGCTGGTCGAGGTCCTCGGCGAGCCGCCGCTCGATCTCGGCGGCGAGTTCGGCGACGGTGGTGAAAGAGAACAGCCCCCGCACCGGGATGTCGACTTCGAGCTGTTTGCGGAGCCGGGACATCGCGCGGATCGCCAGCAGCGAGTTGCCGCCGCGGGCGAAGAAGTCGTCGTGCACGCCGAGGTCACCGATGTCGAGCAGCTCGCCGAGCACCTCGGTGACGAGTTCTTCGGCGGCGGTCCGGGGTGCGACGTACGCCACCGCCTCACCGGGTTCGGGATCCGGCAGCGCGGCCCGGTCGAGCTTGCCGCTGGCCGCCATCGGCAGCGCGTCCAGCGTCACGAACCGGGTCGGCACCAGGTAGTCCGGCAACGTCTTCCGCAGGGCTTCGGCCGCTCCCTCGGAGCTGCCGACGACATAGCCGACGAGCGTGTCGCCGCGCACCGCCACCGCCGCGTCCCGCACCTCCGGCAGCTCGCGCAGCGCAGCTTCGACCTCGCCGGGTTCGATGCGGTAGCCGCGCAGTTTCACCTGCTCGTCGATGCGGCCGAGGTAGTCGAGCGTGCCGTCGCGGCGCCAGCGGACGAGGTCGCCGGTCGCGTACATGCGGCCGGACGGACCCTCGATGAACTTTTCGGCGGTCAGGTCCGGCAGCCCGAGGTAGCCGCGAGCGAGCTGCGGCCCGGCGACGTACAGCTCGCCGGGAACACCCGGCGGCACCGGCTGCCGCCGCTCGTCGAGAACGTACACGCGGGTACCGGGCACTGGACGGCCGATCAGGACGGGTCCGGACGGCAGCTCGTCCCCGGGTTCGATCCGGTGCACGACACAGCCGACCGTGGCCTCGGTCGGTCCGTACTCGTTGACGACGAGCGTGCCGGGGTGCCGCTCTCGCCACGGCTGAACGGCTTCCGCGGTCAGCGCTTCGCCACCGAGTACCAGCTCACCCGTCGGGAACAGCTCCTCGGCGAGGACGGCGAGGTGCGTCGGGGTCGCCTTGACGAACGTCGGCCTGCCGCCGTCGACCACCGCGCCCCCGGCGGTGAGGGTGCCGAGCAGCGTCGTCACGGTGAGGTCGAACGACGGCGACGTGTGCAGCAGCGCCCGTCCGGCCAGGCCGGGGTACGCCTCACGCGCCCACGCCAGGTACGTGTCGACGGCACGGTGCTCGACCTCGACGCCCTTGGGCCGCCCGGTCGAGCCCGACGTGTAGATCACATAGGCGACGTCGCCCGGCCCGGCCGCCGGTTCCGGGTTCTCGGTGGCCGCGGTGGACCACTCGGCCGGATCGTCCAGGGCCAGCGTCTTGGTGTCCAAAGTGGACTCTCCGGCGACCAGCACGAACGGGACACCCGCGTCGGCGAGGATCAGCGCCTGCCGCGGGGCCGGGTTGGCCCGGTCGAGCGGGACGTAGGCCGCGCCGCTCTTCAGCACCCCGAGCAGGCCGGTCAGCAGATCCGCCGAGTTCGGCACGCAGACACCGACGACGGTGCCGGGACCGGCGCCCAGCTCGCGCAGCCGGTGTGCGACGCGGTTGGCCCGCGTGTTCAGCTCGGCGTAGGTCAGGCGAACCCCACCGAGGTCTACGGCGGGTGCGTCCGGGGTCCGCCGCACCTGGTCCTCGAACCGGGCGGGCACGGTCGTGGCGTCCGAATTAGACACTGTGGACGGTTCCGCCGAGTTCCAGCCGGTCAGGACCAGCTCACGCTCGACCTCCGAAAGCAGCGACAGGTCCGCGATCGACTGTGCCGGATCGGCCAGCGCCGAAGTCAGCAGCCGCAGGTACCGCTCGGCCACGGCTTCGGCGGTCTCGCGGTCGAACAGATCGGTGCGGTAGACGAGCCTGCCGTCCACGGCGGTCAGGTCGATCGCGATGTCGTCCTTCGCGGTGGCCGAGCGGACCGGCTCCAGCCCCGAGTCGGGCAGGAAGTTGAACCCGAGCTGATACAGCGTCTGCACGCCGGGGTCGCGCTCGGCCCCGGCCGCCTCGGCGACCACCTGGAACGGCACCTGGCTGTGGTCGATCGCCTCCAGCAGTGTGGTCCGGACCCGGCCGACCAGCTCGGTGAACGCGGGCGCGCCCGAACAGTCGACGCGTACGGCCATCTGGTTGACGAACATGCCGATCAGGTCGGCCAGCTCCGGCAGGTCGCGGCCGGCGACCGGGACGCCGACGACGACGTCGTCCACTCGGGACAGTCGTGCCACGAGTGCCGCGTAGCCGGCCAGCAGCACCATGAACGGCGACGCCGAGAGCTCCCGGCTCAGCTCGCCGACCCGGCCGATCAGTCCGTCCGGGAGGGCGAAGTCCACCTGGTCACCGGCGAACGTCAGTGCTGAGGGACGCGGCCGGTCGGTGGGCAGGCCGTGGACCGGCGGCAGCCCGGCGAGCTGCGTCCGCCAGTAGTCCAGCTGTTCGGAGGACGTTTCGAGCTGCCCGCGCTGCCAGGCCGAGTAGTCCGGGTACTGGATGGCCAGCTCGGACAGCTTCGGCTCGCGGCCCTCGAAGACGGCGTCGCACGCCTCGCTCAGCTCGGCCTCCAGCACCAGCACCGAACGGGCGTCGAACACGGTGTGGTGCACGACGAACGTGAGCACCCACTCGTCGTCGGCCAGGCGGCACAGCTGGGCCCGCCACGGCGGCGGCGAGTCGAGCGAGATGGCCCCGCGCACGACAGCGCCGACGAGTTCGGCGAGCCGGTCGCCGCGAGCCTCGGCGGGCAGATCCCGCAAGTCGTGTACTTCGGGCTCGATCGGCACCTCGGCGTGCACCACCTGCATGAGCGCGCCACCGTCCATGCGGAACGACGTGCGCAGCGCCTCGTGCCGCCCGACGACGACGCCGAGCGCGGTGCGCCACTGCGCGGCGGTCAGCGGGCGGTCCAGCCGGGCCCGGCAGTGCAGGTTGTACACCGGGGACGCGGGGTCGAGCTGGCCGGACAGCCAGATCCGCTCCTGGCCGAACGAGGCCGGGAACGTCCATTCCTTCGTGTCGCTCATGATTTCCTGTTTCTCAGCGTCTGTTGGCGGATTCGAGACCCGACGGGGTCTCGGCTGCCTGCCTGGCTGGTGTGCGGAGTTGCAGATGGTGTCGTCGTGGGCGAGGCGGGTGGCGTGGGTGAGGCGTTGGTCCCGCGGGTCGGTTCGGCATGTCGCGAAAGCCACTTTCGCAACGTTGAAGGTTGCGAAAGTGGCTTTCGCAACCTGTCACCTTTGCCTTACCCCTCAATAGCCCGAAACCCCACTCACGACCGCCGAAGCCCACCCGGCCCGAATTCGCCAACGGTCTCAGCGCTCGAGCTTCGGGATGGTGGTCCGGGCGGGTTCGGCCGTCGCCTCGGCCTTGCCGTCGCGCAACTCCTCGATCCGCTCGACCAGAGTGGCCACTGTGGACGCTTCGAACAGCGTCTTCATCGCCAGCCGGGTACCGGTGGCCTTGCGCACCTGGGCGATGAGCTGGATGGCGACCAGCGAGTTACCGCCGAGAGCGAAGAAGTCGTCGTGCACACCGATCTTCTCCACGCCTAGCAGCTCGGTCCACTGGCGGGCGATCTCGGCCTCCAGGTCGGTGCGCGGAGCGACGTAGTCGTCCTCCGACACCCTCACCGGTGCTTCGCCGGGTTCGTCCAGCTCCTCGGCGCTGACCCGGTGCTCGATCAGCTCCCGCACCGGGAGCGTGCTGATCACCACCTGCCCGCCGAGGCCGGGGGCCAGCGCCCGGACGAACGCCTCGGCGCCGTCCACCGGCCGGATCCCGGTCGACGTCTTGTCCGAATCGGACACAGTGGACACAGAAGATCCCGTGGACGACGAAGTCAGGCCGCCACCGACAGCGTCCTGATCGACCTGGCGCAGCACGAAGTCCTCGATCGTGACGAGCACGCGGCCGGTCTCGTCGCACAGCGCGAGGTCGGCCGCCACCACCTGGTCGCCGCCGGAGTCGCGGTAGCGCAGGTGGCTGCGGAAACTCGCCGGGAGCGCGTCGTGCACGACGATCCGGCCGTAGCCCATCGGCAGGTAGGCGCCGCTCCCCCGGCCTCGGCCGAACGCGGTCGCGACGTCCAGCAGCGCCGGGTGCAGCCCCCACGTGCCGACGTCACCCGCCGCCGCGTCGGGTGCCGTGATCGTGGCCAGCTCCTCGTGCGCGCCGATGCGGTGTTCGCGCAGCGCCGCCCAGCGCGGGCCGAAGGTCACCATGCTGGTGCGGCCGGTTCCGAAGCCGTGCCCGTCGTCGATCGGTTCGGTCCGCCCGGTCACCGCCTCGATGTCCACAGTGGACGTCGGCACGGCCGCGACCCATCCGGCGGATCCGCGCACGTGGGTCCGGCTCGCACCGGCGACATGGCTGGTCACGGTGAATTCGTCGCCGTCGAACTCCACGCGGTACTCCGCGGTGGCGCCGTCCGGGACGCCGAACGGCTCCAGGAACACGACGTCCCGCAGCTCGACGACGTGCCCGTCACCGGGCTTCGGCAGCGCCGCGGCCACCGCCGCGCGGACGGTCTCCAGGTGTCCCGTGCCCGGCACCACCGGTACCCCGGCGATCCGGTGCTCGTCGAGAAGCCAGTGCGTGGCCGCCGAGACGAGCCCGTGCGCGCCGTCCTCGGAGCGCGTGGTGAGCACGGGGTGTTCGACCGGGCCGAGTGCCCGCGACCGGGCGGTGCGGATCGTGGTCGGAGCGGCCACCTCCGCGGCCATGCCGACCTCGTCCCAGCCACCCCAGGCATGCGAGACCAGCCGCGCCCGCCAGCCGTGGTTCCCCCGCGCGTAGGCGTCGAGGAAGTTGTTGGCGGCGCAGTAGTCGACCTGCCCGATGCCGCCGACCACCGCGGTGATCGACGAGCACAGCGCGACGAAGTCCATCGGCAGGTCGCCGAACGCCTCGGACAGAGCCAGCGTCCCGGCGATCTTCGGGGCCAGCACGGCCTCGGCCGCGGCCCGCTCCTTCACCTCGGCGACGCCGCCGCCGGGCATCCCGGCGGCGTGCACGATCCCGTCGAGGCCACCGAACTCGCGCTCGGCCAGCTCACGCACCTCACGCAGGCGCGCCGCGTCGGTGACGTCGGCGGCGACGACGTGCACCACCGCGCCCGCGGCCTCCATCCGCCGCACGGCGAGGATCGCACGCCCGGTGCGGTCGGTGCCGCCGTGCGCGGCGAGATGCGGGTCCCACTCCGCCCGCGGCGGCAGTGCGGTGCGGGCGAGCAGCACGAGCTTCGCCCGCACCCGGCGGGCGAGGTCCTCGGCGAGCGTGATGCCGATGCCGCCGGTCCCGCCGGTGATCAGGTACCGGCCGCCGTCGCGCAGCACCGGCTCGGCGGCCGGGGGCAGTTCGATCTGGGTGTGGTCCAGCACCCAGCGGCGGCCTGTCCGCAGCGCGACCTCGGCCGCCGCGTCGGCCGGGCGGAACAGCTCGGCGACGGCGTCCTGCGGGTGGTCCGCGTCGACATCGATCCGGCGCACCACCGTGCCCGGGGCCTCCAGCGGCACCACCCTGGCGATGCCCGCCAGGGTCGCGTGCTCGGGGCGGGTCAGGTCGGTGCCGGTGACGTCGGCGGCTCCGGTGCTCAGCACGTCGATCCGCATCGGCTCACCCCAGGCCTGGACGAGGTTGAGCACGCTGAAGAACCCGTGATCCTGGGCGGCCATGCCGCGCTCGTCCCCGGTCAGCGTCCAGGCGTGCACGACCCGCTCGGGCCGGGCGGGCAGCGCGGCCACGAGCGCGTCGTAGTCCTCTCGTACCCCGGGCCGGACGGTGAATCCCGTCTCCGTCACGGCGAACCCGTTGCCGGGACGCACTTCGGTGACCGTCACACCCGCGTCACGCAGCTGCCTCGGCAGGACGTCCTCGGCGGCGAAGACGAGCGCGTTCGCGAAGGGCTCGCGTCTCAGGTCCGGTTCCGCCTGCCGCCACGCCGGGACCGCGAACCACTCGGACAGCGGCAACGGACCGCTCCGCCGCGCGGGCCGGGCGTCCGTGACCGGGTCCGGATCGACCCAGTACCGCTTGCGCGCGTACGGGTAGCCGGGCAGCGGTACCCGGTGGCCGGGCGCGCCGAACGTCCGCGAATCCAGGGAAACCCCGTTCGTCCACAAGAGACCGGCGGCGCCGTACAGCGTTTCGACGTCGCCGATGCGCTCGGTCCGGCCCGGCAGGCTCGGCTGCGGCGCGGGCATGCCCTTCGGGACCTGGCCGCGGGCCAGCCCGGCAAGCTGGTGACCGGGGCCGCATTCGACGAGCGCCCAGCGGCCGCCGCGCACGAACAGATTCTTGACGCAGTCGCCGAACCGGACGGCCTGGCGCAGGTGAGAGGCCCAGTAAGCGGGGTCGGTGGCCTGGGCGTCGGTGATCCAGTCGCCGGTGACGTTCGACAGGAACGGCAGCGCGGGCGCGGTGCGGACGACGGCGGTGACGGCGGCGGTGAACTCGGCCAGTACCGGGTCCATCATCGGCGAGTGGAACGCGTGCGAGGTCACCAGCTCGCGGCACTGCACGCCGCTGGCCTTGAGCGTCGCCGCGAAGTCCGCGACCGCGTCCGGCGGTCCGGCCACGACGCACGTGCCGGGCCCGTTCACCCCGGCGATCGCGAGGGTGCCCGGCAGCCGCGTGGTGACACTCTCCTCGTCGAGCTGGACAGCGAGCATCGCCCCGGCGGGCATCGACTGCATCAGACGGCCGCGGGTGGCGACCAGGTTCAGCGCGTCCGGCAGGGTGAAGACCCCGGCGACGGTGGCGGCGACGTACTCGCCGACCGAGTGACCGATCATCGCCGAGGGCAGCACACCCCAGCTCTGCCACAGCTTCGCCAGCGCGTACTCGACGACGAACAGCGCGGGCTGGGTCACGCGGGTTTCCCGAAGCGCCTGCTCGCCACCGGGTGAGAAGATCAGGTCGCGCAGCTCCGGCAGCTCGGATTCGAGCAGCCGCAGGCACTCGTCGACGGCCGCGGCGAACACCGGCTCGGCCTCGTACAGCTCGGCGCCCATCCCGGCGTACTGCGAACCCTGCCCGGGGAAGAGGAACGCCACGTTCGGCTCCCCGGCCTGTGCGGACACGAGGCGCCGGGAATCCCGCAGCCCGTCGACCGCGTCCTCGGAGTCACGGGCGACGACGACCGCGCGGTGCGGGTACTCGGTGCGCCCGGCGGCCAGGGTGTGGGCCACGTCGGCGAGGTCGAGATCGACGTCCCCGGCCAGCCGCTCGGCCAGCCCGTCGACGGCGGCCGAGAGCGCCTCCGCCGTGTTGGCCGACACCCGCAGCAGATGCGCCGGGTGCGGCGCCCTGCTCCACTGCGGGGCGGGCGCCTCCTCCAGCACGACGTGCGCGTTGGTACCGCCGACGCCGAACGAGCTGACGCCCGCCCGCCGCGGTGCCGCGGCCGCCTCCCACTTCGTCACCCCTTGCGCCGGGTAGAACGGGCTCGCCGGGAAGTCGATGCCCGGGTTGGGTTCGTGGTAGTTGATGGTCGGCGGGATCAGCCTGTGCTCCATGACGAGCACGGCCTTGATCAGCGAGACCACGCCCGCCGCCTGCGACAGGTGACCGATGTTGGACTTCACCGAGCCGATCGCGCACCAGCCGGTGTCCGCGACCCCGTTTCCGTACACAGTGGACAGTGCGGCGATCTCCATCGGGTCGCCCAGCGCGGTGCCGGTGCCGTGCGCCTCGACGTAGCCGATGGTGCGCGGGTCGACACCGGCCATGCCGACGGCCTGCGCGATCGCCTCGGTCTGCCCGGCCACGCTGGGCGCGGAGAAGCCGACCTTGGTGGCGCCGTCGTTGTTGATCGCGTTGCCCAGCACGACGCCCCGGATGTGGTCGCCGTCCTCGATCGCCTGCGACAGCCGCTTCACCAGCACGACCCCGGCGCCGCTGCTCCAGACCGTGCCGTTGGCGCCTTCGTCGAACGCGCGCACGTGGCCGTCCGGCGAGGTGAAGCCTTCGACGCCCATATAGCCGATGCCATGCGGCATCTCCAGGTTGACCCCGCCCGCCAGCGCCATGTCGCATTCACCGTTGCGCAGCGCCTCACAGGCCAGATGCACCGCGACCAGGGACGTCGAGCAGGCAGTGAACACCGCGAGACTCGGGCCGCGCAGGTCGAGCTTGTACGACACCGAGGTCGTCAGGTAGCTCGGCTGGTTGCCGGTCGAAATGCCGATACCGCCGTGCTGCGAGGCGAGAATCCGCTCGTTGCGCAGCAGGTTCTCCTTCAGGTAGCCGGTGCCCCCTGAACCGCCGTAGACGCCGATCGCGCCGTCGAAGCGGGCCGGGTCGTAGCCCGCGTCGGTCAGCGCGGCGTGGCACGACTGCAGGAACAGCCGATGCTGCGGATCGGTGATCTCTGCCTCGCGGCTGGTCATGCCGAACAGTTCCGCGTCGAACTCGTCGAAGCCGTCGACCACGGTGGTGGCGTTCACCCAGCTCGGATCGTCCACAGTGGCCTCTTCGGCGCCGCGGGCGATCATCTCCTCGCGGGTGGCGGGCACGATCGACTCGACGCCGTCGACGAGGTTGCGCCAGAACTGCCGCGCGTCACGCGCGCCGGGCACGCGCACGTCGAGTCCGACGATCGCGATCGGTTCGGCTCCGGGATCGCCGGCGCCGGTTTCGGGAAGGTGGGTCACGGTGGTGCTCCTATCCGAGGCCGGCCGGGCCGGCGGTGCTGCGGGGTCTTCTGGTCTGGGTGCGGCCGCGACGGGCGGCGACGCGCTCGGCCGCGCGGGCCAGCTCCGGGCTGGCGCCGCCGCCGGAGTGCAGGTGCGCGGCGAGGGCGCGGACGGTGGGATGGCTGAGCAGGTCGACCATCGGGATCCGGCGGCCGAGCCGGGCGGTGACCTGGGCGTGCACCCTGGCCAGCGCGAGCGAATGCCCGCCGACGTCGAAGAAGTTGTCGGTGTGCCCGACTTCGGCGACGCCGAGGACGTCGCACCAGGCACGGGCGATCACGGCCTCGGTCGCGGCGAGCGCCACCGGATCCGCGGCGGCGGCCGTCGGTGGCGGTGGCAGTGCGCGGCTCATCGCGTCCGGCGCGGCGGTGCGGACGCCCGCCCGCGGCAGTTCCGGCACGCTCGTCCCGACCGGCGAGTCCGGCGCCGCGGCCAGCGCGGCGAGCAGGGCGACGTAGTCCTCGGCGAGCCCGGTCATCCGCTTGTGGTCGAACAGGTCCGGGTTGTACAGCAGTTCGACGCCGTCGTCGTGGACGTACACCGTGAGGTCGAACGGCGACCCCGGCTTGTCCACCGGCAGCCACCCCGACCGCACACCGGGCAGGTCCAGCCGCGGCTCGGTGAAGTTCAGGACGTTGAACATCACCTGCACGAGCGGGGCGTGCGCGGGATCGCGGGGCACGCCGAGCGCCTCGACGAGCCGCTCGACCGGCGCGGCCGGATGCGCGGTCGCGGCGAGGAGTTCCGCGCCGCCGCCACGGACGTGCGTCGCGAAGTCGGCGGAGTCGTCGGCCCGCAGCCGCACCGGCACGATGTCCACGAAGAACCCCGCGACCTCCTGGAACTCGGCGAGCTGCCGGTCCGCGACGACCGTGGCGACCAGGTGGTCGGCCGCGCCGGTGAGCCGCCGCAGCAGCTGGCCGAACGCGGCGAGCAGCACTCCGGCGCGCGTCGTGCCGGTGCGGGCGGCCAGTGCCCGGACCGACTCGGCGGCACCGTCCGGAAAGGACTGACGCAGGCTCGCGCCCCGGTAGGTCTGCACGGCCGGGCGCGGCCGGTCCCTCGGAAGGTCCACTGTGGAGGGTGCACCGGCGAGATGTCCGGTCCACCAGGCGACATCAACGGCCTCCCGGCGTTCGTCGCGTCCGGCCCGCCACACCGCGTAGTCCGCGTAGGACGCCATCGGCGGCGGCAGTGGCTCACCCCGGTAGGCCGCCGAGAGGTCGGCGCAGAGCAGGTCCTGCGACCAGCCGTCGAACACCGCGTGATGCAGCGTGAAGCCGAGAACGTGCTCCGTCTCGCCGAGCCGGTAGAGCCGTACGCGCCAGGGAGCCTCACGGTCGAGGTGCACGGGCGTCGCGGCGTCGGCGGCCAGCCGGGCCCGCAGGCCGTCCTCGGTCACCGGCGCCATCGGCAGCGGAACGTCCGTTGTCGGCAGGCGATCCGCCAGCGGCGCGCCGTCGACGGACCGGATGCGCCAGCGGAGCACGTCGTGCCGCTCGGCGACCGCGCGCAACGCGTGGCGCAGCGCGTCGACGTCCAGCGCGCCGGTCAGCCGGAACGCCATCGTGATGTTGTACGGCGCGGCGTCCGGGGCGAGCTGGTCGAGGAACCACAGCCGCCGCTGCGGCGGGGACAGCGCGGGCGTGTGCCCGGTGGTCAGCCCCGGTCCGGTCAGTGGCGGCGCGGCCGCGACCCGCCGGGTGAGCCCGTCGAGAGTGCCGCCCGCGAACACGTCCTCCGTGGCGACGTCCGCGGCCAGCTCCGCCCGCAGTGCCGCGACCAGGCGCATCGCGGCGATCGAGTTCCCGCCCGAGGTCAGGAAATCCGTCCCCGCGCCGTCGCCGAGCACCCGCCGCCAGATGGCCGCGACCGCGCGTTCGGCCGGGGTGCCGAGCGGGCCGAGGTCCTCCCGCTGTCCCGCGAGCATCGCTTCGGCCAGGTCGCGCAGGGCGGGCCGGTCGATCTTGCCAGTGACCGGGTTGACCGGCAGGCGGTCGAGCACCTGGACCGCGGCCGGGCGCATCGCCGAGGTGAGCCGGTCCCGGCCGAGTGTGTCCACATCGGACGGTGCGGACGCCGGTGCCAGGAAGGCCACCAGCCGGGTGCCGCCCGGCCCGGGGACGGCCACCACGGCCGCGGCGTCGACGTCCGGGTGGGCCGTGAGTGCGGCCTCCACCTCGCCCAGTTCGATCCGCTGGCCGCGGACCTTCACCTGCCGGTCGGCGCGGCCGGCGAACCCGAGACGGCCGTCGGGCAGCTCGCGGACCAGGTCGCCGGTGCGGTAGAGCCGCTCCCCCGGTGTGATCGGGTCGTCGATGAACTTCTCGGCGGTCAGCTCCGGGCTGCCGAGATAGCCCTGCGCGAGACCCGGCCCGCCGATGAGCAGCTCGCCGACCTCACCGGGCGTGACCGGCCGCAGCCCGGCGTCCACGATGTACGCCCGGTGGTTCGGCGTCGGGCGGCCGAGCGGCAGTGGGTCGGCGGGGATGCCGGTGACCTCGTCGATGACGACCGCCACGGTGGTCTCGGTCGGGCCGTAGGCGTTGAAGAAGCGACGGCCCGGCAGCCAGCGCGCGGCGAGCTCCGCGGGCACCGGCTCACCACCGCAGGCGACGACGCGCCAGCCGGGAACGGCCGCGGGGTCCACCATGGACAGCAGTGTCGGCGTGGCGAAGCCCCACTCGACGTCGTGCTCGACGAGGAACCGCCGCAGCCGTTCGGGGTCGGCCCGGTCGGCGGCTCCGGCGAGCTGGACCGAACCGCCGTACGCCAGCGGGACGAACACGTCCATGGTGAAGGCGTCGAAGGCGAGCGAGGAGAGGCCGAGCGTCCGGGTGCCTGGCCGGATCCCGAGGGCGGCGGCGAACCCGGTGACGAACGCGACGACGTTGCGGTGACTGGTCAGTACGCCCTTGGGGCGGCCGGTGGAGCCGGAGGTGTAGAGGAGGTGGGCGAGGTCGTCCGGTCCGGCGGGGCATTCGGCGGGCCCGTCCGCGGGCGGGGGCACGTCGAGCGCCTCGACGCCTTCCGTGGCACCGAATTCGGCCCGGGCGCAGTTACCGACGACGAGGGAGAGCCCGGCGTCCGCGGCGATTTCGGCCAGCCGCGCCTTCGGGCCGCCGGGTTCGAGCGGCACGTAGGCGGCCCCGGACAGCAGCACGCCCACGACGGTCGAGATCAGCTCCGGCCGCCGGTCGGCGCAAATGCCGACGCGGGTGCCGGGCCCCGCGCCCCGTGCCCACAGCAGCCGGGCGACGCCGGTCGCCGCGGCGACCAGTTCACGGTAGGTGAGCCGGGCGTCACCCTGCCGGACGGCGACGGCGTCCGGGGTGCGCGTGGCCTGGGCGAGGATCAGCCCGGTGATCGTGGTGTCCGGATAGGACAGTGGCGGGCCATGGCCGCCCACGACGGGCAAGGTGTCGGTCACCGAAGGCTCCCCTGGTCGGATGTGTGATGAGACGGTGGGTCGATCCAGTGCCGCTCCCGCTGGAACGGATAACCCGGCAACGGGACGCGGCCCGGTGCACCGCCCGCGAACCGCGCGGCCCACTCGACGTCGCCGCCCCCGGCCCAGTGGACAGCCAGGTCCCGCACCGCCCCGGCCGGGCCCTCGACGTCGGTTCCGTTCGCCAGCAGCGCATCGAGCGCGGCGACCGCCGACGGGACCGAGTCCGCCACCACGGCGGCCCGGCACGCGAACGCCCGCCGGACCGAAAGCGTGTACGCCGCGTCCCCGAGGTCCGGCGCGTCCGTGGCGAGCCGCTCGCGCAGCCGGGACACCGCCTCTCGCAACGCTTTCGCGTCACGCGCGGACACCGGCAGGACGAACGGACCGCTCGCCGCCTGCCGTGGTGGAGCGGCAGGGGCCTCCTCCACGATCACGTGCACGTTCGTGCCGCCCAAGCCGAACGAGCTGACCCCGGCCACCCGCCGCTCACGGGCGGGCCAGTCGGCGGCCTTCGCCGGGACGTACCAGGGGCCGCCCGCCAGGTCGACCTCCGGGTGCGGGGCCGTGAAGTGCAGGCTCGGCGGGATGACGCCGTGCCGCACGGACAACACGGCCTTGATCAACCCGGCGACGCCTGCCGCCGCGTCGAGATGCCCGATGTTCGTCTTCACCGAGCCCAGCGCGCACGTTTCCGCTGGCGCGCCCCGGTAGACACGGTTGAGCGCGGCCACCTCGATCGCGTCGCCCAGCGGGGTGCCGCTGCCGTGGGCTTCGAGCAGCGCGACCTCGTCCGGGGCGACCTCCGCGACGGCCAGTGCCTCGGCCACCGCGGCCGCCTGCCCGGCCGGTCCCGGCACGGCGTAGCCCGCGCGGTCCGGGCCGTCGTTCGTGATCGCCCAGCCGGGCAGCACGGCGTAGACGTGATCGCGGTCGGCGAGGGCGTCCGCCAGCCGCCGCAGCACGACGACCCCGGCGCCCGAGCTGAACCCGGCGCCCGCCGCGGCGACGTCGAACGCGCGGCACCGGCCGTCCGGCGAGGCGAGCCCACCCGAGCGGTACCGCGGCCAGGTCACGTTCGCCCCGCCTGCCAGCGCGACGTCGCACCGGTAGTCCATGAGACTCTGCGCGGCCAGCGCGACCGCCGCGAGCGAGCTGGAGCACGCGCTCTGCACGGCCACCGCGGGCCCGGTCAGCCCGAGCCGGTAGGCGACCTGGCCGGGCAGGTGGTCGGCGAGCTGGCGGCCGGTCAGCCGCCCCTCCCAGTCGTCCGGGTCGACGTCGCCGGTCACCGCCGGATTGCCGAACAGGTGGAACAGGAAGTAGCGGTTCACCGAGGCGGCCGTGAACACCCCGACCGGCCCGGTCTCGGCGGCGGGATCGCGTCCGGCGTCCTCGAGTGCCCGCCACGCCGTTTCGAGGAACAGCCGGTGCTGCGGATCGGTCCGCGCGGCCTCGTCGGCGGTGAACCCGAAGAACCCGGCGTCGAACTCCTCGACACCCTCGATCCGGCCACCCGCCCGCACGTACGCCGGATCGGCACGCAGGCCCGGGCCGATGCCCAGCGCCGCCAGCTCGTCGTCGGCGTAGTCGTGGATCGAGTCGACGCCCGCGCAGAGGTTCCACCAGAACGAGGCGGCGTCCGGCGCGCCGGGGAACCGGCAGGCCAGCCCGACGACGGCGATGAGATCCCCTGCCGGCTCCTCCGCGGCGACAGGCGACCGAGTGTCCGAAGTGGACTCCGTGAACCAGGCGGCCTGCCCGGCGATCGTCGTGTGCTCGAACAGGGCGAGCAGCGGGACGTCCACCCCGAACTCGTCGGCCAGCCGCGCCTGCACCCGGCCGAGCCGCAGCGAGTCGCCGCCGGCGTCGAAGAACGCCTCGGCGCGCCCGACCCGGTCACGGCCGAGCACCGCGCACCAGATCCGGTGCACGCGTTCCTCGGCCGGGGTCAGCAGCTCGGCCGGGACGGTCGCGGCCGCCCGCGGGTCCGGAAGTGCCCGTTCGTCGAGTTTTCCGGTGACGGTCAGCGGAAAACCGTCCAGCACCGCGACGGCCGCGGGCACCGAGTAGACGGGCAGGACGTCCGCCAGCGCGGCCCGCAGCACCCGGCCGTCCGGACGCGGGCCGGTCGCGGTCACGTAGGCGAGCAGGTCGCCGTCGCGGACGATCGCGCGGGCTTCGGCCACACCGGGCTGTTCGGCGAGCCGGGCCTCGATCTCGGTCAGCTCCACCCGGAAACCGCGGACCTTGACCTGCCGGTCGAGCCTGCCGAGGCAGACGAGGTTCCCGTCCGGCAGCAGCCTGCCTAGGTCGCCGGTCCGGTAGCGACGGTCGCCGTCGGCCGTCACCCCGAACGCCGGGCTCGGCTGGTCGAGGTAGCCGTCGACGAGGTGCCGTCCGCGCACTTCGAGTTCGCCGCTGTCCAGCACGGTGAGCGTGAACCCGGGCAGCGCGCGCCCGATCGGCAGCGGCCCGTCGGCGTCCGGGCCCAGCTCGGCGGCGGTCGTCCGGTACTGCGCGGCGAAAGTCACCTCGGTGGCGCCGTAGCCGTTGACGAACACACAGTCCGGCGCGAACCGGCCGCGGCGGACGTCGGCGTGCGTCGCCTGCTCGCCGCCGAGCAGCACGGTCCGCACGGACGGGAGGCCGGTCTCGCCGAGGACGTCGAGCAGATGCCGGTAGACCGTGGGCGTCGAGTGGTAGACGGTCACCTCGTGCCGGGCCAGCTCGCGCGCGGCGTGGGCGAGGCCGTGCGCGCGCAGGTCGACCGGCACGACCGCGGCGCCGCTGAGCAGTGCCGGGTACAGGTCCGGGATCGCCGCGTCGAAGCCGAACGACGCGAGCAGGCTGAGCCGGTCGGCCGCGGTGATGCCGAGCGCGGCGATCTGGTTGTCGACGACGTGCAGGAGGTTGCGGTGGGTCTGCGCGACGGCCTTCGGCCTGCCGGTGGACCCGGAGGTGAACAGCACGTACGCCGGGCTGTCCGGATCGGATTCGGGCACCGGGAGCGGCGCGGTCTCCGTGCCCGAACGCACGAGCCGCGCGGATCCGTTACGGCACAAGGACTCCGCCAGTTCGACGTACTCCGGGTCCGCGAGCACTGCGGTCACCCGCGCGGCGGCCAGCTGGTATTCGAGACGCTCCCGGGGGAAGGTCGGGTCCAGCGGGACGTAGGTGCAGCCCGCGGCGAGGGTGCCGAAGATCGCCGCGATCGCGGCGCTGCCGTGCCCGGTGACGAGCCCGACCCGCTCCCCCGGCAGGACACCGGCGTCGCGCAACCGCAGCGCGCGGCCTCCCGCGAGTCCGGCGAGCCGGGCATAGGTGAGCCTGGTGCCGTGTTCGATGACCGCGATCCGGTCGGGCGACTGCCGGGCGTGCACATCGAATCGGCTGACGCAGCCGGTTTGTGTCATCGGGCGTCGAGCAGTCGCTCCGAGGTTTTTCGGGCGCGCGACAACAACGGCGTGGACTTCATCTTGCTCCCCAGTGACCATTCAGGTGAAGAATTACGCAAGGTTAAGGCGACCTGTCGCGCCAAGGAATACGAAATCTGTCGATTTGGTTCGGATGGCCTACTGATCTTGGACCAGACGTTGCAGCTACACACGTCTTCCAGCCCAATCGGCGGCCAGGGCGCCATTTCGCGCCCGAATTTACGACCACTATGGACACTCGATCGACTACACCCGGTAATGCGTCGGATATTAACCGACACCATGCGGGAAATGCTTCTACAAACAACCGGAAGGCGAATTCGTCGAAATCGATTCAGGAATACGATTCCCGATCACGCGGGACTTCCCGGAGCCGCCGGAACCCTGCTTGTGCGTCGTGGTCCGGGCGCCACCGCGGCCGCGGTGGCGCCACCCCCTTGCACGAAACCCGGCACCACCGCGGCCACCATGAACGGCACGATCGTTCTTCGCATCGCCGCCCTCGCCCTCCCCGGTCCGAGTGCGGCGAAGCGCGACCGTGTGCTCCCGCCTGCGTGGGCGGGACGCGTCGCTCGAACAGGACCGTAGGCGAGAAACGCGACGGCCTCTGTCGTCGCGCTTGCACGGCGCTGTCGTCCGGGCGAGCACGCGGATTCGGCTACCCGTGCGCGGAAAGCAGTGCCCGGATCTCGGCGGCGACGGTCTCATCGCCGTCGTGAAGGCACCTGTCGTAGGCCTCTCGCCACACTCGGCGCGCTTGATCGACGTCGCCGTCCGCGAGCAGCGCGTGCCCCAAGCCGACTCGGAGCGGCACTGCCAACCTGGTCACGTGGAGCTCCTCGACGAGGTCGACGGCTTCCCGGTACGTCGCGGCGGCGCTGCGATGATCACCCGACCCCGCCTGTACGGCGGCGATGGTCTCCAAACCGGCGGCGATCCGCGAGGGTTCCGTCCCGTCGCGAAAGGTGTCGAGGGCTCGCTGGGCGGGTCCACTCGCCTCTTCGTAGCGGCCGAGCCCGACGAACGTGTCCGCGAGGTTGTTGAGTGCCATCGCCGCGGACAGGTCGTCACCGACCGACTCGTACAACCGGACCGCTTCGCGCAGCGGCTCGACAGCCTCGTCGAACAGGCACAGCCAGTTGAGGGCCGACCCGAGGTTGAGCAACGCCGTGCCCTGTTCGGCGAGGTCGCCCAGTTCGCGAAAGATCTCCAGCGCCGCGCGGCAGTAGGTGATCTGCTTGTCGCGGTCGGCGGCGCGGCCGTAGCCGGTGCTCGCGCCGTTCAAGCACTTGCCCTGGAGGAACCGGTCGCCCGTGGCGGTCGCGCTGAGGACGGCGGCTTCGCCCATGTCGACTATCCGTTGCCAGTATCCGCGCAGGTTGAGGTAGTGCCAGGACAGCTGGAACAGCGCCGCGGCTTGGGCGTGCAGGCCGTGCTCGTCCGCGCCGAGGACCAGCCTGGCGATCGTGTCGATCTCCCGGTCGAACCAGGCGACCGCGGAGTGGTGGTCAGCGAAGTCGACAACCGGAACGCCGGGCCCGGCCACGGGGAGCGGCATCCGGTGCGGAAGGCCGCTGAGCTGCTCGCGTGCCCGTTCCGCGGTGTGCGCGTAGTGCGCCGCCAGCCTCTCGACCGCCGCCGTCGCACCGGGCAGAACCGCCGCCTTGTCGCGCGCGTACTGCCGAAGGAGGTCGTGCAGCTCGAACCGGTCGGGCAGCCGCTGCTGGAGCATGCTGACCTCCGCCAACCGCCCGAGCGCGGCACCCGCGGCCGCCGGCGGGATCCCGGCCAGCGCGGCGACCGCGTGCCTTCCGACGCTGTCGCCGGGAAACAGGCCGAGCACATCGAACACCGCCGCCGCCTGCGCGTCGAGCGCGTCGTAGGACCAGTCGAACAGTGAACGCAGGTCGCTGTCGCGGTCGTCGTCGACCGACAGCACCTCGAGCCCGCGCTGGTCGGCCAGCTCGTCCCGCAACGAAGACAGCGGCCACTCCGGATGCCGGGCCGCGTGGTCCGCGGCCAGCCGCAACGCCAGCGGCAGCCGGGCGCACAACTCCACGATCGCCGCCGCCGCGTGCGGCTCGGCCGCCACCCGGTCCCGGCCGACCTGATCGGTGAACAGCTCCAGCCCCTCGGCCGGGGAGAGCAGGCCCAGGGTGATGTGGCGCGCCCCTTCCCGGGCGGACAGGCCGCGCAACTTACGGCGGCTGGTCACCACGACCGAACCCCCGCCGGGCAGCAACGGCCGCACTTGGGCGCTGTCACGGGCGTTGTCCAGCACGACGAGCATCCCGCGCGCGGCGGACTCGGTGCGCCAGAGCGCCGCCCGCTCCTCGACATCGGCCGGGACGCGCTCCGGCGACACCCCGAGCGAACGCAGCAGCACGTCGAGTGCGTCCGCCGGATCGACCGGCACGCTGGGACCGTAACCACGCAGGTTCAGGTACAGCTGCCCGTCCGGGAACCGCGGCACGACCTGATGTGCCCAGTGCACGGCCAGGCTCGTCTTCCCGATGCCGGCGGCACCGTCGACGGCGGAGATCACGACCGGTTGACCGTCGGCCCCGCTCACGAGACGGTCCAGACCCGCCATCTCGTCACAGCGCCCCACGAACCCGCGCACGTCCCCCGGCAACTGGCGAGGCACCTGCGCCCTGGCGGGCTGCCCGGCCACGAGCGTTTCGTCGTCGAGCAGGATCGCCTGATGCAGATCGGCGACGGCGCGCCCCACGTCGAGGCCGAGTTGCTCCCGCACCAGGCCGGTGACCTGGCGATAGGCGTCCAGCGCCTCGGCCCGCCGCCCCGACCGGTGCAGCGCCAGCATCAACCTGGCCCACAGCGACTCGCGCAGCGGGTGCCGCGCGGTGAGGTCTCGCAGGTCGGCGATCACCTCCTGCCCGTGACCTCGCTCCAGATCGACGTCCAGCATCCGCTCGCGGGCGGCGAACCACAGCTCGGCGACCTGCGGTCCCGCCTCCGCCCGCAGCCCCGGCGAAGCGACGTCCTCCAGCGGATCTCCACGCCACAACCGGACCGCCGACGCGAGCGACGCATACTCACGGCCGGTGTCCCCTTCCCTCGCGGCGACGGCCGCCGACTCGACCAGCTCGCGCAGTCCGAGCAGGTCGAGCTCGGTGGCGGTGGCACGCAGCAGGTACCCACCCTCGGTCGTCTCGATGACTTCGGCTCCGAGGCTGCGCCGCAACCTGCTCACCAGGGTCTGGAGACCATTGCGCACGTCCAGCGGGGACTCCTCGTCCCACACGTGAGCGATCAGCTTCCACAGCGGGACCACCTGATTCGCCGAGAACGCCAGCGATGCCAGCAACGCCCGCTGCCGCCCGCCCACGTCCACCGGCCCCGCGGCCGTCTCGACCTCGAACGGCCCCAGCACCCTGAGCCGCAGACCTCGAGCCGTTGCTTTGCTCTGAACCATGACCGCCCTTCGTTCGGCGTCACCGATCATGCCGCAAAACCGAACGGTCGCCGTGCGCAGCACAGGATGAGCGCGACTCGGTCACCCAGTTTCGGACTCCGGTCAGCGGTGCACCAGGCCTCGAAGTCGACGTAGCGTCGTCACCATGTCCAAGGGACAGAAGCCCGCTCTGAGCTTCTGGGGCTTGATGGGCCGCGTGGCCGGGTCCCTGTTCGGTATCGGCATGACAGTCTTGGCCGTGCTGACCGTGAAAGGCGACATCGACGTCCTGAACGGCGCGGGCGAGCCCACCACCGATATCACCCGCATACTGGTCGGGCTGGTCTACACCATCTTGGGACTGACGACCGTGGCCGGCGCCATCGCCGGATTCCCTGAAGGGCCGCACGACAGCAACGAACGCGCCGACCGCGACATCGGCTTCGACGATGACGGCGACGCCGACTTCGACTGACCTATTGCGGAGAAGGGCGAACGTGTCGTGCTTCGCGGGCGGGGCGTGCCGGATCGAAGGCCCCTTCATCGCGTCCGATGCAGCGAAGGAAGCCTTCGGCGTCGCGGATCTGAACCGGCCACACCATGACTGTCCACATGGGACACTTCCAGACGGTTAAATGTCTGCTTGATGCCTACACGCTTCACAAAGGGGGTCGTGAGTGGCAAAGCGAGTTATTGAGGGGAAGGTCAAAAGTGCAGTGCTCGGGCGGTATGAGTTTTCACGGGCTTCAGTCCAACGCCACACCAGTCTTTCCGGGCCGTGTCGCGAAAGCCAGGCGGATTCATGCGGTCGTTGCAACATCCTTCGTGAGCTGGGAGTTTGTGGTGGCTGGCGGGTTCGTGTTGCCGCGTTCGGTGCGGGTGCGTTTTTGGGGTGCGGTGCGGGC
>NZ_JAJPWO010000024.1:0-100374 GCF_046549075.1 Amycolatopsis sp. lyj-84
AAAGAGGGTTCTAACCCTCTTTGCCACTCACGACCCCCACTGCAAAGCCTGCATATAGGCATGAATTAGACATTCAGCCGCCTGGAAGTGTCCCGTGTGGACAGTCGGGGCGCGATCGGCTCGCGTCGGCAGACCCCCCACGACGCGTTTGGTCCTCTAGTTGCGGTAGTTCGTGAAGCCAACTACCGCAACTAGAGGACCAAACGCGTAAGAGGGGGAGGCGTCAGGCGGGGAGCGGGGAGCCGCCGCGCTCCTGGAGCAGGCCCTTCATCAGGTCCATCTCGGCGCCCTGCGAGACGAGCATGCTCCGCGTCAGCGACTTCACGTCCGCGATGGACGTGTGGTCGTTGCCGTACTGCGCCATCTCCGTCCCGCCCATGTGATGCCGCAGCATCAGCTGGAGGAAGAAGACGTCCATCTCCTTGCCGGTCAGCGACCGCAGTTTGGCCAGTTCGGCCGAAGTCGCCATCCCCGGCATCGGAGCGCCGTTCGACGGCTTCATGTCGACGCCCCCGTGTCCGGCGTGGCCGGACGGTTCGGTCATCCAGGTCATGTAGGCGCCGTTCGTCTGCTCCGGCTGGCCCCACAGGCCCAGCCAGCCCTTCATCCGGCCGACCTGGCCGGTCTGCGTGCGCTCGATGTCGAACGCGAGGGTCTTGATCGCCGGATCGGCGGTGTGGTCCCGCGCCCAGCCCGCCATGGTGACGGCCTGGAGGTGGTGCACCGACATGTCCTGCGCGAAGCCGACCTCGACCGAGCCCGCACCCGGGGTGGTCGGCTCCGGATCGGAGTCGACCAACCTGGTCGTCAGGGCGCCGAGGCCGAAGCCCACGATCAGCATGACGACCAGGGCGGCCCCGATCACCAGCCACCGGCTCTTGGTCGAGCGCGGTACCTCGTCGCCGGGTTCGTCGACGTACTGGAGATCGGGGTCCATCCGGCTCACTTACTTGCTCGCGGGCGCCGACGGCTGGGTGGCCGGGGGCTGCGACGGCTGGCCGGCGCCGGGCTGCCCGTCCTGCTGGGTGCCCGCGGTGCCCTTGTAGTCCATCGGCTTCGCGTCCGGTCCCGGCGGGGTGGCGTCGAACTTGCCCGGCTCGATCTGCGCGTCGCAGGTGGCGTCACGCTCGGGGTACGCGCCGTAGGGGTTGGTGCGCAGCGCCGCGATGAACTGGTCGATCCGCTCGTCGGAGGCGCTGTCCAGCTTCAGCTGGTGGCCCCAGGACTGCAGCGAGATCGGCTTGTCGAGGTTCGGGTACGGCGACATCGTGGTGTACGGCTTGCCCTCGACGCGGACCCGCAGCAGCTCGAGCGCCTCGCCCGAGATCTGCGCCGGGTTGTAGGCGATCCAGACCGCGCCGTGCTCGAGACCGTGGACCATGTTCTCGTTGCGGACGGCTTCCGGGTAGACGACGCCGTTGCACGCGGCCCAGGCCTGGTCGTGGGGGCCACCGAAGGGCGGGGTCTTGTCGTAGGCGACGCGCTCGGCGGCCGTGACGTGCACGGAGCCCTCGTACGTCGTGGTGGTCACGCCGTTGATCCGCTTGGAGGGATCCGGGTCCTGCTGCGAAGGCGCGAAGGCGGCCGCGGTCTCTTCGCGGGTCTTCTGCTCGCGCTTCGGCGCCGAGGCGACCATGTAGTAGGTGACCACCGAGGCCGCCAAGGCGACGATCGCGACGACCGCGATGATCGTGCCCCAGGGCGTGCCCTTCTTGGACACGACGGAACTACGGGCTGCCTTCATGGCGTTCTTCGACGACGCGCCCTTTTTTCTGGTTGTCCCGTTAGCCATGGCTCCTGCGTTCTCCAAAGGGGGTGGTCCCTGCGCGGGCCAGTGTAGAGACCGCGCGTCTGATCACCGTGAACAGCCGGAAGATCACCGGCTTGGCTCACACCTTCCGGCGGTCGCTGCGAAGCCCGGACCAGGTCACACCTAGAATTCCGCGAGTGACTCCCGCAGCTCTCGCCGACCTGGTCCGTAACTCAGCCGTGCAGGTTCTCACCGCGCGCGGCCTCGACGATTCCGTGCTGCCGGAGAAGGTGACGATCGAACGTCCCCGCAACCCCGAGCACGGCGATTACGCGACCAACCTGGCGCTGCAGGTGGCCAAGAAGGCGGGCATGAAGCCCCGCGACTTCGCCGACGCGCTGGCCGAGGCCCTCGCCGCGGCCGACGGCATCGACTCGGCCGAGGTCGCCGGGCCGGGCTTCCTCAACCTCCGGCTCGCCGCCGACGCGCAGGGCCAGATCGTCCAGCAGGTCCTCGACGCCGGTGAGCGGTTCGGCCTCGGCGACGAGCTGGTCGGGCTCAAGATCAACCTCGAGTTCGTCTCGGCGAACCCGACCGGCCCGATCCACCTCGGCGGCACCCGCTGGGCCGCGGTCGGCGACGCGCTGGGCCGCGTGCTGTCCGCGCAGGGCGGCCTGGTCACCCGGGAGTACTACTTCAACGACCACGGCGCGCAGATCGACCGCTTCGTGCGGTCCCTGGTCGCCGCCGCCAAGGGCGAGCCCGCCCCGGAGGACGGCTACGCGGGCGGCTACATCAACGACATCGCCGCCGAGGTCATCCGCCAGGAGCCGAGCGCGCTGTCGCTGCCGGACGACGAGCGCGCCGAGACCTTCCGCCGGGTGGGCATCGAGCTGATGTTCACCGAGATCAAGCAGAGCCTGCACGACTTCGGCACCGACTTCGACGTCTACTTCCACGAGAACTCGCTGCACGAGTCCGGCGCCGTCGGGTCGTCGGTCCAGCGGTTGAAGGACTCCGGGAACCTGTACTTCGAGGACGGCGCCTGGTGGCTGAAGTCCAAGGAGCACGGCGACGACAAGGACCGCGTCGTCATCAAGAAGGACGGCAACCCGGCCTACATCGCCGGTGACCTCGCCTACTTCCAGGACAAGCGCAAGCGCGGTTTCGACCTCTGCATCTACATGCTCGGCGCCGACCACCACGGGTACATCGCCCGCCTCAAGGCCGCCGCGGCCGCCTTCGGCGACGACCCGGCCGTGGTCGAGGTCCTGATCGGCCAGATGGTCAACCTGGTCTCCGACGGCAAGCCGGTCCGGATGAGCAAGCGCGCGGGCACCGTGATCACCATGGAGGACCTGGTCGGCACCGTCGGGGTCGACGCGGCCCGCTACGAGCTGATCCGCTACTCGGTCGACTCCACTCTGGACATCGACCTCGACCTGTTGCGCAAGCACTCCAACGACAACCCGGTCTACTACGTCCAGTACGCCCACGCGCGGCTGGCCTCCTTGCAGCGCAACGCTTCCGACCTCGGCCTCAAAACCGGTGGCGATGTCGACTTCGGTCTGCTCACCCTGCCCGCCGAGGGCGATCTCATCCGCACACTCGGCGAATTCCCGACCGTCCTCCGCCGGGCCGCACAGCTGCGCGAACCGCACCGCGTCGCCCGGTATCTCGAAGAACTCGCCGGCGCCTACCACAAGTGGAACGCCGTCGGCCGGGTTCTCCCGAAGGGCGACGAGGAGACCACCCCCCTCACGTTTTCCCGGCTCGCGCTCTGTGAGGCGACCCGCCAGGTACTGGCGAACGGCCTCACGGTGCTCGGTGTCTCCGCTCCGGAACGGATGTAATCGATGGCTCACCCCGCCGGCCCCCGCCACGCCGACGTCTACCCCCACGCCGACGCCTCCGGTTTCCCGCCGTCGAGTCCCGAAGAACTCGACAGGCTGTATCCGAAGGTCTGGCCCCGCAACACCTTCCGAGGTGGAGACGGCGTCGTGCGCATCGCGGGCGTCGACGTCCGCGAACTCGCCGAGAAGTACGGCACGCCGCTGTTCGTCGTCGACGAGGCCGACTTCAAGTCCCGCTGCGCCGACTACGCCGAGGCTTTCGACGACCCGGCGCTCGTGCACTACGCGTCCAAGGCGTTCCTGTCCATCGAGATCGCCCGCTGGGTGGCCGAGCAGGGACTGAGCCTGGACGTCTGCAGTGGCGGCGAACTCGCCGTCGCGCAGCGCGCGGACTTCCCGGCCGAGCGGATCACCTTCCACGGCAACAACAAGTCCCTTCCCGAACTCGAAGCCGCCGTCGAGGCGGGCGTCGGCACGGTCGTGGTCGACTCCTACTACGAGATCGCGCGGCTGGCGGATGTCGCCGCCCGGCACGACATCGTGCAGAACGTGCTGATCCGGGTCACCGTCGGCGTCGAGGCGCACACCCACGAGTTCATCGCGACCGCGCACGAGGACCAGAAGTTCGGTTTCTCGCTGGCTTCCGGTGACGCGGCCGAAGCCGTGCGCCGCGTGCTCAACGCGCCGTCGCTCAAGCTGATCGGCCTGCACAGCCACATCGGTTCGCAGATCTTCGACGCCGACGGCTTCGAGGTCGCCGCCCGCCGCGTGGTCGGCCTGCTGGCCGAACTCGCCAAGGAGCACGGCAACGATCTGCTCGACCAGCTGTCGATCGTCGACCTCGGCGGCGGTTTCGGTATCGCCTACACCGACAAGGACAACCCGCCCCCGCCCGCGCAGATGATCACGCAGATCCGCGAGATCGTCCGCAAGGAATGCGAGTACGCGGGCCTTCCCGTGCCGAAGATCGCGGGCGAGCCGGGCCGGGCCATCGCCGGTCCCGGCACGATCACGCTCTACGAGGTCGGCACCATCAAGGACGTGTCGCTCGGCGACAAGGCCGCCCGGCGCTACGTCAGCGTCGACGGCGGCATGAGCGACAACATCCGCACCGCGCTCTACGACGCGGTGTACGACTGCCGTCTCGTTTCCCGTACCTCCGACGACGACGGGGACGGCCAGGTCGCCGCCGCGCTGTCCCGGGTCGTGGGAAAACACTGTGAGTCCGGCGACATCGTCGTCCGGGACTGCTGGCTCCCCGACACTCTTGCTCCCGGCGACCTGCTCGCCGTGGCGGCCACCGGGGCGTATTGCTACTCGATGGCCAGCGGGTACAACCGGCAGCCGCGGCCCGCGGTGGTGGCCGTGCGCAACGGCAGCGCCCGCGTGCTGCTGCGGCGGGAGACGACGGACGACATGCTGCGCCTGGAGGTCTAGCAAGTGTCTACTGTGGACGGACGCGTGATCAGGGTCGCCCTGCTCGGCTGCGGGACGGTCGGCGGTGAGGTCGTCCGCCTGCTCACCGAGCAGGCCGAGGAGCTCGCCGCCAGGGCGGGCGCCAGGGTGGAGCTCGCGGGCATCGCCGTGCGGCGCCCCGACAAGCACCCCGAACTGCCGCCGGAGCTGGTGACCTCCGACGTGACGAAGCTCGTCACCTCCGACGACGTCGACGTCGTCGTCGAACTGGTCGGCGGGATCGAGCCCGTGCGGGAGTGGCTGCTCGACGCGCTCAAGGCCGGGAAATCCGTTGTCACGGCGAACAAAGCGCTGATGGCCGAGCATTCCGCGGAGCTGTTCGAGGCCGCCGACGCGTCCGGTGTGGACCTCTACTTCGAAGCGGCCGTGGCCGGGGCGATCCCGTTGCTGCGCCCGCTGCGCGAATCGATGGCGGGTGACCGCATCACCCGCGTGATGGGCATCGTCAACGGCACCACCAACTTCATCCTGTCCGCGATGGACTCCACCGGCGCGGGCTACGCGGAAACCCTGGAAGAGGCCAGCAGGCTCGGATACGCCGAGGCGGACCCGACGGCCGACGTCGACGGCTACGACGCGGCGTCCAAGGCCGCGATCCTCGCCTCGCTCGCGTTCCACACCCGCGTCACGGCGTCCGAGGTGCACCGTGAGGGCATCGCCGACGTCACCGCGTCGGACCTCGCCGCGGCGAAGGTACTGGGCCGCACGGTGAAGCTGCTCGCCATCTGCGAGCGCGTCACCTCCGACGACGGCGCCGAATCCGTTTCGGCGCGCGTACATCCGGTGATGATCCCGCGCGGGCACCAGCTCGCCGGGGTCGGCGGCGCGTACAACGCCGTCTACGTCGAGGCCGACGCCGCCGGTGAGCTCATGTTCTACGGTCAGGGCGCCGGTGGCGCGCCGACCGCGAGTGCCGTGCTCGGCGACCTCGTCGCGGTGGCTCGAAACCGGGTCGTCGGCGGCCGTGGCCCGCGCGAATCCGCGCACGCCGCGCTCCCGGTCAGGCCGATGGGCCAGACGCCGACGCGGTACCACGTCAGTCTCGACGTGGCCGATCGAGCGGGCGTGCTCGCCCAGGTGGCCCAGGCGTTCGCCGGGCACGGCGTCAGCATCGCCGCGGTGCGGCAGCGCGACGCCAACGACACGGCCAGCCTGGTCGTGGTCACCCACCTGGCGCCGGACGCGGCCTTGAAGTCCACTGTGGACGACATCGCCAAACTCGATGTGGTGAACCAGGTCGTCAGTGTGATGCGTGTGGAAGGCGAAGACCAGTGATTCCCCAACCATGGCCAGGGATCATCCAGGCCTACCCCGACCGGATCCCGGTCCCGGCCGGCGCGAAGGTGATCACCCTCGGCGAGGGCAACACCCCGTTGCTGCCCGCGCCGCACCTCTCGGAACTGACCGGCTGCGAGGTCTACCTCAAGGTCGAGGGCGTGAACCCGACCGGGTCGTTCAAGGACCGCGGGATGACCGTCGCCATCACGCACGCGCTCGCCAGCGGGCTCCAAGCGGTCATCTGCGCCTCCACCGGCAACACCTCGGCGTCGGCCGCCGCCTACGCGGCCCGCGCCGGGCTCACCTGCGCGGTGCTGGTCCCGCAGGGCAAGATCGCGATGGGCAAACTCGCCCAGGCCGTCCTGCACGGCGCGCGGATCCTGCAGGTGGACGGCAACTTCGACGACTGCCTCGAGCTGGCGCAGAAGACCGCGATCGACTACCCGGTGACCTTGGTCAACTCGGTCAACCCGGTGCGCATCGCGGGCCAGAAGTCGGCCGCGTTCGAGATCTGCGACGTGCTCGGCAAGGCGCCGGACATCCACTGCCTGCCGGTCGGCAACGCGGGCAACATCACCGCCTACTGGGCGGGATATTCGGAGTACGCGGGCGACGGTGTGGTGAAGAACACCCCGCGGATGTTCGGCTTCCAGGCGGCGGGCGCCGCACCGCTCGTGCACGGCGAGCCGGTGCCCGATCCGGACACCATCGCGACCGCGATCCGCATCGGCAGCCCCGCGTCCTGGGACGGCGCGATGAAGGCGAAGAACGCCTCCGCCGGGCTGTTCGAGGCCATCACCGACGAGAAGATCCTCGAGGCGTACCGGCTGCTCGCCAGAAAGGAGGGCGTGTTCGTCGAGCCCGCCTCGGCGACCAGCGTCGCGGGCCTGCTCGCGACGGCCGCCGACGGCCGCCTGCCGAAGGGCTCGACCGTCGTCTGCACCGTCACCGGCCACGGCCTGAAGGACCCGGCGACGGCACTGGAGGGCAACGTCGAGGTCGAACCGCTCGCCGTCGACCCGACCGCCGTCGCCGCCGCGCTGGACCTGCGATGACGCTGCTCAAGGTCAAGGTCCCGGCGTCTTCGGCGAACCTCGGCCCGGGGTTCGACACGCTGGGCCTGGCGCTGGCGCTGTACGACCGGGTCGAACTCCGGATCACCGATCACGGGCTCAAGATCGAGGTGATCGACGCGGGCGCCGGCGGCGTGGACGACGTCCCGACCGACGAATCGCACCTGGTCGTCCGGGCTTTCCGGCGGGCCTGCGAGCACCTGGACGTCCGGGTGCCGGGCCTGCACCTGCGCTGCTTCAACGCCATCCCGCACGCTCGCGGCCTCGGCTCGTCCGCGGCCGCCGTCGTGACCGGCGTCGCGGCGGCGTACGCGCTGGCTGAGAAGGCCCTGGACGACGAGGCGCTGCAATTGGCGGCCGGGTTCGAGGGACACGCCGACAACGCCGCGGCGAGCCTCCTGGGCGGCTTCGTGGTGGCCTGGAACGAGGGCGAACGGTTCCTCGCCGAACGGCTCCAGCCGCATCACGACATCCGGCCCGTGGTCGCCATCCCGGCCCTGCGGTCCTCCACCGACGCGACGCGCGGCCTGCTTCCCGCCCAGGTCCCGCACGCCGACGCGGCGTTCACGGCGGGTCGCGCGGCGCTCGCGGTCCACGCGCTCACTTCGCGCCCTGACCTGTTGCTCTCCGCGACCGAAGATCGGCTTCACCAGCATTACCGGGCGCCCGCGTACCCGGCGAGCAGCGAACTGGTGCGCGCGCTGAGGGCCGAAGGGGTGGCCGCGGCCATCTCCGGAGCCGGTCCGAGCGTGCTCGCGCTGACCACCGGGGGAATACTCCCGGCGGGCGTGGACGTTACATCTTTCGACGTCACCGAGCTGCCGGTCGATCCGGGCGGCGTTCAGGTCGCGGCCCAGTAAAGCCTCGGTCACATGCCGGGGCCCCATCCCGCCACGCGGGGGGTGGTTGTTGCACCCGGCCGTGGCGCGGTCTACCCTCGGGGGCGTTCGATCACCGTGCGTTTCCGCACCCGGTGCCGGTCCAGGTGACCAGTGTCATCCTTGGCCCGCATCCTTTGTTGATCCGCCAGTCCCGCACAGAGTCCGGCAACAGCACAGCCTGGCAAGCGGGGGCTGGCAGGTCGACGCAGGCGGGTTCCCGGTTTCGGCGGTGCCGAATTCCGCGTCCTCCATTTGGAGGACGCAAATCCCTGTGCTGGAGGCCTTCTAGCTGTGTTCAACACGGCCGAGGAGCTGATCGCCCGTATCGGGGGCCAGATACGCCGTTTCGCAATCGGACGCGAACGGCGGTCCGCTGATCCACCTGGAGGCGTGGATCGGTCAGGAAGGACATTTGTGAGCAACACCGATCTTTTGAGCGACGTCGAAGGTGGCGCCGCCGAGTCGAACGGCGCCGTCGCTCCCAAGCGCACGGTCGGCGGATTGACCGGCAAGACCGTCGCCGAATTGCGCTCGATCGCTGGGGACCTTGGCATCGGCGAGACCACGGGTATGCGTAAGGGCGACCTGATCGCGGCCATCCGTGAGCGCCAGGGCAAGACCAAGCGCAAGACCCCCGCCGCGGCGAGCGAAACGCTTCCGCTCGAGGGGATCGATGCACCACGCAAGGCTCCCAAGGCCGAAGCGCCCAAGACGGAGGCCCCGAAGCAGGAGGCCCCGAAGGCCGAAGCGCCGAAGGCGGAAGCCGCCCCGGCCGAAGCCCCGCGCGCCGAGAAGGCCGAAAAAGTCTCGGACAACGGCTCCGCGCCCGCCGCCGAGCGGCCCGCGCAGCAGGAGAACGGGCCGCAGGACGGCCAGTCGCAGCAGGAAGAGGGCGGCCGCAGCCGTCGTCGTCGTGGCTCCAACCGCGCCGCGGGTTCGCCCGAACAGGGTGGCCAGCAGCGTGATCGCGGTGAGCAGCGTGACCGCGGGGACCGTGGCGAGCAGCGTGACCGCGGCGAGCAGCGTGACCGCGGCGAGCAGCGTGACCGTGGCGAGCGTGGCGACCGCAACGAGCGTGGCGACCGCGGTGAGCAGGGCGGCAACCGTCAGGGCAACCGTGACGGCGGTCGTGACGGCAACCGCGACAGCCGCGGCCAGGACAGCCGCCAGCGCAACCAGCAGGGCGGTGGCCAGGACAACAGCCAGCGTCAGGGCCAGCAGGGCCCGCAGGGTGACGACGACGAGGAAGGCGGCCGTCGCGGCCGTCGCTTCCGCGACCGTCGCCGCCGGGGTACCGGCGGTGGCCGTGAACAGGGCGGTTCGCCCGACACCGAGATCCGCGAGGACGACGTCCTGCTGCCCGTCGCGGGCATCCTGGACGTGCTCGACAACTACGCGTTCGTGCGTACCTCGGGCTACCTCGCCGGGCCGAACGACGTGTACGTCTCGCTGTCGCTGGTCCGCAAGTACGGCCTGCGCCGCGGTGACGCCCTCACCGGTGTCGTGCGCCAGCCGCGTGACGGCGAGCAGCAGCGGCAGAAGTTCAACCCGCTGGTGCGCGTCGACTCGATCAACGGCCTGGAGCCGGACGAGGCCAAGCGTCGCCCGGAGTTCACCAAGCTGACCCCGCTGTACCCGAACGAGCGGCTGCGCCTCGAGACCGAGTCGCACAAGCTCACCACCCGCGTCATCGACCTGGTGATGCCGGTCGGCAAGGGACAGCGTGCCCTGATCGTGTCGCCGCCCAAGGCCGGCAAGACGACGATCATGCAGGACATCGCGAACGCGATCTCGACGAACAACCCCGAGTGCCACCTGATGGTCGTGCTCGTGGACGAGCGTCCTGAAGAGGTCACCGACATGCAGCGTTCGGTGAAGGGCGAGGTCATCGCCTCGACCTTCGACCGTCCGCCGTCCGACCACACCTCGGTCGCGGAGCTGGCCATCGAGCGGGCGAAGCGGCTCGTCGAGATGGGCCACGACGTCGTCGTGCTGCTCGACTCGATCACCCGCCTCGGCCGTGCGTACAACCTCGCGGCCCCGGCGTCCGGCCGGATCCTCTCCGGTGGTGTCGACTCGACCGCGCTCTTCCCGCCGAAGCGTTTCCTCGGCGCGGCGCGCAACATCGAGAACGGCGGTTCGCTCACGATCTTCGCCACGACGATGGTCGAGACCGGATCCACCGGTGACACGGTCATCTTCGAGGAGTTCAAGGGCACCGCGAACGCGGACCTCAAGCTCGACCGGAAGATCGCCGAGCGGCGCGTCTTCCCCGCGGTGGACATCAACCCGTCCGGTACCCGCAAGGAAGATCTGCTGCTTTCGCCGGACGAGCTCGCGGTCACCCACAAGCTGCACCGGGTGCTGCACGCGCTGGACTCGCAGCAGGCCATCGACCTGCTGATCTCGCGACTGCGCAAGACGAAGACCAACATCGAGTTCCTCATGCAGGTCTCGAAGACGGCCCTCGGCTCGAACGACGACGACTGATCAAGTAGCTGAAGGGGCCCTTCACCGCATCGCATGCGGTGAAGGGCCCCTTCGTCGCGTCTGATGCGGTGAAAGGGGCCCTTCAGTGCCAGAGCGGATCGTCGTCTACGGCGTCACCGGTTCGGGCAAGTCGACGCTGGCCCGGAAGCTGGCCGGGCGGACCGGGTTGCCCTACCACTCGGTCGACGACGATCTCGCGTGGCAACCGGGCTGGGTGCCCGTCCCCGACGACGAGCAACGGCGCCGGATCACCGCGCTGGTCGCGGGAGACCGGTGGATCATCGACGGCATGTTCTCCAAATGGCGCGATATCGCACAGCCCAGGGCCGAGCTGATCGTGGCGCTGGACTATCCGCGCTGGGTTTCGCTGAGCCGCCTGGTGCGCCGGACGGTGATGCGGTGCGTCACCCGTCGCCGGATCTGCAACGGCAACCTCGAAACACCGCGCGGGATCTTCTCCGGCGACTCGATCATCGTGTGGCACTTCCGGTCCTTCGCCCGCAAACGGCGGACCCTTCGCACCTGGGAGGCGGATCCCGGGATGCCGGTGGTGCGGCTGACCTCGCCGCGCGCGACAAGGCGCTGGCTCGCGTCTTTGCCTGCCGGAAGTCCGTGAAGGCCTCCTTCCCTACCCTGAAGGTAGGCAAGGAGGCCTTCACGGACCGAACCTGCGATGAACGAGGGCTCAGCGGTGCGGGACCGCCGCGGGGGTCCAGCCGCGGTAGTTGTTGAAGTAGTTCACGCTCGACGCGTGGCCGATCTTGCCGCCGATGCTGGAGGCGTAGATCCCGCCGGAGCCGTCGGCGATGCCGACGTGGCCCCACTGGCTGATGTTCCAGTACACGAAGGAGCCCTTCGGCGGCGTCCCGGTCGTGTGCTTCGGGCTCGCGCCGTTCCAGTGCGCGTTGGCCGAGGCCCAGACGCCGGTGGTCCCGTACGCGTTCTCGACGGCCTTCTCGCAGAGGCCCTGGTACGCGGTGGAGCCGGCTTTGTTCTTGAACCACTGGACGGCGCCGGCCGGCGTGCCGTCACCGGCGCCCTGGATCGCGAGGTCGCCCTCGGGCACCGTGGTGAAGGTGCCCGCCGCGGGGTTGATGTCGGCGGCGGTGATGGTGGCGCCCGCTTCGGGGGCGGCCGGAGCGGCTCCAGCGACCGGAGCCATGGCGAAGGCCGCGATGGCCAGCGCCGCGACGGACGCGGGCTTCGCCACCTTGGCGAGGATAGTGCGCATGATGCAAACCTCCCGTGGAGTATTTTCCAACAGAAGGACGATCTCGTGATCGAGTACAAATTTCGTACAACTCGGCGTCGATAGTTGATTACTCAACGTGGTGGAATATGCCGAGTGAGGGGTGCGTTAACCCCACTGCCAGCGCATCTGGCAAAATCATCCGCTGAAGTCCGGCACCGGTTCACCCCATCACGGGGACCCGGGGCCAACGAGAGAGGACACCATGAAGAGCGGTATTCACCCCGAGTACGTTGTCACGCACGTCAACTGCGACTGCGGCAACGAATTCACCACGCGCAGCACCAAGACCTCCGGCAACCTCCACGTCGAGATCTGCTCGAACTGCCACCCGTTCTACACCGGCAAGCAGAAGCTCATGGACACCGGCGGCCGCGTCGCGCGCTTCGAGGCTCGCTACGGCAAGCGCAAGAAGGCCGAAGACGCCAAGTAGCTTGAACGACGGCGCCTACCCGCATGTCCGGGTAGGCGCCGTTTTCTTTGGTGTCCCAGCCATGGTTTTGTCCCGGGCCGTTGAAAGGTGGAGTGGTGGATTCGAGTTCGCTGAAGGGTCTGCTCGAAGAGCACGCCCAGCTGGAAGAACAGCTGGCCGACCCGTCCGTGCACGCCGACCAGGCGCGCGCACGCAAGCTCGGCCGCCGCTACGCGGAGCTGAGCCCGGTCGTCAAGACGGTCCGTGAGCTCGACACCGCTCGCGACGACCTCGAGACGGCGAAGGAACTGGCGTCCGAAGACTCGTCCTTCGCGGCCGAGGCCGAGGAGATCTCCGCCAAGATCCCCGTACTCGAGTCCAAGCTCACCGAACTGCTCCTGCCGCGCGACCCGTACGACGGTTCCGACGTGGTCATGGAGATCAAATCGGGTGAAGGCGGCGAGGAGTCGGCGTTGTTCGCCGGCGACCTGCTGCGCATGTACCTGCGCTACGCCGAGCGTCACGGCTGGAAGGCCGAGGTGCTCGACTCGGTCGACTCGGACCTCGGCGGTTTCAAGGACGTCACCGTGTCCATCAAGAGCCGTTCGGCCGACGTCGACGGTGTCTGGGCGCGCCTGAAGTTCGAGGGCGGGGTGCACCGCGTGCAGCGCGTGCCCGCCACCGAATCCCAGGGCCGGATCCACACCTCCGCGTCCGGCGTGCTCATCTACCCCGAACCCGAGGACGTCGAGGTCGAGATCGACCCGAACGACCTGCGGATCGACGTCTACCGCTCGTCCGGCCCCGGTGGCCAGAGCGTGAACACGACCGACTCGGCCGTGCGCATCACGCACCTTCCGACCGGTGTGGTCGTCTCGTGCCAGAACGAGAAGTCGCAGATCCAGAACCGCGCCCGCGCCCTGCAGGTGCTGCAGGCCCGCCTCCAGGCGATCGCCGAGGAGGAGGCCGCCGCGAAGGCGTCGGACGCGCGTCGCTCGCAGGTCCGCACCGTCGACCGCTCCGAGCGGGTCCGCACCTACAACTTCGCCGAGAACCGCATCGCCGACCACCGGGTGAACTACAAGGCGTACAACCTGGACCAGGTCCTCGACGGCGACCTCGACGGCGTGCTGAACGCGCTCATCACCGCGGACCGCGAAGAGCGGCTCGCCGCCCACGCGGGCTGACAGCCGATGCCGGACGACGGTGTCGCGTACCCGGCGATGCGGGCGATGGTCATCAGTGCGGTCGAGGCTTTCTCGGACGTCGATTACCAATGGAGAGAGTGGGTCCGGGCAGAGAGCCGGCCCGCGCGCCTGGACAACTTCACGATGCAGCTGAACGCGCTGGACGATGTCCGAATGCTCGAAGCGCCGGAAGACGCCATCGGTGACATTCTGCGTGACGAGCGCGAGGTGGCGGTCTTCGGTCCGCTGAACGACGCTTTGGAGAACCTCTTCGGCAAGCTGGGCACGGAGCTGTCGGACGAGGAGTACCTGGACACGGCCGAATGGCCACAGGTGGTGGCCGCGGCCAAGGACGCCTTGGCGGTCCTCTCGGAAGCCAGGTAGCCGGACGGCTAGCCCGGCTCGGTGTAGAACGGATCGTCCTCGAGCCCGGTGTGGATGGCGCGGACGGACATGCTCACGTGGGAGAGCCTGTCGGTCACCTCGTTCGTGACCCTGCTGAGCGCCTCTTCGCCGCTTTCTCCAGCGACAGCGGGGAAAGCCGACAACAGCACGGCTTCGCAGGGGCCCGCGTCCGTGCTGATCCGGACCAGTGACGCCGAAAGATCGGTCGCGGGCCGCCCGCACAGGCCCACGGCCAGCCGCAGATCGCCGGTGGGCACGTAAAGATGCACCCGCGAGATGACGTCGGTGTCCTCGCGCGGGGTGAAATCGTGCCGGGGGACGTACGCCGGTTCACGCGGATCGGTGCCGCCGACGGACGCCATCAGCGCATAGAGCGTGTAGCCGTCGGCTGGGGTGTCGGGAGCTTCGTAGCTTCCGTATTGGCCGGTTTCCGGCGTTCCGTGGATTTCGAAGAATGCCGCGTTCAGGCCGAAGTGGAAAAGCGCCGGTACCGCGGCGCGGTGCAGTGTGTCGACGGGCTCCTCGCACTCCGCCGGCGGAGTGCGATAGCCGACGGAGACCGTGTATCCCTTCCAGCCGCCTTCGGGATCCGCCCGGCAGATCTCCAGTTCGGTGGCTTCGAACTCTTCGATGAAGCGTTCGCCCAGTGCGGCGGCCGCGGTGAAATCATCGGTTTCGATATTCGCGGATATCCGCGTGACGACTTCCGTTTCCCGGAGATCCATGACTATTTCGCGGGCCCTTCGGCGGCTACAGGTGTGTTCAGCCTACGGGCGGCGCGGACAGGCGGCAGATCGGGCCTGTCGTCGATTCCCCGCTTCCGCTACGGTCCCTGGGCGGTAAGGGAAATCGGTCCCAGGGGAACACGAATCCGTGGCATACGCAGAAGACGTGGACATCGAGGAAAGATCCATTCCGGCGAACCGGAAACGTGTTCTGCGGGCTTTCGTGCTCGGCGCCGGAACGGTCCTGCTGAGCGTGGCCGTCGTCGCCAGGATCGGCCGGTTCGGGTTCAATCCGACCGACCAGGGATTCGTGCTGGCACAGGTGTGGCGCGTCCTGCACGGCGAGATCCCGCAAGTCGATTTCCTCGGGCCGCGGCCGTTCGGTTCGGCTTATCTGCACGTGGTCGACCAGCTCGTTCCCGCGCCGCTGATGATCGGGTCGGGTTTCGTGATGATGGTGCAGCTGACCGTCGCCACGTTCGCGCTCGCCGCGTTCCTGACCGGGACTTCGCCGCTGGAGTGGGGGCCGTTGCGGCTCGGGCTGGTCTTCACCGCCGCGGTGGTCTGCCTGAACACGTATCCGCTGATGGCCTGGCACACCGTCGACGGCGTCTTCCTGGTCGCGGTCGGCTGGTGGCTCCTCGACAGCGGGCTGCGTTCCGGCTCGCGATGGCGGCGACTGCTCGGCCTGTTCTGCCTCGGCTTCGCGATCATCGTCAAACAGAGCTTCCTGTTCGCCGCGCCGGCCGGAGTGCTGATCCTGTTGTTCCACCCCGCCGCGCCGCCGAAGAAGTGGCCGCGTCTGCTCGGCGACGTCCTCGTGCTCGGTGCGGCGCCACTGCTGTACTTCGGCATGGTCACCGTCGCCGGGGGACTCCGGTCGGCGATCGCGCAGCTCTCCGGCGGCAAACAAACCTGGGGCGAAAGCCTTTTCCGGTTCTGGACGGCGGATTTCACCGGCCGCGCCGATCCGAGGACGTACGTCTTCCCGGTGCTGCTCGGAGTGTGCGTCCTCGCCGTCGCGTGGTCCGTTCGCGAACGGCTCGGCGAGCCGGGCCGATGGCTCCGGGTCGTGACGGGTCTGTGCGTCGTGGCCGTGGTGGTGTTCGTCGTGGCCGACGGCGGGTTCGAGCACGCGGGCAGCTGGCCGGTCACCCTGCTGTGGCTCTTCCTGGCCGCCGCGGTGCTCGACGCCGTCGTCCGAAGACGGTTGCCCTGGCGATACCTGGCGATCGCCGCACTCGGCTGGATGGCCAGTTTGTCCTGGGGCTACCCGCTTCCCGGCCTGCTCACCGGGATCTTCGCGCTGGGCGTGCTGGAAGCCGTGGCACAGCGGGATCTGCCGCGGCCGCCCCGGTTCGCGGGTGGCGTTCTCGGTGCCACCGCTTTCATCCTCGCCGGGCTCCTGCTGCTGTCCGCGCACGACAAGGCGCCGTACGCGGACAGGCCTCAAGGTGAACTGACGAAGGACCTCGGGGACATCGCGCCTTCGCTGCGCGGCGTCCGCACCAATCCCAGCGTGTACACCTACGTCGCCCAGATCCGCGGCTGCCTGGACCGCTACCCGGCGTCGAAGGTGGCCGTCCTGCCGGACAATCCTTTCGTCGCCCCGGTCTTCGGGGTCCGCAACCCGTTCCCGCTGGACTGGCCGCTCCCGTTGGAACTGACCGGCGACAGTCCGGAAAGGATGGTCGAGGCGGCGGAACGCCTTGACCGGGAAGGGGACTACCTCGTGCTCTTCCAGACGATCAAGGCCGTTTCGCTGACCGCGGGCACGCCGGTGCCCGATGCCGTCGCTCCGGACACGCCGACCATCGCGATGAGCGGCGTGGAAGAGCGGATCAAGGACAAGCTCGGCGGGACCAGAGTGGCTTGCGGCAGCTTCGCGGGATTCTGGGCCCCGTCGCCGTCGCGCTGAAGGTCAGCCGGAGACGGACGCCGTCTCCGGCTCGCGGTCTTCGATCGCCGCTGTCTCTTCCTCGCGCCGCGGGAGGAACGAGAGCGCGGCGAAGGCGGCGGCGAGCAGGGTCGGGAAGATCGTCAGCTGCTGGTGCTTGACGTTCTCGATGCCTTCCGCGAGACCGGAGACCAGGAGCTGGCCCATCGCGAAGAGCAGGAACATGAGCACCACGATGCCGACGTCGCGGCGGCCGGTGCGGTTGCGGAAGGCCCGGAGTCCCGCCCAGCCGATGAGCAGCCAGATCGGCAGCAGGGCGAACAGCCCCAGCGGCGCGATCCAGCCGGTGATCCCGGACAGGACCGGGATCCGGTACTCCTTCGCGAGCGGCGGCTGCCCGGCGTGCTCGCCGAAGCTGCCGAGGTTCGGCACCCGCGCGGTCAGCGTCTCCTGCGCGGAGCGGTGCAGCATCTCGACCACGCGCACCGGATGGTCGAGGTAGTACTGGGCGACGTTGCGGCGGCTGATCTTGTCGCGGTACTTGGCGTACTCGGGGGATTTCCAGGCCGCGTTCGCGCTCCACCAGCCCGTGCCGACGTACTGGGCGAACTCCGGCGGGAGCCCCAGCGCGGCGAGGTCGCCGGTGGTGTCGTGTTTCCCGTCGACGATCCCGTTGAAAACGACGTGGTACATGTTGGCCTCGCGGTACTCCGCGTTGGCCGAGTCGCCCGCGCCCTGCACCAGCGCGGTACCCGTGCCGACGACGGCGAGCACGGCCAGCGGCAGCGCCCACCGGGCCAGGCCGCGGCTGCCCGCGGGCCGGACGAACAGCAGCGCGAGCGCGAACAGCGGGATCAGCAGCAGCGTCTGCGACTTCGCGTTGATCCCGACCATCGCGCCGAGCACGGTGACCGCCGCGCCGGTGTAGCGCCACGGCCCGGTGCGGTGCATCAGCAGGAGCCCGCCGGCGAGCAGGAGCATCCCCGCGAAGGCGGCGCCCTCGCTCAGCACGGAGGCGAAGTACCCGAAGAAGGCCGAGTCCGCGGCGACGAGCAGCAACGCGGCCGTGGCGATGAAGCTGTCGCGGACCGAAAGGCGCAGGCCCGCGACGATCGCCGCGATCCCGCCCGCGACCAGCAGGCAGCCCAGCACGCCCAGGACCAGCAGGTTCAGGATCGCGGACGAGCCGAGCAACTGCCCGATCTCGCTGGCGATCTTGTCGATCCAGCTCTGGCTGGAGATGTACTCGCTGTTGCAGGCCGGGGCGGGGCCGTAGGAGAAACGGACGAAGTGCTCCGACGGGCGGTCGAGCTCGCGGGCGCCGAGCTGGCACAGGATGCGCCAGCCGTCGCCGTTGTCCGCCATCCCGATCGGACGCGGAACCAGGAAACGGACGAGTAGCACCCCGAGCGCGGCGAAAAACACGCCCAGGGTCAGTCGGATTTCCCGGATCTTCACCCGCGCCACCTTAGAAGATTCCAGAGGGTGATCAGTTCGTGCCCTCTCTAAGCGCCGGAGAGCGACGGCGCGGGACACTGGCGGTTCACCTCATCGTCGACGAGTAGGGGAGCAGCGTGGAAGCCCTGGCCAGGTTCGGGTTCGAACTGGGTGTGCTCAAGCGGATCCGCCGGGCCGGCTGGTGGCAGGCCGGGGTCCGCGATCCCGAATCGGTCGCCGAGCACACCACCCGGGTCGCGCAGCTGGCCGGCCTGCTGGCGGCCGAAGGCGGCGCCGACCCGGCGCGGGCGGCGTACCTCGCGCTGTGGCACGACACCCAGGAGACGCGGACCGGCGACCTCCCGCACACGATCAAGGGTTTCGTCGAGAAGCCGGACCCCCGGGCGATCACCGCCGCGCAGACGTCGGCCCTGCCCGGTGTCGCGCGCGACTCGGTGCGCGAGGCTGTCGACGAGTACGAAGCCGCGAAGAGCCCGGAGGCGCTGTACGCGCGCGACGCGGACAAGCTCGAGATGCTGCTTCAAGCCGTCGAGTACCGCGACATCGGCGTGCGGAACGTCGACGAGTGGATCGCTTCGGCGACGAAGAGCCTCCAGACCGACCTCGCGCGGCGAGTGGCCGAAGCGGCGCTGACGTTGTCGTCGCTCTCGTGGCGGGTGCGCTGAAAGGAATCGATACCCTGAGCCCGCGTGTATCGACCCCGGCACGCGTGCCTCGTGTGTCAGGCTTGACTCTGTGAAGGAACACCAGTGAACCGGCAGCCGTTGCGCCTCGCCATCATGGAAGCGACCCGCATTCTCACCGAGGCCGGTGTGGCGTCACCGCGCTCGGACGCGGAGCTGATCGCCTCGCATGTCCTCGGCGTCGAACGCGGCCGCCTGCCGATGGTGCCGCTGGTGGACCCGCCGGTCATCGACGCGATCGGCCAGCTGGTGAACCAGCGGGCCAAACGGATCCCGCTGCAGTACCTCACCGGCTGGGCCGCGCTCGGCGACATCACGGTCAACGTCGGCGCCGGGGTGTTCGTCCCGCGCCCGGAGACCGAACTGCTCCTGGAATGGGGCCTCAAGCTGCTGCACGGGCGTGAGTACCCGGTGGTGGTCGACCTGTGCACCGGCTCGGGCGCGCTGGCGCTGGCCGTGCAGCACGCGAGGCCGGACGCCGTCGTCTACGCCGTCGACATCGACGCGCAGGCGCTCGCCTGGGCCCGTCACAACGCCGACGTCCACGCCGACGCGGGGGACACGCCCATCCGGCTGTACTCCGGCGACGTCGCGGACAGCACGATGTTCGCCGAGCTCGACGGCCTCGTCGACCTGGTCCTGTGCAACCCGCCGTACGTCCCCGAAGGCACCCCGGTGCCCGCGGAGGTCGCCGAGCACGACCCGGCGCGGGCGGTGTTCGCGGAGGAGAGCGGGCTGGCGGTGATCCGGCACGCGATCGCCGCCGCCGCGCGGCTGCTGCGGCCCACCGGCGGGATGGCGATCGAGCACGACGACACCCACGGTTCCGCCGTCCCGGCCCTGGTGCGGGCACGGCGGGTGCTGACCGACGTCCGGGGTCACCTGGACCTCGCCGGCCGCCCCCGGTTCGTCACCGCCCTGCGCGTCTCCTGAGGCCCTTCTCTCGCATTCAGTCCTCTGGATGCGGTAATTGCCCTGCGCAAGTACCGCATCCAGAGGGCTGAATGCAGGCGTCGGCGGATGGTTAGCGGGACTCACGACTTCCGGCGGTGCCCAGGGCAAAGCCCACCTCCTACCGTCGATCACGGCCGCCTCCTCGGCGGTCCGACTGGGAGGTGTACCCCGATGCGATCGTCTCTCCGACGAGCCCCACTCAGAACACTCGCCGTCCTCGCCACCGTCGCCTTGTTGCCCGGTCTGGTCGCCCAGCCCGCGTCCGCCGCGGCGCCCGCGAAGGGCTGGCCCGCCCCGATCGACGGGTCGACCTGGGAGAACCAGGACCACATGACGTGGGACGACTACCGCAAGCCGCCCGGCACCAACTGGGCCGATCCCGCGCTGAAGCCGACAAAGCGGACGTTCAAGGGCGCCGTGGTACTCGCGGACTACCCGGACCAGGAGTTCGCCGTCACGCAGCCGACGCATTCGACGGTGTTCGGCAACCCCGGCCCCGCCGCCAGCAACATCCCGCGGGCGAACGTCGCGAAGTTCTACCAGGACTTCCTCAACAAGCCCCAGGCGCTGAACCAGGGCCACACCATCAACGAGTACTGGATGGAGGACTCCGGCGGCAGGATGGGCGTCGACCTGACCGCGTTCGGGCCGTACCGCCTGCCGGGCAAGTCCTTCGAGTACGGCATGGAGTTCCAGCCCGACGCGTGTCCGCCGGGCGCGAACTGCAAGCGCGACCTGCGCGCCGACGCGGGCGCCGCCTGGCGGGCGGACGTGGGTGACGTTTCCAAGCAGTTCGACTTCATCTTCTATCTCTCCGCTGGCCAGGACGAGAGCGCGACCTGGCAGGAATTCGGCGTGATGAAATTCGGCGATCGCGAGAACGTGCCCGACGAATTCGGACCCGGCGTCGCGGGAATGCCGAACGCCGCGTCCACCCGCTATGTCCCGTGGACGTCGTGGAAATCCGCGGCGAGCATCTGGCCGAACGCGGTCACCGGCTCCTCGACCCAGGCGGAAAGCTCCGGACAGGCGGTTTACGCGCACGAACTGAGCCACATTCTCGGCATCGGCGACAACTACAACAACCCGTTCGGCACTCCGCCGTCCAGGACCTACACCGGCCCGTGGGAGATGATGTCGCGCGGCAGCTTCAACGGCCCCGGCGGACCGCACACCCGCTGGCAGATCCCGGCGACGCAGGGCGGCTCGATGGGGTCGCACCACATGCTGCGCACCAAGATGAAGCTCGACATCATCGACCCCGAAGACGTGCTCAAACTGGACCGGAAGCAGCTCGCCAAGACCGGCCCGGTTTCGACGCGGATCACGGCGCGTTCGGTCCTGCCGGGACAGGGCGCCTACAGCGGGATCAACATCGCGCTGACCGGCGGGGACCTTTCGCCGAAATGCGATCGTTCGAAGGATCCGTTCTGCGACGGCGGCGGCTACGACAATTACACCGTCGAGGTCGTCGACCGGATGGGCAGCGATTCCTTCGCCCCCGATTCCGGCGTCATCATCGCGAAGACGAAGAACCAGGACAACGCGCCGTTCGAATGGATCGTCGACGCGCATCCGGCCGACATCGGCATGACCGACTACAAGAAGCCGGACGGCACCCCGGTCCCGATCCCCATCGGCGACTACCGCCAGCTCAACGACGCCGCCTTCAAGGCGGGCACCGGCTCGGCGAGCAAGTACGAGTACACCGACGAGGCGAACCGGCTGACGTTCCTGGTCTCGGACGTCGAGCGCGACCGCAAGGGCGTGCTGTCCTACGTCGTCACGGTGGCTTCGCTCGACGGCGCGGGCTCGCAGGCCAGGGGCGTTTCGCTGTGGCCGTCGATCCCGGCGTTCGCCAAGCAGGGACTCGCGAGCTGCTCGTTCCCGGTGCTCAACACGGGCAACGCGAAGGGTGCGGCGGCGCCGTACAACACCGACACCTACCGCCTGAGCGCGTCCACCACGGCGAAGGGCTGGGAGGTCCGGCTGCCGAACGAGCTGTCCACCGTCCCGTTCGGCGGGCGGTCTTCGGCGACGGCGCACGCCAAACGGGCCGCGGGCGGTGACCACGTCGCGCAGATCAAGCTGACCGCGACGTCGATCGCCGACCCGGCCAAGACGGCGACGTCGTTCTGCGCCGCTTTCGCCTTCTGACCCAGCTCACCACTCACGACCACCCAGCCCCGCAACCCGGCAAGAGGTGAAGGCCTCCTTCCCTACTCTCAAGGTAGGGAAGGAGGCCTTCACGGACTTGCGATCCCGCCCGACCTCCACCAGAACCGTCCGTATCACTTACGAGGGGTGAGGACTACGCTCATCTGCCATGAGCGCGGTGTACGACTGCAGCAAGCGTGAATCCCGGGCCGACGGGCTCGCCGCGGCGGCGAGCGCGGTGCGTTCCAGCCGCCTGGTGGTCCTCCCGACCGACACGGTCTACGGCATCGGCGCGGACGCCTTCGACAGCGGCGCCGTCCAGTCCCTCCTGCGGGCCAAGAACCGCGGCCCGGACATGCCGGTCGGCGTCCTGGTCGGCTCCTGGTCCACTGTGGACGGACTCGTGCTCGGCACGCCGCCGCAGGCCCGCGCGCTCATCGAGGCATTCTGGCCCGGTGACCTCTCCATCGTCCTGCCGCACGCGCCGAGCCTGCAGTGGGACCTGGGCCAGTCACGCGGAACGGTGATGCTGCGCATGCCGCTGCACCCGGTCGCGCTGGAACTGCTCCGTGACGTCGGCCCGATGGCGGTCTCCAGCGCCAACGTCTCCGGCCAGCCGCCCGCCTCCACCGCGCAGGAAGCCGTCGACCAGCTCGGCGACAGCGTCGCGGTGTACCTCGACGGCGGATCCACCGGGGAACCCGTGCCGTCCTCGATGGTCGACCTCACCGGCGACGACCCGGTCATCCTGCGGGAGGGCGCGGTCAGCCGCGCCGCGATCGCGGAAGTACTGGGAGTGCCCGCGGAGTCGCTGGCCTAGTCCCCGGGTCTAGGACCGTCCGCCGCCGTATCCCCCTGGCGCGGTAGCGTGTTCGAGTGACTTGGACCTCGGCGGCGTAAGCACCATGCCTCCTACGCAAGGCCTCCCGATCCGGGAGTACATCCTCGTCGCCCTCACCGCGGCGGCCGTTACCTTCCTGCTCACCGGCGTGGTTCGCCGGGTGGCGATCCGGATCGGCGCGATCGCCAACCCGCGGGCCCGCGACGTCCACGTCACGCCGATCCCCCGCATGGGCGGCATCGGCATCTTCCTCGGCGTGGCCGCCGCGATGGGGCTCGCGCACCAGCTGCCCGCGCTGAGCCGGGGCTTCGACTTCTCCTTCGACTCGCTGGGCGTCCTGCTCGCCGCGGGCGTGATCTCCCTGATCGGCGCGCTCGACGACCGGTTCGAGCTGGACGCCTGGACGAAGCTGGCCGGCCAGGTCATGTGCGCCGGGATCCTGGTGATCTTCGGCGTGCAGTGGGTGTCGTTCTGGGTGCCGTGGGGAGGCGGCGACGGCTCCTTCGGCCAGGTGCTCGTGCTGGACAAGAACCAGGGCGCGCTGCTGACCGTCGTGCTGGTGGTCGTCATGGTCAACGCGATGAACTTCGTCGACGGCCTCGACGGGCTCGCCGGCGGCCTCGGTTTCATCGCCGCCGCGGCGACGTGCTCGTTCTCCCTCGGCCTGCTCGACTCCTCGGGCGGTGACGTCGGCGCGTATCCGCCCGCCCTCATCGCCGCCACGCTCGCCGGGGCCTGTCTCGGCTTCCTGCCGTACAACTTCCAGCCCGCGAAGATCTTCATGGGCGACTCGGGGTCGATGATGATCGGCCTCATGCTGGCGGGCGCGACGACGTCCGCGTCGGGCCGCGTTCCCTACCCGCAGTTCAGCGGCAAGGACGCGCTCGCGCTGCTCTCGCCGCTCGTCGTGGTCGCCGCGGTGCTGTTCGTGCCGCTGCTCGACCTGATCATGGCGGTGATCCGCCGCACCCGCCGCGGCGAGAGCCCGTTCGCCGCGGACAAGATGCACCTGCACCACCGCCTGCTGGAGATCGGCCACTCGCAGCGCCGCGCGGTACTGCTCATCTACTTGTGGGCGGGCCTGCTCGCGTTCGGCGCCGTCTCGGTGACGTTGTTCGACGATGCCGCGGTTTTCTGGATTGTCGGATTCGGTTTCCTGCTCGCGACTCTGGTGTCGGTCATCCCGCGGCTGCGGTCGCGGAACCGAACCGCCTGAAAGACGGGATCGGCGCGGGCCTACACTGGACGGCTGAGACGACCAGGGAGTTTTCTGTGAGCGAGACCGAGAAGACCGTCGAGGCGGAGGAGAACCCCCACGCCAAGGTGGTTCTGCAGGCGGCCAACGCGATGATGAAGGCCTCTCTGAAGCTGACCCCGCCCGCGGTGCTGATCTGCATCGTGGTGTTCACCATCCTCAAAGGACAGCCGGGTCTGCTCGGCTCGCTCATCGGTGGTGTGCTCGCCGTCGGGTCCGCGCTCGCGACGCTGGGCCTCATGCGCTTCAGCGCGGGCATGGACCCGATGTTCGTGATGGTGATCGCTCTGGGTGGTTACGTGCTCAAGCTCGTCCTCCTTTTCGCGGCGCTGAGCCTGCTTCGCGGCGTGACCGCGATTCACCCGATGGCGCTCGGCGTCACCATGATCGTCGCGATCCTCGTGGCCGCCGCCGTGGAGTTCGCGGCGTTCCGCAAGACCAAGATCCCGACGATCATCCCCGCTTCCCGCTGATCGCGGGACCGAGGTCCTGACCTGGGGCGGGACCTAGGTCCTCGGCCGATCGGGGGCAATGTAGTACGCCTGTACGGCGCGTCCGAACCTGCTGATATGGTCCGCGTATGGGCGGCGGCCTCGGCTGCCGGCTCCCGATGACGAACCCCGAACAGCAGTGTGGCGACGGTGTTGAATCGTCCCTTCTTACCCGCTGGTAGGCGTCTGTCTCCCGGGAGCACTGCATCGAGAATCCTCGTGTGCGGAACGTGAAACCATGTTCAGCACATCGTGGGGTGGCCGCCTCCGACGGCCCGATACGTGTCGGGTACGTTAAGTCCAGATCGTGACGATTCCCCCGGCGGAGTGAACGCCGGCCGGGAGAACCGGAAGGAGCCCAGTGGGCGCGCTGGTACTAGCCGAGGGTGCGGAGTTCACGCCGCCTGGCGTCAAAGACTTCAACCTACCGCCGTTGTTCGGCTCCGGCTATTGGTTGAGCTTCACCAAGCCGATGTTGCTGGTGGTCATCTCCCTGATCATCCTCGTCACCTACTTCATGGTGTCGTCGCGCCGGTTGAAGGTCGTCCCGGGCAAGGGACAGTTCATGGCCGAATCGATTTACAACTTCGGCCGCAACAACATCGCGCGGGAACAGATCGGCTCTGCCGACTTCAAGCCGTTCATTCCGCTGGTCCTGGGGCTGTTCAGCTTCGTGCTGGTGAACAACCTCTTCGGGATCATTCCGTTCTTCCAGTTCCCGACCATGGCGCGAATCGGCTTCCCGGTCGCTCTCGCGTTCCTTGTCGTTTACCCGGTGTACCACTACGTCGGGTTCAAGCGTCACGGCTTCAAGGGATACCTGAAGAAGGAACTCGCGCCGGCGGGCATTCCCGGGTTCGTGCTGCCGCTGTACTCCACCATCGAGTTCGCGCAGAAGTTCTTCATCGCCCCGGCCACGCTGGCCATCCGAGTCTTCGCCGCGATGTTCGCCGGGCACCTGATCATCATGGTCTTCACGCTCGGTGGGAGTTTCCTGCTGACCGAGGGCGAAGGAATCGTGAAGGTCGCGTCGCCGGTGGCGTTCCTCTTCGCCATCGCGATGACCTTCCTGGAGGCATTCATCCAGATCCTGCAGGCGTACATTTTCGCTCTGTTGTCCGCAGGATACATCGGCGCCGCGCTGGCGTCGGAGCACTGAGAAACACCAAAAGCCCCCGATCCGCGTGAGTCGCGCGGACCGAGTTTGAAGGGAAACGCACGTGAGCAACATCGTTCTTGCGCAGGCTGCTGACGCCGCTGCCAACATCAACCCGGGTCTCGCCGCCATCGGTTACGGCCTCGGCGCGATCGGCCCCGGTATCGGTGTGGGTCTGATCTTCGCCGCCGTCATCAACGGCACCGCCCGTCAGCCGGAGGCCCAGGGCAAGCTGCAGAGCATCGCCTTCTCGACCTTCGTGCTGACCGAGGTGCTCGCGCTGATCGGTATCGTCATCTACTTCCTCGCCTCCGGCGCCTGAGTTTCCCGACTCAACTCGCTTTAAGGAGACGTTGTGCTGAAGACCGAATTGGTTTTGGCATCCACCGAGGTGCCCAACCCGATCGTGCCGCACATTCCCGAGTTGATCCTCGGGTTCGTCGCCTTCCTTCTGCTGCTGTTCGTTCTGAAGAAGTACGTCGTCCCTCGTTTCGAGACGGCATACGAGGAGCGGACCAAGCTGATCGAGGGTGGCATCGAGCGGGCCGAGAAGGCGCAGGCCGAAGCCGAAGAAAACCTTGCGCAGTACAAGGCGCAGCTGGCGGAAGCCCGTTCCGAGGCCGCGAAGATCCGCGACGACGCCCGGCTCGAAGCCGAGCAGATCAAGGCGGAACTGCGGGCCGAGGCGGAGTCCGAGTCCCAGCGCATCGTCGCCCAGGGCCAGGCTCAGCTGCAGGCCCAGAAGGCGCAGATCATCGCCGAGCTGCGCGCCGAACTCGGCCGTAACTCCATCGAGCTGGCCAGCCGCATCGTCGGCGAGTCGCTCGCGGACGACGCGCGCCGTCACGGCACCGTGGACCGGTTCCTTGCCGAGCTGGAGACCGCGGGTGCCTCCAACGGAGCGGGGAAGTAGACCAGAATGACGCTGCATGCTGCGAGCCGTGAAGCGCTCGACCTCGCCGAGAATCGTCTCGGCGAGGTTCTGGCCGCCGCGGGTACTGACCCGGCGACGGTCGGCGACGAGTTGCTTTCGGTCGTCACCCTGCTGGACCGGGAGATCGGCCTTCGCCGGGCCGTCGCCGACGGTTCGGCTTCGCCCGAAGCCCGGATCGGCCTCGCCCGCGGGATCCTCGCGGGCAAGGTTTCCGAACCGGCCCTGCAGGTGCTCGACTCCGTGGCGGGCAGCCGCTGGTCGAGCCCGCGCGAACTGACCGACGGGCTCGAGGCCCTCGGCCGCTCGGCGCTGCTCACCAGTGCGGAGAAGTCCGGGAACATCGACGCTGTCGAAGACCAGCTGTTCCGGGTCACCCGTATCGTTGCGGGCGCCCCGGAGCTCGAGCGGGCGCTGTCGGACCTGACAGCCCCTGCGGAGGCGAAGCGGACCCTCGTCCGCAACCTGTTCGCCGACAAGGTGGACGTGGTCACCGAGACCCTCGTCGAGCAGGTCGTCCTGCGCGCCAAGGGCCGCGGGGTCGCCAACGCCCTCGAGCGGCTGGTCCAGCTGGCCGCGGAACGCCGTGAACGCTCGGTCGCCCAGGTGACCAGCGCGAGCGCGCTGTCCGACGAGCAGCAGGCTCGGCTGAGCGAGAAGCTCAACGCCCTTTACGGGCGGCAGCTCGCGCTGCACGTCGAGGTCGACCCGTCACTGGGCGGCGGACTCGTCGTCCGCGTCGGTGACGAGGTCATCGACGGCAGCACCGCGGGGCGCATCGACGCCCTGCGTCGCCGGCTGGCTAGCTGACCCACAACAACGACTTTGCACACTGGCACGAACGAAGCGAGAGCGGGATTGAAATGGCGGAGCTGACGATCTCCTCGGATGAGATCCGTAGCGCGATCGAGAACTACGTCTCGAGTTACGCCCCGGACGTGAGCCGGGAAGAGGTCGGCGTCGTCGTCGACGCCGGTGACGGTATCGCCCACATCGAGGGCCTTCCCTCGGCGATGGCCAACGAGCTGCTCGAGTTCCCCGGCGGGGTCCTCGGCGTCGCGCTGAACCTGGACGCGCGCTCCATCGGTGCCGCGATCCTCGGTGACTTCGAGACGGTCGTCGAAGGCCAGCAGGTCAAGCGCACCGGCCAGGTCCTCTCGGTCCCGGTCGGCGAGGGCTACCTCGGCCGCGTGGTGAACCCGCTGGGCGCCCCGATCGACGGCCTCGGCGAGATCGAGACCACCGAGCGTCGCCCGCTGGAGGTCAAGGCCGCTTCGGTGGTCGAGCGCCAGCCGGTGGCCGAGCCGCTGCAGACCGGTATCACCGCCATCGACGCGATGACCCCGATCGGCCGTGGCCAGCGTCAGCTGATCATCGGTGACCGCAAGACCGGTAAGACGGCCGTCGCGGTGGACACGATCATCAACCAGAAGGCCAACTGGGAGACCGGCGACCCGAAGAAGCAGGTTCGCTGCATCTACGTCGCCGTCGGCCAGAAGGGCTCCACGATCGCGGCCGTGAAGAAGTCCCTCGAGGACGCCGGCGCGATGGAGTACACCACCATCGTCGCGGCCCCCGCGTCGGACTCCGCCGGCTTCAAGTGGATCGCGCCGTACACCGGTTCGGCCATCGGCCAGCACTGGATGTACGAGGGCAAGCACGTCCTCATCGTGTTCGACGACCTGACCAAGCAGGCCGACGCGTACCGCGCGATCTCGCTGCTGCTGCGTCGCCCGCCGGGCCGTGAAGCCTTCCCCGGCGACGTCTTCTACTTGCACTCCCGTCTCCTCGAGCGTTGCGCCAAGCTCTCGGACGAGCTGGGCGCGGGCTCGCTGACCGGTCTCCCGATCATCGAGACCAAGGCGAACGACGTGTCGGCCTACATCCCGACCAACGTCATTTCGATCACCGACGGTCAGTGCTTCTTCCAGTCGGACCTCTTCAACGCCGGTCAGCGCCCGGCCATCGACGTGGGTATCTCGGTTTCCCGCGTGGGTGGTGCCGCGCAGGTCAAGGCGATGAAGCAGGTCTCGGGTTCGCTCCGTATCGACCTGTCGCAGTACCGCGAGCTGGAGGCCTTCGCGGCCTTCGCTTCGGACCTCGACGACGCGTCGAAGGCGCAGCTCGAGCGTGGCGTCCGCCTGTACGAGGTGCTCAAGCAGCCGCAGTACTCCCCGATCCCGGTCGAGGAGCAGGTCGTCACGGTGTACCTCGGTACCAACGGGCACTTCGACTCGGTCCCGACCGAGGACGTGCGCCGCTTCCGCGACGAGTTCATCGACTCCGCCCGTCGCAAGCACGGCGAGCTCCTCAAGGACATCCGCGAGTCGGGCAAGTTCTCCGACGAGACCGCTTCCGGGCTGGTCGACGCGGTGAACGAGTTCAAGAAGGAGTTCACCACCGCCGAGGGCAAGAGCCTGGTCGAGGTCTCCGACGCCATGGACGCCGAGAAGGTCGGGCAGGAGACCGTCAAGGTCAACAAGCCCGCACCGAAGAAGTGAGCTGGTAGCTCATGGCCGCACAACTCCGAGAACTCCGGTCGCGCATCAAGGCGACCAAGTCCATCGGCAAGATCACCAAGGCGATGGAGCTCATCGCCACCGCGCGCATCACCAAGGCGCGGGCGAAGGTCGCGGCGTCGCGCCCCTACGCGGACGAGATCACGAACGTGCTCTCCGCGTTGGCCAGCGCCTCGTCCAACCTCGACCACCCGTTGCTGGTCGAGCGCCCCAACGCGAAGCGCGCGGCGGTCCTCGTGATCACCAGCGACAAGGGCCAGTGCGGTGGATACAACTCCAACGTGCTGAAGGCGACCGAGGAGCTCCTGACGCTGCTGCGCCAGCAGGGCAAGGAGCCGGTGCTGTACGTGACCGGCAACAAGGGCCTGAGCTACTACCGGTTCCGCGGCCGCGAGGTGACCGAAGGCTGGACGGGGTTCTCCGACCAGCCCGGTTACGTCAACGCCTCGACAGCCGGAGAGCTCATCGTCGAGTCGTTCCTGAACGGCGCCGACGACGAGGCGGGCAACGCCGACGGCATCCTGGGTGTCGACGAGATCCACGTCGTCTACACCGAGTTCGTCTCGATGCTCACCCAGCGTCCGACCGCCAAGCGCGTCGCGCCGCTCGAGGTCGAGTACACCGAGGGTGACGAAGAGAAGCCCGACAGCCTGCTCCCGAGCTACGAGTTCGAGCCCAGCGCCGAGAAGCTGCTCTCCGCTTTGCTGCCGAAGTACATCAACACGCGGATCTTCGCGGCAATGCTCGAGTCGGCCGCGTCCGAACTCGCCGCTCGCCGTACCGCGATGAAGGCGGCGTCGGACAACGCGAACGATCTGGTGAACACGCTGACGCGGGAGGCGAACCAGGCCCGCCAGGCGCAGATCACCCAGGAGATCTCCGAAATCGTCGGTGGCGCGAACGCGCTGACCGCAGCAGGAAGTGATGACTGATGACCAGTACTGAAACCCCGCGTGCCAAGGGGCGCATCGTCTCGGTGACCGGCCCGGTCGTCGACGTCGAGTTCCCGCGCGGTGCCGTTCCCGACCAGTTCAACGCGCTCAAGGTCGAAATCGAGTTCGAGCAGCTGCGCAAGACGGTGACCCTCGAGGTCGCCAGCCACCTCGGTGACAACCTCGTCCGCACCATCTCGCTCCAGCCGCAGGACGGCCTGGTGCGTGGCGCCGAGGTCACCAACACCGGTGGCCCCATCACCGTCCCGGTGGGCGACAAGGTCAAGGGCCACGTCTACAACGCGCTCGGCGAGTGCCTCGACGAGCCCGGCTACGGCGACGACCTCGAGCGCTGGGGCATCCACCGCAACCCGCCTTCCTTCGACCAGCTCGAAGGCAAGACGAAGATGCTGGAGACCGGCCTCAAGGTCGTCGACCTGCTGACCCCGTACGTCGAGGGTGGCAAGATCGGCCTGTTCGGCGGTGCCGGCGTCGGCAAGACGGTGCTCATCAAGGAGATGATCACCCGTGTCGCCCGGAACTTCGGTGGTACCTCGGTGTTCGCCGGTGTCGGCGAGCGCACCCGTGAGGGCAACGACCTCTTCCTGGAGATGTCCGAGGACGGCGTCATCAACGACACCGCCCTCGTCTTCGGTCAGATGGACGAGCCGCCGGGCACCCGTATGCGGGTCGCGCTGTCCGCGCTGACCATGGCGGAGTACTTCCGCGATGTGCAGAACCAGGACGTGCTGCTCTTCATCGACAACATCTTCCGGTTCACCCAGGCCGGTTCCGAGGTGTCGACCCTGCTGGGCCGTATGCCTTCGGCCGTGGGTTACCAGCCGACGCTGGCGGACGAGATGGGTCAGCTCCAGGAGCGGATCACCTCGACCCGTGGTCGTTCGATCACCTCGATGCAGGCGATCTACGTCCCCGCGGACGACTACACCGACCCGGCCCCGGCCACGACGTTCGCCCACCTGGACGCCACCACGGAGCTTTCGCGTGGCGTGTTCCAGAAGGGCATCTTCCCGGCGGTGGACCCGCTGGCGTCGACGTCGACCATTCTCGACCCGGCCATCGTCGGTGAGGACCACTACCGCGTGGCCTCCGAGGTCATCCGGATCCTGCAGAAGTACAAGGAACTGCAGGACATCATCGCGATCCTCGGTATGGACGAGCTGTCGGAAGAAGACAAGCTGACCGTTCAGCGCGCGCGCCGCATCGAGCGGTTCCTGTCGCAGAACATGCTGGTCGCCGAGGCGTTCACGCAGATCCCGGGCTCGACCGTGCCGCTGTCGGAGACCATCGAGTCCTTCGACCGCATCACCAAGGGCGACTTCGACCACTACCCGGAGCAGGCGTTCCTGGGTATCGGTGGCCTCGAAGACCTCGAGAAGAAGTACAAGGAAATCACCAAGAAGTGATGTTCCGATGAGCGGCGGGATCAGTGTCTACTGTGGACGCTGGTCCCGCCGTTCGCATAGATGGAACCTTGACTATTACACTCGGTGGCAGCACCTGAGGTGAAGGGAAGCTACGTGGCTGAGATTTCTGTCGAGCTGGTAGCCGTCGAGCGCCGTCTCTGGTCCGGTACCGCCACGTTCGTGGTGGCCCAGACCACCGAGGGCGAGATCGGCATCATGGCCGGTCACGAGCCGGTTCTCGGCCAGCTCGTCGAGGGCGGCGTCGTGAAGGTGACGACCACGGACGGCGAGACCGTGACCGCCGCGGTGCACGGCGGCTTCCTGTCGGTCACCGCGACCGGCGTGAGCATCCTCGCCGAGAGCGCGGAACTTTCGCACGAGATCGACGTCGACGCGGCCAAGAAGGCGTTGAGCGGCGAAGACGAGCAAGAGCGGGCTAGGGCAACCGCCCAGCTCCGCGCGGCCGGTCAGTCGGTCTGACCGGGAATCGGGCAGGGGCCGGGCCGTGGAAATCGCCGTGGGTGTTCTCGGGGCCCTGACCATCCTGGCCGTTTTCGCGGCCTGGTATTCGTTGCGATGGGTCCGGATGCGCCGCGGTGGTGGCGTGAGCGTCGCGCTGCGGTGGCGTCCGGACGAGGCGCGGTCCAGCTGGCATCTCGGGCTGGGCCGCTACGAGGGTGACGAGTTCGTCTGGTTCCGGGTGTGGAGCCTGCGGACCGGCCCGGACCGGGTGTTCCAACGGGCGAGTATGGAGATCGCGGACCGTCGTGATCCCTCCGGCACGGAGGCGTACGCCGTCCCCGAAGGTTCGATCGTCCTGCGCTGTGAGTCGGCCACGCAGGAGGCGATCGAGATCGCGATGGGCCCCGGCGCCCTCACCGGCTTCCTCTCCTGGCTGGAGTCCGCTCCTCCGGGCAGGCGCCTCCCGCGCGCTTCCTGAATCGGTTCCGGAAACGCCGTATGCTCGCGGCGTGACCATCGTCGACATCCCCGGTTCGAAGTCGATCACCGCCCGAGGCCTGTTCCTCGCGGCCGCCGCCCACGGTGAGACCGTGCTGAGCAGGCCACTGAGTTCGGATGACTCCGAGGGCTTCGCCGAGGGCCTCCTCAAGCTCGGCTATCAGGTATCCCGCACTTCCGGCGAGTGGACCATCGAGGGCAGGCCAGAGGGTCCCGCCGTCGACAGCGCGGACGTCTTCTGCCGCGACGGCGCCACCACCGCGCGTTTCCTCCCCGCCCTGGCCGCAGCCGGCCACGGGACCTTCCGCTTCGACGCCTCCGAGCAGATGCGCGCCCGGCCGCTGGGGCCGCTCACCGACGCACTGCTGGAACTGGGCGTCGACCTCACCTTCGAAGGCGAGCCGGGGCATCACCCGCTGGTGGTGCGGGCCGCCGGGATCAAGGGCGGGGACCTGACACTGGACGCGGGGCTGTCTTCGCAGTTCCTGACCGCGTTGCTGCTGGTCGGGCCGCTGGCCACCGAGGGACTGCGGATCACCGTGACCGACCTCGTTTCGGTGCCCTACGTCGAGATCACCATCGCGATGATGCGGCGCTTCGGCGTCGAGGTCGTCCGGGACGGCGCCACGTTCGTCGTGCCGCCCACGCCGTACCAGGCGTGCCGCTATGAGATCGAACCCGACGCTTCGACGTCGAGCTACTTCTTCGCGGCGGCGGCCTTGACCGGGCGGTCGGTGACCGTGCCGGGCCTTGGCGACGGCGCTCTGCAAGGGGATCTGGCCTTCGTCGAGGTCCTGCGGCAGATGGGCGCGGACGTCGAGGTCGGCCCGGACGCCGTCACCGTGACCGGAACGGGCGGGCTGCGCGGCGTCACGGTGAACATGCGCGACATCTCCGACACGGTGCCGACGCTCGCGGCCATCGCGCCGTTCGCGGACGGGCCGGTGCGGATCGAGGACGTCTACAACACGCGGATCAAGGAATGCGACCGGCTCGCGGCGTGCGAGGAGAACCTGCGCGCGATGGGCGTCCCGGTGGAGACCGGGCGGGACTGGATCGAGATCCAGCCTGCCACGCCTTCGGGGGCGCTCGTGCGGTGCCGGCGGGACCACCGGATCGCGATGGCGTTCAGTGTCACCGGGCTGCGGACGCCGGGGATCACGCTGGACGATCCGGGGTGCGTGAAGAAGACCTTTCCCGGGTTCCACGACGCTCTCGCTTCGCTTCGCGCCTCCTGGGGGCTGTGAGCTTTCCGCCGCAATTAGTCCTCTAGTCGCGGTGGGGCTGGGGAAGCGAAGCGAACATGAGATCTTCACCGACCGGCATTTCTACCGGGCTGCGAACGTGATCCCCGTCTATTCTCGGCGTATGACTCAGAGCGAGGACACGAACCGCTGGAGCCACCTTCCCGAGTCCGTGTCCCTGGAGGACACGATCACGATGAAGGCGATCGACCCGGGCAAGGACGGCACGCCCGACGTCGACCTCGAGCGCTATTGGGCGACACGGGAACAGGGCTGACCGAAGCTGAAGGACGCTTTCCCCGCGTCAGACGTGGGGAAAGCGTCCTTCACAGTGTCTGACGTGGGGAAAGCGTCCTTCAGCTCGCGCCGCCGGGCTGCCAGAGGATGTCGCCGTCCGGATTGGCCAGTCGCGACAGGATGAACAGCAGATCCGAAAGCCGGTTCAGGTACTTGATCGCCAGCTGATTGGTGGTGTCCTGTTCGGCCTCGAACAGCGCCCAGCCCGAGCGCTCGGCCCGCCGCGCGACGGTGCGCGCCTGGTGCAGGAACGCAGCCCCCGGGGTACCACCCGGCAGGATGAACGACGTCAGCTTCGGCACGCGCTCGTTGAACTCGTCGCACCAGCCTTCCAGCCGTTCGATGTACCGCTCGGTGATGCGCAGCGGCTCGTACGGCGGGTTCTCCACGATCGGCGCGCACAGATCCGCGCCGACGTCGAAGAGATCGTTCTGGATCCCACGCAGGACATCGGCGATTTCCCCGGAGAGACCGCCCATCGCGAGCGCGAGCCCGATGACGGAGTTGGCTTCGTCGACGTCGGCGTACGCGGCCAGCCGCGGCGACGTCTTCGGCACGCGGGAGCCGTCGCCGAGTGCCGTGGTGCCGTTGTCGCCGACCTTCGTGTAAACGCGGTTGATGCGAACGACCATGAAGCCGACTCTACCGGCCCGGCGTAAGGCAAATCCGGGCGAGAGGGCATGATTGGCGCCCATGAGCGAGCACTTCGACGTGCACGGCGGAGCACGGCTGGTCGGCGAGGTCGACGTGGTCGGAGCGAAGAACAGCGTCCTGAAACTGATGGCCGCGGCCCTGTTGGCCGAGGGCACGACGACCATCACGAACTGCCCCCAGATCCTGGACGTCCCGCTGATGGGCGACGTCCTGCGCAGTGTCGGCTGCGACGTCGTCATCGACGGCGACACCGCCAAGATCACCACTCCCGCCGAACTGTCCCACCGGGCCGATTCGGCCGCGATGGGCAAGCTGCGCGCGTCGGTCTGTGTGCTGGGCCCGCTGGTCGGACGGCTCAAGCAGGCCGTCGTGGCGCTGCCGGGCGGTGACGCCATCGGCTCCCGGCCGCTGGACATGCACCAGAACGGCCTGCGCAAGCTGGGCGCCACCAGCACCATCGAGCACGGCTGCGTCGTGGCGAAGGCCGACGGCCTGCGCGGCGCGCAGATCTGGCTGGACTTCCCGAGCGTCGGCGCCACCGAGAACATCCTGATGGCCGCCGTGCTCGCCGAGGGCACCACGGTCATCGACAACGCCGCGCGCGAGCCCGAGATCGTCGACATCTGCACGATGCTCATCGAGATGGGCGCGAAGGTCGAAGGCGCGGGCACCTCGACCCTCACCGTCGAGGGCGTCGAGAAGCTCAACCCCACCGAGCACCGCGTGATCGGCGACCGGATCGTCGGCGCGACCTGGGCGTTCGCCGCCGCGATGACCCGGGGCGACCTGACCGTCCGCGGCGTCAACCCGCACTACCTCGACCTGGTCCTCGACAAGCTCCGCCTGGCGGGCGCCGAGGTCGAGACGTTCGACGGCGAAGGTTTCCGCATCGTCCAGAACGAGCGCCCGAAGGCGGTCGACTGGGTGACGCTGCCGTACCCCGGCTTCGCGACCGACCTGCAGCCGTTCGCGGTGGCGCTGTCGGCGGTGTCCGAAGGCACCTCGATGATCACGGAGAACATCTACGAGGCCCGCTTCCGGTTCATCGAAGAGATGATGCGGCTCTCCGGCGACGCGCGCACCGACGGGCACCACGCCGTCGTCCGCGGCGTGGAGAGGCTCTCCAGCGCGCCGGTATGGGCGGCGGACATCCGCGCCGGGGCCGGGCTGGTGCTGGCAGGGCTGTGCGCGGACGGCGTCACCGAGGTCTGGGACGTCTTCCACATCGACCGCGGCTACCCGCATTTCGTGGAGAACCTGAACCGGCTCGGTGCCCGCATCGAGCGGGTCTCGGGCGAACCCGAGCGGGCCTAGCAGCAATCCGGTCCGTGAAGGCCTCCTTGCCTACGCTGAAGGTAGCGGAGGAGGCCTTCACGGACTCTGCGACCGCCGTCATCCCGTGCCGAAGTACATGAAGGCCCCCTTCCTTGCGCTAGACGCAAGGAAGGGGGCCTTCATGTACTTCAAGTAAGGGTGGGCTGTGACGACCACCCGAGCGGGCCTAGCCTTCCAACACGAGCGCGGCGCCGAAACCGACCAGAGCGGTTCCGGTGACGCCGTCGAGCACGCGGCGGACCTTGCGTCGTTCCATCCAGGCCCGCACGCGGTGTACGAAGAACAGCAGCAGAAGCTGGGCGAAGGTCCCGGCCGCCGCAATCGTGTAGGCCAGCAGCAGGGCGTCACCGGTGCCGGTGACGCCCGGGGTCAGGAATTGCGGCAGCACCGACAGGTACAGCACGAGGACCTTCGGATTGGTGACGTTGGAGAGGAAGCCTTCGCGCCAGCGCCGGAATCCGCCTCGCCGGGCGGCCGCGGTTTCGGCGAGCCGCCCGTAGTCGCCGCGGAAGGCGCCGATCAGCGCCCGGATCCCGAGGTAGCAGAGGTAAGCCGCACCGGCCCACTTCACGGCCTCGAACACCGGACGCGAGTTCATGATGACGGCGCCGAGCCCGAGCGCGGCCGCCGTCGCCTGCGCGAGGTTCGCGACGCCGATGCCGAAGCAGGCCCAGCCGCCACCGCGGATCCCGCCGGAGAGCGCGTTCTTCAGCACCACCATGTTGTCCGGGCCGGGGACGAGGGCCAGCGCCAGCATCATCAGCGCGAAACCGCCGTAGACGCCCCAGGTCATGACTCGAACGCCAAAGCCGCGCCGAAACCGACCAGCGCGGTGCCGGTGACGCCGTCGAGCGCGCGGCGGACCTTGCGCCGCTCCAGCCAGGTCCGCACGCGGTGCACGAAGAACAGCAGCATCAACAGCCAGATCGCGCCCAGGACGGCCACGGTGTAGGCGAGCAACAGCGCGTCCCACGCGGAGGTCTTCACCGGGTCGAGGAACTGCGGGAGCACCGACAGGTACAGCACGAGGACCTTCGGGTTGGTGATGTTGGAGAGGAAGCCTTCACGGAAGCGGCGGAACCCGCTCGACCGTTGCTGCTTCACCGACGCGAGGCCGGAGTAGTCACCCCGCCACGCGCCGCGCAGCGCCTGGAAACCGAGGAAGACCAGGTAGGCGGCGCCGACCCACTTGAGCGTTATGAACACCGGCTGTGACTGCGCGATGACGACGCCGAGGCCGAGCGCGGCGGCGGTGCCCTGGACGGAGTTGGCCACGAAGATCCCGGCCGTCGCCAGTAATCCGCCACGGTTGCCGCCGGACAGCGAGTTCTTGAGCATCACCATCGTGTCCGGCCCCGGTGCGAGGACGATCAAGACGACGATGAGCAGATAGCTGCTGTAAGAACTCCAGGTCACGCTTGCCCACGCTAGACGCCGGGCACGGGCGCGTCTCGCGGATTTCGGTCACAGTCACAATTCCGGCAAAGCCCTGTTCAGCGGGATGAAGTGGGCTTATCGTCCGCTCATGTATCTGGGGGATACGGGGCTGTTGCCCGGTGAAAGCCTGCTTTGGGAAGGCGTGCCGAAGAGCGTTCCGGCCGTCGAGAAGAGTGACCTGTTCATCGTGCCTGGGCTGCTGTTCGTCGGCTTCTGGGTCTACATGACGTCACAGACCAATTCTTCGCCGCTGTTCGTCTACGTGGCGCCGACGGTGATCGTGCTGCTCTGGATCGGCCAGATGATCACCCGGTACTTCAAGACGCGATCGAGTTCGTTCGTGGTGACCGACCGGCGTGTCGTGGTCCGGCGAAAGGGAGCCGATGTCACGTCGTGCTACCTGAGCGACCTGGGGCCGCCGCAGCTGGCGGAGCACGCGAACGGAACCGGCACCATCACCTTCGGCGGCGGCGGTGGTCTGCTGGCCGGCTTCCTGGGAGGCAAGAAATCCCAGGAAGCCGAGTCGTCGCTTCCGGAGCTGGTCGGGATCGACGACGCGCGCCGCGTCCGCGACCTGATCGCCACGGCCCAGCATCAGGCGAGGTAGCGCGATGGAACGCATCGACGCCGATCTGCTACCGGGTGAGCGCCTGCTGTGGTCCGGCAAGCCGCAGCGGATCCCGTTGCTGGCCAAGAACGACTTGATCTTGCTTCCCGCTGTCGTGGTCATCAGTTGCGTAGTTTTCGGTGGTTTGCGCGACGGGTTCCCACCCTTCCTCTGGGGCTTGCTCCTGCTGATCGCCGGTCTCTGGCTCGGCAGGCCGGTCCTCCGGTACACCGCGTTGCGGACGGCTTCGTACGGGATCACCGATCGGCGCGTCATGGTCTGGACGAAGGGGAAACAAGCGGTGGCCCACTACCTGACGGACCTCGGCCCGCCGTACGTCCGCGAGAACCAGGACGGCTCCGGGACGGTTTGCTTCAACCTCGCCCCCGCGGACTTCGTCCAGACGACCGGAAGGGGATGGATGGACCAGTCCTGGTCCGACGTGGGCCTGGATCCGAAGTACCCGGAACTGCTGAACATCGAGCATCCGGCGGTGGTCCGCGACCTGATCGACTCCGTCCAGCGGGAAGCCCGCTAGGTCCGTTCGGCCCGAAGGCAACCGACGAACGGACACTGCCGCCCGCCTCGCGGACGGGTAGTGTGCGGTGCCATGCATGAGGGGCAGATCGACCTCCTTCCGGGCGAACGGGTCATCTGGGCCGGGACTCCGGTGCGCAGGCCCCTCTTCAATCCCGGCGACTACTTCAACGTCCCCTTCGGTCTGCTCTGGCTGGGCGCCGTCACCTTGTTCTTCTTCTACAACCACGAAACGGCCTTTCACACGGTCGCGTGGATCGTGCTCACCGTCGCGGGCGTGTTCCATCTCGTCGGCAGGCCGTTGATCCGCTATCTCAGGCTCGCCTCGACCACCTACGCGGTGACGGACGGCCGGGTCATCGCGACCAGTTCCCTGTTCCGCCGCAAGGAGGAGTCCGCGGAGCTGGCCGGACTGGCGGATCCCGTCGTCACCCCGGGCCCCGGCAAGACCGGGACGATCACCTTCGGCAGGCTCGGTGTGCTGGCGTGGGCGTCGGCGAACTTCGGCGCGGGTTCCGGGAAGGACCGCAAGCCGCCGGTCATCCTTGTGGGTGTCAGCGAGGTGGCGAAAGTGCGGGAAAAGCTCGCGAAAGCCGTTGACGAGGCACGACAGCGCCAGCAGTCGGCCGTCGGAGAATGACCCGACTGTGTCCGATTCAACTGCGCGGCGGATGTTACCGGCCGGTATGCTCAAGCGGTCGTCCAGTGCCGGAGGTGCACCGTGCCCTATCCCACGGATCGTGAGCGGGACCGCCCCTGGGTGATGCGGACCTACGCGGGCCACTCGTCCGCGGCCGCGTCCAACGAGCTGTACCGCCGCAACCTCGCCAAGGGTCAGACCGGTCTCTCCGTCGCGTTCGATCTGCCGACGCAGACCGGCTACGACCCGGATCACCAGCTGTCCAAGGGCGAGGTCGGCAAGGTCGGCGTCCCGGTTTCGCACCTCGGTGACATGCGGCGCCTCTTCGACGGCATCCCGCTCGCCGAGGCCAACACGTCGATGACGATCAACGCGCCCGCCATGTGGCTGCTGGCGCTCTACGTCTCCGTGGCGCGCGAGCAGGCCGAAGCCGAGGGGCGCGACGTCGACGAGGTGCTCGCCAAGCTCACCGGCACCACGCAGAACGACATCATCAAGGAATACCTCTCCCGCGGCACCTACATCTTCCCGCCGGGCCCGAGCCTCCGCCTGATCACCGACATGATCGCGTGGACCGTGCACCACGTGCCGAAGTGGAACCCGATCAACATCTGCAGTTACCACCTGCAGGAAGCGGGCGCGACGCCGACGCAAGAGGTCGCGTACGCGTTGTGCACCGCCATCGCCGTCCTCGACGCCGTCCGGGATTCCGGGCAGGTCGAGCAGGCCGACATGGCCAAGGTGGTCGCGCGGATCTCGTTCTTCGTCAACGCCGGGGTGCGGTTCGTCGAAGAGATGTCGAAGATGCGCGCGTTCACCGCGCTCTGGGACGAGATCACCCGGGATCGTTACGGCGTAACGGATCCCAAGGCGCGGCGGCTGCGCTACGGCGTGCAGGTCAACTCGCTGGGCCTCACCGAGGCGCAGCCGGAGAACAACGTCCAGCGCATCGTGCTGGAGATGCTCGCGGTCTCGCTTTCCCGCGGCGCCAGGGCCCGCGCGATCCAGTTGCCCGCGTGGAACGAGGCGCTCGGCCTGCCCCGGCCGTGGGATCAGCAGTGGGCGCTGCGGATGCAGCAGGTGCTCGCGTTCGAGACCGACCTGCTGGAGTACGAGGACATCTTCGATGGCTCGCACGTCATCCAGGCCAAGGTCGACGAGATCATGGCCGGCGCACGCGAGGAGATCGCGCGGGTGCAGGATGTCGGCGGCGCTGTCGCGGCCGTCGAAAGCGGATACATGAAGTCCCAGCTCGTCGCTTCGCTCGCCGAGTTGCGGCGTGGCATGGAAGACGGCGAGCGGATCCTGGTCGGTGTCAACAAGTTCGAGACCACCGAGCCCTCACCGCTGCAAGCCGAAGGTGCCAAGGCGATCGAGACGATCGACCCGGCCGTCGAGAAGCAGGCCGTCTCCGCGATCGAGGAATGGCGGGCGCACCGCGACAACGCGGCCGCCGAGTCTTCGCTGGAGAAGCTGAAGGCCATCGCGAAGACCTCGGAGAACCTGTTCGAGGCCACGATCGACTGCGCCCGCGCCGGCGTCACCACCGGCGAATGGTCGGGGGCGCTGCGCGAGGTGTTCGGCGAATACCGTGCTCCCACCGGGGTTTCCGCGTCGGCGGCCGCGGGCGAGGGCAACGCGGAGATCCGCCGCGTGCGTGACCGGGTCAAGACGACGAGCACCGAGATCGGCGAGAGGCTGCGGATCCTGGTCGGTAAACCCGGCCTCGACGGGCATTCCAACGGCGCCGAGCAGGTGGCCGTGCGGGCGCGCGACGTCGGTTTCGAGGTGGTGTACCAGGGCATCCGGCTCACCCCGGAACAGATCGTCGCGGCGGCGGTCCAGGAGGGCGTGCACGTGGTCGGGCTTTCGGTGCTCTCGGGTTCGCATCTCGAGGTCGTGCCGCAGGTCGTGGACGGATTGCAGGCCGCGGGCGCGGGCGACATCCCGGTCATCGTCGGCGGCATCATCCCGCCCGACGACGAGAAACTCCTGCTGGAACGCGGGATCGCGAGGGTGTTCACGCCGAAGGACTACGAACTCACCGACATCATGGACGGAATTGTCGGATTGGTGCGGGAGCGCCACGGCCTGAGCACGTAAAGTCACCGTAAATCTCGGTACCGTAACGGCAGCTGGCGAGGGAGTCACTCACATTGCCCGGGCAAAGGTGCCCACCTACGTTTCGATTGAACCGATTAATCGAAAAGGGGTGCGGCTATGGCGCACGGCGAGTGGTCGAGGCGAGAATTCTTCCGGCGGTCGGCTGTTCTGGGGGCGGTGACGATCGGCGGTCCGGTGCTGTTGTCCGCGTGCACGTCGACCTCGTCCGGAGACGCGTTGGAGGCGGCGAAAAGCGCCAAGAAGATCAAGATCGGTATCGCGAACGAAGCACCCTACGGTTTCACGGATCAGACTGGCAAGGTCACCGGAGAAGCGCCCGAAGTCGCGCGCGCCGTATTCAAGGCCATGGGCATCGACAATGTCGAGGCCAGCGCCGTGTCGTTCGACCAGCTGATTCCCGCGCTCAACGCCAGGCAGTACGACATCGTCGCGGCCGGGATGAACATCAAGAAGGAACGGTGCGACGCCGCCGCCTTCTCGATCCCCGACTACTCGGCGCTGACCGCTTTGCTGGTACCGAAGGGAAATCCGCAGCAGATCCTGAAGTTCGAGGACATCGCCGCGAAGAAGGTCAAGGTCGCCGTGCTCTCGGCCGCCGTCGAGAAGGGCTACGCCACGGATTCCGGAGTGGCCGAAGACCAGATCGTCACCCTGGATTCGCAGGACAACATGCTCCGCGCGGTCACCGACGGCCGGGTCTACTGTGCCGCGCTCACCGACATCTCCCTCAAGGACGTCCTGGCGAAGAACGCGGGCGCGGCCGCCGAAGTCACGCCCGGCTTCGATCCGATCAAGAACGGGCAGCCGGTCGTCTCCGCGGGCGCGTTCGTCTTCCGCAGGGACGACAACCCGCTGCGCGAGGCTTTCAACGCCGAACTCAAGAAACTGCACGACAGCGGTGAGTGGACCAAGATCGTGACGCCGTTCGGGTTCTCGGCGGACAACCTGCCGAAGACCGGTGTCACCACCGAGAAACTCTGCGCGGTGTAACGGGGCTGACGTCATGTCGTCGTCGTTTTCGCACATCATCACGTCCGTCCTCAGTGGACTGACCGCGACCGTCACCGCCGCGCTCGGCGGGATCGCGGTCACCATCGTGCTCGCGTTGATCGCCGGGCTCGCGCTGCGATCGCCGTCCCGGGTCGTGCGGGGGATTTCCCGGGTTTACGTGGAGATCTTCCGCGGCACCTCGGAGGTCGTCCAGCTGTTCTGGCTGTACTTCGTGCTGCCGGTGCTGGTGGGTTTCCAGCTGGTCCCGATGTTCGCCGGAATCCTGGTGCTCGGGCTGAATCACGGCGCGTACGGCGCCGAGATCGTCCGCGGCGCGGTGAATTCCGTCCCGCGGGCGCAGTTCGAAGGCGCCCTCGCGCTCAACCTGACACCCGCCCAGCGGATGCGGCGGGTGATCCTGCCGCAGGCGTTCGCGGAAATGCTGCCGCCGTTCAACAACCTGTTCATCCAATTGCTGAAGAGCACCGCCCTGCTCTCGTTCATCGCCGTTCCGGAGATGGCGCGGCAAGGTGAACTGCTCCGGCCGGTGTTCGGCGCCGAGATCGGCTGGATCTACGGTACGGAACTCGTGCTCTATCTCCTGCTCGCGCTGCTGATCACGAGCGGGATGCGGACGCTGGAACGGATCGCGGCGCGGCGGCTCGGCAGGGCGCCCGCCAAGATGGCGGCCACGGCGGGGGGTGTGTGATGGACTGGAGCTGGGAAGCCGCGTTCGATTCGATTCCCCTGTTGCTGGAGGGACTTCTCGTCACCGTCGAGATCACCCTGCTCGCCTCGGTGGTCGGCTACGCGCTCGGCCTGGTGTTCGCGCTGATCCGCCGGACGGGGATTCCCGTGCTGTCCCAGGCGGTCCGGCTGTTCATCGAGTTCGTCCGCAGTACCCCGTTGCTGATCCAGGTGTTCGCGATCTACTACCTGGTGCCGCCGCTGACGGGGTTCACGATGTCGGCCTTCCTCACCGGGGTGGTGGCGCTCGGCGTGCATTACGCGACCTACGCCGCCGAGGTGTACCGCGCCGGGATCGAAGCCGTCCCGAAAGGACAGTGGGAGGCCGCGACCGCGTTGAACCTGCCGAGGTCGCGGGTGTGGACGGCGGTCGTCCTGCCGCAAGCGGTTCCCCGGGTGCTGCCCGCGCTCGGCAACTACACGATCTCGATGTTCAAGGAAACCCCGCTGCTCCTGGGAATCGGTGTCCTCGACGTGCTCAACCGGGCGAAGGAGGTCGGCGCCGAAACGTTCCGCGTCATCGAGCCGTACACCCTGGCCGGGGTGCTGTTCCTGCTGGTGAGCCTGCCGGCTTCGATTCTGGTGAGAAGGTTGGAGCGCCGTGCCGCCCACAGTTGATTCCCCGATGATCCGGTTCTCGCAGGTGGTCAAGTCCTATGGCGACCACGTCGTGCTGCGGGACCTCGATTTCACCGTCGCGCCGGGGGAATTCGTTTCGCTGATCGGGCCGAGCGGGTCCGGGAAGACGACGATCCTGCGGCTGCTGATGACCCTGGAGCGGGTCGACGGCGGCACCATCGAGGTCTGCGGTGACCACTTGAGTCACATGGAGCGCGGCGGGAAACTGGTGCCCGCGGACGAGAAGTACCTGCGGACCGTCCGCAAGCGGATCGGCATGGTGTTCCAGCAGTTCAACCTGTTCCCGAACATGAACGTGCTGCGCAACATCACCGAGGCGCCGATCCACTCGCTCGGCGTCCCCCGCGAGGAGGCCGAGGCGCGAGCCGTCGACCTGCTGGACATGGTCGGGCTTTCGGACAAGCAGAACGCGCATCCGACGCGGCTCTCCGGTGGCCAGCAGCAGCGCGTCGCGATCGCACGGGCGCTCGCGATGCGGCCGGACGTGCTGCTGCTGGACGAGGTCACCTCGGCACTCGACCCGGAACTGGTCGCGGACGTCCTGCGTGTGCTGCGCGAGATCGCCGCGTCCACGGACATCACGATCCTTTGTGTCACGCACGAAATGCAGTTCGCGCAGGACGTTTCGGATCGGGTGATGATGTTCGACCAGGGGCAGGTGCTGGAGGACGCCGCGCCGGACAAGCTGTTCAGCGAGCCGGAGCACGACCGGACGCGGCGGTTCCTCAAGGCCGTGATCGACCGCGCGTGAGGCGTCGGCACCACGTGCTCGTGAGTGGCGTTTCGAGTTCGGGCCAGGGGCCTTAGGTACCTGCTGTTGTGGCTGGAGTTGGTCGCAGGTCCGTGAAGGCCTCCTTGCCTACTCTGAAGGTAGTGAAGGAGGCCTTCACGGACCTGCCGCAGTCGCAGTGACGGCGGCGGTGGCGTAGTGGGTCGAGTCGTCGTGAGGGACGCGCCAGCCAGTCCGGGTGTCGCGAAAGCCACTTTCGCGACGTCTGATGTCCCGAACCTGGCTTTCGCGACACGGCCACTGGGCAGCACGAACTCACGAACACTCGCACGCAGAATCCAGTAGGTACCTAGGGCGCCCTCGGCTAGAACACGAATCGCCACTCACGACCACCGCGGCCCCACTCTCAAAGGCTGCCGAGAATCTCCTTCGTCGAGGTGACCGTGGCGAACCCGCCGCCGTGCAGGTTCGTCGCGGTCGCCCGGTAGAGCTCGTCGGCGGTGAGGACGCTCCCGTCCGGCCCGGCGAGGTCGAAGGTGAACGTGGCGTCGAGCGCGAAGGTCACGTCGTAGCCGAGGTTGCCGCCGACGCGAGCGGTGGTCTCGCAGCAGAAGTTCGTCTGGATACCGGCGAGCACGAACGACGTGATGCCGCGCGTCTTCAGCCAGCCGTCGAGGTCGATGTCGCCGTGGAAGGCCGAGTTGACCTTCTTGCCGAACACCAGGTCCGCGCGCACCCCGTCGAGTTCGGGCTTGAAGTGGTTGCCCTCCTGGCCGGGCTGGAGCGACGAGCCGGGCCGCACGGAGTCGTGGTGCACCAGCACGATCGGCAGCCCGCGCTCCTGGTAGGCGTCGACGAGCGCCTTGATGTTGGCCTCCGCGCCGGGGTTGTTGCGCGGGCCCCAGACGGGCTTGTCGAAGCCGCGCTGGACGTCGATCACGAGCAGGGCCTTGGTGTTCTCAGTGGTCATGGCTCCGAGTTTCGTGCGTTCCTCGGCCGGACGGGAGTGGCAGAAGAGGCGCGATGCGGTACTTTTCTGCCATGCGAACCGTGGGTGTGCTCCTCCTGCCGGGCAGCCGGGCCTTCGATCTCGGCGTGATCGGCGAGGTCTGGGGCGTGGACCGGACCGACAGCGGCATCGGCCCCTTCGAGGTCCGGATCTGCGCGCCGGGCCGTGACCGGGTCGCCATCCACCCGTTCGGCCAGGTCGAGGCGACCCATGGGCTGAGCGGGCTGGCGGGCTGCGATCTCGTCCTCGTGCCCGGCAGGGTCGATCCGCACGCCGAGGTGCCCGCGGCCGCCGTCGCGGCGCTGCGCAAGGCGCACCGGGCCGGGATCACCGTGGCGTCGCTGTGTTCCGGGGCGTTCACCCTGGCCGCGGCCGGATTACTGGACGGCCGGTCGGTCACCACGCACTGGCGGCTGCTGGACGACCTCGAAAACGCCGCTCGCGACGCCGTCGTCCAGCGAGACGTCCTGTTCACCGACGAGGGTGCCGTGCTGACGTCCGCCGGGGTGGTCGGCGGGCTGGATCTTTGCCTGCACCTGGTGCGCCGTGATCACGGCGCCGAGGTCGCGGCCGCCCTCGCCCGGCGGCTCGTGATGCCGCCCGCGCGCGAAGGCGGCCAGCGGCAATATGTCGACAACCCGCTGCCGCCGAAACCGTCGCGGCCGAGCGTTTCGTCCACAATGGACTGGGCGTTGGCGCGGATCGCCGAGGACATCGGCGTCGACGACCTCGTGGGCCACGCCGGGCTGAGCGAGCGGACCTTCCACCGCGAGTTCGCGGCGGCCACCGGCGTGACGCCCGGACGCTGGCTGCGCGCGCAGCGGGTCCGGCTCGCGCGCCGCCTGCTGGAGACGACCGAACTCCCCGTCGAGCGCGTCGCGCAGCGCTCCGGCCTCGGCACCGCCGCCAACCTGCGGCGACGGCTGCGGGCCGACGTCGGCGTCGGGCCCGATTCGTATCGCCGGACGTTCCGGTCGGTTACCGTCGAAGCATGGCCGAGTACGAGCACATCCTCGTGAAACGGGACGGGGACACCGTCACCGTCACCATGAACCGCGCCGCGCGGCGGAACTCGCTGTCGGCGGACCACCTCGCGGAACTGCTTGCGGCGTTCCGCGAGGCGGGGGAGACCGACGCCACCGGGATCGTCCTGGCCGGCGCCGGACCGGTGTTCTCGGCGGGACACGACTTCGGCGACGTCTCCGCACGCGACCTGACGGGCGTGCGTGAGCTGCTGCGGCTGTGCACGGACCTGATGGGCACGATGCAGTCGGTGCCGCAGGTCGTCGTCGCGCGGGTGCACGGGCTCGCGACCGCGGCGGGCTGCCAGCTGGTGGCCACCTGCGACCTCGCCGTCGCCGCCGAATCCGCCGGGTTCGCCCTGCCCGGCGGCAAGGGCGGATGGTTCTGTCACACCCCCGCGGTGCCGGTGGCCCGGTCGATCGGGCGGAAACGCCTGATGGAACTGGCGCTCACCGGCGACGTCGTCGACGCGGCGACCGCGCTGGACTGGGGCCTGGTGAACCGCGTGGTCCCGGACGACTCGCTGGACGAAGCCGTCGCCTCGCTCCTGGCGCGCGCGACGCGGGGGAGCCGGGCGAGCAAGGCGCTGGGGAAGCAAACCCTCTACGCACAGCTGGACCGGCCCGAGGCCGACGCCTACGCGCTGGCGCTGGAGGTCATGGCCTCGGCGTCGCAGCTGCCCGGGGCGCGGGAGGGAATGGCGGCCTTCCTGGAGAAGCGATCCCCGGTTTGGCCTGACTGAGCGCTGCTATGAAAGGCCCGTTACTTGCAAAATTTGCCAGTAACGGGCCTTTCATAGCGCTCGGGGCGGGAGTCAGCCGCGTTCGTGCATGAGCAGCAGCGTGTAGGCGGCCAGCGTCTGCGCGTCGGTGATGTCACCCGTGACGATCATCTTCTCGAACTCGTCGAGCTCGAACCACGCCGTCCGCATGTCCTGCTCCTCGACCTCGCGCTGGGCTTCACCCTGCGTGAGGTCCGTGGCCAGGAACACGCGCCCGCGCTGGCTCGAGATGCCGGGGGCGACGTCGGTCCGGCCGAGGTCGGTCATCGACCCCGCGATCAGCCCGGTCTCCTCGCGCAGTTCGCGGGCGGCGAGTTCGAGCGGCGGGACGTCGGCCCGGTTGGGCGCGGTGCCCATCGGGAACTCCCAGCGACGCTGCCCGAGCGGATAACGGAACTGTTCGACCAGGTGGAACCGGGCGCCGTCGAAGGGGATGATCACGGCGCAGGTGGGTTTGTCGACGACGGCGTAGATCCCCTCGGAACCATCGAGCCGCCGGACGGCGTCCTCGCGCACGGTCATCCAGTCGTTCCGGTACACCTCACGCGAACTGACACGCTGAACGGGGTCCATGCGCACAGTATCGCCATGCTTGTCCTACCCTCGCGTGGTGCGCCTAGTGATCGCTCGCTGCCAGGTCGACTACGCCGGCCGTCTGACCGCCCATCTGCCGATGGCCACCCGGCTGCTGCTCGTGAAGGCCGACGGCTCGGTGTCCGTGCACTCGGACGACCGTGCCTACAAGCCGCTCAACTGGATGAGCCCGCCTTGCTGGCTGATCGAGGACGGCAAGCTGTGGATCGTCGAGAACAAGCAGGGGGAGAAGCTCGTCATCAAGATCGACGAGATCTTCCACGACCACGCCCAGGAACTCGGCGTGGAACCTGGCCTGCAGAAGGACGGCGTCGAGGCGCACCTGCAGGAACTGCTCGCCGAGCACATCAAGACCCTCGGTGACGGCTACACCCTGGTGCGGCGGGAGTTCCCGACCGCGATCGGGCCGGTCGACATCATGGCGCGTGACGCCGCGGGTGCCAGTGTCGCCGTCGAGATCAAGCGGCGCGGCGAGATCGACGGCGTCGAGCAGCTGACGCGGTACCTCGAACTCCTCAACCGCGACCCGCTGCTGGCGCCGGTGCAGGGCGTCTTCGCGGCGCAGATCATCAAGCCGCAGGCGAGGGTGCTGGCCGAGGACCGGGGGATCCGGTGCCTCACGCTGGACTACGACGCGCTGCGCGGCATCGAGTCGGACGAGTTCCGCCTCTTCTGACCTCCACGCGATTCGTCCTCTGGTCGCGGTACTTGCGCGTGCAACTATCGCGACCAGAGGACCACTTGCGGCCGGTCACGCGCTGAACAGCCGAGATCCGATCGAGTCCTCGGTTTTGTATCTGCTTTCTTTCTCGCGCCACAGAATGCCCTAAAGGGCGGCGGGAAATTAACGAACTCGACTCGTCCTGCAAAAGAACCAGCTGTTTCCGTGCCATTCGGGTGAACGCCGGATTACGTGGTCTCGCGCTGTGTCACACTCGATTTCCGCGAGGGGTACCGCCGAAGTCCGGTGGTCGCGGGTGCAGGGGTGATGTCCCATGGCTGATTCTCCGAAGCGTGTCGATCTGGTGCTGGAAGGCGGCGGCGTCAAAGGCATCGGGTTGCTGGGCGCGGTGCTGGAGTTGCACGAAGCCGGTTATTCGTTCCCGCGGATCGCCGGGACGAGCGCGGGTGCGATCGTCGCGGCGCTGGTCGCCGCTTATCAGAAGGCCGGGAAGGATCTCGGCGGTCTGGAAGCGGTGATGAACGACATGGACTGCCACCGGTTCCAGGATCAGTCCTTGCTCGACAAGCTCACCGGCCCGATCGGCGACGGTGTCGATCTGGTCCTGCACGACGGGATGCACACCGGCGACTATCTCGCCGAATGGCTGACGCCGCTCTTGGAGGAGGCGGGAGTGCGCACTTTCGCCGATCTCGTCATCGACGATCCCGAAGGTACTTTGCTTTCGTATCAACGGTATTCCCTCGTCGTCCATGTCAGCGATCTGACCCGCCGCGTGCTCGTCCGGCTGCCTTGGGACTATTCCCAGTACGGCCGCGATCCCGGTGAGGAGAAGATCGTCGACGCCGTCCGCGCGTCGATGTCGATCCCGTTCTACTTCCGGCCGGTGCAGGTCGACGTCCGCCCCGGGGGCACCGTCACCTGGGTCGACGGCGGGTTGCTGTCGAACTTCCCGATCACCGTCTTCGACCGGACCGACACGAAGAAGCCGCGCTGGCCGACCTGGGGCGTGAAGCTTTCCGGGGAACCCGCCGCCGGCAGGGACAAACCGGTGAAGAGCGCGTTGCGGATCGCCATCGGTTCGCTCGAAACCCTGCTTTCGGACTGGAATCGTTACCGGTTGCACGAGGAAGGTGTGAACCGGCGGACGGTGTACGTCGACACGACCGGTGTTTCCGCCGTCGACTTCGGGCTCGGTGAAGAGGAGAAGAAGCACCTCTTCGAAAACGGGCGGGAGGCCGCGCGGCGGTTTCTGGAAAAGATTGTGCCGCAGTGAACTCGCCGGCGGTATTCCGGTGGGATGAGGGATAGGAGGATCCCATGCGTTATCGCCCGATCGGCAGTGATCCGGCGGACGGCCGCCTCGGCCGGTTCGTCCCGGACGACTGGCGCCACGTCGAGCGCTATCCGCTGACCGCGCTGGCCACCCAGGACCGGCCCACCCGGTCCCCGGTCGTCATCGGCGTCAACTGGTACGCGGAATTCGACGTCCCGGAGAAGGACCCGAAGTCCGGCGAGTTCTTCGTCGCGAAGGGCGGCGCGAAGTCGCTCACCCGGATCCGCGGCGGTCACTGCGTCTGCCTCGAACCCGGCGAATCGACGGACGGCGACACCCAGTACGCCTTCTACGACCAGGGCAAGGAAGGCGCCTGCGTCGGGTTCGGCTGGTCGCGCTGCATGACGTTGTTCAACGGCGACCTCTACGCCGCGCGGTGGCTGTGGGACCAGTCGAAGCTGCGCGACGAATGGGACGAGACCAACCCCGGCGACAACAACGGCACGTCCGTCCGCGCGGCGGCCGAGGTGCTGCTGGAACTGGGCCACGTCTCGTGGTCGGAGAGTTACGCCAGCGACGACCACGTCAAGCGGGCCGCCTACACACCCGACGTCAAGAACGGCATCCAGGCCTATCGCTGGGCGAAGACCGTCGACGAGGTGCACGAGGTCCTCGGCAACCCGCGTGCCGACGAACTCGGCGCCGTGCCGTTCCTCAACTCGTGGGGACCGAACTACCCGCACCGCACTTACCTGCCTGACGACGTCCTCGCCAGGTTGATCAAGGAGGACGGCGAAGTAGGCCTGCCCACGGACCGGTAAACCCCCACCGGTCGCGAGAAGGGCCGTTCCGGCGGAGACGCCGGGGCGGCCCTTTTCCGGTTCCCGGCCTGTGTCCTCATCGGACTCGACGGGAAGTTGCTCCCTTTGGCGGACAACCGGATGCCGCGCTCCGGCGTGATGATCCATGTAGGTCGGGGGACCACGAGGGAGAAACCATGAAACTCAAGTCCTGGGTACGGTTCGCGGTGCCGGTCGTCGCCGCGCTTTCGGTCGCGGTACTGGCGCAGCCCGCGCAGGCGGCGAACCGCATGGCGTGGCGCCCGACGGTCCTGCCGTTGCCGCCCGGCGGCAGCAGCGGGTTCCTGACCGGCTCCGACGGCAAGGGGGAGTACACGGGCACGTTCACGATCAACGGCAGGCAGTCGGTGGTCAGCTGGCGGAACGGGCAGCCGGTGCTGCGCGGCGTGCCGAGCGGCTACGAGGCGGCGCTGGCCGAGGACGAGAACCCGGCGGGCGTCATCGTCGGCACGGCGCACGACTACGACTCGATGATCAGCCGGGCGTACACGCTGGACGCGAACGGGTTCCACGTCAAGGACGTCCCCGCGGGCTACGACTACGTGTACGGCGTCGCCATCAACACACGCGGCGACGTGCTCGGCCGGGCCATGAAGTTCAACGGTGGCACCGGGAGCGACGCCGCGGTCCTGTGGCGGGCGGAGGGCGGCGCGCCGGTGCTCGTCCCGAGCACGCCGGACATGTACTACGTGCGCGACCTCGACGAGGACGGCACGCTCCTGTTCGACTCGGACCGCAGCTCGGCACTGTGGAAGGACGGCGTCGTCCGGCACCTGTCACCGAGCCCGTCCGTCCAGGGCTGGGGCCTCGCGATCCGCAACGGGGTCGTGGTCGGGACGCGGAACTACGGCGGTGTCGATCAGGCGGTGCGCTGGGCGTCCCCGGACGCGCCGGCGGTCGGGCTGGCGGGCGGCGCGATGGCGTTGAGCGTCAACCAGGTCGGCTTGACGGCCGGGCTGGTGCCGAACCCGTCGGGGCCGTCGATCGTCGGCAACGCGATCGCGTGGCGCACGACGACCCCGGGCGAGGTCCGCGCGCCGAGTGGCTACTCGACGTTCGAAGCCTCGGTCGCGGCCGACGACGGCTCGCTCGCCGGGTACGCGACGAACGACTCGAGGGGTTCCGGCGGTGTGCCGGTGGTCTGGCGATTGGCGCCGTGATCCCTGCTCCGGATCTGCCTTGAACACCAGGCCGGGAGCGATGCGCTCCCGGCCTGGCCACCCACGCTGCCGTTCCTGAATCCATGCAGTATGGTCCGCGATTGACGCGCTACCGGCGTTTCTCGTGGACATTTTCACTCTGGAGGTGGGTCGGTTGCACGTGCTGGCCGATGCGAACCTGCGGCTCGACGCGAGTCCTATCGACTACGTCCTGCTCGCCTTCTACTTCGCGCTGGTGCTCGGCATCGGGTACATGGCGCGAAGGTCGGTCTCGAGCAGCCTGGACTTCTTCCTCTCCGGCCGTTCGCTGCCCGCGTGGGTCACCGGCCTCGCCTTCATCTCGGCGAACCTCGGCGCCGTCGAGATCATGGGTATGTCGGCCAACGGCGTGCTCTACGGCCTGCCGACCTTCCACTACTTCTGGATCGGCGCGATCCCGGCGATGCTGTTCCTCGGCATCGTGATGATGCCGTTCTATTACGGCTCGAAGGTCCGCAGTGTCCCGGAGTTCATGCTCCGCCGGTTCGGCAAACCCGCCCACCTCGTCAACGGCATCAGCTTCGCGAGTGCGCAGATCCTCATCGCCGGCGCGAACCTGTTCCTGCTCGCCAGTGTCGTGAACCTCCTGCTCGGCTGGCCGTTGTGGGTGTCGATCATCGTCGCGGCCGCGGTCGTGCTCTCCTACACCGCGCTCGGCGGTCTCTCCGCCGCGATCTACAACGAGGTCCTGCAGTTCTTCGTGATCGTCGCGGCGCTGCTGCCGCTGACCATCGTCGGCCTGGTGAAGGTCGGCGGCTGGCAGGGACTGGTCGACAAGGTGACCGCCGGCCCCGGCGGCGAGGCACAGCTGTCCTCCTGGCCGGGTGACAACCTCACCGGCTTCGGCAACAGCTTCCTCTCCATCCTCGGCCTCGTCTTCGGCCTCGGTTTCGTGCTGTCGTTCGGTTACTGGACCACGAACTTCGTCGAAGTCCAGCGCGCCATGGCCTCCAAGAGCATGTCGGCCGCGCGGCGGACGCCGATCATCGGCGCGTTCCCGAAGATGTTCATCCCGTTCATCGTGATCATCCCCGGCATGATCGCCGCGGTCACCGTGTCCGAGTACGTCCAGGACAAGCAGATCCTGCTCGACGGCGGCGAAGCGCCCAGCGGGGTCACCGCGAACAACGCGATCCTGCTGCTGATGCGCGACCTGCTGCCCAACGGCATGCTCGGCGTCGCGATCGCCGGTCTCCTCGCGTCCTTCATGGCCGGTATGGCGGCGAACCTGAGTTCGTTCAACACCGTCTTCACCTACGACATCTGGCAGTCGTACGTGAAGAAGAACGAGTCCGACGGCTACTACCTCCGTCTCGGCCGCCTGGTCACCGCGGCGGGCACGGTGCTGGCGATCGGCACCGCGTTCATCGCGTCGAACTCCGGGAACATCCTGACCTACCTGCAGGACCTGTTCTCCTTCTTCAACGCGCCGCTGTTCGCCACCTTCATCCTCGGCATGTTCTGGAAGCGGATGACGCCGACGGCGGGCTGGGTCGGCCTTGTCGCCGGTACCGCGTCAGCGATCACCGTGTGGCTGCTTTCGCAGGCCGGGGTCCTCGGGCTCACCGGGCAGGGCGTCAGCTTCGTGGCCGCCGGTACGGCGTTCGCCGTCGACATCGTGGTCAGCGTCGCGGTTTCGCTCGCCACCGCGCCGAAGCCGGAAGCCCAGCTGGTCGGCCTCGTCTACTCCCTCACCCCGAAGGAGTCGCTGAAGCACGACGAAACCGGTGACGACGCGGGCTGGTACCGCAAGCCGGGCCTGCTCGCGGGCATCGTGCTGATCCTGACCATCGTGCTCAACATCATCTTCTAGGAGGCCGGAGATGGCTGCGTCCCAAGCTCCCAAGAAGGCCGGCGTCTTCGACATCCGGCTGATCATCGCCCTGCTCATCGGCGGCTACGGGCTGGTGCTCACGATCATGGGCATCGGCTTCACCACCGAAGCGGAGCTGGCCAAGGCCGCCGGTGTCCGGATCAACCTGTGGGCGGGCATCGGCATGCTGGTGTTCGCGGCGTTGTTCGTGCTGTGGGCGAAGCTGCGGCCCATCGTGGTCCCGCCCACGTCCGAAACCGGCGAGGGCGGCGAATAGCCGGGTTGTCCGGACAGCGCCGCGGCGGTCCGGCTACCGTGCACTTCGTGCTGCTCAACGCTCGACGTCGCCGGATCGCGTCCGCGCTGGCCCTGGTGGCCGCGCTCGGTGCGCTTTCCGCCTGCGGACAGAACCTCGGCAAGTCCAACTTCGCCCGTACCACCGTCGCCGCGGAAGCGGGCAGTGGCGGAGACGTGCCGAGCGGGAACATCAACGACCCGGCCGTCACCCCGGCGATCATGCGCACGATCGACCCGTGCCCACTGGTGGGCAAAGAGGCGCTGAGCGACCTCGGCGCCCCGGAAGACCCGGTGCCGTCGACCAGCTCGTTCGGCGGCTGCCGGGCGAAGGTCGTCGACGCCGGCGGTAAGCAGTTCTCCGTCAGTGTCGACATCGGCGCGTCGACCTATCTGTCCGAAACCGGTGGCGCCGTGGTCACGGCGGTGGACGGCCTGCCGCAGGTCGAGCGGAAGAGCAAGGACGGCAAGAGCTGCGACGTCGGCGTCATGACGTTGCGCAAACCCGAGCGCGGAGTGAGCTTCTCGGTCAATTACGACGGCGGCGATCCCTGCGCGGCGGCCCGCTCGGTGGCGGCGAAGGGCGTGAAGAGCCTGCACTCGTCCCCGGCGAAGTACCCCACCAGCGCGGGCACGCTGACCGCGGTCGACCCGTGCACCGTCGCGGACACCGCCGTCCTCGGCGAGGTGGCGCCGCACGGCGCGACCTCCCCGACGACCTTCCACGCCTGTGACTGGACGCCGGGTTCCAACCCGCGGATCACCATCGGCTTCCGTCCCGGCCGTCCGCCGCAGGAACGCGACGGGACCAAGAAGGTCGAGGTCGATGGCATCACCGTCTTCCAGAAGGCGGGCACCGGCAGCAGCGCCGAGTGCAAGATGGAGTGGCAGCACAAGCCGTGGACGGGCGAGTACGTCGAGCTCGTCGCCGTGTCGTACCAGAACTACGACGAGAAGAAGGACGAAACCGCGTCCTGCGAGAAGACGGCCAAGATCGCCAAATCGGTGATCTCGAAGCTGCCGAAGCCCTGACGCTGGCGGCATCCGGCCGGGCGAGGTAGGAAGGGGACATCCCACCCGCCGACGTGTCGGAGACCGCCATGAAGAAGATCATCAACGACCCGAAGACGGTGGTCGCGGAATCCCTGCGCGGGCTCGCCCTGGCGCACGCGGACGTCCTGCGCGTCGAAGACGACCCGGCGATCGTGGTGCGCGTGGACGCGCCACTGGCGGGCAAGGTCGCGGTGATCTCCGGCGGCGGTTCCGGGCACGAACCACTGCACGGCGGCTTCGTCGGACAGGGCATGCTGGCGGCCGCCGTCCCGGGCGCGGTGTTCACCTCGCCGACGCCGGACGCCGTCGAGGCCGCGGTCAAGGCCACCACGGGTGACGCGGGCGCCCTGCTGATCGTGAAGAACTACACCGGCGACGTGCTCAACTTCGAGACCGCCGCGGAGCTTGCCGCCGCCGAGGGGCTGGACGTGCGCAGCGTGGTCATCGACGACGACGTCGCGGTCAAGGACTCCACGTACACCGCCGGCCGTCGAGGTGTCGGCGGCACGGTCCTGCTGGAGAAGCTCACCGGCGCCGCCGCCGAACGCGGTGACTCGCTCGACGCGGTGGAGGCCTTGGCGCGCAAGGTGATCGGCCAGGTCCGCTCGATCGGTGTCGCGCTCACCGCGCCGACCGTGCCGCACGCGGGCGAGCCGAGTTTCGCACTCGCCGACGACGAGATCGAGTTCGGCATCGGGATCCACGGCGAGCCCGGCATCGAAAAGACACCGGCCGTGTCCGCCGACGAACTCGTCGCGCGCATGGTCGAAGCGGTGGTCTCGGACCTGCCCTTCGCCGACGGCGACAAGGTCCTGCTGTTCACGAACTCGATGGGTGGCACCCCGCTGGTGGAGCTGTACCTCGCCCACGGGATCGCCGAGCGGCTGCTGGCCGAGCGTGGGATCGTGGTCGAGCGGCGCCTGGTGGGGCCGTATATCACCAGCCTCGAGATGCAGGGGATGAGCCTGACGTTGCTGAAACTGGACGACGAGCTGACCGAGTTGTGGGACGCGCCGGTGAACACCCCGGCCCTGAGGTGGGGAGTCTGATGGCCTGCACCGCCGAGACGCTCGCCGCCGCCTTGCGGGCGGCGGCAACGGTGATCGCCGAGCATCGCGCCGAGCTGATCGACCTCGACCGCGCGATCGGCGACGCCGACCACGGCGAGAACCTGGACAGAGGGTTCACCGCGATCGTGTCCGCTTTGGACGCGATGGCCCCCGAGACTCCCGAGACCCCCGCCGCGGTCGCGAAACTCGCCGCCACGACGCTGATCTCGAAGGTCGGCGGTGCGGCGGGACCGTTGTACGGCACGGCTTTCCTGCGCGCGTCGGTCAAACTGGGTGACGCCACCGAAGTGGACGGCCCGCTGCTCGTGGAAGCCCTGCGCGCGGCACTCGAAGGAGTGCAGGCACGCGGGAAGGCCGTCGGGGGAGACGCGACCATGGTCGACGCGCTGATCCCCGCCGTTTCCGCCGCCGAGGAGGCTTCCGGCGAGGACATCGCCGCAATCCTGACCGCGGCCGCGAACGCCGCAGACAAGGGCGCCGAGTCCACTGTGGACCTCGTACCGCGCAAGGGCCGGGCGTCGTACCTCGGCGAACGTGCGAAGGGGCATCTCGATCCCGGAGCCCGCTCGACGGCGCTGCTGCTGCGCGCGTTCGCGGAGGCCGCCAAGTGAGCGTCGGAATCGTGCTCGTCTCCCACAGCGCCAAACTCGCCGAGGGGCTCGCGGAACTCGCCGCCCAGATGGCGCCGGACGTCACCATCGTGGCGGCGGGCGGCCTGGCTCAAGGCGGCATCGGAACGGACTACGACGAGGTCGTCGCCGCGACGCAGCGCGCCGATTCGGGGTCGGGCGTCGTCCTGCTGTACGACCTGGGCAGCGCGCAGATGACCGCGGACCTCGCCGTCGAATCGCTCGCCGACCCGTCGGCCGCGGTCGTGGTGGACGCGCCGCTCGTCGAAGGCGCGATCGCCGCCGCCGTCGCGGCGCAGGGCGGGGCGGATCGCCAGGCCGTCGCCGGTGCCGCGGCCGCGGCGGGAGCTCCAGCGGATCTGACGTTCGACAGCGGCGCGCAAGACGGCGAGAGCAGTGTCGAACTCACGCTGCGGAACGACGTCGGCCTGCACGCGCGGCCCGCCGCGGTCCTGGTCCGGAGCATCGCGGGGCTGGACGCCCAGGTCACCGTCCGGCTCGGCGAGGAGACCGCGGACGCCAACAGCGTCCTCGCGTTGATGGCGCTCGGCGCACGCCAGGGCGACAGGATCGAGGTCCGCGCGAAGGGCGCGCAGGCCGAAGAAGCGCTCACCAAGGTCAAGGACCTCGTCGACCAGAACTTCGGGGAGTGACACTTACTCGATCCGGAGGGTGACAGCCGGTGCTTTCCGCGCCCCGGCATGGCACGATCGGAGAAAACTACCAGCGAGTAACCTCCGGAGGCCGGTTGTGGCGCGGGAAATCTCGAGTGTGGGAGTCATCGGTCTCGGCACCATGGGTGCCGGGATCGCCGAGGTGCTCGCGCGGAGCGGAGTGTCGGTCGTCGCGGTGGAGATCGACGACGACGGCGTGCACCGGGGCCGGGGTCATCTGGAGCATTCGACCGAACGGGCGGTGTCCGGCGGGAAACTCGACGCCGGCGGCCGGGACGCCCTGCTGGGCCGGATCCGGTACACCACGTCGCTGACCGAACTGTCCGATGTGGACCTGGTGATCGAGGCGATCCCGGAGAACCTCGAAGCGAAATCCGACGTGTTCGCGGAGCTGGACAAGATCACCGGCGCGGACACGATCTTCGTGTCCAACACCTCCTCGCTGTCGATCACCGAGATCGGGGTGCAGACCGCGCGGCCGGGCAAGGTCGTCGGGATGCACTTCTTCAACCCGGCGCCGATCCTCAAACTGGTCGAGATCGTCCGCACGGTCGTCACCGAGCCGGAGGTGATCACCGACGTCGTCGCGTTCGCGGAACGTCTCGGCAAGACGCCGGTGGTGATCGGCGACCGCGCCGGGTTCATCGCGAACGCGCTGTTGTTCGGGTATCTCAACCACGCCGTGCGCATGTACGAGCAGCGCTACGCCACGCGCGAGGATCTCGACGCGGCGATGCGGTTCGGCTGCGGATATCCCATGGGGCCCTTGGCTTTGCTCGACCTCATCGGGCTGGACACCGCGTACGAGATCCTCGACACGATGTACCACCAGTCGCGCAACCGGCTCCACGCGCCGGCGCCGCTGCTGAAACAGATGATCACCGCGGGCCTGCTCGGCCGGAAGACGGGACAGGGCTTCTACGCCTACGACGAGCCCGATTCGCCGACGGTGACCGACTCGGTCAAGGCGTCCACAGTGGACACCGTGGCGCCGCGAGAGGTGCGCAAGGTCGGAGTCGTCGGGACCGGGACCATGGCGACCGGCATCGTCGAAGTGTTCGCGAAACGCGGCTACGAGGTCATCCTGCGCGCGCGGAGCGCGGAGAAGGCCGCCGCGTCGGTCGCGCGGGTGAAGAAGTCGCTGGACAAGTCCGTCGTCAAGGGCAGGCTGTCCGAAGAGGACGCCGCCGCCGCACTCGGCCGGATCTCACCCGCGGTGGAGTTCGACGAACTGGCCGACGTCGACCTCGTCATCGAGGCGGTGGCCGAGGACCTGGCCGTCAAACAGGCCGTTTTCGCCGCGCTCGACGACGTCGTGAAGCCGGGCGCGGTCCTGGCGACGACCACGTCCTCGCTGCCGGTCATCGAATGCGCGGCCGCCACGTCGCGGCCGTCGGACGTCGTCGGCGTGCACTTCTTCAACCCGGCGCCGGTGATGAAACTGGTCGAGGTCGTCTCGACGATCGCCACCGCCCCCGACGTGATCGCGACCGCGGACGCCGTCTGCGCGGCGGTGGGCAAGCATCCGGTGCACTGCGGCGACCGGGCCGGGTTCATCGTCAACGCGCTGCTGTTCCCCTACCTCAACGACGCGGTGAAGATGCTCGAGGCGCACTACGCGGAGGCCGACGACATCGACACCGCGATGAAGGTGGGCTGCGGGCTGCCGATGGGCCCGTTCGAACTGCTCGACGTCGTCGGGCTGGACGTTTCGCTGGCGATCCAGCGGACCCTGTTCAACGAGTTCCGCGAAGAGGGCTTCGCGCCCGCACCGCTGCTGGAGCACCTCGTGACCGCCGGGCGGCTCGGCCGGAAGACGGGGAAGGGCTTCAAGGACTACTCGGCCAGGTAACACTCGTGAGTTCTTCAGGACACGGGACCCCGTCGCGCAAGCGGGCACACCCGGGTTTCAGCCTCGCGGGAAAGGTCCCCAATGTGGCATTGGAGACGCTCAGCGTCTCCAATGCCACATTGGGGACATCGGCCACGAGCGGTGACCGGGCTGGGTAGCCTGGCCGTATGCCGGTTTCCTCGGGGGTCAGGAAGCGGATCAAGGAATTACTCGATCCGGACGACGAGATCCAGTACGTGTTCCCAGCCGACATCTTCGGCAGCACCAATCCCAGCGTGTTCTTCGCGGTCACCCGCAAGACGATCACGATCCTGACGACCGGCCGCCTGAGCAGGAAGTCGCCGAAACGCGTCATCTCGGTGACGCTGCGAAACCATCGGATCGGCCCCGTGGAGACGGGCGGCAACCCGTGGTTCAAGTTCAACGGCATCGTCTACGAGATCGACGACGAGTACATCGCGGCCGTCCACGCCGCCGACGCGGAGATCTCGCGGAATGCGGCAAAACCTGAAGATCCGCTGCCGGACCTCTAAGCTCCCCTGGGTGCGTCAGCTGACATACGGCGGGGTGCCGATCCCCGGCCTGAACGACCTGGTCCGGACGGCCATCCGGCTGCACCCCGCGCCGGGCGAGCCTCGCCATGACGAAAGCCACTTCGGCGGCCCGCTGCTCTGGCCGTCGGACGAGCCGTGGCCCGAGTGCCCGGTGACCTGGCCTCCCGACCCGGACGCGTCCGACGACGCCTGGGCGGGCGGGCATCCGCTCGACGGTCCGGTCCCGGTGATGGTCAGCGCGGCGCAGTTCTTCCGCGACGACTTCCCGGAGCTGCCCTTCCCGGAGGGCACCGACGTCCTCCAGATCCTGTTCTGCCCGATGCAGCACAACAGCCCGCATCATCAAGGGCCCGCGGTCCGGCTGGTGTGGCGCGATTCCGGGGAGGTCGAGGACATCGCGGACCCTCCGCCCGCGCCCGAGGAGGCCGACGTCGATCTCCTGCCGGCGCCCTGCGTCTTCGAACCGTGCTCTATCGATGAACTGCCCCGGCTCTGCGACTTCCCGCCGGAGACCCGCGCCGCGCTCGGCATCCCCGAGGACGCGCATGACGACCCTGAGGGCTGGCCGGAACTGGATCAGTATTCGAAGATCGGCGGCTGGACCCCCTGGTACACGACTGATCGCCACGAGCTGGGCTGCCGGGAGTGCGGCGCCGAGCTGCGGCAGACGATCGCGCTGGCCACGGAGGAGGACGAGGTCGGCTGTGGGTGCGACGTCGCCGAAGCACAGCCGGCGGGCTGGTCGTTCGCCCGGCAGGACGTACTGCACATCTTCACCTGCCCCACCGACGTCACCCACCCGTTCAAGGTCCGGATCGACTAGGCGGGCGGGAGCAAAGGTCCCCCGCTCCAGTGCTGGAAGACCAGGTTCGTGTGCACCCTGGCGACCTCGTCGCGGGCGGTCAGCTCGTCGAGCACCAGCCGTTGCAGCTCGGTCGCCGAAGCGGTGGCGACGTGCGCGAGGAAGTCGTCCGGTCCGGTGAGGTGGTAGACCGCGCGGACCTCGGGCAGGGACAGCAGATGCTCGACGAACGCGTCCACCAGCGTCCGCCGGTGCGGCCGGACCTGGACGAACAGGAGCGCTTCGAGCGGGCGGCCGAGTTTGGCGGCGTCCACCTCCGCGCGCTGGCCGATGATCACCCCGAGCTCGCGCAGCCGGTTGACGCGGTCGAGGCAGGTCGACGGCGCGATGCCGACCTCGGCGGCCAGATCCTTGTTCGAGATCCGGGCGTCGTTCTGCAGCAGCCGCAGAATCCGCAGGTCGACCGTGCTCAATTCGACAGAATCCGACATCTGCGAATGATATCCGAGGATATTGCGTTCGATCCGGAGAAAATCGCACCATCTCGGTATGACCGCAACGCTGCGCACCCGGGCCGTCCACGCCGGCCGTGACGATCTCACGGACCTCGGCGTCCACGCCGCACCGCTCGACCTGTCCACGACCTATCCGTCGCGGGACAGCGTCGAAGAAGCGGCCCGCATCGACGAGTTCGCCACCACGGGCTCGCTGTCCGGGCTCCCGGTCTACGGGCGGCTGAGCAATCCGACCGTCGAGCGGTTCGAGAAGGCGCTGGCCGAACTCGAAGGATTCGACGACGCCGTCGCGTTCGCCACCGGCATGGCCGCGGTGTCGGCCTCGCTGCTGGCCGCGGTCGCGCAGGGCAAGCGGCACATCGTCGCCGTCCGGCCGGTCTACGGCTGCACCGACCACATGCTCACGTCCGGTCTGCTCGGCACCGAGGTGACCTGGGCCGATCCGGAGGGCGTCGCCTCGGCGCTGCGCCCCGACACCGGACTGGTGCTGCTCGAAACGCCGGCGAACCCGACCCTGCGCGAGGTCGACATCGCCGAGATCGTGCGCGCGGCGGGTGAAGTCCCGGTGCTGGTCGACAACACCTTCGCGACTCCCGTGCTCCAGCGGCCCGGACGCCACGGGGCCCGCTTCGTCCTGCACAGCGCGACCAAGTTCCTCGGTGGCCACGGCGACGTCATGGGCGGCGTGGTCGCGTGCAACACCGAGGACGCCGGGATGTTGCGGCAGATCCGGTTCGCCACCGGCGGCGTGCTGCACCCGCTGGCCGGCTACATGCTGCTTCGCGGCCTTTCGACCCTTCCACTGCGCGTCAACGCCGCGTCCGCGACGGCCGCCGAGCTCGTCGAGCGGCTTCGCGGTCACGCGAACGTGAGCGCCGTGCACTATCCGGGCATCGGCGGTCCGCTGATCGCTTTCGAGGTCGACGGCGATCCGCACGCGCTCATCGGCGCGGTCCGGTTGATCACCCCGGCCGTCAGCCTCGGCAGCGTGGACTCGCTCATCCAGCATCCCGCGTCGATCAGCCACCGGATCGTCGCCGAGGACGACCGGCGCGGGGCGGGTGTCACCGACCGGCTCATCCGCATGTCGGTGGGGCTGGAGGACGTCGAGGATCTCTGGCATGACCTGGATCAGGCACTCAAAGCGTGCTGAATCACTGCGATCGTGATCACCGGGATGTCGACAAATCGTCCGACCTGGCTAACCTGGTCGGGTGAAAGATCTGGTCTCGTCCTGGGTGGAATCTTCGGCTCGTAGCACGCTTTCGCGGCTTCACGAGCAGATCGGCGTCGCCGGGCTAGCCGCGGCGGCGGCTCTTCCCGGGCTGTCGGCGGTCTTCGATCAGCACTCCGCCGCGGTACGGGACATCCTCGCGGCGGGGGTCGAAGGTTCGGCGGCCGTCGCCGGGGTGGTGCTGCTCGCCGGCTACACGCGAGGACTGCTGGACGAAGCCAAGGCCAAGGGCTGGACGTTCCGCGCCCCGGCCGATCTGACCGCCTGGAGTACCAGCGACTGGACGACCGCTCGCCTGGTCGGCGTGTGTTCGCTGGCCGCCACGATCGACGACAGCCGGGTAGGGCCGACCGGGAACGGATAGGGCGGCCGGACGCCCTACCCGTTCCCGTTCTAGGTCAGCGGTACTCCGGCGGAGGGGGCATTGACCCGCCGGGGGGCCGCTGGCCGGGATCCTGGTGCTGCGGCACCTGACCCTGGTTCGGCGGGAACTGCTGCTGGGCCGAGTGCTGGCCGCCTGCCGGGTTCGGATCGTTCACCGCGTGATGCCCGGCGGACACCGGCTGGTGCGCGGTCGTCCGTTCGGTCGGCACGTCACCGGAGCGGCTCGCGTCCTCGCGACCCCGCTGGTAGGCCTCGGCCTGCGCCTTCGCGGCGGGGATCTCCGCCTCGGCCCGGCCGAGCCAGGTCTCCCAGCGCTGCTGCATCGGCTTGATCAGGCCACCGCCGACACCGACGACGGCGATCCCGCCGACCGTGGCGAGCACGGTGATCAGCACCGGCAGCGTGACCGCGGTGGCCACGCCGATCTGGTTCAGCGCGGCGATCGCGCCGAGACCCCAGATGAACACCGAGGCGATGGTGGCGAGCACCTTGCCGTAGGAAACGCCGCCGAGGGCGTTGCCCACCAGGTCCTTGACCGCCTTGGCGATCGCGCCGGCGATCACCACGATGACGATCGCGACGATGGCGCGCGGCAGCCAGGCCACGATGTCGTTGAGCAGCGAGCTCACCGGGTTCGGGCCGAACACGCCGAACGCGATCTGCAGGGCGATCAGCAGGATCGCGTAGTAGATGATCTTGCTGATGATGTTCGACGCGTCGAACTGGCCTCGCGCGAGCATCTGCTTGAAGCCCCCGCGTTCGAGGAGCCGGTTGAACCCGACTTTCTCGAGCACCATGCTCACGGCCTTCGCGATCGCCTTGGCGATCAGCCAGCCGATGAACAGGATGACCAGGAACGCGAGCAGCTTAGGGACGAACGTGGCGACCGAACTCCAGGCGCTGGACACGCCTTGACCGAAATCGACGGCCGCCAGTGCTGATGTGGCCACTGGGCTTCTCCCTTCCCACGACTGGAGGATCCAGACTGGTGGGAGGGAGGTACCCGCCATTCGGGCGATCACACGTTAGGCCACCCGAACGAGTGGTCAGCCGCAGCAGCCGCCTCCGCAGCAACCGCCGCCCCCACCTGCGGGAACAGGGGCCGGGCCGGAGGCCGATCCGGTCAGCGCGACGGTCGTCAGCAGCTTGACGGTGTCCTGGTGGCCCTCCGGGCACGGCGCGGGCGCGCCGGACTCGCTCATCGGCCGCAGCAGTTCGAAGGTCTCGGTGCACTCGCGGCAGCGGTAGGCGTAAGTCGGCATGCGCTCATCTTCTCATCCCGCACACCGCTCTGGAATGAGAAGCTGGCCGGGTGGAACTGCCTGTCGCGGCGCATGTGCCGCATCTCGGCCAAGTCGTCCCGTCCGTGCTTTCCGCCCTCGGTGGCGCCGGGTTCGCCAACTCGCTGAGCCTGGCCGAGGCGTCCAGCGCGTGCGTCCTGCTCATCGACGGTCTCGGCTGGGAACTGCTGGCCGAGCACGCCGCCGACGCGCCCGTGCTCACGCAGCTGGCCAAGTCGCCGCTGCGGGTCGGGTTCCCCGCGACGACGGCGGCGGGGCTCGGCGCGATCGGCACGGGGCTGGCCTCGGGGGAGCACGGCCTGGTCGGCTACAGCTTCGAAGTCCCGGGGGCGGGTGTCATGAACGCGTTGCGCTGGTCCAGTCACGTGGACGGCGGCGATCTCCGCGGGGCGCTGCCGCCGCGCGAGGTGCAGCCCCTCCCGACGACGTTCGAGCGCGCCGCGGCCGCCGGGATCGCCACCAGTGTCGTGTCTTCGGCGAAGTTCGCCGACACCGCGCTCACCCGGGCGACGCAGTCCGGTGCCCGCTACGTGGGCGTCCACGCGCTCGGCGACCTGGCCGCCTGCGTACTGCGGTGTCTCGAGACGCGGCCGGCGTTCTGCTGGGGCTATCACAGCGAACTCGACATGCTGGGCCACATCTACGGCCCCGGCTCGTCACCGTGGCGGATGCAGCTGCGGCAGGTCGACAGGCTGGTCGAGTCCCTTGTGGACGGTCTGCCGTCCGGCGCGCTCCTCGCGGTCGTGGCCGACCACGGCATGGTGACCGTCGAGGGCGCGCTCGACATCGACGAGACGCCCGCGCTGCTCGGCGGCGTACGGGCCATCGGGGGCGAGGTCCGGGCACGGCACGTCTACACCGAACCGGGGGCGGAGGCCGACGTGCTGGCGGCCTGGCGCGAGGTGATCGGTGACCGGGCGTGGACCCTCTCTCGTGACGAGGCCGTCGAAGCCGGCTGGTTCGGGCCGGTCGCGGACCGGGTCCGGCCGCGGATCGGCGACGTCGTCGTGGCGGCGAAGGGGCGATTCGGGCTCGTGCGGGAACTGGCCGAGGCCGTCGAGTCCTCTCTGGTCGGTCAGCACGGCTCGCTGACCCCGGCCGAACAACTCGTCCCCTTGGTCCTCGCGCGCGGCTAATCCCGCGTTCAGTCCGGCTTCCTCGCCGAGAAACTGATGGAGCGTTTCGGGACGTGGTCGACCTTGATACCGGTGAATCCGGCGTCCTGGAGCCGGGGCCAGACCGAGACCGGGTCGAGGGCGTTCATCGTGTCGCCGAGGTGGAAAAGCCGGAACGGCACACTCGCCAGGCTGTCCATCGCCCGCAGGACCCCGCCGGGGCGGAGCACCCGGAAAGCCTCGGCGAAGATCGCGTCCTGCAACTTCGTCGTCGGCACGTGGTGCAGCATCGTGAAGCAGACGACGGCGGAGAACTCGCCGTCCTCGAACGGCATCGCCGCGCCGTCGCCCTGGACGATCCGCACGCGGCCGTCGAACTCGCGCTCGAGGAGGTCCGCCGACGCTTCGTCGATCTCGATGGAGGTGAGCCGGGGGACGAGCCCGACCAGCGCCCGGGTGGTCGCGCCGTAGCCGGGGCCGATCTCCAGTACGGAGTCACCGAGATCGAAACCGGCGACGTTGCCCGGCATCTCGTGGGCGACGGCCTTCGCCCACAGCGCGGAACTGCAGAGTTTGCGGTGCACCAGGTTCATCGGCATGAATCCGAAGCTAGCCGTGACCGGTAGGCGATAGGCTGCCAAGTAATGTCGAAAATCGGACTCCTTCCCCCGATGGCGACGGCGATGGTGCTCGGCGAGATGGATCTGCCCGCGGGCACCTGGTTGCCGTGGCACGAGCACGACGGTCACCAGCTCGCCTGGGCGGCGCGGGGGATCCTGAGCGTGAACGTCGGCGAGCAGCACTGGGTGCTCCCGCCGACGAGGGCGCTGTGGATCCCGGCCGGTGTCGTCCACCGGACCGGTGCCACCGCGCAGACCGTGTTGCGGGGTGTCTACGCGGCTCAGGACCGGTGCCCGGTCCGCTGGCCCGTGCCGACGCTCGTCGCCGTCCGGCCGCTGCTGCGAGAACTGCTGGACCACCTGGGCTCGGCCGCGCTCGACGACGGCGCCCGCCGCCGCGCCGAAGCCGTCGTCTTCGACCTGCTCGAACCGGTGGACGTCGTGCCGATCACCGTGCCGATGCCGTCCGACGAGCGGGCGCTGACCGTCGCCCGGGCGGTGATCGCCGATCCGGCGGACCGGCGTGCTCTCGCGGACTTCGCGCGCGACGTGGGCGCGAGCGAACGCACGCTCGCGCGGCTGTTCCTCGCCGAGTGCCGGACGACGTTCGGCGCGTGGCGGGTGCAGGCCCGGCTGCGCGCGTCACTGCCGCTGCTGGCCGGGGACATGCCGCTGACGGCGGTCTCCCGCCGGATCGGCTACTCGTCGCCGAGCGCCTTCGTCGTCGCTTTCCGGCGGGCTGTCGGTGTGACGCCGGGCGCCTACTTCGGCGACTGAGTCAGGCCTCCGGTTACGGTTCCGGGGTGCCTCGACGTAACCGTCCCGACCGCGGTGGACGCCCCGACCTCGGCGCGTCGACCGGCTGGGCGCGCTCCGAATCCGCCACGGACGGGGAGTGGCTCGTCCGGACCGTGCCCGGCGCGCAAGCCACCAAGGACTACCGCTGCCCCGGCTGCGACCACGAGATCCGGCCGGGGACCCCGCATCTGGTCGTGTGGCCCGCCGACGACACCGGCGGGGTCGCCGACCGCCGCCATTGGCACAAGGCGTGCTGGGACGCTCGATCCCGACGCCGTCCGGGCCGCTGGTGAGTCAGCGCCGCAGGTGCAGTGAAGGTTCTCCCGCGAATTCCTCCTCCGTGTGGATCTTGAACCCGAGCCGCTCGGCGACCCGGATCGACGGGGTGTTGGACGCCATGATGTTGGCGATCACCGGGACGCCGGGGATCTCCCGCTCGGCCCAGTCGACGACGGCGGCAGCCATCTCCGTCGCGTAGCCCTTGCCCCAGGCGAACGGCCAGAAGCGGTACGCGAGGTTCAGCACGCGCTCGCCGTTCCATTCGTGATACCGGACTCCGCCGAAGCCGACGATGACCGCCGGATCGTCCGAAGCGGACACCGCGAGGTAGCCGAACCCGTGCTCGGCCCATTGCTTCATCCAGGCGTCGTACAGTTCCTGCGAACCTTCGACGGTGTGCGGCTCGGCGTTGAACTTGTTCGTCTCGGGATCGGCTTGCAGTGCGACGATGTTCTCGCGATCTTCCTCGCGCAGCCTCCGCAGCAGCAGCCTCTCCGTTTTGATCTCTGTCAGCACGGATCCGACGGTAGCGCGGGGGTGCGACAGAATTGTCGCCATGAAGGATCTCCCGCTGGTACTGCTGCACGCTTTCCCCGTCGACGCCCGGATGTGGGACGCGGTCCGCGCGCCGCTCTCGGAGCGCCTCCGGCTGATCACGCCCGACCAGCGCGGCCTCGGCCGCAGCCCACTGCCCGAAACCGGCCGGGAGCCGAGCCTGGACGACGCCGCCCGCGATGTCGTGGCGTTGCTCGACCGGCTCGAACTCGACAGGGTCGTTCTCGGCGGCTGCTCGATGGGCGGCTACCTGACGATGGCGGTGCTGCGTGTCGCACCGGAACGCGTGGGCGGCCTCGTTTTCCTCGACACCAAGGCGGCCGCCGACACCCCCGAGGCAGCGCAGGCCCGGCACGACCTCGCGGCCCGGGTCGAAGCCGAAGGCGCCGGGTGGCTGCCCGAAACCCTCACCCCCGGATTGCTCGCCGAGAACACCCGGCCCGAGGTGGCGGATCGGCTTCGCGAACTGATCACGACACAGCCGCCGTCGGGCATCGCGTGGGCGGCGCGCGCGATGGCGGCACGGCCCGATTCGGTCGAGACACTGCGATCGGCGAACGTGCCGGCGCTGGTCGTGGTCGGCGAAGAGGACGGCCTGACCCCGCTAGACGCGGCGAACGCCCTGGTGGAGACGCTGCCGGACGCGACGCTGGTCGTGCTGCCGGAGGTGGGACATCTGACGCCGCTGGAGGATCCGGCCGGAGTCGTCGAAGCGATCTTGGGCTGGTACCCCGCGTAGAAACGTTTCCCTCGCCCCTTCAAAGGTATAGCGGACAGGGGGACTTGCGGCAAGCCCCCATTCCCGGTCCACAATTCGTGCCTTCACGTTTTGCCGAAGGGGGATTCCCATGCGTGTACTCCTGTCCACTATCGGGACGAGGGGTGAGGTACAGCCGCTGGTCGCCTTGGCGGTGCGATTGCGGGAACTCGGCCAGGAGGTCCGGCTGTGCGCGCCGCCGGATTTCCGAGAATGGGCCGAAGGGCTCGGGATTTCCTTCGCCCCGCTGGGTCCCGGGCTCCGGTCGACCGCGAAACCGGATTCCGCGATGACCAAGGCGATGGCCACGCCCGAGGGGCGGCGCGCGATGGCCGAGGCGATGGTGGTCGACCAGTTCGAGACGATGCCGGACGTGGCCGAGGGCTGCGACGCCGTCGTCGCGGGAATGGCGTTGAACATCGCCGCCCATTCGGTGGCGGAACGAAAAGGGATCCCGTATTTCTTCACCGCCTATTGCCCGATAACGCTGCCCTCACTGCACCATCGTCCGCCCGTTTTCCCGGGGTGGGCGCCGAAGAATCCGGATGCCACCATCCCGGCCTTGTGGGCCGACGACGCGGAACGGTGGAACGGGCAATGGGGCGAGGTGCTCGACGCGCGGCGGAAACTGCTGGGCCTGCCGCCGGTCGACGACGTCCGCGGGCACATCTTCACCGAACAGCCGTGGCTGGCCGCCGATCCGGTGCTGGCGCCGTGGCGGGGACCGTCGGCGCTGGACGTGCACCAGACCGGGGCCTGGATCCTGCCGGACCACAGCCCGTTGTCCCCGGAACTGGAGGCGTTCCTCGACGACGGGGAACCGCCGGTCTACTTCGGATTCGGGAGCATCCGCGCTCCGGAGGAGATCGCGAAGGCGATGATCGAGGCGGCGAGGGCGCACGGGCGGCGGGCGGTCGTGTTCCGCGGCTGGACCGGACTGTCGCTGATCGACGACGAACCCGACTGCATCGCCATCGGGGACGTCAACCAGCAGGCGCTCTTCCCTCGGGTCGCGGCGGTCGTGCACCACGGCGGCGCCGGGACGACCACGGCGGCGACCCGGGCCGGGGTGCCACAGGTGCTCGTCCCGCAGATGTTCGACCAGCCGTATTTCGCGCAGCGCGTCCGGGACCTCGGGGTCGGGACCTCGATCACCGGGGAGCCGACGGCGGAGTCGCTGATCTCCGCGCTGGCGGAGGTGCTGCGGCCCGGGGTCGCCGAGCGGGCCGGTCGCGTCGGCGGTGAGGTGCGGACGGACGGCGTCGATGTGGCGGCCCAGCTCCTGATGGCGTCGGTCTAGCGCCACGCAAGTAGTCCTCTAGTCGCGGTGGTTCGCACTACCAACCTCCGCGACTAGAGGACTAAACGCGGGAGAAGTAGCGCTCCAGGGCCGCTTCGGCCTCCCCGAGCCGCGAAGGGAACCGCCGCGCGATCACGAACCGCCAGGGAACCTCGAACAGCCGCCGAAGCGCGATGAACGGCTCAAGCGACGAAGGCGCCACATCGGCCGGGTAGGCAGAGAGAGCCGATGCGCCCGCTTCCGCGTAGAGCACGCCGAGGTCCCAACCGAGCGGCCCGCGCCAGGTGTCCTCGAAGTCGAGCCAGCACGGCCCGGCCGCCGTCGCGACGACGTTCCCCGGGTGGGCGTCCCCGTGCAGCGGCCGCGCAGGCAAGTCAGGCAGTGCCGTGGTGACCCGTTCGAGTTCTTCGTACAGTCGCGGCGCCGCACCGTTCATGTAAGACCCGTGCCGATCGAGCAGTGTCCGGAGTTCCCGGACCGGTCCGAGTTCGGGCAGTTCACCGGGGTAGTCCGCGAGTGCGGCGTGCACCCGTGCGAGCGACATCGCCACCTCTCGCGGCGACAGCGGGTGCCCTGGCTCATGAGGGGTGTAATGCCAGAGAGTGACCGGCAGGCCGTCGGCGAAATGCGGTCCCGCCGGGGGATCCGTGGTGGGTGAGACGACGAGCACATCACGTTCCGTGAGATACCTCGACAGCGCGACGTCGCGCGCGAGCCAGTCCTCGGGGGACGGCCTGGCGAAGCGCGTCGTGCCCGGCACCCGCGCCACCACCGGACCCAGTCTCACCAGCACGTTCGACTTGAAATGCAGCACCTCCGGATCACCCGTCGGCAGTCCGTACCGGTCACCTACAGCGACCGCGGCGGCCACTCCCGCACGCGTGTGTTCGTCGGTCACGGCGCGATCTTGCCAGCCGGTGCGCGCGACGGTGGGTAGTGAGGGCTACGATCCCCACTAGCCGCCGAAATGGGTCCCGAACCCGGCCGACGGCAGAACATTGACCACCACAAGGTTTGAGTGTTGGAGGCAGGAGTGACGGCCGTAGCCCCCAAGCCGATCGCCACGCGCCCGTACCCCGCGCGCGAGTCGGTTAAGGGTTCGTACCTGCTGCGGTTGTTCCGCACGACGGACCACAAGCAAATCGGCATCATGTATCTGGTCACGTCGTTCGCCTTCTTCATGGTGGGCGGCGCGATGGCGATGCTGATCCGCTCCGAGCTGGCGCGTCCCGGGCAGCAGTTCCTTTCGCAGGAGCAGTACAACCAGCTGTTCACGATGCACGGCACGATCATGCTGCTGCTGTACGCGACGCCGATCCTCTTCGGATTCGCGAACTTCGTGCTGCCGCTGCAGATCGGTTCGCCGGACGTCGCGTTCCCGCGGCTGAACGCGTTCTCGTACTGGCTGTACCTCTTCGGCGGCCTGATCGTGATGTCCGGCTTCCTGACGCCGGGTGGCGCCGCCGACTTCGGCTGGTTCGCCTACACCCCGCTGTCGGACGCCATCCACTCGCCCGGCGTCGGCGCCGACCTGTGGATCTCCGGTCTGGTCGTCTCGGGTCTCGGCACCATCCTCGGTGGCGTCAACATGATCACCACGGTGGTCTGCCTGCGAGCTCCCGGTATGACGATGTACCGGATGCCGATCTTCACCTGGAACATCCTGGTCACCAGCATCCTGATCCTGCTGGCGTTCCCGATCCTGACCGCGGCCCTGATGGGCCTGCTGGCGGACCGGCATCTCGGGGCGCACGTGTTCGACCCCGCGAACGGCGGCGTGATCCTCTGGCAGCACCTGTTCTGGTTCTTCGGCCATCCAGAGGTCTATATCGTGGCCCTGCCGTTCTTCGGGATCGTGTCGGAGATCTTCCCGGTCTTCAGCCGCAAACCGATTTTCGGATACAAGGGCCTGGTCTGGGCGACGCTGGCGATCGCCGCGCTGTCGGTGGCCGTGTGGGCGCACCACATGTACGCGACCGGCGCCGTGCTGCTGCCGTTCTTCTCCTTCATGACCTTCCTGATCGCGGTCCCGACGGGCGTGAAGTTCTTCAACTGGATCGGCACGATGTGGAAGGGCCAGCTGTCCTTCGAGACGCCGATGATCTTCTCGATGGGCTTCATCGTCACGTTCCTCTTCGGCGGTCTGACCGGCATCATGCTGGCCGCGCCGGCGATCGACTTCCACGTGTCGGACAGCTACTTCGTCGTCGCGCACTTCCACTACGTGCTCTACGGCACGATCGTGTTCGCCACGTTCGCCGGGATCTACTTCTGGTTCCCGAAGATCACCGGCCGCATGATGGACGAGAAGCTCGGCAAGTGGCACTTCTGGACCACGTTCATCGGCTTCCACGCCACGTTCCTGGTGCAGCACTGGCTCGGCGCCGAAGGCATGCCGCGCCGGTACGCGGACTACCTGCAGTCCGACGGCTTCACCACGCTGAACACGATCTCCACGATCGGCGCGTACATCCTCGGTGCCTCGACGCTGCCGTTCATCTGGAACGTTTTCAAGAGCTACCGGTACGGCGAGATCGTCACGGTGGACGACCCGTGGGGCTACGGCAACTCGCTCGAGTGGGCGACGTCCTGCCCGCCCCCGCGGCACAACTTCACCGAGCTGCCCCGGATCCGGTCCGAGCGCCCGGCGTTCGAGCTGCACTACCCGCACATGGTGGAGCGCATCCACAAGGAGGGTGAGATCGGCTTCTTCGGGAAGCAGAAGGTCAACTCCCACCGGGCGCCGTCCCAGGTGCTCACCGAGGCGGTCATGCCGGGTGATCACTCCGAGGACAACTCCAGCGAGAAGTGACCCGATAAGCGGAAATGGCGCGTGCCCTGCCTCACACCGAGGTGCGGCACGCGCCTTTTTCATGTCCGGCTAAGAGAGACTGACCCCGTGACGCAGACACCAGTTCTCATCACCACCACCGGTCCCGACAAGCCGGGCGTGTCCTCGGTGCTGTTCGCCGTGCTGTCGCGCCATGACGTCGACATCCTCGACGTCGAGCAGGTGGTCATCAGAGGCCAGCTGGTGCTCGGCGTGCTCGCCGGGGTGTACCGCGACCCCGAAGGCCTGCAGGAATACGTCGAGCAGGCGATGGCGTCGGTCGGGATGCAGGTCGAGGTGAAGATCGGTTCGGCCATCGGCGCCGACCCGTTCGCCATCGGCCAGAAGGACTCGACGCATGTCCTGCTGATGCTCGGCCGCCCGGTGACCGCGCGGGCGTTCTCCGACGTCGCGCGCCGCCTCGCCGCGCTGAACGTCAACATCGACTCGATCCGCAGTGTCGCCGACTACCCGGTCACCGGGCTGGAGCTGTACACCTCGCTCGCCCAGGACACCCCGGAGGCCGACGCCGCGCTGCGCACCGCGCTGGCCGACGCCGCCGTCGAGGCCGGGATCGACATCTCGGTCGAGCGGGCCGGGCTCGCCCGCCGGGCCAAGCGGCTGGTCGTCTTCGACGTCGATTCCACGCTCATCCAGGGCGAGGTCATCGAGATGCTCGGCGCGCACGCCGGAGTCGAACCCCAGGTCCGCGAGATCACCGAGGCCGCGATGCGCGGCGAACTGAACTTCAGCGAATCGCTGGAGCGCCGGGTCGCCCTGCTGAAAGGCCTGCCGGAGACGGTGCTCGACGAGGTCGCCGCGTCGATCGAACTCACCCCGGGCGCCCGCACGACCATCCGCACGTTGAAGCGGATGGGCTTCCGCTGCGGGGTGGTTTCGGGCGGGTTCACCAAGATCATCCAGGCCCTCGTGGACGACCTCGGCCTCGACTTCGCCGCCGCGAACGAGCTCGAAGTGGTCGACGGCAGGCTCACCGGCCGGGTGGTCGGGGAGATCGTCGACCGCGCGGGCAAGGCGACGGCGCTGCGCCGGTTCGCCGAGGAGTACGAGATCTCGCTGCAGCAGTGCGTCGCGGTCGGCGACGGGGCGAACGACATCGACATGCTGTCGGTCGCCGGGATGGGCGTCGCCTTCAACGCGAAGCCCGCGCTGCGCGAGGTCGCCGACACCGCGCTTTCGCACCCGTACCTCGACGCCGTGCTGTTCCTGCTTGGCGTCACGCGGGGTGAGATCGAGGCGGCCGACGCGGCCGACGGCCTCGAACTGTCCCGGCCATGAGCGTGCTGGAGCCGCTGGCCGCGCGCTACGCCTACTGGCTGGGGCTGCCGGCCGAAGACACGGTGGACACCTCGGACGAGGATCCCGCCGAGGTCCGCGCGATGCCGGTGATCCTGCGGATGGAACGCGCCGAACCGCCCTCCCGGACCGCTTTGCTGGAGGCCGCCGCGGCGGCCGCGGTCGCCGTCTGCCTCGACGAGCGCGCCGGGCCCGAGGGTGAATGGCACGAGCCTCTCGAGGCCTGGGTCGACGGCCGGATCCGCAAGGTCGCCCGGCGTGCGCGGGGCGCGCATTGGCAGGCTGTCCAGGAGCTGCCCGGCATCACGATCGAGGTCGACGGCGCCGAGGCGCGGGCCCTGCTGCCCGGCCGCGTCGTCGATACGCCGAAAGAGGTCTCGCGGCTGCAGATCTCCGGGAGCGAACTCCCGGCCGACGAACCCGGCCCCGCGCCGGACGGACTCCCGCGGTTGCTGCTGAACCCCGAGGTCTCGATGACCGTCGGCAAGGGCTCCGCCCAGGTCGGGCACGCGACGATGATCCTGGCCTCGTTGCTGGACGAGGCCGAACTGGCGGCCTGGGCCGAGACCGGGTTCCGGTGCTCGGTGCGGACTCCGCCGGTCGCGACCTGGAAAGCGCTGTGCCCGGTCGAGGATCCCGAAGGGTCGTGGCGCCGCGACGGTGTCGTCGCGGTTCGGGACGCGGGGTTCACCGAAGTCGATCCCGGAACCGTCACGGTCCTAGCCCAAAGGGCTTAACCTCCTATACTCCCCTCATGGGTGACCGGCTGATCGCCGGGCGCTATCGCTTGGAGGAGCGGATCGGCGCCGGGGGCATGGGCGTGGTCTGGCGTGCCACCGATCAGGACCTCGGGCGGGTCGTCGCGCTCAAACGTTCGCAGGCCGGGGACAGCGGCCAGATCCGGCGTGAGGCGCGGATCGGCGCGGGTCTGCATCATCCGAACGTGGTCACCGTTTTCGACGCCGTGATGGACGGTGACGACCGGTGGCTCGTCATGGAGTACCTGCCTTCGCGCAGCCTCGCCGACGTCATCGACGCCGACGGGCCGCTGTCGCCCGGCAAGGTGGCGAAGATCGGCGTGCAGCTCGCCAACGCGCTCGCGGCGATGCACGAAAAAGGCATGGTCCACCGCGACCTCAAACCGGGCAACGTCCTGGTGGCCGAGGACGGCACCGCGAAACTCACGGACCTCGGCATCGCGCAGTGGGCGGAGGTGACGCGCACAGGCGGTGGCCTCGACGTCGGGACTCCCGGCTACCTCGCGCCAGAGATGGCCGAGGGGCATCAGGCCGGTGCCGCGGCGGACGTGTTCTCGCTCGGCGCGACGCTGTTCACCGCCGTCGAAGGCACCTCGGTGTGGGGAGACCCGAACTCGGGACCGTTCGTCCAGCTCCGGCGGGCCACGTCGTACACCCTGGAGCCGATCCGCCAGGCGGGAACGCTGGCACCGGTGCTGACCGAGCTGCTGCGACGCAAACCCGCCGGGCGGCCGAACGCCGTCCGCGCGGCCGAGTTGCTGGCCGAAGTCGCGGATGTGGCCGCCCCGGCGCGGTCCCGGCAGGTCCGGGTGACCAAACGTGCCGTCGCGATCGGAAGCGTCGCCGCGGCGCTCGTCCTGGTCGGAGGCCTCGTCTACGCCCTGAAGGAACCGGCGTCGATGGCGGCCGCCCCGCGCCCGGCCGATTCGGTCGGCGACCTCCGGACGGCTGATCCCTGCGCACTGGTGGACCCTTCCGTGCTGAAGCAGTTCGGCACCCCCGAACTGGACACCGCCAACGGCAACTTCAACGCCTGCGGAATCCTGCTGCGCATGAGCCCCGACGACGGGGACATCGTCGACGTCCGCCTCGAACTGACGATCCCGAAAGCACCTTTGCTGGAGAAGCCGGTGCCGGGGCGGCTGAGCGTGCGCGAGGTGACGGGCCAGCCCGAGGAGAAGTGTGAGCGGGTCATCCCGCTGCCGGACGGCAACCAGGTCTGGGTGCACGCCAAGCACATCCAGGACTGGCACGCTCATCTGTGCGACTACGTCGATCCTGTCGCCGTGCACGCGACGGCCGTGCTGAACAGGGAACCGATCAAGCGCCGTCCCGTCCCCTTCCCCGCCGGCTCGCTCGGGAGTCTCGACGCCTGCGCGCTGGGCGGGGACTCGCCGTCGAAGGTCGTCGGTGGCCCTGCCGCGCCGGATCCCGTCTTCGGCAATTGGGAGTGCTACTGGAACCACCGCGACATGGAGGTGACGATCCGGTTCGAACGGGAGTGGGCGCCGTTCGAGGACGGCGGCACGCGCCTGGCTCTCGGATCGCGGGAAGCCTTCGTCGAGATCTCGTCCGAGTGGGAGGCTTGCCAGGCCGAGATCCCGCACCGGACCTTCACCGGCGACGGCCGGGCCATGATCGAGACGGTGGAGATCTACGTCTCGGACAAGGTCAAAAAGCCGCAGGAGATGTGCCCGGCGGCGGAACGGCTGGCCAGGGACATCGCGCCCAGGCTGCCGTCACTCTGAAAGGAAAACCGTGTCTTTGGAAGTCCAGCGCGACGGCGAACACCGCTTCATCGGCCGCAACGAACGCGGTGCCGAGGTCGTGATCGGCCGCAAGGGGGCCGAGGGCGCCTTCTCGCCCGCCGAACTGCTTCAGATCGCGGCGGCGGGCTGCTCGGCCGTCACCGCGGAGAACCTCATCACGCGCCGGATCGGTGAGGACTCGAAGTTCCGGGTCGGCGTGACCGCGGACAGGCGAGAAGGCGCTTCGGAACTCGACGCCGTCCACGTGGCCTTCGACGTCGACGTGTCCTCCCTCGCCGCGGCGGACCGGGAGGCGCTCGCGGTGGCGGTGGACCGCGCCATCGAGCGGCTGTGCACGGTGAGCCGGACGCTGAAGAAGGGCATCCCGGTCACGGAGAGCTTCCCGGTCGAGTAGGTCTCCGGGATGCAATGAAGGGGACTTTCATTGCAGAATTTGCAATGAAAGTCCCCTTCATTGCACGGGGCTAGTGTTTGGCGGCGTGGCCTTCGGAGCTCCAGACCACGTACGCCTCGTCGGCGTCGGTGGTCATGGCCTCGATGAACTTCTCGTTGTCGAAGCCGGGCAGCGTCTGCAGCCGCTCGATCAGCGCGTCGGCGGCCGGGTCGCCGCTGGGGATCGCGGTGCCCTTCCCGTCGGCGCCGGCGAGCATGAAGAAGACGTCTTCCTTCCACGGGCCTTCAGGGATCACTCTGACCACCACCGCGGACAGCTCGGACCACGTGACGGCTTCCTCGCTTCCGTCCGCGAGCTGGCGACGCACCCCGGTGTCATCGACGCTGACGGTCCGGGATTGTGCGTTGGGCGACTCGTGGGACAACCGGTTCTCCCTGTCTTCGGCGTTCCGTTTACGGTACTCGGCCGTGTTCCAGGCCACTCAGGCCGGGGCGGCGGCGTCGAGGCGGCGCAGCGCGTCGCGGGCGACCTTCGGGTCCATGGTGGGCCAGAACGGCGGCAGCGAGGCACGCAGGAATCCGCCGTAGCGGGCGTTGGCCAGCCGTGAATCGAGGATCGCCACGACGCCGCGGTCGGTGACCGAACGGTGCAGGCGTCCGGTTCCCTGCGCGAGCAGCAGGGCGGCGTGCGTGGCCGCGACGGTGAGGAAACCGTTGCCGCCCCTGGCTTCCACGGCCCGCTGCCGCGCCGACGAGACCGGGTCGTCCGGGCGCGGGAACGGGATGCGGTCGACCACCACGAGCTGGAGCGACGGGCCCGGTACGTCGACGCCCTGCCACAGCGAGAGGGTGCCGAACAGGCAGGTGCGCGCGTCCTCGGAGAACTTCTGCACCAGCAGGCCGGTGGAATCGTCGCCCTGGCAGAGGATCGGCAGGTCGAGCCGCTCCCGCATCTCCTCGGTGGCCTGCTTCGCCGCGCGCATCGAGGAGAACAGACCGAGCGTGCGCCCGCCCGCGGCCTCGATCAGCTCGGCCAGCTCGTCCATGGTCGAGGGCTGCAGCCCGTCGCGGCCCGGCGGCGGCAGGTGTTTGGCCAGGTAGAGGATGCCGTTGCGCTTGTGGTCGAACGGGGAGCCGACGTCGAGGCCCGTCCACTTCGGGCCCTCTGCGTCGTCGCTGTCGGCGGGAGCGGCCTTCTCGGTCGCCGTGCCCGGTGACTTCTCGACCCTGGCCCCACCGGGCGGAAGACCCCATTGCCGGGCCATGGTGTCGAACGTGCCGCCCAGGGTCAGCGTCGCCGACGTGAGAACGGTCGTGTGCTGGTTGAAGACACGTTCGCGCAGCAGCCCCGCGACACCCAGCGGAGCGACCTTCAGCGCGGGCGGACGCGGGTTGGTGGAGAAGCGGTCCCCGGTCAGCCAGACGACATCGCGCTGATGCGCCTTGTCGTCGTCGAAGGCTTCGAGGAGCCGGACAGCGGTGTCGTGGACCTCTTCGAGCAGCGACCGCGCCAGTTTGCGGGCCGTGGCCTCGTCGACGTCTTCCTTGCGGTCCTTGCCGAGCGAGGTGAGGCAGCGATGAGCGGCGTCGCGGACCGCGGGGATCGCGCCGTTGAGGGCCTGCGGCAGCGAGTCCATGCGCCCCGACGGCATGTCGTCGAGGATCAGGGCCAGCCCGTCGCTCGCCTCGAGCAACTGGTCGGCCACTTCGTCGTCGACCAGTTTCCCGCAGCGCCGGGCGGCGGCGGAGACCATGCCGCTGGTCAGCTCGCCGGTGGCCACCGACGTCACGCGGTCGACCAGGTCGTGCGCCTCGTCGATGATCACCAGGTCGTGGTCGGGGAGTACCTGGTAGCCCTGCAGCGCGTCGATCGCCAGCAGCGCGTGGTTGGTGATCACGACGTCGGCCTTGCCCGCCTCGGCACGGGACCGCTCCGCGAAGCAGTCGGTGCCGATGGGGCAGCGCGAGGCGCCGAGGCATTCCCTGGCCGTGACGGAAACCTGGCGCCACGCCTGATCCGAGACACCGGGGACGAGCTCGTCGCGATCGCCTGTCTCGGTGTCGGACGACCATTCCCGCAGCCGCGTGACCTCCTTGCCCAGCCGGGAGACGGCGAACGGGTCGAACAGCTGCTGGTCTTCCGGCTCGTCCGGGGCGCCGGAATCGAGCCGGTGGAGGCAGAGATAGTTACGGCGGCCCTTGAGGATCGCGAAGGTGGGCTCGCGGCCGAGGGGCTTCTTCAGCGCCTTCGCCAACCGGGGGAGGTCTCGATCGACCAGCTGGCGTTGCAGGGCGATGGTGGCCGTGGAGACCACGACCGTGGCCTCTTTCTCGACCGCGTGCCGGATCGCGGGAACGAGGTACGCCAACGACTTCCCGGTACCGGTGCCCGCCTGGACGGCCAGGTGCTCACCGGTGCGGATGGCGCGGCCGACGGCGTCCGCCATCTGGACCTGGCCCTCGCGCTCGGCACCACCCACGGACTCGACCGCGTGGGTCAGGAGTTCGAGGACACCGGGGAAGTCAGCACGGGAGGGCACGGGACAAGACGATAGCCGGGGCCACCGTCAAGATCCTGAGGCCCGTGCAATGAAAGGCCCGTTACTTGCGAAATTTGCAAGTAACGGGCCTTTCATAGCAGCGCTTGGGGCAGTGAAAGGGCCGGTCACACGTCCTTGCGGAAGCGAGAGACCAGCGCCCAGGTGCCCGGAAGCAGCGCCGCCGCGACGGCGATCTTCAGCGCGTCCCCGATCAGGAACGGCACGACACCCTTCGCGAGCCCGGCCGACAGGCCGACGTCCAGCGAGGCCATCAGCCACGGCACGCCGATCGAGTAGATGGCGAGGTTGCCCAGCACCATCGTCCCCGCCATGCGCAGCGGCGTGCGGTCCCCGCCGCGGCCGGCGAGCGCGCCCACCAGCGCACCGGCGAAGACGAATCCGACGATGTAGCCGGCGCTGGGGCCGAACAGGCCCGAAGAGCCGTCCTGGAACCAGCCGAAGCCGGCCGCGCCGACGGCGAGGTACAGCGCCATCGACAGCGCGCCGCGCTTCCAGCCGAGCGCGGCGCCGACCAGCAGGGCGGCGAACGTCTGGCCGGTCATCGGCACCGGCGAGCCGGGCACCGGGATCATGAGCTGCGCGGCCGCACCGGTCAGGGCGGCACCACCGGCGACCAGGACCGCGTCACGGACCAGAGCGCCGGGAACGAGGTCGGCGAGAACCGGACGGTGGCCGGCCACAGACAGCGAAGACACTCAGACCTCCTATGAGTACACGAATGTGAACCGAGGTTAACGCCAGACGGCGGGCCGCGGACCGAATGTCGGCCACCTCACGGTCATCGTCCGTCCACTCGTCCGGGTGGCGTGGACCTGCGCCGGTCAGGCTCTTGGTGAAGGCTGCCGGACATGAAGAAACTCGGTTCGAGGCTGTTGTCGGTGACGATGCTGACCGGGGCGCTGGTGACGGGGGTCCCGGCGATCGCGTCGGCCGACGCGGCACCCGCGACGGCGTCGGCGTCGGTCGGTTCGCTCGACGTGGAGATCGGCGACGAGCACGTCGTCACCGGCGATCTCGCGCCGTGCGACGTCGACGGGCCGCTGACCGGGAAGACCCAGGGCGGGTCGACCGGCGATTTCGCCCGGTTCGGCGGCGGTGACTCGAACTGCGGCCGGACCGGCGCGGTGGCCGTCGCCGAGGCGTCCGGACGGCGGTTCGAAACCAGCCTGCTCAAGCGCTTCGGCGGTCCGGTGATCAAGGTCCGCACGTTCATGGCGAAGTGCAGCACCACCAAGGACGGCAGCCTCGGCTACATCGAGTTCGGCGACGTCACCGGGTTCACGCTGCCGGAGAACATCCCGCAGAACTACCGGCTGACCATCGCCGGCGGCAAGGGCGGGACGGCGCTGGCGTCGCTCACGGTCAACGAGACCGTCACGCCGACGCCGCCCGACGGGAGCCTCGTGACGCACATGCTGCACATCAAGCTGTTCCCGCAGGGCGGCGGACCGGCGAAGGGCGACATCTACCTCGGCACCGCGCGCTGCGACCCCTACGGCAAGAAGAAGCCCTGACCCTCGCGTTTAAGTGCGCGAGACGTACTTCGCGGCCGCGGCGACGAACTCGCCCGCCCTGGTCGCGAGGTCCGTCAGCGATCCGCCGGAGGTGAGCGCGTCGCCGAGCAGCGGAGTGGCCGCGGCGACGGCGATCGAACCCGACTCGAGGTACTTCGCGACGTCGGCGAGGTGCACGCCGCCGGTCGGCACGAGCGGGATGTCCGGCATCGGCGCCCGGATCGCCCGCAGGTAGGCGACCCCGCCGACGGCGGCGACCGGGAACACCTTCACCGCCGCCGCGCCGAGGCGCCAGGCCTGGTCGATCTCGGTCGGGGTCAGCGCGCCGCAGACCACCGGCAGCCCGCGTTCGTGCGCGCGCTCCAGTACCAGCGGGTTCACCGTCGGAGTGACCAGGAACGTCGCGCCCGCGTCCGCCGCGATGTCCACATCGGACGGTTCACGCACGCTCCCGGCGCCGACGTGCGCGTCGTCGCCGAGCTTCTTGCGGATGACGGCGATGGCTTCCGGGGCGCCCGGCGTGGTCAACGCCGCTTCGAGCACCCGCACGCCCGCCGCGTGCAACACCGTGGCGGCGTCGGCGAAGCGGTTCGCGTTGTCGGCTCGCAGGATCGCGATGAGCCGGTTTTCGATCAGGGTGTCCTGCAGGTGGTGCTGGATCATGCGGTCGGGACCGGCGCCTTCCCGGTGTAGGTCACGCCGGCCTCGTCGAAGTCCTTGAGCGCCGCGTCGACCGTCGGCTGCGAACCGCCGACGGTGAGGTCCAGCAGCACTCGCACGGTGAAGCCCGCCTTCGCCGCGTCGAGCGCTGTCGCGCGCACGCAGAAGTCGGTCGCGATGCCGACGACGTCGACCTCGGTGACGTCGTGCTCCTTCAGCCAGGCGTCGAGCGTCTTGCCGTCACGCGCGTTGCCCTCGAAGCCCGAGTACGCGGCGGTGTACTCGCCCTTGGAGAAGACCTCGCTGACCGGGACCACGTCGAGCGCCGGGTGGAACGACGCGCCGGAGGTGCCCGCGACACAGTGCCGCGGCCAGCTGTCCTTGAAGTCCGGCGTCTCGCTGAAGTGGTCGCCCGGGTCGATGTGGTAATCGCGGGTGGCGACGACGTGCGCGTAGCCGCCCTCGGCGGCCTGCTTGGAGATCGCTTCGGCGGCGGCGGCGCCACCGGGCAGGCCGAGCGACCCGCCTTCGCAGAAGTCGTTCTGCACATCGACCACGATCAAGGCGGTCCCCATGTGTTGCTCCTGAGTTCTCTCTAGACGAATACGGTCGGGATGGCGGGCTCGCCGTGCGAAAGCTTGAGGCCTTCCCACGGCAGGCTCACCAAAGCCCGTCGCAGCCGCTGGCGCGCGTCGTCCAGCGTGGGCAAATCATCCACCGTCCGGCCGTCCCGGACCAGCGGTATCTGCAATTCGTGGTCGTCCGGTCCCCGTTCCGGTGCCGTCGAGGCGGCGGTCCAGATCACCTCTTCGACGGCGGTGCCGGTGCCGCGGTGCCGCCGCAGCGCGGATTTCCGGCCGCCGCGGGACTCCTTGTGCGCGCTGCGCTTGGCGACCGGCCTGCCGTCGACCTCGACGAGTTTGTAGACCATCCCGGCGGTCGGCGCGCCGGAACCGGTGACGACCGAGGTGCCGACGCCGTACGCGTCGACGGGTTCCGCCCGCAGCGCCGCGATGGCGTGTTCGTCGAGATCGCCGGACACCACGATGCGGGTGTCCTTGGCACCGAGGGCGTCGAGCTGCTCGCGGGCCTTGCGGGCCAGCGGGCCGACGTCGCCCGAGTCGATGCGGATCGCGCCGAGCTCGGTCCCGGCCACCCGGACGGCCGTCTCGATGCCCTTGGTGATGTCGTAGGTGTCCACCAGGAGGGTGGTGTCGGTGCCCATCTTGTCCACCTGCGCGCGGAAGGCCTCTTCCTCGCTGTCGTGCAGCAACATGAACGCGTGCGCGACGGTGCCCCGCGTCGGGATGCCGTAGCGGCGGCCCGCTTCGAGGTTGGACGTCGTGGCGAAACCGGCGAGGTACGCGGCCCGCGCGGCGGCGACGGCGGCCCACTCGTGCGTGCGGCGCCCGCCCATCTCGATGATCGGCCTGCCGTGCGCGGCGCCCGACATCCGCGCCGCCGCGGACGCGATCGCGCTGTCGTGGTTGAGGATCGAGAGGATCAGCGTCTCCAGCACGACGGCGTCGCCGAAGGAGCCGGTGACGGTCAGGATCGGGGAGCCGGGGAAGTAGAGCTCACCCTCGGCGTAGCCGTCGATGTTCCCCGAGAAGGAGTACTCCGAGAGCCACGAAAGGGTGGCGTCGTCGACGACGGCGGTCGCTTCCAGCTGGCTCAGCTCGGCATCGGTGAACCGGAAGTCCGCGATCGAGTCGAGGACCCGGCCGGTGCCCGCGACGACGCCGTAGCGGCGGCCGTCGGGGAGACGACGTGCGAAGACCTCGAAGACACACGGCCTGTCCGCGGTCCCGTCGGCCAGCGCGCTGGCCAGCATGGTCAGCTCGTAGTGGTCGGTGAGCAACGCGGTGCCGGCGCCAGTGGCCGCCTCGGGGGAACCCATGGTGCCAGCCTATTCACTCACATGGCCGGACCTGCCAACCCGTACCGGGTTGGGCCCGTGACACCATGGAGTGCATGTCCACGCCTGTCGCATCCGAGCAGACGCAGGTTGATCCACAGGGAGTAGAAGTCGTCTCTGAGGACAATCCCTGGCGGACGGTCGTCTGGAACGATCCGGTGAACCTCATGTCGTACGTGACGTACGTGTTCCAGAAGCTGTTCGGTTACAGCCGGGACCACGCGACGAAGCTGATGCTCGACGTGCACCAGAAGGGCAAGGCGATCGTGTCCTCCGGTTCCAAGGAGAAGGTGGAGATCGACGTCGCGAAACTGCACGCGGCCGGCCTCTGGGCGACGATGGAGCAGACTTCATGAACGGATGGCGCCGCAAAGGCGAGACCATCGTCGCCGGGTTCGAGCAGCAGGAGGCCGCGGTCCTGCGCGGTCTGGTCAGCCAGCTGGAGGACATGCTCACCGCGCGCGCCGAGGAGGCGCCGCAGGACGAGCTGGCCGAGCTGACCGGGATCCGCACCGGCCCGACGGAGTCGCCGGACGATCCGGTGCTCTCCCGGCTGTTGCCGGACTTCCACAAGCTGGACCCGGACAACCCGACCCGCGAGGACATCGACTCGGCCGCCGCGATGCGGTCGCTCCACGAGCCCGACCTCCTGGACAAGAAGGTCGGCGTCGCCAAGATCGTGCTGGACACCCTGCCGCGGGACGGCGGGAACGTGCGGCTGACCTTCGAACAGGCCGACGCGTGGCTCGGCGCGCTCAACGACGTCCGGCTGGCGCTGGGCACCGCGCTCGACGTCACCGAGGACATGCCCGACGAGCTTCCCGAGGACGATCCCCGCGCGCCGCATCTCGGCGTCTACCACTGGCTGACCTGGGTGCAGGAGACCCTCATCCAGTCGCTGACATCGTGATCACCGACGTTCCCGGCGTGCTGGTCGGGCACCACGAGCGGGTCGGTGACGGCTGGGCGACCGGGACGACGGTCGTGCTGGTCCCCGGCGGTGCCGTCGGGGCCGTCGACCAGCGCGGTGGCGCGCCCGGCACGCGGGAGACCAATCTGCTGGAGCCGGAGAACCTGGTCCAGCACGTCAACGCGATCTGCCTGTCCGGCGGGAGCGCGTACGGGCTGGCCGCGGCGGACGGCGTCATGCGCTGGCTCGCCGAGCGGAACCTGGGGATACCGGTCGGGACGCGACCGCACGAGGTGGTGCCGATCGTCCCCGCGGCGGTGCTGTTCGACCTGCCTCGTAGCGACTGGGGAAACCGCCCGGACGCCTCCTTCGGCTACGCCGCCTGTGAAGCGGCCGTGGCCGGTCCGGTGCCGCTGGGGACCGTCGGCGCGGGCGCCGGGGCGAAGGCGGGATCACTCAAAGGTGGGATCGGCACGGCCTCGGAGCGGGTCGGGGAGTTCACCGTCGGCGTCGTCGCCGCGGTGAACGCCGCCGGAGAGGCCGTCGATCTCTCGACCGGCCGTGCGTTCGCGGCGGATCACGAGGTCGACGGCGAGTTCGGCGTCCGCTGGCCCGAGAGGCCCGGCGACGTCGAGGCGAAGGCGGCGGGGCTCAACACGACCATCGGCGTGGTCGCGGTCGACGCGGCACTGTCCAAGGCGGAGGCGCGACGGCTCGCGGTGGCCGCGCAGGACGGTCTCGCCAGGGCCGTGCGGCCGGCGCACACGATGTTCGACGGCGACACGGTCTTCGCGCTGGCGACCGGCGACCGGGAGCTTCCCGGCGGCGCGGGCCCGGTCGCGGCGACCCGGCGCGCGGCCGTGCTGGACACGCTCTGCTCGGCGGCCGCGCGGGCGTTCGGGCGGGCGATGGTGCACGGCGTGCTGAACGCCACTTCCGCCGGAGGCATGCGCGCCTACCGCGACGTCTGGCCCGAAGCCCTCGCGTAACGCGGAGGTGCCGTCCGTTGATCAAGTCGGCATGCACGCTGGGGGCTCGTGGATCATCGAGATCCACAACGACAACATCAACACCTACGGCGGTGTCACGCTGGTGCTGACCGACGTGCTCGGCTACACCACCGAGACCGCGTACCGGGTCGCCGGTGACATCGACCGCCGCGGCAAGGTCGAGCTGGCTCCGGGGCCGTGGGCGGAAGCGGAGAAGCTGGTCGCGGCGCTGCAAGTGCGTGGCCTTCGCGCGAGGCTCCGGCATGCGTGACGGGGCGAGCGCGGTCCGGGAGGGTGACGGCGTCCGGCTCGACCTGACGGAGAACGTGGCCGAAGTGCTGCGAGGGATCCTGGTCGAGTTCGGCCAGGCCCTGGAGTCTGGGGCCGAGGACGTCCGGGACGACAGGTTGTTCCCCGACGCCTACCGCAAGAAGGGCGACAGCGAAGGCTTCCGAGAGCGTCACGGCGCGGAGATGCGCGCGGAAGTGCGGGCCACGCTCGCCAGGATCCTCGGCCGGTGGCCGGGCGGGGCGAGTCTGGTCCTCGACCGGGCCGGGGTCGCCGACCTACGGCTCGTGCTCGTCCACGCGCAGGTCAGGTACCTGCGCCGCCCTAGGTGGAAGGCCCATCCGCCGAACGACTTCGTGGCCAGGCGAGACCGCGATGTGAAGTCCGCCTGGCTCGCCTCGCTCGAGAACCTGATCACGACCGCGATCCTCGACGACCCGGCGGCTCCGGGCGTCCACACGCTCTGAGTGGTGGCAATCTCAGAGTGTGGATAGGCCGCGTCCAGCACCTAAGATGTGCGATGTGCTCCGGATCCGCCGTGAACTCGTCGACGAGATCGTCGCCCATGCCCGCCGTGACCATCCCGATGAGGCGTGCGGGGTGATCGCCGGTCCCGAGGGATCGGACAGCCCCGAGCGGTACATCCCGATGCTGAACGCGGCGCGCTCGCCCACGTTCTACGAATTCGACTCGGGCGACCTGCTCAAGCTCTACCGCGAGATGGACGCCAACGACGAGGTGCCGGTGGTCATCTACCACTCGCACACCGCGACCGACGCCTATCCGTCTCGCACCGATGTCTCGTACGCCTCGGAACCCGACGCGCACTACGTGCTCGTCTCCACCAAGGACCCCGATTCGCATCAGTTCCGGTCTTACCGGATCGTGGACGGGGAGATCACCGAGGAGCCCGTCGAGATCACCGGCTGAACCCCGGCCCCGGGAATAACCCGGACCGGCCCGAACGTCTGCGTAGCAGAGAACCCACCGGAGGTAGAAAACCATGGCCGTGACCGTGTCCATCCCGACCATCCTGCGTACTCACACCGGCGGCGAGAAGTCCGTCGAGGCGAGCGGCAAGACCGTGCTCGAGGTGATCGACGACATCGAGTCCCGCCACGGCGGCCTCAAGGCCCGCCTGGTCAAGGAAGAGAAGCTGCACCGCTTCGTCAACGTCTACGTCAACGACGAGGACGTCCGCTTCTCCGGTGGCCTCGAGGCCGAGGTCAAGGACGGCGACACCCTGACCATCCTGCCCGCAGTGGCCGGAGGCTGATCCATGGCTCGCTTCGAGTCGCTGCTCGACACGCTCGGCGGCACCCCGCTGGTCGGCCTGCCCCGGCTTTCGCCCACCCACGACGTGCGGTTGTGGGCGAAGCTGGAGGACCGCAACCCGACCGGTTCGATCAAGGATCGCCCCGCGCTGGCGATGATCGAGGCCGCCGAGCGCGAGGGCAAGCTCCGGCGCGGCTCCACGATCCTGGAGCCGACGTCGGGCAACACCGGGATCTCGCTCGCCATGGCCGCGAAGCTCAAGGGCTACGGCCTGGTGTGCGTCATGCCGGAGAACACCTCCACCGAACGCAAGCAACTGCTGCAGGCGTACGGCGCGCGGATCGTCTTCTCCCCGGCCGCCGGCGGGTCCAACGAGGCCGTGCGCCGGGCGAAGGAACTGTCCGAGGCCAACCCGGACTGGGTGATGCTCTACCAGTACGGCAACCCGGCCAACGCCGAAGCGCACTACCGCGGCACCGGGCCCGAACTGCTCAAGGACCTGCCGACGCTGACGCATTTCGTCGGCGGCCTCGGCACCACCGGCACCCTGGTCGGGGTCGGGCGCTACCTGCACGAGGCGAAGCCGGACGTGCAGATCATCGCGGCCGAGCCGCGCTACGGCGAGCTCGTGTACGGCCTGCGGAACCTCGACGAGGGGTTCGTCCCGGAGCTCTACGACGCGAGCGTGCTCAACGGCCGCTTCTCCGTGGGCGCCTACGACGCGCTTCGCCGGACACGTGAGCTGCTGGAGCACGAAGGCATCTTCGCGGGGATCTCGACCGGTGCCGTGCTGCACGCGGCGCTGGCCGTCGCCGAGAAGGCCGCCGCTTCGGGGAAGCCCGCCGACGTGGCCTTCGTGGTCGCGGACGCGGGGTGGAAGTACCTCTCTACGGGCGCTTACTCCGGGTCGCTCGACGAAGCTGCCGAGAGGCTCGACGGGCAGCTCTGGGCCTGACCCCTGGCTGCAATGAAGGGGACTTTCATTGCAAATTTCGCAATGAAAGTCCCCTTCATTGCGCGCGGGGCGCTGGCACGATGGCGGGCATGAAGGTCATCGGGTTGCTGGGCGGGATGAGCTGGGAATCGTCGGCCGAGTACTACCGGCTGGTCAACGAGCGCGTCCGTGAGCTGCGCGGCGGGTACCACTCCGCGCGCACCGTGCTCTACTCCGTGGACTTCGCCGAAATCGAAGCGATGCAGGCCGAAGGACGCTGGGACGACGCCGGCCGGGAACTGAACCGAGCCGCGCGCGGCCTCGAAGCCGCCGGAGCGGACTTCGTCGTCTTGTGCACCAACACGATGCACAAGGTCGCTGACCAGCTCACCGACGGCCTCGGCATTCCGCTGCTGCATCTCGCGGACACCACGGCCACCGCGATCAAAGCCGCGAACCTCGGGCGCGTCGGGCTCCTGGGCACCGGTTTCACCATGGCCCAGCCGTTCTACCGCGAACGCCTCGCCGCGCACGGGCTCGACGTGCTCGTGCCGGACGAGGCCGATCGCGAGACGGTGCACCGGGTCATCTACGACGAGCTCGTCCACGGCGTCGTCACCGACGAGTCGCGCGAGCGGTACCGCGAGGTCATCTCGCGGATCGTCGAGGCGGGGGCGGAGGGCGTCATCTACGGCTGCACCGAGATCGAACTGCTCGTCGGCCCCGAAGACAGCCCGGTGCCCACGTTCCCCACCACCAGGCTGCACGCCGAAGCGTCCGTGGACTACGCGCTCGGCAAGATCTCGCTCCCTGCCGCCAAGTGACGTTCGTGCTGCGCGAAGGCTTGCCGCCACAGCCTGTCCTGTTCTTCACCGGTGAATCCGGCGCGCGGCACGCCGAAGACGTCCTCGATCGCCGTCCACCACTCGGCCGGTGACTCCAGCACCGTCTTGCCGCCCGGCAGACGGCTCAAAGTCAGCGCGCGCAGCGAGTCCACGCCATCGGCGTCCCGGCGTTGCAGCACGAGTGTGCGGACGAAGCCGGAATCCGCGGACGTGGACAGCTCGACGTGCTTCTCGGCGAAGTCCGGCATCACGGCCGTCTCGGGCGCGAAATCCATCCCCAGGAAGCTGCCTTGCGGATCGTGGTCGAACCGCCATCCGCCGGGGGTGACCTCCGAGGCCCGCATGCCGAACACCAGCGACCCCTGTTTGTACTCGCCTTCGAGCAGCGGGATCGGCTCGTGGATGCCGTCGCCGAGCCCCACGTCGACGAACCAGCCCGTTTCCGGTGCCTCCGCCAGCCCGGACACCGTCAGCGGCAGGTGGTTGAGATGGATCCCGGCCGGGTCGCCCGGCATCTGCGCCCCACCCGGATGCCGCGTGACCTGGTAGCCGAGCGCCGTCAGCAGGGCGGAGAACGCGCCGTTGAGGTGATAGCAGTAGCCACCGCGACCGGCGGCGATCCGGCCGAACGACACCGCCGGATCCAGCGACGTCACCCGGCCCAGCTGGACTTCGAAATCTTCGTACGGCACCCGTTCCACATGGGCCGCGTGCAGCCGGAAAAGCGCGCCGAGGCCCGGCGGCTCGTGCTCGAGGCCGAGTCGCGCGAGGTAGACCGGCACGTCGACGTGCTCGGAAGAAGGCATCCCCATGCGAGCGACCGTAGTACCCCCTACCGACAATTCAGGGTTCTCACGGAGGCGATCTCGCCGATCCCCGTCGTAGCCTGGGGAGGTGACCACTTTGCCTTCCCAGCCGGTCCCGGCGAGCGAGTCGTCCGGTACTGACCCGGCCAAACGCGTCCTGCCGCCGAACCCGAAGGCCGCCGTGATCGTGGCGCTGGCCTTCACCGCGCTGCTCTACCTGGTCGAGCTGGTCGACGTCGTGCTGCCCGCCGACCTCGACCAGAGCGGCGGCATCGTCGCCCGTGAAGTCTCCGATCTCGACGGCGTGCTCTGGGCGCCGTTGCTGCATTCCGGCTGGGGACACCTGTTCTCCAACACCGTCCCGGTGCTGGTGTTCGCCTTCCTCGCGATGGCGGCGGGCATCGGCCGGTGGGTGCTGGTGACCGCGATCATCTGGGTGCTGTCGGGTCTCGGCGTCTGGCTGATCGCGCCGAGTGGCACGGTGACCGTGGGAGCGTCCGGCGTCGCCTTCGGATGGCTCGCGTTCCTGCTGGTCAGGGGCATCTTCAACCGTTCTGCCGGGCAAATTCTGGTCGCCGTCCTGCTGCTGGGCATCTGGAGCGGAATGCTCTGGGGACTGCTGCCGGGCGATCCGAACGTCTCGTGGCAGGGCCACCTGTTCGGCGCGCTGTCCGGGATCTTCGCGGCCTGGGTGGTGGCGAGGATGGACAAGACGCGAGCCAGGCAGGCCTCTTCAAACGGGACTCCCGGCGGTGCCGGTAACCTCGCCGGGTGACCAAGCCGAGCGCCGACGCCCCGATCGGCGTCTTCGATTCCGGAGTGGGCGGGCTCACCGTCGCCAGGGCGATCCTGGAGCAGTTGCCCGGTGAGCAGTTGCGCTACGTCGGCGACACCGCCCGCAACCCGTACGGTCCGCTTCCCATCGCGACGGCGCGCCAGTACGCGCTCGAGGCCTTGGACGACATCGTCGAGGGCGGGGTGAAGGCGCTGGTCATCGCCTGCAACACCGCCTCCGCCGCTTGTCTGCGCGATGCGAGGGAGCGCTACGACGTCCCCGTGGTCGAGGTCGTCCTCCCGGCCGCGCGCAGGGCCGTCTCGGCCACGCGTTCCGGCCGGATCGGCGTCATCGGCACCGAAGGTACCGTCCGGTCCCGCGCCTACGACGACGCCTTCAACGCCGCTCAGGACGTCGAGATCACCAGCGTCGCGTGCCCGCGGTTCGTGGACTTCGTCGAACGCGGGATCACCACCGGGCGCCAGGTGCTCGGGCTCGCACAGGGTTACCTGGAACCACTGCTGGACGCACAGGTCGACACCCTCGTCATGGGCTGCACTCACTACCCGTTGCTGTCCGGGGTGCTGCAGATCGTCATGGGTCAGGACGTCACGCTGGTGTCCAGCGCCGAAGAGACCGCGCGTGACCTCGTGCGCGTCCTCACCGAGGACGATCTCCTCGCCGAGCGCGACACCCCGCCGCGGCACGAGTTCGTCGCCACCGGATCCGCCGAGCCGTTCACCAGACTCGCTCAGCGGTTCATGGGTTTCGCTCCGGGTGTGCTGGCTCCCACCAGTGCGTAAAATCGCCGATTCCGTGCTTAAGGTGTCACAGTGCGTCTCACGATCCTCGGCTGCTCAGGCAGCATCCCCGGGCCCAACGCCGCCGCGTCCGGCTATCTGATCGAGGCGGACGGGTTCGTCCTGGGGCTCGAACTCGGCAACGGGACACTCGCCAGGCTGCAGGCCTTGCGCGACCCGTTCGATCTGGACGCGCTGATCCTTTCGCATCTCCACCCCGACCACTGCGCCGACGTCAGCGCGCTCACCGTGCTGCGGCGCTACCACCCCGCGCCGCCGTATCCGGCGAGGCCGCGCAGGCTGCCGGTGTACGGGCCGTCGGACGTGCACGAGCGGCTCGCCCTTGCTTACGCGGCGAACGAGGAGGAGCGGGCGATCACCGATCTGTCCGACGTCTTCGCCTTCGACGCCCTGCGGACCGAGCCCATGCGGATCGGGCCGTTCGAGGTCACCGCGGTCCCGGTCGACCACCCGACCCCGGCGTTCGGGCTGAGGTTCGCGCACGGCGGCAAGACCCTCGCCTACACCGGGGACACCGGCGTCTGCGACACCTTGACCGATCTGGCCGCCGGCGTCGACGTCCTGCTGTCCGAAGCGTCCTGGACCGACTCGCCCGACCGGCCGGCCGGCGTCCACCTGTCCGGCAAGGAAGCGGGAGAACTGGGGCGCAAGGCGGGGGTGGGGCGGCTGCTGCTCACCCACGTCGCGCCCTGGACCGACCGTGAGGCCGTCCTCGCCGAGGCGGCCGTCGCGTTCCCCGCCGCCGAGCTGGTCGAGCAGGGCGCCGTCTACGACATCTGACGCGGGGTTCTAGAGTGACGGCCGTGGCGAGAAAAGACGGCAGGAACGACGACCAGCTTCGCGACATCAAGATCACCCGTGGCTTCCAGCGGTGGCCCGCGGGTTCGGTGATGATCGAGTTCGGCGACACCCGGTTGCTGTGCGCGGCGAGCGTCACCGAAGGCGTCCCCCGCTGGCGGGCCGGTTCCGGCCTCGGCTGGGTCACCGCCGAGTACGCGATGCTGCCGTCGGCGACCAACACCCGTAGCGACCGCGAATCCATCAAGGGCCGCGTCGGCGGCCGTACCCACGAGATCTCCCGGCTGATCGGCCGGTCCCTGCGCGCCTGCATCGACCTGGCGGCGCTGGGGGAGAACACGATCGTCATCGACTGCGACGTCATCCAGGCCGACGGCGGCACCCGCACGGCCGCGGTGACCGGCGGCTACGTCGCGCTCGCCGACGCCGTCACCTGGCTCGGCGCCGCGGGCCGCCTCGCCGACCCGCAGCCGCTTTCGTCCTCGGTGGCCGCGGTGAGCGTGGGCGTCGTCGACGGCCGCGTGCGCCTCGACCTGCCCTACGAGGAGGACTCGCGCGCGGAGGTCGACATGAACGTCGTCGCCACCGACGCGGGCACCATGATCGAGGTGCAGGGCACCGGTGAGGGCGCCACCTTCGCGCGGTCCACTTTGGACACCATGCTGGACATGGCGCTCGCGGGCTGCGAGGAGCTGACCCGCCTGCAGACCGAGGCGCTCGCGCTGCCGTACCCCGGCGAGCTGCCCGAGCCGCGGCCGGACAAGAAGAAGGGCGCGAAGTGACCAAGCTGCTTTTGGCCACCCGCAACGCGAAGAAGCTCGGCGAACTCCGGCGCATCCTGGTGGCGGAAGGGATCGAGGGCGTCGAGGTCATCGGCCTCGCCGACGTCCCCGAGTTCCCCGAAGCACCCGAAACCGCCCCGGACTTCGAGGGCAACGCGCTCGCGAAGGCGCAGGACGCGGCCGCCGCGACCGGCCTCCCCGCGATCGCCGACGACTCCGGCATCGCCATCGACGCGCTCAACGGCATGCCGGGTGTGCTCTCGGCGCGCTGGTCGGGCAAGCACGGCGACGACGAGTCGAACCTGGACCTCGTGCTGGCGCAACTGTCCGACACCCCCGACGAGCGCATGGGCGCGGCGTTCGTCTGCGCGGCGGCGCTGGTCGTCCCCGGGGGCGACGAGACCGTGGTGCGCGGGGAATGGCGCGGCACGCTGATCCGGGAACGCCGTGGTACCAACGGATTCGGCTACGACCCGATCTTCGTGCCGGAAGGTGGCACGCGGACCTCGGCGGAGCTGGACCCGTCCGAAAAGGACGGCGCTTCGCATCGAGGGAAGGCTCTGCGGGCGCTGGTGGGAGAGCTGCGGAAGCTGGCCGGTTGAGTTCTCGTGAGTGGTAGGGACGGTTAGAACGGACCGGGTATTTGCCTACCCACACCTGACCAGCGCACATGCGAAGTGGCAGCGGCGGCATGGTCGAGCGTGAAGGAATCGGGACGTCGAGTGTCCCAAATCCTTCATCGTCGAGGTGTATTCCGGTTCTCTTGGGCCACTCCCCGTACCCGTCGAGCGGGGAGGATTCCGGACGTTGAACGTCCCCAATCCTCCCCGCTCGCCCACATCGGCAACCAGAACAAGCCCACCGAGATGGCATCGGGATCCAGTGGGCAGGCAAACGCGGGTCCGCCAGAACCGCCCTTACCACTCACGAGGCTTTACGCCGCCAGCGAGAGGTCCCGCAGAAGCTTCGCGACGTGCCCCGTGGCGCGCACGTTGTACTGCGCCACCGCGATCTTGCCGTCCGCGTCGACGACGAACGTCGAGCGGATGACGCCTTCGTAGACCTTGCCGTAGTTCTTCTTCTCGCCGAAGGCGCTGTACGCCTTGAGGGTGGTCTTCTCCGTGTCGGAGAGCAGCGGGAAGGTCAGCCCTTCCGCTTCGACGAACTTCGCGAGCTTCGCGGGCTTGTCCGGCGAGATCCCGAGCACCTGGTAACCGGCGTCGTTGAGCTGCGCGAGGCTGTCCCGGAAGTCGCAGGCCTGCTTCGTGCAGCCCGGCGTGCCGGCGCTCGGGTAGAAGTACACGACGACCGACTTGCCGCGGAAGTCGCTGAGCTTGACGTCGTTGCCCTCGCTGTCGGGGAGGGTGAAGTCGGGCGCTTTGTCGCCGGGGGAGAGTCGCTGCTCGGTCATGACGCACACGGTAGCGAATCGGCGGCGTCAGACCTTTCCGCAGTACTTCGCGGCGACGGGTTCCGAGGGGCTCGGCCGCACCTGCAGGCGCAGCTTCACCGGCTTGTCCGGAACGGCGAACGCCAGGTTCAGGTGGACCGACCGGCCGGGCGCCACGTCCTTGCCCGCGTCCGCGATGCCGTTGTAGCCCTGCACCGCGTCGACGACCTGTTTGACCGACGAGCTTTCGCCGTCGACCTCACCGGTCACGGACAGGCCGGAAAGCCGGTAGGTCCCGTCGCCCGCGTTCGTCACCTCGATGCCGAAGGCCACCGCGCGCGGGCTCTGCGGGTACGCCGACGCGCTGGGTCGGAAAACCTTCGGCGCGGACACGGAGATCGTGACCCCGCTCGCGAACCGGTGCGGGGCGCCGAACGCGAGGTCGCCTTCCGCGTGCGTCGCGGCCAGTCCTTGCGCCGGGGCGTCCGCGCCGAGCACGGCTGCCCCCTTTTCCGGTGCCGGGACCCCGCACGCGGCCGCCAGCGTCAGCGCACAGGCGGCGATCAAGAACTTCGGGGTGCGCGGGGGCGCCATGTGCGGTTACTCCAGTCGGCGGTGCGGGTGGGCCGTTCGAGGTAGTCATTAGTGCCGAAGAGTCCAGAGTGACTGGCTTCTTCAGCTGAGAGGAGCGGCACGGCCGGGTTGAAGCGCACCTGGTGTACAGCCGTGGCCGATCCGTGATCGGAAGGGTACGGCTAGTGACAGTCGTCACCTCGGTGGCACACCTGGAGGGGTCAAACGGCGAAGGCGAAGAACAGGATGAAGATCGCCAGACCGGACACCCACGCCACGATCAACCAGCCGAAATCGCGCATCGGGTCGACCGCGCGGCTCTCCTCGCCCGGGACGTAGACGCCGCGCTCTTCGAACCAGTCCACCCACCGGGTCATCCAGCGAAAGGGGCTTCGAGACGCCATGGCCGTCACAGTACGGGCACGGGTGATCGGAGTCGGCCAGGGAGGGGCCGCCCAAAAGGGCGAATCGGACGTACGAGTAATCGCCCACTAGGCCCTTTTGTCCAACAGGTTCACCCGTCAGGCTGTAAAGATGGCGCTGGGAATCGATATCTACAGCCGCTTCCAATCCGTTACTAACTGGCAGGCCGTCAAGAACCACGGCGTGACGTTCGTCTTCGTCAAGCTCACCGATGGCGGTGGTTTGCCGAACGGCGGCCGTCACACCGGCGGGGCGCTCGTGGCCGGAGCGAGATCCGTGGGGATTCCGGTGGGCGGCTACCACTTCGCTCAGGCGAGTCCGTCGCCGGAAGCGCAAGCCGACTTGTTCATCGCCGAGGTCCGGAAACTCGGCGCGACGGGCTGCGTTCCGATGCTCGATCTGGAGGACAACCCGCCGGGTTCCGGGGCACCGAACATCCCCGACGGCCGCAAGCGAGACTTCTCGATCAGGTTCTGCAATCGCGTGGCGGGGCACGGGTTCCGCCCCGGTATCTACATGAACAACTCGCTCGCCAAGATGCTGCGCCCCGACCAGTTCGGCGTGCCGGACCTGGTGATCTGGATCGCGCGCTACGGCGCCAAACCCGACGCCGCCGCCGGCCGCTACGACGTGCACCAGTACTCGGACGCCGGTCAGGTCCCCGGCATCCGCGCGAGCAGTGTCGACCTCAACGAGTCCTACACGAACGCCCACTTGACCGGCGGCGGCGCCGCCCCGAAGCGGAAGGCGACGACAGAACTCATGGAACGCAGGACCATTCCGGCCAGCCCGGCCACCACGTCCGTGCGGCTGCTGCTCTCCGGCAGCGAGACGGCCGCGATCATCGTCCGCCCGCGGATCGACGGCGACGGCGTCACCGACTCACCCGTCTGGCAGGGCAACATCTTCGCCTGGGGCAGCGACAAGGTCGGTGTCGGCGGGAATCCCTTGCAGGCGCCCGGATTCAACCCGAAGACGGTGTCGCACCGGCGGTACGCCCTGCCGGGCGCGGTCTGGGTCGACTACGAGTACAGCTCGAACGTGGAGTTCGAGATCGACATCGTCGGCTGACGGCAGAAGGTCCGTGAAGGCCCCTTTCCCTGCTCTCGGCATAGGGAAAGGGGCCTTCACGGACGTTTGGCCGCGTCCCGGATGGCGTCCACGATGAACTGGTAACCCGTGCACCGGCACAGGTTCCCCGAGATCCCCTGCCGGATCTCGGCGTCCGTCGGGTCCGGATTCTCCTTGAGCAGCTCCACCGCCGTCGCCAGCATCCCGGACGTGCAGAAACCGCACTGCAGCCCGTGGTGCTTCCGGAACGATTCCTGCAGCGGATGCAGTTCGCCGTTCTCGGCCAGCCCCTCGACGGTGACGATCTCCGCGCCGTCCACCTGGACCGCCAGCAGGCAGCACGATCGCGCGCTCGCGCCGTCGAGGGTGATCGTGCACGAGCCGCAGACGCCGTGTTCGCAACCGACGTGCACCCCGGTGAAGCCCAGGTCGTGGCGCAGGAAGTCGGCGAGTGTCCGCCGCGGTTCGCAGTCGGCGCGGTAGGTCCGTCCGTTCACCGTGAGGCTGACCGTGATCATGCGCCCTCCTTCGCTCGCGTGATCGCCCGCCGGGTGAGGACCGCGGCCATCTCGCGCCGGTAGTCGGCGGGGGCGTGGAGGTCGTCGGGCGGATCCGTCGCCGCGGCGGCGAGTTCCGCGGCAAGGGCGACCACGTCGTCCGTCAGGGCGCGGCCGACGAGCGCTTCTTCGGCGACGGTGGCCCGGATCGGCGTGGGGCCCGCGCCCGCGATGGCGATCCGCGCGGTTTCGCAGACGTCGCCGGACAGCGTCACGGTGGCGAAGACGGCGACCAGCGCGAGATCCCGGCTCCGTCGGCTCAGTTGCTCGACAGCCCAGCCGCCCCGATGCGACGGCACCGAAATCCCGGTCAGCAGTTCGCCGTGGCCCAACGCCGTGCGATGCGGGCCGAGGAAGAAGTCCCGCGCGGCGATCACCCGCTCGCCCTCCGGCCCGCGCGCGGTGAATCCGGCGTCGAGCGCGACCATCACCGCGGGCAGTTCCGCGGCGGGGTCGGCGTGCGCGAGGCTGCCGCCGAGGGTGCCCCGGTTCCGGATCGCCGGGTGTCCCACGTAACCGATCGCCTCGGCGAGCAGCGGGACTTCGGACCGGACGGTTTCGGACGTTTCGAGGACCCTGTGACGGGTGAGAGCGCCGATCTCGAGCTGTCCGTTCTCCTTGCGCAGGAAGGAAAGCTCGTCGACACGGTTGATGTCGACCACCAGGGTTGGCCGTACCTGACGCAGGTTCAGCAACGGCACGAGGCTCTGCCCACCCGCCAGCACCCGCGCGTCCGGCGTGCCCGACAGTGCCTCGATGGCCTCGCCGAGCGACGCGGCCCGGAGGTACTCGAACGGCGCGGCCTTCACCGGTGTGCTCCTCGCTTGATCGCGGCCAGCAGCCGTGGCGGCGTGATGGGCAGCGACGTGATGTCGACGCCGTACTCGCGCAGCGCGTCTCCGACGGCGTGCGCGATCGCCGCGCCACCGCCGATCACGCCCGCTTCCCCCATCCCCTTGAACCCGCCCGGAACGTGTTCGGCGGGCGTCGCCATATGGGAGACGGAGAACGGCGGGATCTCGGTCGCGGTCGGCAGCAGGTACCCGGTGAACGACGTGGTCTCCAGCCGTCCGTCGGCGCCGTAGACCAGCTCCTCGTACAGCGCGCCGCCGATCGCCTGCGCCGCGCCGCCGTGCAGTTGCCCGTCCACGATCATCGGGTTGATCACGGTGCCGCAGTCGTGCGCGATCAGGTAGTCCAGCAGCGTCACCACACCGGTTTCCCGGTCGACCTCGGCGAGGACGGCGGTGCAGCCGAACGAGGTCGCGACGTTGACCGGGTCGTAGACCTCGCGCTCTTCCAGCGTCGGCGTCTCGTCTTCCGGCCAGACGCCGTTCAGCCGCCGGTACGCGGCATCGCCGATCGCGGCCAGCGTGACCTCCTTGCCCGGCACGCCCTTCACCGAAACGACACCGTCCTCAAGGGACAGATCGTCGGGGGAGACCTCCAGTATGTGGCCCGCCACCCGCAGGATTTTCGCCCGCAGCCGGGTCGACGCGTTCAGCACGGCCGCGCCGCCGACGGCCGCCCCGCGGCTCGCCGCCGTGCCGTAGCCGGTGTACGGGCAGCTGTCGGTGTCCCCCGAAACGACGGTGACATGGTCGAGCGGGACACCGAGCGTATGCGCGGCCACCTGTGCCAGCGTCGTGTGGATGCCCTGGCCGATCGCGGACAGTCCGGTGTGGACGGTCACGTGCCCGGTCGAGTCGACCCGCACGACCTCCTCGTCGAAGCCGGAATGCCCCAGGCCGGAAAGGTTGATGATCCGGCTCGGCCCGAACCCGGTCAGTTCGTTGTGGAACGAATAGCCGATGCCGACACCGTTTCCGCGGCGCTTCGCCCAGCCCGCCTCCTCGACGGCCTTCAAACAGAGATCCAGGCAGTCTTCGTAGTGTCCGCTGTCGTAGACGAACACCGGGCTCTGGTACGGAAACGCCTCCGGCGGGATGAAGTTCTTGCGCCGCACCGCGTGCGCTTCCATGCCGAGACGTTTCGCCAGCTGCTCCACCAGGTGTTCGTGCACGAAGTTCGCCTTCGGCAGGCCGTAACCACGGAACGATCCGTACGGCGACCGGTTCGTCATCACCGCGACCAGGCTCAGTTCCACGTTCGGGATGGCGTACGGCCCGGTGAGCAGCGCCGTCGTCGTCCAGCACGGGCTGGGGCCGACGGTCCCGAGCACGCCACCGAGGACGCCGTACACCGTGGCGCGCAGACCGGTGATCGTGCCGTCGTCCTTGGCCGCGAGTTCGACGTCGATCTTCTGTTCGCGCGAGTGCGCGTTGGCGACGAAGCTTTCCGCCCGGTCCTCGATGAGCTTGACCGGTTTCCCGGTACACCGGGACAGGATCGCCGCGACGACCTCCTCGGCGTAGAAGTCGAACTTGTTGCCGAAGCCGCCGCCGACGTCGGGAGTGCGCACGCGGATCCGGTCCAGGGAGAGCCCGAAGACCTCGCCGAACAGTTCGCGCGCGAGATTGGGCGCCTGCGTCGCGAGCCAGACATCGAGCCGGTCGGTGAACGGGTCCCAGGTCGCCACCACGCCGCGGGTTTCGATCGGCGTGCCCATCTGGCGCGCGAAGCGGAATGACTCGGTGAGCACGACGTCGGCCTCGGCGAACGCGGTGCTCACGTCACCCATCGGGATGGTTCCGGTGCCGGCGACGTTGCCCGGCCAGTCTTCGTAGAGCTTCGGCGCGTCGTCCGCGAGCGCCTGTTCGAGTGTGCTGACGGCCGGGAGTTCCTCGTACTCGACCTCGATCAGTTCCAGCGCGTCTTCCGCGGTCGCCCGGTCCTTCGCCGCGACGGCCGCGACGCCCTGGCCGGGATACCGCACCTTGCCGACGGCCAGCGCGTGGTTCTCGGGCACCCGCATGTCCGGCAGGTTCGACCAGATCACCGGCTGCGGTGTCTTCGTGCTCGACACGACGTCTTCGCCGGTGATCACGGCGAAGACACCGGGGTGGGCGTTCGCGGCCGTGGTGTCGACACTCAGGATCCGCGCGTGCGGATGAGGGCTGCGGAGGATCGCGGCCTCGAGCGTCCCCGGCAATCGGACGTCGTCGATGTACTGCGCCCGGCCGGTGAGCAGGCGGACGTCCTCCTGCCGGGTCACCTTCGCGCCGATCAGCCCCTCGCCCATGCGTTCACTTTTCCGCACCGATGGTGCTTCGCGCATCGTGCACACGGGTCACGGCGGAGCCTGGAGTCAGAGGATCTTCGCGACTCGGTAGGCGATCCCGCCTTCGACCGGGTAGCCCGAACCCGCGCACACGACGTCGTTCAGCCACGCGTAGCGCTCGGAGCCGGTCTCGAAGTACGGAGTCGTCCGGAAGTAGTACCGGGCCGGGTCGACCAGATGGCGGGTCGCGGGATCGGCGAGCTCGGCGCGGAGTTCGGCGGGGATCCGCCAGCGGCCGTGGTAGGTCATGTGCAGCAGCGCGTCGTCGTGGGTGCGCAGGGTCAGCCGGACGTCGAGCGCCATCGTGCCGCCGGGGCGGAACGTCGCCCAGTCACCGCCGGTCGGCAGGACCTCGCCGCGCAGCTCCGGGCCCTCGAACGTGCCGCCCGCGGCGCCGAAGAGCACCCGGCCGCCGCCGATGTTCAGCGGAGGGTGCAGATCGATGACGATGTCGAAGAGCGGCTCCGTGCGGAGTTCGCCGACGTCCTTCACCCGCGTGGTCATGAGCCGAACACCTTCCGCCGGACGGCGTCGGCCGAGACGCCCGATTGGGCGCAGAGCATGTCGGGGTGCGGCAGGTCGAGCGCCGCGGGGATGTCCTGCCTGCTCCTGGCGAGCGCCAGGGCTTGGACGAGTGCGTACGTCACGGGTCCCTCCAGTGGATCGGGAACTAAACGTACGACCGTTCGTATAGTTAGGCAAGAGTGCTTGGGTCTCGTGAGTGGTGAGGACGGTTCTAACCGTCCTCACCCCACAAGACACCGCGATCATCTTGGACGTCCCAGTCCGATT
>NZ_JAJPWO010000025.1:0-87109 GCF_046549075.1 Amycolatopsis sp. lyj-84
CGCCACTCACGACCAACCGGACCGACCCCCACCCCGACCCCTCATCCCCGGCGATAGCAAAGGTCCCTTGCTCACTCCCCCGCGCCCAACAGCTGCTCGAACGGCACAAACCCACTGCTCGGAGCCACAACCGCTCCCTCCGACGAGAGCCGCGAAGCGAACTCCCGCCCAGCCCGCGAAGCCCGCGCGTCGAGATCCCCGGGAGACGCCCAGTCCGACGAAGCCGCGTACACCGCCGTCGCGACTGGCTCGGCGCGAAGGTAGGCGAAGAGCGGACGCAGCGCGAAGTCGAGCACCAACGAGTGCCGTTCGGTTCCGCCGGTGGCGCCGATCAGTACCGGCTTCCCGTCGAGCGCCTTCTGCTCCAGCACGTCGAAGAACGACTTGAACAGTCCGCTGTACGACGCGGTGAACACCGGTGTCACGGCGATCAGGCCGTCCGCGGCGGTCACCGTGTCGATGGCCGCGCGCAGGGCCGGGGAGGGAAACCCGGTCAGCATGTTCTTCGTGACGTCGAGGGCGAGGTCACGAAGTTCGATCACCTCGATCTTCACGTCCGGCAGCACCGAAGAAGTCGCCGCGGCCAGTTTGTCCGCGAGCAGCCGCGTCGAGGACGGCTGGCTCAACCCCGCGGTCACGACAGCGATCGTCGTCATGCGGTCACCGCCGAAGAAGCCTCCGAAAGAAGCGAAGCGTGCGTAGGAGCCTCAGGCACGTGAGCGGGACGAAGGGAGTCGAGTTCCTTACGCAGCACCGGGATCACGTGCTCGCCCAGCAGATCGAGCTGTTCCAGCACGGTCTTCAACGGCAGCCCGGCGTGGTCCAGCAGGAACAGCTGACGCTGGTAGTCGCCGAAGTGCTCGCGGAAGGTCAGCGTCTTGTCGATCACCTCTTGCGGGCTGCCGACGGTCAGCGGCGTCTGCTCGGTGAACTCCTCCAGCGACGGCCCGTGCCCGTACACCGGCGCGTTGTCGAAGTACGGCCGGAACTCCCGCACCGCGTCCTGCGACTTCGGGCGCAGGAACACCTGGCCGCCGAGGCCGACGATCGCCTGGTCCGCCTTGCCGTGCCCGTAGTGCTCGTACCGCTCGCGGTACAGCTCGATCAGCGCCTGGAAGTGCTCCTTCGGCCAGAAGATGTGGTTCGCGAAGAACCCGTCGCCGTAATAGGCGGCCTGCTCCGCGATCTCCGGGCTGCGGATCGAACCGTGCCAGACGAACGGCGGCACCCCGTCGAGCGGCCGCGGGGTCGAGGTGAACTCCTGCAGCGGCGTCCGGAACTTGCCGGACCAGCTGACCACGTCTTCGCGCCACAACCGGTGCAGCAGGTGGTAGTTCTCGATGGCGAGCGGGATCCCCTGCCGGATGTCCTGCCCGAACCACGGGTACACCGGGCCGGTGTTGCCGCGGCCCATCATCAGGTCGACGCGGCCGTCGGCGAGGTGCTGCAGCATCGCGAAGTCCTCGGCGATCTTCACCGGGTCGTTCGTGGTGATCAGCGTGGTCGAGGTGGAAAGGATGAGTTTCGACGTCTGCGCGGCGATGTAGCCGAGCATCGTCGTCGGCGAAGAGGGCACGAACGGCGGGTTGTGGTGCTCGCCGGTCGCGAAGACGTCGAGGCCGACTTCTTCGGCCTTGAGCGCGATCCGCACCATCGCCTTGATCCGCTCGTACTCGCTGGGCGCCTCCCCGGTGGTCGGGTCGGTCGTCACATCGCCCACCGTGAAGATTCCGAACTGCATGACCTGCTCCCTAGACCGGGTTACTGTTGCTTGAGCGTTCAACCTTACGCGCGCAAGAAGTATTCCAGACGTTCGGCGCCAGCTGATCGAGTGACTTGATCAGTCCCGGAAAGTGGCCGCCCTCACACTCGAATCCATGTGGCTCACCTCCCTGCTTGTGACAACGTTGACATTCGCTTTCACGCCGGCCACCACCACTCCCGAACCCACCGTCGCCGCGACGATCTGCGCCGAGTACTGCGACAGCCGCGATCCCGCACTGGCCGTCGGCGAAAGAAGACCCAGCACGGCGACGGTCTGGGGCCGCGACATCACACTGCATCTCTCCGACGGCGACGACATGGGCTGGGGCAGCATCGCCAACGGCGACCCCGGCGACGAGGTCTGGCTCGACCGCTCCTTCGACGGCGGCCGCACTTGGGCCGGCGACAGCCGGATCGGTGACACGAAGATCCCCGCCGGCCAGCGCGGCTGGCGGACCCTGATGTTCAACGTGGACGACCCCGCCACCCACCGGTTCGGCGCCCTGCGCGCGTGCGGGAAGGCGGGCAACCGGCCGGAAATCGCCTGCACGCCGTGGTTCCGCACCACGGTCGCCGCGCGCGACCGCGCCGAAGCCGCGGCCACCGCGCTCATGCAGTTCTACGACAACGGCACCGGCCTCTGGCAGACCACGGGCTGGTGGAACTCGGCGAACGCGCTCACCGCGATCCTCGACTACAGCACCCGCACCGGCTCGCGGAACTACCGCCACGCCATCGCCAACACCTTCGACCGCAACCGCGGCGACAACTTCACGAACGAGTACATCGACGACACCGGCTGGTGGGCGCTCGCCTGGATCCGCGCCTATGACCTGACCAAGGACCGCCGCTACCTCGACACCGCCGTCATCGCGGCCGACTACATGTACTCCTACCGCGACGGCACCTGCGGCGGCGGCCTCTGGTGGTCGACGGCGAAGACGTACAAGAACGCCGTCACCAACGAGCTGTACGTCAAGGTCGCCGCGTCACTGCACAACCGGCTCCCCGGCGACACACGCCAGCTCGCGCGGGCACGCGAGGTCTGGGACTGGTTCCGCGCGAGCGGCATGATCAACGGGAACGACCTGATCAACGACGGCCTGAACGCCTCCTGCGCCAACAACGGGCAAGCCGTCTGGAGTTACAACCAGGGCATCGTCCTCGGCGCGCTGCTCGAACTGAACCGCGCGACCGGTGACACCGCCCTGCTCACCCGTGCCCGCCGGCTCGCCGACGCCTCCACCACGACGTCACTGCTGCACGCGAACGGGATCCTGCGCGATCCGTGCGAGTCCGGCGACTGCGGCGCCGACGGACCGTCGTTCAAGGGCGCGTACGCCCGCAACCTCGGCGAGCTGGACCGGGCACTGACGGGCAGGCCGTACCGCGCTTACCTGACGCGCCAAGCGAACGCGACGATCGCGCACAACCGCACGTCGCTAGACCAGCACGGCCTGCGCTGGCCGGGACCGGTCGACAAGGTCGACGCCGCTCGTCAGCACAGCGCGCTGGAGGTACTCACGGCAGCACTCTGATCACCGGATCCGGGACGTGCAGCCAGGCGCGGACCTCGGTCTCCTTCTCGTGCACGAGCACCTGCCGGTAGCTCATCGTGTCGAGACCGGGGCCGCCCTGGTCCTGGACGTCCTCGTGGAACCGGTCCGAGACGAGCACGACCATGGGCGAACCGTCCGGCGCCTCGGCCAGCGCGTCACGCAACACCCGTGAATCGAGCAGCCGGGCCAGCAGCACCTTCGGCCGCCCCGTCACGCCGTATTCGTCGAGCGTGACCTCGCCGGCGTGGATCGCGACCCGCACCCTGATCCGCAGCTCGGGCGCCGTGACCACGTTGTACCTGGCCAGGTCCGCCGCGAGCTGGGCGAGGAGCGGGTACAGCAGCCTGAACTTCGGGAACTGCGGCGGGATGACCACGATCATCCCGTCCCCGGTGTCGCTCTTCAGGCAGACTTCCCAGGCGATCCCGCTGCCCGTGAAGGCGTTCTCCAGCAGGCCGAAGAGCATCCGCCGGACCTGGACGAAGATCTCGCTGCTGCGCCCGACCTGCCCGAACCCGGCGATGTCGATCGAGAACAGCCCGCAGTGCATGCCGGACGCCACCCACACCGTCGGCGGCGGATAGAGGATCTTCTTCCGCAGCAGAGCGAGGTGCACACAGGACACTGTGACCAACAGGATCGTGCCGAAGAACCAGAAGAAGCCGAACGCTATCTCCGTGTTGTCCGCGTCGCCCGCCCGCGCGAGCGAGTAGGTCATGAAGAAGGACATGAGGCTGTAGCCGAGCACGTAGAACCACAGGGCGGCCCGTCGCAGCCGCCACGCGGCGTGCACGAACGCCAGCGGCGCGAACACGCCGAGTGATCCTACCGCCACCACGAAATACCAGAGACTCACCACGCGCTGTGCGGTCGACGCACGTGTGGGGCCGATTCCGACGACCACTGCTTCCCCCCGTCACCCTGTGACACGGGAAACGATAACGCCTCATCCGAAGAAGGAGAAAGCCACTCGCGGCGGCCATGACCCGGCCATCGGGACAGGTGGTTCGCCACACCGAGGGCGCTCGGGAAGACTAACTGTCGGGGCGGCCGGATATCCTCCAGTACGGTGTCGCGTTGAACGCCACCGTCACGAGCAAGTTCGCGAGCCACGACTCCAGGAGAAAGACCCAGTGACTGCTGAGACCCTGTACGGGGCCGACGACCTGACGCATCTCGAGGGTCTGGAAGCGGTCCGCAAGCGTCCCGGGATGTACATCGGCTCCACCGACAGCCGCGGCATCAACCACCTGTTCTCCGAGGTCGTGGACAACTCGACCGATGAAGGTGTGGCGGGTCACGCCGCGAAGATCGTGGTCACCCTGCACGCCGACGGCAGTGTCCAGGTCGACGACGACGGCCGCGGCATCCCCACCGGCACGCACGCCAAATCCGGTTTGTCCGGTGTCGAGCTGGTGCTGACGAGGCTGCACGCCGGCGGCAAGTTCGGCGGCTCGGGCTACAAGACCTCCGGCGGCCTGCACGGTGTCGGCGCTTCGGCGGTGAACGCGCTGTCGCACCGCTTCGACGTCACGGTGAAGCAGGACGGCAAGGTCCACCAGATGTCGTTCGCGCACGGCGTCCCCGGCGTGTTCGACGGGCCCGGCCCGAAGGCGAAGTTCACCCGCAAGTCCGGGCTGAACATCACCGGGAAGATGAAGCGCGGCGAGCGCGGCGGCACCTCGATCCGGTACTGGTACGACTCGCGCTACTTCGAGACGGGCGCCGTGCTCGACGTCGAAGGCGTCCGCGCGAAGATGCGCAACACCGCGTTCCTGGTCCCGGGCGTCACGTACATCCTGCGCACCGCCGTCGACGACTCGATCAGCGAAGAGACCTTCCACTTCCCCGACGGCCTGGCCGACATGGTCGACTTCCTCGCCCCGGACAGCGAAAAACCCGTCTGCGGCACGCTGATCATCAACGGCGAGGGCACGTACAAGGAGAACGCCGCGGACGCCAGCGGGGTCATGCAGTCCAATGTGGAGCGTCACGCCGAGATCGAGGTCGCGCTGCGCTGGGGCACCGGCTACGAGCGCACGGTGGAGTGCTTCACCAACACCATCCGCAACGTGCACGGCGGCACGCACCGCCGCGGTTTCGACCGCGCGGTGCTGAAGTCCTTGCAGGACGCCATTTCCAAGACCCGCGGGCTACTCAAGCCCAAGGAGGACATGCCGACCGTCGAGGACGTCCTCGAAGGCATGACAGCGGTCGTCCACGTCCGGCTGCCGGAGCCGCAGTTCACCTCGCAGACCAAGGACGAACTGTCCACCGCCGGGATCACCCGGGTCATCCAGGGCGTCGTCGACAAGCACATCCGCGCCTGGACCGAAGAGCGCAAGACCAAGTCCGAAGCCAAGATCGTGCTGCAGAAGGTGGTCGACGCGGCACGCGTCCGGCTCACCCAGAAGCAGCAGAAGGACGCCGCCCGGCGCAAGACCGCGCTCGAAGGCGCGGCCATGCCGCCGAAGCTGGTCGACTGCCGCACCACCGGCGTCTCCCGCAGTGAGCTGTTCCTCGTCGAGGGTGACAGCGCGCTCGGTTCGGCCCGGATGGCGCGCGTGTCGGAGTACCAGGCGCTGCTTCCCTTGCGCGGCAAGATCCTGAACGTCCAGAAGGCGTCGCTCGGCGACACCTTGAAGAACGCCGAGATCGCCTCGATCGTGCAGGTGCTCGGCGCGGGCAGCGGGCGCACGTTCGACCTCACGACCATGCGCTACGGCCGGGTGATCCTGATGGCCGACGCGGACGTCGACGGTTCGCACATCCGGACACTGCTGATCACGCTGTTCGCCAAGTACATGCGGCCGGTCATCGAGGACGGCAGGCTCTACGCCGCGATGCCGCCGCTGCACAAACTGGTCACCAAGGGCCGCAACCCGGAGACCCACTTCACCTTCAGCCAGAAGGAGATGGAGACCAAGTTCGCGGCGCTGGAGCGCGCGGGCAAGCAGATCGTCACGCCGGTGCCGCGGTTCAAGGGCCTCGGCGAGATGGACGCCGACGAACTGTGGGACACCACGATGAACCCCGCCACCCGCTCGGTCCGCCGTATCACCCTCGACGACGTCGAAGCCGCGGAGAACGCGCTCGAACTGTTGATGGGCGAGAAGGTCGAGCCGCGCCGCAACTGGCTGGTCGAATCCTCCGACCGGGTCGACCGCGAAGCCATCGACGCCTGATTTCGTTGCTATTCAAGGAGCTTTGAGCAATGGCACGCCGTAAGGGCACCACCACCAAGGTCGACCCCTCCGCGTTCGACCGGCCCGGCGCGAACGTCTTCGACAACTCGCTGAAGACGGAGATCGAGGATTCGTACCTGGAGTACGCCTACTCCGTCATCCACTCGCGGGCGCTCCCGGACGCGCGAGACGGGTTGAAGCCGGTCCACCGCCGGATCATGTACTCGATGAACGAGAACGGCTACCGGCCGACGCACGCGTACGTGAAGTCGTCCCGCGTGGTCGGCGACGTGATGGGCAAGTACCACCCGCACGGCGACACGGCGATCTACGACGCCATGGTCCGGCTCGCGCAGGACTTCTCGCTCAACGTCCCGCTGGTCGACGGGCACGGCAACTTCGGCTCGCCCGACGACGGCCCGGCCGCCTCGCGATACACCGAGGCGCGGCTGTCCCCGGAGGCGATGCTGCTGGTCGGCGAACTCGGCGAGGACACCGTCGACTTCCGGCCGAACTACGACGGTTCGCTCGAAGAGCCGTCGGTGCTGCCCGCGGCCTTCCCGAACCTGCTGGTCAACGGCACTTCCGGGATCGCGGTCGGGATGGCGACCAACATGATCCCGCACAACCTGACCGAGGTCATCGGCGCGGCGCGGTGGCTGATCAACCACCCGAACGCCACCCTCGACAAGCTGATGGAGTTCGTCCCGGGCCCCGACCTGCCGACCGGCGGTTCGCTGCTGGGCCTCGACGAGGTCCGCCGCGCGTACGAGACCGGCCGCGGCGTGGTGCGCATGCGCGCCAGCGCCGAGACCGGCCCGCTGGAAGGCAGCCGCGGCCGCCAGGCGATCACCGTCACCGAGCTGCCGTACGGCGTCGGCCCGGAGAAGGTGATCGAGAAGATCACCGACGAGGTCAACAAGTCCAAGCGGCTCACCGGTATCGCCGACGTCAAGGACCTCACCGACCGCGAGAACGGCACACGGCTGGTCGTCGAATGCAAGGTCGGCGTGAACCCGCAGGCGCTGCTGGCGGACCTGTACCGGCTGACGCCGCTGGAGCAGTCCTTCGGCATCAACAACCTGGTGCTGGTCGAAGGACAGCCGCGGACGCTGGGGCTCAAGGCGCTGCTGGAGGTCTTCCTCAGCCACCGCTACGAGGTCGTCACCCGCCGCACGCGCTACCGCCGCCGCAAGCGCGAAGAGCGTCTGCACCTGGTCGAGGGCCTGCTGGCGGCCCTGCTCAACATCGACAAGGTGATCAAGCTGATCCGCGAGAGCGAGAACGCCGCGGCCGCGAAGGACGGCCTGATGAAGCGGTTCAAGCTCTCGGAGATCCAGGCGACGTACATCCTGGACACCCCGCTGCGGCGGCTCACGAAGTACGACCGCATCGAACTCGAGGCCGAGCAGGACAAGCTGCGCGAAGAGATCGCCGAGCTGTCGAAGATCCTCGACGACGAGACGGTGCTGAAGAAGGTCGTCTCGGCCGAACTGGCCAAGGTCGCCAAGGACTCCCCGACCGAACGCCGCACCGCGCTGATCGACGGCGACCTCAAGGAGGTCCTCGCCGCGTCGAAGCCGTCCGGTCCGCTGGAGGTCACCGACGACCCGTGCCAGGTGATCCTGTCGGCCACCGGCCTGGTCGCGCGGACGGCCGCGGAATCGGAGGAGGCGTCGGAAGTACGGCGCCGCAACGGCCGCGTCAAACACGACTCCGTGTCCGCCGTCGTGCATTCGACCGCGCGCGGTCAGGTGCTGCTGGTGACCAACCGCGGACGTGCGTTCAAGACCGATGTGCTGCCGCTGCCGGTGCTGCCCGAGCAGGCGGGCACCGTCTCCCTGCGCGGCGGGATGGCCGCGAAGGAACTGGTACCGCTGGAAAAGGGCGAGCACGTCGTCGGGCTGGCTCCGCTCGGCGAGCAGGCGGCCGGCTCCCCAGGCCTCGCGCTCGGCACGAAACTCGGCGTCGTGAAGGTGTGCGCGCCGGAATGGCCGGTCCGCTCCGACGAGTTCGACGTGATCAGCCTGAAGGACGGCGACGAGGTCGTCGGCGCCACCTGGCTCACCGACGGCAACGAGACACTGGCGTTCCTGTCGTCCGAAGCGTCACTGCTGCGCTACGCCGCTTCGCTGGTAAGGCCACAGGGCCTCAAGGGCGGTGGCATGGCCGGGATCGTGGTGCGCGGTGAGGCGGAAGTGGTCTTCTTCGGTGCGATCCGGACCGACGACGCCGAGCACGGCGAGCCGATGGTCGTCACCGCGACCGGCGCGAGCGTGAAGGTGACCCCGTTCAACGAGTACCCGGCCAAGGGCCGCGCGACCGGCGGTGTCCGGGCACAGCGGTTCCTCAAGGGCGAGACGCGACTGATCGTCGGCTGGATCGGCCCGCGCCCGGCCGGCGCGGCCCGCAACGGCGACCCCGTGGAACTGCCCGAGATCGACCCGCGCCGCGACGGCTCCGGCCACGCGCACCCGGGTCCCGAGGTCGTGGGTCACCTCATCGAACGCACCTAGGCCGTCGCCGCATTTAGTCCTCTGAATGCGAAACGCCTCCTGCCCCCTTGCTCGCGCCCGGCGCGAGCAAGGGGGTTTCCTGTTCCGGACGGCCGTCTGCCTGCGGATGGCGTAAGACATGAGGGCACTGTCTGCGCCCCTAAGAGGCAAGCCTGGGACCTTCGCTCACCTGAGCGCCCAGGCCACGCGGCGTTTTCAGCATAGATCTCTCGGCCTCGTTGCCGAAATCGTAGGGATCCAGGGCATGACGACTCGGGAACCTCATCCGAACTCCGGCGTCCCGGCATTTCAAGAGTCCATTCGGGCGATTCCCATTTTCCTTGTTTCCAGTTGACCTTGCGGCCGGGCTGCGGATACATTTCCGATCGGCCAGCTCGGCCCAGACACTTCACGCAATGACGCGGATAGCAGAGCTGCGACTCTTGTACTGAGGGGAATTCGGATGTCGAGTTTTGTCGACCTGCTCAACTCACCGAAAGACACGCGACCGAACATAAAGTTCGAACAGCCAGGAGAACAATCGGACAGTCAGAACATTCTTGCCCGCGTCGCATTCGAAAAGAATGGGTTCGCCCCCGAATTGCACAAGGGCGTGCCGACGGTGGGCGTACCGATGACCACGGAGACCGAGCCGGGATTCCACGAGGTTTTCGCCGCTTCGGGCCCGGTCGTGGCGGGCAAGGAAGGCGGCCTGGTCTACGCCGTGGACGGCCGCCATCTGTTCTGCTCCGTTCAGGTCAGCGAGCGTGGCGTTTATCGCGATGCGGCCCGGATCGCCTATGACTCCGCCTTCGAGCTCGCCACGCGTCTCGGCTACCCGAACATCCTGCGCATGTGGAACCTGGTCGGCGGCATCATCGACGACAACGCCGACGGCGTGGAGGTCTACCGCGACTTCTGCGCGGGACGGTCCGAAGCCTTCGCCCTGTGGTCAGGCAGAATCCTGCACATCCCGGCGGCCACCGGGATCGGCACCCGGGGCAACGGCGTGTACCTCTACTTCATCTCCGGGCGCGCCGATGCCGACGTGCACCACCTCGAGAACCCCCGGCAGACTCCGGCCTACCACTACCCGGACAGCTATGGCCCCAAGGCGCCGAGTTTCGCGCGAGCCACCTTCGCCGACGGAATCCTGTACATTTCCGGGACCGCCAGCATCATCGGCGACGAAACCGTGCACAAGGGGGACATCTCCGGCCAGGTCGACGTCACCTTGGAGAACATCGCGGCGTTGATCAGCACGGAAAACCTGGGGAAAGTCCGGGCGGAAGGCGGCTACACCCTCCAGGACCTCGACTTGATCAAGGTTTACGTCAGCCGTTCCGAAGACATCCCGTTCGTCCGCTCGCGGTGCAAGGAAGTCTTTTCTCCCGATGCGCGGGTCGTCTATTTGAACGTCGACATCTGCCGCCCCGATCTGCTCGTCGAAATCGAGGCGATAGTCCAATGAATCTGACCCGTCATCTTGCCGCACTCGCCGAAGAAAAAGGCTGGTCAGGGCGAATCGCCTACCACACCGAAGATACGAAGGTGTCTTACGCGGAGTTGTACGCCGGTTCGGCACGCTACGCCGGTGGACTGGCCGCACACGGGGTGAAGGCGGGAGACCGTGTCCTGCTGGTGCTCCCCGACGGTGTCGAACTCGTGCAAGCCGTCCTCGGCACGATCCGGCTGGGGGCCGTGGCGATCCCTCTCAACACCTTCATCCACGAGGCGGCCATCCAGCGTGCGGCCGAAACCGCGAGCCCTTTCCTGACCATCGCGGAACCGGGGACACCCGGGCTCGACCAGGTCGACCCGGTCCCACCGGCCCGGCTGCGCGACCATGAGCCGGTGACCGGGTACGCCGCGGCCGACGCGGATACGCCGGCGTTCGCCTTCTTCACCTCCGGCACGACAGGGACTCCCCGGCTTTGCTTCCACACGCACGGTGACCCGGAGATCTACGACCAGGCCATCGGCTCGGTGGTGGACCTCACCCCGGACGACGTCACCCTTTCCGTTTCGCGAATGTACTTCTCCTACGGGTTCGGCAACTCCATCCTCTTGCCGTTGCTTCGTGGAGGCTCGACGGTGCTCAGCCGCGAGCGTCTCACCGAATCCGCGGCCCTGGAGCTGATCACCCGGCATCAGGTTTCGGTCCTTTATGGACAGCCCAGCTTCTACGCCCGGCTGCTCCAGCTTCCCTTCGCCGCGGTGCTCCGCGGCCTGAGGCTGGCGCTGGTCGCCGGCGAACCCCTGCCCGAAAGCGTCGAAACCACGCTCCGCGAAACGCTCGGGGCGAGGTTCCTCAATATTTTCGGCACCACTGAAATAGGTCACGCGCTGATCGCGAACACCCTGTCCTCGCAACGGGACGGCAGCATAGGCCGGATTCTCCCGCCGTACCGCATGCGGATCGTCGACCAGCTGCGCCGAGAGGTGGCGGCCGGTGTGGAGGGGAAGCTGGAGGTCCGTGGCCCGACGATCGCGCCCGGGGTCCCTCGCGGTTCCGACACGCCACTGCGCACGCCGGACGACTGGTACGTGACCGGCGATGCCGCCACCGTCGATCCCGACGGCTTCGTCCGCTTGCACGGCAGGCTGGACGACATCGAGATCGTCGGCGGGCAGAACGTGCATCCCGCCGAAATCGAAGATCTCCTGGTGAGTCACCCCGCCGTCCGCGCGGCCGGTGTCTGTTCGGTGCGCCGGGAGTCCTCCACGACTTCACTGCGCGCCCACGTCGAACTGGACGAGGGCGCCGAGCCGGACCGGGTGATCGCCGAGATCGGTTCCCTGACACAGAAGAACCTGAGCTGGTACGAGATCCCGGAGGACATCATCGTCGTCGAATCCCTTCCCCGCACTCCGGTCGGCAAGCTGGACCGCCGGGCGCTCCGGACGCTGGCGGCCGTCCGATGAGCACCCGGACCGAGGCCGAGGCCGGGCTCGACATCAAGGCCGTCGCCGCGATCACCGTCACGTTGGTCTTGTGGGCGTCCGCCTTCGTCGGGATCCGCTTCGCCGGTGCGCACTACGAGCCGGGGTCGCTCGCCTTGGGCAGGCTCCTGGTCGGCGCGCTCGCCCTGGGCGCGATCGCGGCGATCAAGGGAATGCCGCTCCCGCCGCGCAAGGCCTGGCCCGGCATCGCCGGCGCCGGGGTCTTCTGGTTCGGCCTGTACATGGTCGCGCTGAACTGGGGCGAACGCTATACCGACGCGGGGACGGCGTCGCTCCTGGTCGGGATCGGCCCGGTCTTCGCCGCCATCCTCGCCGGGATCGTCCTGAAGGAAGGGCTCCCCCGCCCTCTGGTGATCGGGCTCGTCGTCGCTTTCACCGGCGCGGCGATCGTGGGACTCGCCTCGCAGCACGGCTCCTCCAGTGCCCTCGGCGTCGCGCTCTGCTTGCTGGCGGCGGCGGGATACGCGGTGGGCGTCGTCTCCCAGAAACCGGCTTTGAGTCACGCGACCGCGTTGCAGGCCACGACCTTCGGCTGCGTCGTCGGCGCCGTCGCCTGTCTTCCGTTCAGCGGTCAGCTGATCCACGATGTGGCGACAGCACCGGCATCGGCCACCTGGTCGGTGGTCTATCTGGGCTTGCTGCCCACCGCGCTCGCCTTCTACACCTGGGCCTACGCGTTGTCCCGGACGCCCGCCGGAAAGCTCGGTGTGACCACCTATGTGGTCCCGGTGATCGTGATCGCGCTGTCCTGGCTGTTCCTCGACGAGGTTCCCACTCTGCTCGCAGTCCTTGGCGGGGCTCTGTGCCTTGCCGGCGTCGGCGTTTCCCGGACCAAGAAACGGAGAGCGCAGTGACCACGATCCCCGATTACGAACTGTTGCCGAGCCCGGCGGAACTGACCGCCGAACATCCCGTTCCCAGCCAGGTCATCGACGAAATCCGGGAACACCGCTCGGAGATCACCGACGTGCTCAACGGTCGTGACGGACGGGTGCTGGCCGTCGTCGGCCCATGTTCCGTCCACGACCCGGTCGCTGTCCTCGACTACGCCGAACGGCTGGCGAAGGCGGCCGAACCGATGAAGGACCACTTGCTCGTCGTGCTGCGGGCGTACCTGGAAAAACCGCGAACCGGGGTCGGCTGGAAGGGCCTGCTCCACGATCCCTGGCTCGACGGCTCCGAAGACATCGCCGGTGGCCTGCGCACCGGCCGCCGGTTCCTGACCATGGCCGCGGAGAGTGGTCTGCCACTGGCGGGGGAATTCGTCGAGCCGATGCTCGCCCCCTATGTGAGCGATCTCCTCAGCTACGGTGCCATCGGAGCGCGGACGGTCTCCAGCCAGTCGCACCGGGAACTCGCGTCCCAGCTGCCGATGCCGATCGGGATCAAGAACGGTCTCGACGGTGACTTGTCGGTCGCCACCGCCGCGATCCACTGCGCCCGCACCGCGCAGCGCCACCCGGCGGTGAACGAACACGGCGCGCTCGTCGTGCGAAGTTCGCCCGGCAACCCGGCGGCACACCTGATCCTCCGTGGCACCGCGGCCGGGGCCAACTACGACCCGGAGAACGTGGACGCGGCCATCGAGGGGTTACGCGCCACGAAGTCCTTGGACCGTGTCGTCGTGGACGCGTCGCACGGCAACTCCCGCAAGGACCATCGTCGCCAGGGCGGTGTCGTCGCCGACATCGCGCGCCGGATCGCCTGTGGTGAGCGGGGAATCGCGGGGATCATGATGGAGTCGTTCCTCGAAGCGGGACGACAGGACCATCCGGCGCCGTACGGGGTGAGCATCACCGACGCCTGTCTCGACCTGGGCAGCACCGTGTCGGTGCTGGAGTCGCTCGCCGACTCCGTGCGACTGGGCCGGTCGGTCGTCCTCGGGTGACCTCCGCCCCAGTGTCAGGAAAGGGTCGTTCAGGACGTTTTTCGTCTTGAACGACCCTTTCCTGACGCACGCGATAGCAAAGGTCCCTTGCTCCCGCTCAGCGACCCAGCAGCCCCTTCGCGATGTGCGTCACCTGGATCTCGTTGCTCCCCGCGTAGATCATCAGCGACTTCGCGTCCCGGGCCAGCTGCTCCACCCGGTACTCCGCCATGTACCCGTTGCCGCCGAACAGCTGCACGGCCTCCATCGCGACCTCGGTCGCCGCCTCCGACGAGTACAGCTTCATCGCCGAAGCCTCGGCCAGCGTCGGCATCTTGCCCGCGCGCAGCGTCTCGATCAGCTGGAACACCATGTTCTGCACGTTGATCCGCGCGACCTCCATCTTCGCCAGCTTGAGCTGGATCAGCTGGAACCGCCCGATCTCCTGACCCCACAGCTTCCGGTTCTTCGCGTAGTCCACGCAGAGCCGGTGGCATTCGTTGATGATCCCGAGCGCCAGCGCCGCCACCCCGATCCGCTCGACGGCGAAGCCGGACTTCACCTCGGCCTTGCTGTCGCCGTCTCGGCCGTCCTCGGACTCGCCCAGCAGCCGATCGCGCCCGAGCCGGACGTCGCTGAAGAACAGCTCGCCGGTCGGCGACGACATCATGCCCATCTTCTTGAACGGCTTGCCCTGCGTGAGGCCGGGCATGCCCTTGTCCAGCACGAACGTCAGCACCTGGCGATCACGGACGGCGGCACCGTTGCCTTCGTCGAGCTTCGCGTAGACGATGATCGTGTCGGCGTACGGGCCGTTGGTGATGAACGTCTTCTGTCCATTGAGGACGTACTCGTCGCCGTCACGCCGCACCGACGTCTTCATGCCACCGAAAGCGTCCGAGCCGGAGTCGGGCTCGGTGATCGCCCACGCGCCGACCTTCTCGAACGTCGCCAGCCCGGGCAACCAGCGTTCCTTCTGCGCCCGCGTGCCCTTGGTCAGGATCGTCTGCGCGGTCAGACCGATGCTCACGCCGAGCGAAGCGACGATGCCGAGGCTCACCCCGGCCAGCTCGCTCACCGCGATGAGCGCCATCGCCTCCTGCCCACCGAACGCGAGCCCACCGCCACCGGATCCCGAGCCACCCTCCTTCGCCAGCAGTTTCGTCACCGATTCCCGCGCGAGCGCGTCGATGCCGAAGGCGGCGAACATCTTGCGGATGAGGTCGTACGGCGGCAGCGTCCCGCTTTCGAGTTCGTCGACGTGCGGCCGGATCTCCTTGTCGACGAACTCGCGGATCGCGTCCCGGATCAGCAGTTCGGTCTCGGACCACTCGATCACGGCAGCCTCGCCGCGATGTCGTCGATCCGCCAGGCTTCCTCGGTTTCGATCACCTTGACGTCGTGCCAGCCCGCGAGTTCCGAGATCGCGCCACCCTGCACCGCGAACACCTTGCCGGTGAGCGGGCACTTCTCGGTCGCGAGGTAGGCCACCAGCGGGGAGATGTTGGCCGGGGAGAACGCGTCGAACTCCCCTTCCTCCACCTCCTGCGCGAAGATCGCGCCCATCCCCGGCGTCGCCAGGGTGAGCCGCGTGCGCGCGATCGGCGCGATCGCGTTGACCCGTACGCCGTAGCGTTCCAGTTCCTCGGCGGCGACCAGGGTCAGCGCGGCGATCCCCGCTTTCGCCGCACCGTAGTTCGCCTGTCCCGCATTCGGCAGCGTGACCCCGGAAGCCGACGCGGTGTTGATCACCGAGCCCGCCACCCGCTCGCCCGCCTTGCTCGCCGTCTTCCAGTACGCGGCCGCGTGCCGCAGCACCGCCGCGTGCCCCTTGAGGTGCACCGCGATCACGGAATCCCACTGGGACTCCTCGAGCCCGGCGATGAACGCGTCGCGCAGGATTCCCGCGTTGTTCACGACGACGTCGAGCCTGCCGAACTCGTCCACCGCCTGCGCGACCAGCTCGGCGGCGCCCGCCCAGTCCGCGACATTGGCCGTGTTCGCCACGGCCTTCCCGCCCGCCGCGCGGATCTCGTCGGCGACCTCCTGTGCCGGGCCGACATCGGCGCCGCTTCCGTCGTTCGCCCCGCCGAGGTCGTTGACCACGACGCTCGCGCCCTCCCGCGCGAACAGCAGCGCGTGCTCGCGGCCGATCCCGCGACCGGCGCCGGTGATGACGGCGACCCGCCCGTCGAGTGCTCCCATGACTTTGGCTCCTACTCCGCGAATTCCGCGAGACCGTCTTTGATCACGACGGTCTCGCCGACGGTGGTTTCGAACGCGTGACTCCCGGCGCCCGCGCGCCAGATCCGCGTCGTCAGGTCCTGGCCGGGCAGTACCGGTTTGGCGAACCGGACGGCGAACCTTTTCAGTCTGTCCACATCGGACCCGGCGACCTCGGTCAGCAGCGCCCAGGACGTGAACGCCATGGTGCACAGGCCGTGCGCGATGATCCCCGGCAGTCCCGAATCCTTCGCGACCTCTTCGTCGAGGTGGATCGGCATCGGGTCGCCCGCGGCGGGCGCGTACCGGTACGTCTGGTCGTCGTCGACGTGCTGCTTCACCTCCGCCACCGGTGCCTGTGCACGCAGCGCGTCGTCGAACTTGTGCTCCGGCCCGAGTTCGCCCCGGGTCTCGCCGGTGTCGAACCCGCGGACGAACAACGTCACGTACTGCTCGTTGACGAGGTCGCCGCCCTCGGTCCGGCATTCGAGGTGGATGGTGCCGCGGGTGCCGTTCGGGAGACCCTCGTACCCGGTCATCCGCGCCCGCGAAACGAGCTTGTCACCGGGCTTGATCGGCCGGTGGAAGCGGAATTCCTGTTCCCCGTGCACGATCCGGCCGAACAGCCCGACCGGGACGACCTCCAGCGCGGGTTCCATCAGCGACTCGAACACCGGCACGATCGCGAACACGGGGCTCGCGACGTCCCCGGCGAGATGCGCCGGGATCGGGTCGTTGGTGGCCTTCGCGTACTCGATCAGCCGTTCGCGGGTCACCTCGAACCGGGACTCGTCGGTCCACTTGCCGAGCCCGGCGGGATCGAACCGCTCGTCGGTCACGCGACCAGCGCCTTGAAGTTCTCGAGGGAGGCGTCGAGGTTCTTCTTGCCGTCCTTCTCGACGGCCTTGCCGAGCGCGCCGATGATCATCTGGCCCGCGAACTCCGCGTCGATGCTGGCGAGCGAGCCGTCGCCGGACGCTTCCACGGACAGCTCGAACTTGACCTTCACCCCGGCCATCCCGGTCCCGGAGATCGCGAGCTTCGAGGGCGCCTCGAACTCGTCGACGGTCCAGGTGATCGTGTTCGGCATCCCGAGCATCGTGACGACCTCGGAAGCCTGCGCCCCCTTGGAGAACTCGGCCGGGACCTCGCCCTTCCACTTGGTGTGGATGGTCAGCCACTTCTCGAAGTTGTTGGGGTTGGAGAACTCCGCCCAGACCTTGTCGGGAGCGGCGGGGAGTTCGACGGAGGCACTGATCTTGCCCATGGTTCTTCCTTTCGGTGAGATCAGCGCACGGCGCGCTGGTAGGCGGTGACGACGGCGGCGCCACCGAGTCCGATGTTGTGCTGCAGCGCGGCTTCGACGCCGTCGACCTGGCGCTTGTCCGCGGTTCCCCGCAGCTGCCAGGTCAGTTCGGCGCATTGCGCGAGGCCGGTGGCGCCGAGCGGGTGCCCCTTGGAGATCAGCCCGCCGGACGGGTTGACGACCCATTTCCCGCCGTAGGTGGTGTCCCCGGAGTCGACCAGCTTCCCGGCCTCCCCTTCGGCGCAGAGTCCCAGCGCTTCGTAGAGCAGGAGTTCGTTGGCGGAGAAGCAGTCGTGCAGCTCGATGACCTGGAAGTCCTCCGGTCCGAGCCCGGCCTGGTCGTAGACCTGGCGCGAGGCCTGGACGTTCATGTCGTGGCCGATGATGTTCTTCGCGGTCCCGTCGAAGGTGCTGGCGAAGTCGGTGGTCATCGCCTGCCCGACGATCTCGACGGCCTGGTCCGCGAGCCCGTGCGAGTCCACAAAGGACTCGCTGGCGAGGATCGCCGCGCCCGAACCGTCCGAAGTCGGGGAGCACTGGAGCTTCGTGAGCGGGTCGTAGATCATCCGCGAGTCCAGGATGTCCTGCAGCGAATAGCTTTCCTGGAACTGCGCGTACGGGTTGTTCACCGAGTGCCGGTGGTTCTTCTCGCCGATCTTGGCGAAGTGCTCGGCGGTCGTGCCGTAGGTCTTCATATGCTCACGGCCCGCCGCGCCGAACATCCACGGCGCGGGCGGGAAGAGCACCTCGGAGATCTCCGCGAGCGCCTGGAGGTGCTTGCCCATCGGCTGCTCGCGGTCGTCGTAGGTCGAGCCGAGTGATCCAGGCTGCATCTTCTCGAACCCCAGCGCGAGCACGCAGTCCGCGCGGCCGCCCCGGATCGCCTCCGCGGCCAGGTACAGCGCGGTCGACCCGGTCGAGCAGTTGTTGTTGACGTTGACCACCGGGATGCCGGTCATGCCCAGCTCGTAGACCGCGCGCTGCCCTGAGGTCGACTCGCCGTAGACGTAGCCGACGTAAGCCTGCCGCACCTCGTCGAACGAGATCCCGGCGTCTGCGAGCGCCTTGGTCCCGGACTCCTTGGCCATCTGCGGGTAGTCCCAGTCCTCGCGGCGTCCGGGTTTCTCGAACTTCGTCATGCCCACGCCGACGACGTACACCTTGTTGGCCACCACGACGCTCCTTGTCGTTGCCGGTCGCTACTGGAACTGAAGATACAGACAGGTCTGTATTTATCAACCCCTTACATACAATCCTGCACGGATGTTACTTACGGCACGCTCAGTGTCAGGTGACGCAGACGGCCGGCTCGCACCCCCGTTAAACAGGGTGGACACGACTCACAGGGGGTTTCGATGAAACGTACGAGCCTGGTCATGGCGGCCACCGTCGCCGCCGGACTGCTGTCGGCGGGCACCGCGTCGGCGAGCGAATGGACGATGAGCTACCTGCCGTTGCCGCCCGGCGGCGCCGCCGCGCGAGTGACCACGACGGACGGCGCCGGTGGCTACGCGGGGACCTACGACGGGCGGCTGATCACCTGGGCGGGCGGGACCTTCCAGGACCGCGGCCTCCCGGCGGGCTACACCTCGGTCGAAGCGGTGGACGAGAACGCGTCCGGGTCGGTCCTCGGCAACGCCGTCTACTACCCGGAAGGGAGCCGCTACCCGGGCAAGCACGCTTTCGCCTTCGAGAACGGCGGCTTCCGGTTCCTGGGGAAGGTTCCGGGCTACCACAACACGCAAGCCCTCGGCACGAACGACCGCGGCGACGTCGTCGGCACGGTGTTCAACGACATCCGCTACGGCTCCACCGCCGCTTTCTGGCCGTCCGGCGACCGTGAGCACCCGGTGCTGCTGGACGTCCCGCCGCTGCTCTCCCCCGTCGACATCGACCAGGACGGAACCATCCTGCTGAACGAACAGTTCGGCGGCACCTGGCTCTGGAAGGAAGGCGTGCTGCGGCAACTCGTCCTCCCCGAGGGCCTTCGCGAATCGAGGGGAATCGCGATCCGGAACGGGAAGGTGCTGGCGTCGACTCAGCTGGGCGACCGGCTCTGGTCGTCCATCGACACCTCCGAGGAGATCCCGGGCGGCATGTACACGACGGCGCTCAACGGATCCGGGCTGGTCACGGGCTACATCTCACCGAGGACCCCCGCGGTGTGGTCACCGGGCGGCACGATCACGACGCTCCCCGCGCCCATTCAGGGGCACGGCGTCGTCGTGGGCGACAACGGCGAGGTCGCGGGCGCGCTGCAGGGCGGCTACGAGAACGCTCCTGTGGTGTGGCGCCGTGGCTAAGGTCGGGATATGGATCCCGAGGAGCTTCGTCAGCGGTTCTCCCAGCTGACCACCGCGCATCTGACCGACGGCTGCGTCCGCGCGGGCGTACCGGTCCGATGCGCGCCCGCCGGCACGCACGCGGTCGTGCCCGGCGGCCGCGTGGCCGGGCGGGTCACCCCCGCCCGGCACGTCGGCAGTGTCGACGTCTTCCTGGAGGCGTACGAAACCGCGAACCCCGGCGACATCCTCGTCGTCGACAACCGCGGAAGGCTCGACGAAAGCTGCGTCGGGGACCTCGCCGTCCTCGAAGCGGAGGCGGCCGGGCTGAGCGGCGTCGTCATCTGGGGCCTGCACCGCGACACCGCCGACATCAAGAAGATCGGCCTGCCCGTGTTCAGCCTCGGCTCGATCCCGACCGGCCCACTCTCGGTCTCGGCCCGCCCGGACGGCGCGCTGGACTCGGCCGTCGTCGGCGAATGGACGGTGACCCGGGACGACCTCGTGTTCGGCGACGAGGACGGGGTCCTGTTCATCGCGGCCGACCGGGCCGACGAGGTCCTGGACCGCGCCGAAGGCATCCGCGACACCGAACGGCTCCAGGCCGAGCGGATCCGCGCCGGAGAGTCCCTTCGCGAGCAGGTGCGCTTCGCCGACTTCCTCGCGGAGCGTGCGAAGACGCCTTCGCTGACGTTCCGCGAACACCTGCGATCGGTCGGCGGCGCCATCGAGGAGTAGCAAGGGACCTTTGGTATCGCCCGCGCGACTGGGTGCTGGGGGGGGCACCGGGCCGAGCTGTCCGTGAAGGCCTCCTTCCCTACCTTCAGGGTAGGCAAGGAGGCCTTCACGGACTGGACTTACGAGGTCTTCACGCCGCCGAGCCACAGCAGACCGTCGATGACGAAGCGGTTCTGCACCTCACTGCCGAACGTCGACGACAGCGGCTGGTTCGTCTCGTAGTTCATCTTGTTGTGGCCGAAGTTGGCGTACAGCATCTTGTACTTGTTGTTGGTCCAGAGGATCGGGTAGTACCCGCTGTACCAGGACTGGTTCGGGTCGGTCCCCAGCGGGAAGCTCACCGGGTCCACCGACGCGAGGATCCGGATGTCCGGATTCTTGCGCAGGTCGCTGTTCCAGGCGTACCACTCGCTCACCGACGAGGTGAACGTCGCGGGCAGCCGCGTGGTCGAGGGATGCGGCCGGTTCTCCACCTTCAGCGTCGCCGTCGTCGGCCCCCAGGTGTTGGACTTGAACCCGCCCGTGCCGAGGAACCTGTTGTGGTACCAGTCCCAAGTGGACGGATTGGTGTTGAACGCCGCCACGTGGAAACCGAAGAACGCGCCGCCCGCCTTCACGTAGCGCTCGAAGCCCGCGCGCTGCGACGAGGTCTGCGGCAGGTCGTCCAGGAACAGCACGACCTGGTACTGCGAAGGCTGCAGCGAGTTCAGCTGGTTCCAGTTGTTGGTCGCGGTGTAGCTGAAGTTGTTCTGCGAAGCGGTGTTCGGGAACCACTGGTTGGCTTCCTTGACGAAGCTGATGTGCGCCGCGTCGTAGGTGCCGTTGTAGAAGGCCAGCACCTTGAACGCGGGTGCCGCCTGCGCCGTCACCGGCGCCAGCGCCAGTGCGAGACACGAAACGAACAGCAGAGCGAGCCGGACCGCGATTTTCTTCATCTTGCTCACCACCCATGCCGATAGCGAAGGCCGAACCCGAACGGGAACAGCCCGGACTTTCCGTCGCCGACGTTGATCGGCTGCTGGTCAGCGCTGCGCATCCAGGTCACCGGCAACTTGCCGGTGGGGTTGTAGTCGCCGAAGAGCACATCCGCGACGCCCTGGCCTTCCGAGCCGGGCAACCACGACGCGATCAACCCGTCCCAAGCCGGCACCTGCCGGGCGATGTCCAGCGGCCGCCCGGAAACGAGCACCACCACCGTCGGGACGCCGCTGTCCTGCAGCCGCTTCAAGGTCGCCAGATCTTCGGCGTCGAGCTCCATTCCCTCCGGCTTGTCACCGCGGCCTTCGGCGTACGGCGTCTCCCCGACCACCGCGACTGCGACGTCGTAGGACATGTCGATCCCGTTCGCGTCCTTGTCGAAGGTGACCGTGGACGACGGCTTCGCGGTGTGCCGGATCCCTTGCAGGATGGTCGTTCCCTCGGTGACCGGACCGCTCTTGCCCTGCCAGCCGACCGTCCAGCCGCCACTCTGGTTCCCGATGTCGTCGGCGCTCTTGCCCGCGACGAAGATCCGGTTGCGCGACTTGTCCAGCGGCAGCACCCGGTTCTCGTTCTTCAGCAGCACCTGCGATTGCCGGACGGCCTGCCGCGCGAGGGCGCGGTGCTCGTCGCTGCCGACGGTCTTGAGGAACCGGCGATCGGTCAGCGGCCGTTCGAACAGGCCCAGCTCGAACTTCTTCGTCAGGATGCGCTTGTTCGCGTCGTCGATCCGCGCCTGCGTGACCCGCCCGGCGAGGACTTCGGCCTTGAGCGTGTCCATGAATTTCTGGTACTCGAAGGGCACCATCACCATGTCGATGCCGGCGTTGATCGACGCGGTGACCTCGGCCGGGGTGAAGCCCGGCTGCCGGTCGATCTGGTCGATGCCGTTGTAGTCCGAGATCACGATGCCGGAGAACTTGAGTTCCTTCTTGAGCACGTCGTTGATCAGGTAGGAACCGGCGTGCATCTTGAGGCCGTTCCAGCTGCTGTAGGAGATCATCACCGAGCCGACGTCGCGGCGGACGGCCTCGCGGAACGGCGGCAGGTGCACCGCGCGCAGTTCGGCTTCGCTGATGTCGGTCTCGCCCTGGTCGTCGCCCCCGGTGGTGCCGCCGTCGCCGATGTAGTGCTTCGCGGTCGCGAGCACCGATCCGGGCGCGGACAGCGAACGGCCCTGCATACCGTCGATGGCCGTCGTCATCGCGGACGCGATTTCCGGCACCTCGCCGAAGGATTCGTACGTGCGTCCCCACCGGTCGTTGCGCGCGACGCACAGGCACGGCGCGAAATTCCAGTCGATTCCGGTGCCCGAGACCTCTTCGGCGGTCGCGCGGCCGATCTTCTCGACCAGCGCGGGATCGCGCGTCGCGCCGAGGCCGATGTTGTGCGGGAAGACCGTGGCGCCGTAGAGCCCGTTGTGGCCGTGGACGGCGTCGACACCGTAGATCAGCGGAATGCCGAGCCGGGTCGCGAGAGCTTCCTTCTGGAAGTTGTCGTACATGTCGGCCCACGTGACCGCGTTGTTCGGGGTCGGCTGGGAACTGCCGCCGGAGAGCAGGGAACCGAGCATGCCCTTGGTGACGTCACCGGGCGCCTTGATCCCGAGCCGCTCGGCCTGCGTCATCTGGCCGATCTTCTCGTCGAGGGTCATCCGCGAAAGCAGATCGGCCACGCGCACTTTCACCGGCCGCCAGGCGTCCCGGTAAGCGGGGCCGTTTCCGGCGACTGCCGGGGTATGCGACCCCAGCACCAGCGCGGCCGTCACTATCCCCAGGGTGAATCTCCGCATCCGGGTCCTCCTCGACACCATGCGTAAGTTCAAGGCTTGAATTAACGCATGATGGAGGTCGCATGGTCTAGACCTGCGGAAAAGACGGTTCCCGGTGACCGACACCGGCCCGGATCGATAACCTGGGGATTATGGAACTGCGGGACATCGAGATCTTCTTGGCGCTGGCCGACGAGCTGCATTTCGGCCGCACCGCCGAGCGGCTGCACGTCTCGCAGGCACGGGTGAGCCAGACGATCAAACAGGTGGAACGCCGGATCGGCGCCCCGCTGTTCGCCCGCACCAGCAGGCGGGTCCAGCTCACCCCGATCGGCAAACGGCTGCGCGACGACCTCGGCCCCGCGTACCGCGCGCTGCACGAAGGCATCGAACGCGCGGTCGCGGCCGGGCGCGGGATCGGCGGCGTGCTGCGGCTGGGCTTCGAGGCCCCCGGCGTCGCCGATCTGACCGAGGATCTCCTGAATCGCTTCCGGCAGCGGCATCCCGGCACGGAACTGCTCATCCGGGAGGCCGAGTTCGCCGACCCGTTCGCGATGCTGCGATCGGGTGAGATCGACGTCCTGGTGACCCTGCTTCCGGTCGACGAAGCCGATCTCGCGACCGGACCGGCCGTGTACACCGAACCGATGGTGCTCGCGGTGTCGTCGAAACACCCTTTCGCGCGACGAAAGTCAGTCACCCTGGACGATCTCGCGCGCGACACCATCCTCCGCGCGGCACATCCACCGGAGCCGTACTGGTTCGAGGAACCGCGGCAATGGCTGACGCCTGCCGGACATCTCGTGACCCGGGGCAAACCCTTCGCGACGTTTCAGGAACTGCTCGCCGCGATCGCCACCGGCGCCGGAATCTGCCCGCTCGCCGCGCACGCGCAGGAGTACTTCAGCCACCCGCGAATCCGCTTCGTGCCCTTCGCGGGTTCACCCGACGTCGAGTGGGGCCTCGTCTGGCCGCGCTCCGCCGAGACAGCCCGCGTGCAGGCCCTCGCGTCCGTCGCCTCCGCTTCGCGCCCCTGACGCCCCCGCGTTTCGTCCTCTAGTTGCGATCCTTGCACGCGCAACTAGAGGACGAAACGCGGCGAAAAACTAGCCGACGACCTTTTTCACCCAGTCCTGCTCGAGCTTCACGACCTGCCCGTTCGACGCGACCGTCGGCGTACCGAAGCCGGGACCGTTGCCGAAGTCCTGCTGCAGCGACGGATCCGTGGAGATCTTCTTGTACGCGTCCTGGATCTGCTGCTCGTAAGCACCGGTGTTGATCGCCGTCGCGAAGGCCGGGTCGGTGATGCCGACGTCCTGGCCGAGCTTGATCAGCTGCGCCTTGTCGAATCCGCGCGCGCCTTCCTGCGGCTGGTCCTTGAACAGCGCGTCGTGGAAGGCGATGAACTTGCCCGCGTCGGCCGCGGCGAGCGAGGCGTTGGCGGAGTCCAGCGAGTAGCCCGGCGGGTCGGAACGCTGGTTGAGCATCGGCAGCATGTGATAGCGGACCTGCAGGGTCCCGTTGTTCACCTGCTCCTCGATCTGCCCCTTGAACGACTCTTCGAACTGCTTGCAAACAGGGCACAGGAAGTCGGCGTAGACGTCGATGGACTTCTTCGCCTCGGGCTTGCCGGCCGTCACGACGGCCCCGTCGCGCTTCTCGACGACACCCGCCGCCCAGGTGCCCGACTGCGCCGCGATCACCTTGCCCTCGGTGCTGTCCTTGCTGGACGTCGTCCAGATCACGCCGCCGATCACCAGCGCGGCGAGCACGACCACCGCGACCGTGATCGCGACGACCTTCTTCTTGTCGCCGCCCGCGACGCCCCTGGCCTGTGCCACCGAGCGCGAGGCCGTCTGCTGCTGCTTGCGTTTCCGAGCGTTGCGCTCAGCTCCACCCACGATTATTCGTTCCCTTCAGCGATACCCACATAGTCGTCGTCGGCGGGGACCCGAGAGTTCCCGAGCCAGCCGTCCACGGACAGCCAGGTCCGCGGCCGCACGATCAGCCAGACACCCAGCAGGGCGAACCCGAGGTCCCTGGCGATCTCCTGCGGATACTGCGTCTGATCCGCGGCGATCTGACCGCCACCGCCGAAGCAGCCGCAATCGATGCTCAGCCCGCGCGCCCACGATTGGGCGATCGCGGCGATGAGCACCGCGAGCAGCAGCACCGACAGCACCGACACCCAGCGGGTCACGAACCCGGCGAGCAGGAGCAGGCCGAGCGCCAGTTCGGCGAGCGGCATCCCGATCGCGACCGGGCGGACGAGCCCGGCCGGCAGAACGTCGAACGCCTGCACGGCGACATAGGTCTGCCCCGGATCGCTGATCTTCAGCGCTCCGGAAATCAACCAGACGGCGGCCAGTCCGAGCCGGGCGAGGGTGCCCACGGCGTCGAGCACGACTTGGGGCGGTCTACGCACGGGCCTAGGCTAGCCGTCGACCCTGAGAACAACGTGAGGCGGCGGACGGAGGTACCCGATGAGGGGACGCGCCCTGCTGATGGTCTGTTTGATGCTGGTCACAACGACGGCCTGCAGCAAAGAGGCCGGTCCGGCGGATTCCCTCGTCGCGCGCGCCGTCGGGTCCAACAAACTCACCATCGGCATCCGCTTCGACCAGCCGGGACTCTCCAAACGGACGGTCGACGGGCGGTACGTCGGCTTCGACGTCGACGTGGCGAAGTACATCGCGAGCGAATTGGGTGTCGACCAGGATCACATCACCTGGCACGACAGCAAGCCGTCGTCGCGCGAGACGGACATAACATCCGGGGTGACGGACCTGATCGTGGCGACCTACTCGATCACCGAAAAACGGAAACAGACGGTCGCCTTCGCCGGGCCGTATTTCGACACCGGCCAGGACCTGCTCGTCCGCCTCCGATCGACCGACATCACCGGTCCCGAGAACCTCAACGGCCGCAAACTGTGCGCCGTGGGCGGCACCACCTCGGCCGAGCAGGTGCGCGACAAGTTCGCCCAAGCCGTGCAGCTCGTCGAGTACCCGCGCTACCAGGACTGCGTCACGGCGCTGCTCGCGGGACAGGTGGACGCGGTGACCACCGACGACGTCATCCTGGCGGGCTACGTGGCGCAGAACCCGGAGTTGCTGAGAGTCGTCGGCAAGCCGTTCTCGAAGGAGAAATACGGCGTCGGCCTGCGCAAGGGTGACATCGAGGGCCGCGCCGCGGTGGCCAGGGCCATCCAGAAGATGATCTCTTCCGGTGACTGGCTCGACTCGCTGAACCGCAACATCGGCCCGTCCGGCTACCGGATCCCGCCCCCGCCGCAGGTCACCGAGCAGTGATCCTTCCCGATCTGCCGGTTCGCGCCGTCCTGCCCGAACTCGAAGCCGCGCTCGACGCCCATGGCACCGCCGTGCTCGTCGCGCCCCCTGGAACCGGCAAGACCACCCTGGTGCCGCTCGCGCTGGACAACGGCGAAGGCCGGGTGATCGTCGCCGAACCGAGGCGGCTGGCCGCGCGGGCCGCGGCGGCGCGGATGGCGTCCCTGCTGGGCGAACGCGTCGGCGAGACGGTCGGTTACTCGGTGCGCGGAGATCGGAAGGTGTCGTCTTCGACACGGATCGAAGTGGTCACCTCGGGTCTGCTGGTCCGGCGGGTGCAGGGCGATCCCGAACTGGCCGGGGTGTCGACCGTCCTGCTCGACGAATGCCACGAGCGCCACCTCGACGCGGATCTGCTGCTCGCGCTGCTGCTGGACGTGCGCGCCGGGCTGCGGGACGACCTGCGCCTGCTCGCGACGTCGGCCACCGTGGCCGCCGGACGGCTGGCGGCCCTGCTCGGGGACGCGCCGGTGATCACCGCGCACGCGCGGACCTATCCGGTCGACGTCTCGTACTCCCCGCCCGCACGTGGCGAGCGGATCGAGACGACCGTGGTCCGGGCGATCCACAAAGCACTGTCCGAAGGAGACGGTGACGTACTCGCCTTCCTTCCCGGCGCCGGTGAGATCGCCAGGGTCAGCGGAATGCTCGGCGGCCTGGACGCGGACGTACTGCCCCTGCACGGGCGGCTTTCGGCGGCGAGCCAGGACGACGCGCTGCGCCCGCGTGCCCGCCGCCGGGTGGTGCTCTCGACGTCGGTCGCCGAGTCCAGCCTGACCGTGCCGGGTGTCCGCGCGGTGGTGGACTGCGGCCTGTCCCGGGTCCCCCGCGTCGATCACCGGCGCGGACTGCCGGGGCTGGCGACGGTCCGCGTTTCGGCCGCGGTCGCGGAACAGCGCACCGGCCGGGCCGGGCGCGAGGCGCCCGGGCGCGCGTACCGGTGCTGGGCGGCGCACGAGCAGGGTTCCCTGCCCGCCTATCCCGAACCCGAGATCAGGACGGCGGAACTGGCGCGTTTCGCACTCGAACTCGCGTGCTGGTCCACTCCGGACGGCTCCGGCCTCTCCTGGTGGGACCCGCCGGGCGAAGGCGCGCTGGCCGCCGGTCGCGCGCTGCTGACCACGCTCGGGGCGACCACGGAAGACGGGACGGTGACCGAACGCGGCCGAAAGATGGCCGGGCTCGGCCTGCATCCGCGCTTGGCGCGGGCGCTGCTGGACGGCGCGGCGCGGACCAACGCGCGTTCGGCGGCCGAGGTCGTCGCGCTGCTGGACAGCGGCGGCACGCTGACCGATCTCGAAGCCGAACTGCGGCGCGTGCGGGACGACGGGCGCTGGAAGTCCGACGTGCGGCGGCTGACCAAGCTGGTACCCGACGGCGGCAAGGCGTCCGATCCTGCGCTGGTAGTGGCCTTGGCGCATCCCGAGCGGCTCGCACGGCGGCGTTCCGCGGGCACGCCGGTGTACCTGATGGCCGGTGGCACGGCGGCGGAACTGCCGCGCGGCAGCGGGCTGGCGGACGTCGAATGGCTGGCGGTGGCCGAAGCGACCCGCGATCCCGGCCGCGCGCAGGGCATCATCCGGCTGGCCGCCCCCGCCGACGAGGCCCTCGCCGTGCGCGCGGCGCCGAATCTCGTTTCGACGGTGGACGAAGTGCACTGGGCGGGCGGGGATGTCGTGGCGCGTTCAGTGCGGCGGCTCGGGGCGATCGTGCTGTCGGAGAAGCCGTTGCGCTCCCCCGCGCCGGACGCGATCCGCGCCGCGCTGCTGGACGGCCTGCGCACCGAGGGGCTCGGCCTGCTGCGCTGGTCGGAGGACGGGCGGCGACTGCGCGAACGGCTCTCTTTCCTGCATCGGGTGCTGGGCTCGCCTTGGCCCGCGGTCGACGAAGCCGCTCTGTTGTCCACTGTGGACAGCTGGCTCGATCTCGGCTCGGCGCGCCGCCGGTCGGACCTGGCTTCGCTGGACGCGGGCGCCGCGCTGCGCGGGCTGATGCCCTGGCCCGAAGCGTCGCGCTTGGACGAGTTGGCGCCGGACCGGCTGGAGGTGCCGTCGGGTTCGCGGATCCGGGTCGACTATTCGGGTGAGCAGCCCGTGCTGGCCGTGAAACTGCAGGAGACCTTCGGCTGGCTCGCGACACCGGAGCTTGCGGGCGTCCCCGTCGTCCTGCACCTGCTCTCACCGGCCGGTCGGCCCGCGGCGGTCACCGCGGATCTGGAGTCGTTCTGGCGCAACGGTTACGCGGCCGTACGCGCCGATCTCCGCGGGCGCTATCCGAAGCATCCCTGGCCGGAAGACCCGCTGGGTGCCGCGCCCACGCGGCGGACCACGCGGCGCGGCGGGACGTGACCGCTCAGTCCATCATCTGGTGCTGAGGCCTGGTCGGCAGCTGCGCGGCCAGCTCCTCGTCGTCCTCTTTCTCGTTCAGCCCGAGTTGCACCGCGCTCCGGATCTGCTCCCGGTTCTCCCGCACGACATGCGCGAAGAACTCGTCGATCCGCGGGTCCGTCAGCACTTCGAGGATCACGCGCATCGCGGTGTCGATCACCGAACGCACCACCTCGTCGTGGAACGGCAGCTTGGAAAGCCGTCCCGCCTGCGGGTCGTTCTTCAGCTTCTCGGCGATGATCCCCCGCAGCAGCGATTGGTTGTCACCCAGTGACCGCGCGAGGTTCTGTGGGTAGTTCCCGGTTTCCAGCACCTTGACGACCTCGTCGAGCACCGCGATCGTGATCGGTTTCTTGATCGCCAGCACGATCGGCCGCGAAAGCCGTTCGACCAGCCGCTGGGTGAACCGCTCCCCGAACGCGCGGTCGGCTGTGCGCGCGAGCCGGACGAGCACGACCAGGATCCGCAGCAGCCGGAACCCGCGCAGCGCCGGATGCGCGATCGGGATCATGCCGAGGATTTCGTACCAGTTGCGCAGCGGGAACCACTTCTCCCAGCCGTTGCGCCGCCATCGCCACAGGAATTCGAGCGCGAAGATCCCGCACACCACGGTGTCGATGATGAAGACGGTGTGCGCCGTCTCGTCCGAATGCGGGAAGAACGTCACGTAGACGAGCAGCCCGACCGAGAACACGGCGAGCACGAGCATCACCAGGTCGAGCGGATTGACGCGCCGTTGTTCGCGGGTGGTCATGGCGCCGATTCTGCCTTTCCGGGGTGACTCGTGCCGAGCGGCACCTGTCGAAAGTAAGGGATGACCGATGACTTCGGGGCGATGCCCGCACGTGTCCCCGCGTCGGAAACTTTCGGTACACGAAGGAGGGCGCGGATGATCACGCTTCGAGGACTCACGAAGCGCTATGGCGGGAAGACAGTGGTCGACGGGCTGACCTTCGCCGTCGAGCCGGGCAAGGTGACCGGTTTCCTCGGTCCCAACGGCGCGGGCAAGTCGACCACCATGCGGATGACGCTCGGCCTCGACACGCCGAGCGGCGGCGAGGTCCACATCGGTGGCGAGAAGTACGCGGACCTGCGGTATCCGCTGCGTGAGGTCGGTGCGCTGCTGGAGGCCAAGGCCCTGCACCCCGGGCGGAGCGCGGGCAAACACCTGCTGGCGATGGCGCGCAGCAACGGGATCGCGGCGAGCCGGGTGGACGAGGTGCTCGCGACGGTCGGTCTCACCGATGTCGCAGGCAAACGAGCCGGGACGTTTTCGCTCGGCATGGGACAACGCCTGGGCATCGCGGGCGCGCTCCTGGGCGACCCGGGCGTGCTGATGTTCGACGAACCGGTCAACGGCCTCGACCCCGACGGCGTCCGCTGGGTGCGGCAGCTGATGCGTTCGCTGGCGGCGGAGGGCCGCACGGTGTTCGTTTCGAGCCACCTGATGAGCGAGATGCAGCTGACCGCGGACAGGCTGGTCGTCATCGGCAAGGGAAAGCTGCTCGCCGACGCCCCGGTGGACGAATTCATCGCGGGCAATTCGCGGACGTCGGTCGCGGTGCGGGTGCCCGTTCCCGGGGAACTCCGGGCGCTCGAACAGCGTCTGCGCGCGCTCGGCGCGACCACGGAAGCCGACCGGGACGAACTGATCGTGCACGACCTGCCCGTCCACCGTGTCGGTGACGCGGTGCACGAACTCGGGATCCGCGTGCACGGGCTGACCGAACGGACCGCGTCGCTGGAACAGGCCTACATGGAATTGACCGCGTCGTCGGTCGAATACGGAACGGGAGTCGCGGCATGAAGTCACTCATGGTCCTGGTGGCGGTGATCGCCGGCCTGCTGGGGGTGCCGGCGGCCGCGTCGGCGGCACCGGACCTGTCGCTGCCCGCACCGGGTGGCCCGGTCCCGATCGGACTGCGCACGCTGCACCTCACCGACCAGGCACGAGCCGATCCTTGGGTGCCCGAGAAGCGGCGCGAACTGATGGTCAACGTCTGGTACCCGGCCTTCCCGGTCGGGCGGGCGCCGCTGTACATGACGCACGCGGAATCTGCGGCCGCGGTCGCCGGGCGGAAGCTCGATTTGCCGCCGGACACGCTGAGCAAGGTGCGGGTCCACTCGAGGGAGAACGCGCCTTCCCTACCGGGACGGCGTCCGCTCGTGCTGTTGTCGCCGGGCGCGGGCAACAACCGGATCACCCTCACCGCGATGGCCGAACGCCTTGCCTCACAAGGATTCGTGGTCGCCGGAATCGACCACGCCCACGAAGCCTGGGCGACGGAGTTCCCCGACGGGCTGCGTCAGTGTGTCGCTTGTGGGCGTCCGGACGACCCGTGGCCCGCCGCGATCGCGAATCGCGCGATCGACACGTCGTTCGTCATCGACACCCTGCTGAAGGACTCGCGCTGGTCGATCGACGCCGGGAAGATCGGGATGGCCGGTCACTCCGCCGGTGGTTCGGCGACCGCCGCCGCGATGGCCGCCGACCGGCGGATCAAAGCGGGCGTGAACATCGACGGCCCCTTCTACGGCACTGTTTCCCTCGACCGGCCGCTGCTTCTCCTGACGAGTCCGATCGGCGAGAAGCACTTCAGCCCGACTTGGGACGAGACCTGGCCGCGGCTCACCGGGCCGAAAGAGCGGTTCCTGGTCGAGGACAGCGGCCATTCGTCGGTGACCGACGCGGCGATCCTGATCGACCAACTGGGGCTGCGGCCGCAGATTCCGCCGACCGAGGTCGAGAACCAGTACGGCTCGATCGATTCCCGGAAGGCGCTGGACTTCTTCCGTGACCGGCTGACCGGTTTCTTCAAGCAGTGGAGCGCACGATGAACGCGATCTCTTCGGAATGGACCAAGTTCTGGTCGGTCCGCTCGACGTGGTGGTGCCTGAGCATCGGGGTCGTCCTGATGCTCGCCTACTCCGGCGCGCTGGGCCTGGCCGCGAACGCGGGCGTCGAACGCTCGATGGCCCCGCACGCCGTGGTGACCGGGGCGGCTTTCTACCTCACGCAATTCGCCGTGGTCGCGCTGGCGGCGCTGTTCATCACGAGCGAATACGCCAGCGGCAGCATCCGCTCGACCTTGCAGTGGGTCCCGGTGCGAAACCGGCTTCTCGCGGCGAAATCGGCGGTCCTGTTGCCGGTCCTTTTCGGCTACGGCGTCCTGAACACGCTCCTCGGCGTGGCGGTCTCGGCACCGCTGATCCCCGAGCGGGACTCCTCGGTGGGCGATGTCCTCACGACCGCCGCGGGCATGGGTGGCTACTTCGGACTACTGGGCCTGCTCTGCCTCGGCCTGGGGACGGCGCTGCGGAGCACGGCGGGGACGATCGTGACGATGTTCGTGCTGCTGGTGATGATCCCGATGTTCGCCGGTTCGCTGGGCGGCGAAGACCTCGTGAACTACTTCCCCGGCTTCGCGGGCGTCAACGCGATGCTCTCCGCCGGGGAGCCGAACCCCATCTTCGGCGGCATCGCGCCCTACGCGCCCTGGGTCGGCATCGTGCTCTGCACGGCTTGGGCCGCGGCCGGACTCGCCGCCGGTTCCACCGTGCTCCGGCGGCGCGACGCCTGAGCGGGAAGCAAGGGACCTTTGCTCTCGCCTTTACACGACACCTCAGGTGGAGCGGCAGGTCTGTGAAGGCCTCCTTCCCTACTCTCAAGGTAGGCAAGGAGGCCTTCACGGACTCTCGGGTCCCAGGGCTTCCCGGGCAGCGCCCTGACGAGGGTGACCACCGGTCCGATCACGCCCGAGAGGTGACCGTTCACCTCAACATCGAGAGAAGCGACACCAAAGGTCCCTTGCTCCCTTCCGCGCCAAAACCGCAGGTCAGCGCCCAGGCGATAGCAAAGGTCCCCCGCTACCCCGCCACTCCGAGCCCCGCCAGGACCTCCCGCGCTCCCCGCGTCAGCTCCGCGAGATCCGGCGGCCGCAGCGAGCCGGTCCCGGCCAGCGCGTCGAAGATCGTCCCGTCCAGCCACGCGACGAGCACCCGCGCGTGCCGCTCCGGTTCGGCCGATCCGCGTCCGGCCAGCACCTCGGCGCACCGTCGCCGGATGACCAGCCCCCCGCGGTCGTACGCCTCGCGCAACTCCGGCCGCCGCGTCGCCTCCAGCGCGAACTCGTACCGCGCGAGCATCCGCGTCCGCCCTCGCGTGATCGCCGCGTGGGCGAACCCCGCCACGTACTCCGCCAGCTGCCCGGGCGCGGGATCCAGAGTGACGTCGTCGAGTTCGACCATCCGCGAGATCGCCAGTTCCAGCAGCGCCGCCCGCGTCCGCGCGTAGTACGACGTCGAACCCGCGGGCAGCCCGGCGAACCGGTCGACGGCCCGATGCGTCAGCCCGCGCATCCCTTCGGCCGCGATCACCTCGATGGCCGCGTCCCCGATCGTCGCCTTTCGCACTCTACAAGTGTAGTAGTACTCTACAAATGTAGAGGAGGTCGACATGCGCAAAGCGATCGTGGTCGGCGGAGGAATCGGCGGACTGAGTGCCGCCATCGGACTGCACGGCATCGGCTGGGAGGTCACCGTCCTGGAACGGGCGCCGGAACTCACCGCCGCCGGCGCGGGCATCTCCCTGTGGCCGAACGCCCTGCGGTCACTCGAAACACTGGGCATCCACCTCGGCAAGCTGCAGGAACAAGCGTCGGGCGGCCTCCACGACCGCGCGGGCCGCCGCATCACCCGTTGGGATGCCGAGGCGTTCCGCCGGCACCACGGGCGCCCGCTCGCCGCCATCCACCGCGCCGACCTCATCGACGCGCTCCGCGACGCCCTGCCCGCGGGCTGCGTCCGCACCGGCACCGAGGTCACCGGCCTCGGCGATCTCGACGCGGACGTCATCGTCGCCGCCGACGGAATCAACAGCACACTCCGGAAACAGCTGTGGCCGCAGCATCCCGAACCGGTCTACAGCGGCAGCACGGCCTTCCGCGCGGTGACCGCCCTTCCCCACGCGGCCGACCTCAGCACGAGCTGGGACGACGGCGCCGAGATCGGCGTCATCCCCTTGCACGACGGCCGGGTCTACTGGTGGGCGAGCTATGTCACCGAACCGGGAATCCGATACGAAGACCCGAAGGCGTACCTGCGGAGCCGTTTCGGCGGCTGGCACGAACCCATCCCCGAGCTCATCGACGCCACCGCTCCGGAAACGCTGCTCCACCACGATCTCTACCTGCTCGGCACTCCCTTGCCGTCGTACGTGCGGGGACGCGTCGCGCTCCTCGGCGACGCGGCGCACGCGATGCCGCCGTTCCTCGGCCAAGGCGGCTGCCAGGCGATCGAGGACGCCGTCGTCCTCGCCGCCACGCTCAGCGACACCGAAGACGTCGACGCGGCGCTGAAGAGTTACGACGAGCAGCGCCGCCCGCGCAGCCAAGCGGTCGCCAAAGCCTCGGTCCAGGCAGGGAAACTCGGCCCGCAGCTGCGCAACCCGCTCGCCGTCGCCGTCCGCAACGGCGTGGCCCGCCTGCTCCCCGGCGCGCTCACCGCCCGCGCCGGTGCCGGTGTCAGCGGCTGGATTCCTCCCGTTCCCCGCCGACCAGCCCCGCCTCGTACGCGGTGATCGCCGCCTGCACCCGGTTCCGCGCGCCGAGCCGGTTGAGGATGGTGCTCACGTAGGCCTTCACCGTGCCCTCGACCACGAACAGCTTCCCGGCGATGTCCGCATTGGACAGTCCGGAACCCAGCAGCGCCAGCACTTCCTGTTCGCGCGGGGTCAGCTTGCCGATCAGCGCCTTCGCCTCTTCGGCCCGGGAAACCCGATTGCCGGAGAAGCGGGCGATGACCCGCTGCGCGACCTTCGGCGAAAGGAACGCCGCGCCACCGGCGACCGCGCGAATCCCGGACAGCAGCTCGCGGGGATCCCCGGATTTCAGCAGGAAGCCACTCGCGCCGAGGCCCAGCGCACGCTCGATGTAGGTGTCTTCGCCGAACGTGGTCAGCATGATCACGCCGATCTCGGGCAGCAGCCGCCGGATCTCCTCGGCCGCCTTGAGCCCGTCCATGACCGGCATCCGGATGTCGAGGAGCACGACGTCCGGCCGGGTCGCACGGACCTGCTCGACGGCGGCGCGGCCGTCCTCGGCCTCCGCGACCACTTCGATCCCGGCGTCCGCGGCCAGGATCGCCGACACCCCGGCGCGGATCATCGCCTCGTCATCGGCCAGCACCACCCGGATCATCCGGGTTCCCCCTTTGCTCGTCTTCACTGATCACGTCCTTCGCCACGAGTTTCCCGTCGGCGAAGCACAACCGGTACGCCTCGTAGTACCTGTGGAACAGGGTGCGCTCGGTGCCGTAGTACTCGCAGGTCGCCCCGGCGGGCACCGGCGGTTCCGCCTGACGAGGTCGCGCGATCCGCTGACCAGCGGGCAGGACGGACGCGATCTCCGCCCTCGGCTGGCCCAGCCGGATGCGGTCGTAGTCCCCCTTGGGGAGTTCCGAGCTGTACCACTGGACGAGGAACACCGCCCCGCTGATCCCTACCAGCACCCCGAAGAGCCCGATCGGCACGACGATCGCCTGGATCAGGCTGCGCCGGACATCCCGGCGGGCGCGTTCGAGTTCCCTCGCCGACGTCGACTGTCCCACTTCGGCGTCCATCGCCGCCTGGCTTTCCGGCGACTCCTCCGACGGCGCGGCATCATGCGGCAAGCTCGCACTGACCTCGAAGCCGCCGTCGTGCGGTACCGCCCGCAAGGTCCCGCCCACCAGCCGGACCCGCTCACGCAGACCGATCAACCCGCGTCGTCCCGAGGCCCGGCCGGGCAGGGGGCCCGCCGGTGGCGGCGCGTTGGTGACCAGGACGTCGGTCCGCCCTTCGGATCGCACGACCCGGACGGTGACGGCGGCGCCGGGCGCGTGCTTCACGACGTTCGTCACCGACTCCTGCACCACGCGATAGGCCGCGCGGTCGACCATCCGCGGCTCACCGTCGGCCGGATCGTCCACAAAGGACTTGATCAGCACGCCCGACGTCCTCGCCCGGTCGAGCAGTTCGTCGATGCTCTCGTCCACCGGCTCGGTCGGCGCGTCGTCCTCACGCAGCACGCCGATGATCTCGCGCAGCCGTTCGGTTGCCGTCGCCGCGCTCTGCCGCAGGTCACCGGCGGCCTCCCGCTGCTTCTCGTCGAGGCCGCCCGCGACCTCGAGCGCCGCGGCACGGACCGCGATCAAGCTGAGCTCGTGCCCCAGCGAATCGTGCATGTCACTGGCGATCCGGGTGCGCTCGCGCAGCCGCGCCCGATCGGCGATGAGCCGTTGACGGCTTTCCATCTCCTCGGCACGACGCCAGCCGTCGCGCGCCATGTCCTCGCGCTGCCGGATGTACTTGCCCAGCAGCCACGGCGTCACCGAAGCGAAGACAAAGAGTCCGAGCAGGGCGCCCCAGTCGGCGAACCCGTCGTCGCCCCAGATCAGCGCCACGGGGATCGCGACCAGGGTGACGACGGTGAAAACGCGCAGCATCGGCTTCGCGATCGGCTGCCGGTAGCCGGCGAGATAGCTCACCGTGACCAGGACGAACCCTTCCCAGATCGGCACCCGGCCGCCGAAACTGCCCAGGATGACGAAGCTCGCGACCATCGCGATGGCGAGCGAGACCACCGGGTACCGGCGTGACAACCCGATCGCGGCCGTGGTCGCGACGAGCCCGACGATCAGCTCCCAGTGTCTCGTGCTGGATCCCGCGTCGATGACCACCCAACCGCAGAGACCGAGCCACAGCGCGACGTCCATGGCCAGCCGCCGCCCACGCCGCACAGGCTCCTCCGCATCCTTCACGGGATCGGACGCTACAAGCCGCGACAGCCGCTTCGCCATGGACGAAAGTCAAGAAGGTCCGATCACCCGGCCTCCACAGGGGTGATGAGGCATGATGATCGACCATGGCCGAGCGCACACTCTCCGGTCAGCTAGGCGGTCCTGTCCCGGCAGGTATCGAAGCGCTGGCCGACAACGAGAAACAAGACCTCTCCGACGCGTTGCGCGACGCGCGCCACCGCCAGGCCAAAGCCTTGGCCGAAGCGGGCGAAGAGGGTCTGAAATACGTACCCGCGCTGCTGCGGGGCACCGTCCGCAAGGTGGTGGGCCTGTGAGCACGGAGAACTTCGCCTCGCAGGCGGAGATCCTCAAACTCGCCCGCGTCCTCGGCACCACCCCGGAGCGGCTTTCCTACCTGGAGAACGTGGACGCGGCCGAACTCCAGACGTTCCGCGAGCAGGTCACGGACACGCTGTTCGACGCCAATCTCGCCGCCCTCGAGCGGATGGCGATGGCGAGCAAGCTCGTCCCGAGCCCGATTCTCGCGAAGATCGCCGAGAAGGTCTTCGGCCCGCTTCTGTGCGCCCGGATCGCCGGGCTGGTCGACGCCTCCCGGGGTGTCGACGTCGCGAAGCGGCTGAAACCGCAGTTCCTGTCCGACGTCGCGGCCGAACTGGACCCGCGCCGGGCGAGCGCGATCATCGCGCGGATCCCACTCGACACCGTGGTCGCGGTCGCCGGGGAACTGGTGCGCCGCGAGGACTGGATCACCGTCGGCCGGTTCGTCGGCCACCTGCCCGATCCGACCGTGCGAAGGGCTCTCGGCGTCATCGGCGACGAGGCACTGATCCGGATCGCGTTCGTCCTCGACGACAAGAGCCGGATCGATCACGTCCTCGGGCTGCTCTCCGAGAGCCGGTTCCGGGGCCTCCTGCGGGTCGCGGCCGCCGACGAGGACCTGTGGGCGCCGGTGCTCGACCTGCTCACCCACCTGAGCGAGCAGCGGATCGAGCAGTGGTCCCACCTGCTCGGCGAACTCCCGCCGGAGCTGCGGGAGCGCGTCGAAGAAACCCTCGGTCAAGCCTCCTGACCCCGGCGGGGAGAGCAAGGGACCTTTGCTATCACTTTGAAGCGAAACCGCTGGTCAGAAGCTCACCGCGCCGCCAGACAGCGGCCGTCAGCGGCACCCCCGGCCGGTACGCCAGATGGGTCGTCGAAGGCGCCTCAAGCACGTGAAGGTCGGCACGCGCTCCTGGCCGCACGAAGCCCACATCGTCACGCCTCAAAGCGCGAGCGCCGCCCGCCGTCGCCGACCAGACCGCCTCGTCGATCGTCATCCGCATCTGCAGCACCGCGGTCGTGACGCAGAACGCCATCGACGTCGTGTACGAGCTGCCCGGGTTCGCGTTGCTGGCCAGCGCGACCGTCGCCCCCGCGTCCAGCAGCCGCCGCGCCGGCGCCAACGGCTGCCGGGTCGACAGATCGCACGCGGGCAGCAAGGTCGCGACAGTGTCCGAAGCGGCGAGAGCCTCTACGTCCGCTTCGCTCAGGTACGTGCAGTGGTCGACACTCGCCGCCCCCAGCTCGACGGCGAGCCGCACTCCCGGCCCCTCCCCCAGCTGGTTCCCGTGCACCCGCAGCCCGAGACCACGCTCCCGCGCCGCCTTCAGCACCCGCCCGGACTGCGCCTCGTCGAAAGCTCCGGTCTCGCAGAACACGTCCGCCCACCGCACCAGCGGCGCCACCGCGTCGAGCATGTCGCCGCACACCAGATCCACATAGGACTCCGCGTCCGCACCCGGCGGCACCAGATGCGCGCCGAGGAACGTGACCTCGTCCGCCACACCGGCCGCGATCCGCGCCGAGCGCACCTCGTCCTCGACGTTGAGCCCGTACCCGGTCTTCGTCTCCAGACAGGTCGTCCCCTGCCTCGCCGCTTCGTCGACGTGACGCCGCAGGTTCGCCGCCAGCTGCTCGTCGGAGGCCGACCGCGTCGCGTCGACGGTGACCGCGATGCCCCCGGCGCTGTACGCCTTCCCGGCCATCCGCGCCTCGAACTCGGCCGTCCGGTCCCCGGCGAAGACGAGGTGCGTGTGACTGTCCACCCAGCCGGGCAGCACCGCGCGGCCGTCCACGTCGATCCGCTCGTCCGCGTCGGGCGCGTCCGTCGCGGAGCCCGCCCAAACGATCGTCTCGCCCTCGACGACGACGGCCGCGTCGCGGAGTTTGCCCAGTTCGGCGTCGTTCGTGGTGAGCTCGCCGATACCCGTGATCAGGACTGCCACAATGCCTCGATCTCCTTGGCCAAGACCGTTTCCGGCCGGTCGATCAGCTGATGCGCGCCGTCGCGGACGATCTCACGCCCGGCGACGACGACATCCCGGACGTCCGCCCCGGAGGCGGCGAAGACCACCCCGGACGGCTCGATCCCCGCGGTCCGCACCGAACCGAGGCCGACGGTCACGAAGTCCGCACCCGCCCCCACGTCCAGCGAACCGACCTCGTCCCAGCCGATCGCGCCGTGATCCGTCGCCGCCGCGAGCAGTTCCTCCGCGGTGAACCGGCCGCGCTGCTCGCTGGCGAGCCGCTCGTTCAGTTCCAGCGCCCTGGTCTCCTCGAACGCGTCGACGACAGCGTTGCTGTCACTGCCGAGGGACAGCCGCACCCCCGCGTCCAGCAATGTCCGCGCCGGACCGATGCCGTCGCCGAGATCCCGCTCCGTCGTCGGGCAGAAACACGCTCGGCTGCGGGCAGCGCCCAGTCGCTCGATGTCGAGCGGCGTCAGATGTGTCGCGTGCACCGCGGTGAGGCGTTCGGTGAGCACCCCGTGGTCGTGGAGCAAGCCCGTCGGTGTCCAGCCGTAGGCCGCCATGCATTGCTCGTTCTCGGCCCGCTGCTCGGAAAGGTGGATGTGCAGTGGGCGATCCGCGGGCGTACCGTTGTCCACTTCGGACAGTTGAGCTTCGGGAACGGCGCGCACCGAATGAATCGCGCCGCCCACCCGGAACGTCTCTTTCTCCCGCAAGTCGCCGACTCGTTGCGCCCACTTCGCGGCCGAGCCGTCGGAGAATCGCCGTTGGACCTCGTCGGGTTCCACACCGATACCGCCCGCGAGGTAGCAAGTGTCGAGCAGCGTCAGCCGGATTCCGGCGTCCTCGGCGGCCTGCCGCAGTGCCTCGCCCATCGCGTTCGGCTCCGCGTAAGGCTTTCCGCCCGGCGCGTGGTGCAGATAGTGGAACTCGCCGACACTCGTGTACCCGGCCAGCACCATCTCGGCGTAGACGCCGCGCGCCAGGCGGTGGTACGAGTCCGGATCGAGCCGGGACGCGAGCGAGTACATCCGCTCGCGCCACGTCCAGAACGTCCCGCGGTCATGGTGCGTCCGCCCCCGCAGCGCCCGATGGAACGCGTGCGAGTGCCCGTTGGCGAAACCCGGCAAGGTCAGTCCGTTCAGGACGGTTCCTTCGCGGAGCGCGTTCGCCGTCACGGACGTGATCTTCCCGCCGCCGACCTCGAGCCGGACGGCATCGGCGATCCCGTCCGGCAACCAGGCGCGCTCACACCAATATGTCGTCATGTCGACAGTTTCTCCAGGACGTCCGCGAGCGCGCGAGCACCGTGGTCGACGTCCTCGGCCTCGGAGAACTCTTCCGGGGAATGACTGATCCCGGTCGGATTGCGCACGTAGAGCATCCCGGACGGAACGAACCCGGCGAGGATCGCCGCGTCGTGCCCGGCGCCGGTCGGCAGCTCCGGCGGACCACCCAGCCAGGTGCCCAGGTCGCGCCGCAGCGCGTCGTCGAAGATCACGTCGTCCGAGTACGACTCCCTGGTCACCTCGACCCGGCAGCCTTCCTGACTTGCCGCGTCTTCGGCCAGTTTCGCGATCTCCGCCACCAGTTCGGGCGTGTCCGTACCCGGCACCCGCGCGTCCAGCCAGAGGTCCACGGTGGACGCGATGACGTTGGTCCCGCCCGGGACCGGCACGAGCCTGCCGACCGTAGCCCTGGCGTCGGCTTTCGCCCTCGCCAGTTTCCGCACGGCAAGAACGGTCTCGGCCGCCGGGATCATCGGGTCACGACGGTCGCCGATCAGTGTCGCGCCGGCGTGGTTTCCCTGACCTTGGAAGGAGAACCGCCAGCGGCCGTGCGCGATCACCGTGTTGCCGACGGCGACCGGCGAGCCGAGATCGATCAGCCCGCGCCCCTGCTCGACGTGCAGTTCGAGGAACCGCCCGATCAGGCCGAGCCGCTCGGAATCGCGGCCGACGCGTTCGGGATCGAGGCCGGATTTCGCCGCCGCTTCGGCGAACGTGACACCGTCCGGGTCGCGCAGGCCGCGCGCCTTGTCCGCGTCGATGGTCCCGGTCAGCAGTCGCGAACCGAGGCACGGCACGCCGAACCGGCCGCCTTCCTCTTCCGCGAAGACCACGACCGCGAACGGCTTGGCGGGACGGAATCCCTTGGCCTGCAAGCTCTCCACCGCGTCGAGCGCGCTGGCGACGCCGAGCGGGCCGTCGAAGGCGCCGCCGCCGGGAACCGAGTCGAGATGGCTGCCGGTGACGACCGCGTCCGGACCGGGCGTGCCCCACCAGGCCCAGATGTTGCCGTTGCGGTCCGTCTCGACGCCCAGCCCGAGCCGCCCCGCACGCTCGACGAACCACGCGCGCAGTTCGGTTTCGCCCGCGTCGAAGGCGTGGCGCGAGTAACCGCCACGCTTCGGGTCGCGGCCGACGTCGGAGATCTCCGCCAGCAGCGAGGACGCGGTCACTCGGCGTCCCGCATCGGCACGCGGACGCCACGCTCGTCGGCGACGTCGGCCGCGCGGTCGTATCCGGCGTCGACGTGCCGGATGACGCCCATCCCCGGGTCGTTGGTGAGCACCCGCTCGAGTTTCTGCGCGGCCAGCAGGGTTCCGTCGGCCACGCTGACCTGGCCGGCGTGGATGGAGCGGCCCATGCCGACACCGCCGCCGTGGTGGATCGACACCCAGCTGGCCCCCGACGAGGTGTTGACCAGCGCGTTCAGCAGCGGCCAGTCGGCGATCGCGTCGGAGCCGTCGGCCATGCCCTCGGTCTCGCGGTACGGCGAAGCGACACTGCCCGAGTCGAGGTGGTCGCGGCCGATGACGACCGGCGCCTTCAGCTCACCGCTGGCGACCATCTCGTTGAACCGCAGCCCCGCGAGGTGCCGCTCGCCGTAGCCGAGCCAGCAGATCCGCGACGGGAGCCCCTGGAACGCGACGCGCTCGCCTGCCAGCTTGATCCAGCGGGCGAGGGATTCGTTCTCCGGGAACAGTTCCAGCATCGCGCGGTCGGTCGCCGCGATGTCCTCGGGGTCACCCGACAGCGCCGCCCAGCGGAACGGGCCGTTGCCCTCGCAGAACAGCGGGCGGATGTAGGCGGGCACGAACCCCGGGAAGTCGAACGCGCGCTCGCAGCCGCCGAGTTTCGCCTCACCGCGCAGGGAGTTGCCGTAGTCGAAGACCTCGGCGCCCTTGTCGAGGAAGCCGAGCATCGCCTCCACGTGCTCCGCCATCGACTCGCGGGCGCGTTCGGTGAACTCGTCGGGCTTCTTGTCCGCGTAGTCCTGCCACTCGTCGACACCGATGCCCTTGGGCAGGTAGGAAAGCGGGTCGTGCGCGGAGGTCTGGTCGGTGACGATGTCGACCTCGACGCCGCGGCGCAGCAGTTCCGGCAGCACCTCGGCGGCGTTGCCGACCACGCCGACGGACAGCGCGCGCTTCTCCTTCTTCGCGGCTTCCACGCGGCGGATCGCGTCGTCGAGGTCATCGGCGACCTCGTCGAGGTAGCGGGTCTCGACGCGGCGGTGGGCGCGTTGCGGATCGCATTCGATGACGAGCGCGACGCCGTCGTTCATCGTGACGGCCAACGGCTGCGCGCCGCCCATGCCGCCGAGCCCGGCGGTGACGGTGAGCGTGCCCTTGAGGCTCCCTCCGAACCGCTTCTTCGCGACGGCCGCGAAGGTCTCGTAGGTGCCCTGCAGGATTCCCTGCGTGCCGATGTAGATCCAGGACCCCGCGGTCATCTGGCCGTACATCGTCAGGCCCTGCGCTTCCAGGCGGCGGAATTCCGGCCAGGTCGCCCAGTCGCCGACGAGGTTGGAGTTCGCGATGAGCACGCGCGGCGCCCACTCGTGCGTGCGGAACACGCCGACCGGCTTGCCGGACTGGACGAGCAGCGTCTCGTCACCCTCCAAAGTGGTCAGTTCGCGGGTGATCGCGTCGAAACTGGCCCAGTTGCGGGCGGCCTTGCCGGTGCCGCCGTAGACGACCAGGTCCTCGGGGCGCTCGGCGACCTCGGGGTCGAGGTTGTTGTGGAACATCCGCAACGCGGCTTCGGTCTGCCAGTTCTTCGCGGTGAGCGTGGTGCCTCGGGCGGCACGGACCGTGCGGGTCATGGGCTCAGACCTCCAGTTGGGCCGCGGCGAGGACGGCACCCGACGCGACGAGTTCTTCGGCGGCGGCGATCTCCGGCGCCAGATGACGGTCGGGGCCGGGGCCCTCGACCTTGGTGCGGACGAGATCCCGGACCCGGCCGGTGACCGGCGACGGGACCAGGGGCGCGCGCATGTCGAGTGCCCGCGCGGCGGTGAGCAGTTCGATGGCGAGGACGGTGTTGAGACCCTCGACGGCCTTGCGCAGCTTGCGCGCGGCGGACCAGCCCATGGAGACGTGGTCCTCCTGCATGGCGCTGCTCGGGATCGAGTCGACCGACGCCGGCACCGCGAGGCGTTTGAGCTCGCTGACCACGGCCGCCTGCGTGTACTGGGCGATCATGTGACCGGAATCGACGCCCGGGTCGAACGCGAGGAACGGCGGCAAGCCGTGCGAACGGGCCTTGTCGAGCATGCGGTCCGTGCGGCGCTCGGCGATGCTGGCGACATCCGCGAGCGGGATGGCGAGGAAGTCGAGCACGTACGCGACCGGGGCGCCGTGGAAGTTGCCGTTCGACTCGACGCGACCGTCGGACAACACGACCGGGTTGTCGACCGCGGAGTGAAGCTCACGCTCGGCGACGAGCTCGGCGTGCGTGAGGCTGTCCCGTGCGCCTCCGTGCACCTGCGGCGAGCAGCGGAGCGAGTACGCGTCCTGGACGCGGTTGCAGTCCGGGCCGCGGTGGCTCTCGACGATCTTCGAATCCTGGAGCGCGGTCCACATGCGCTGGGCGCTCAACGCCTGCCCCGGGTGCGGGCGCAGGGCCTGGAGATCGGCGGCGAAGGCGCGATCGGTGCCGAGGAGCGCTTCGACGCTCATCGCCGCGGTGATGTCGGCGGTGTCGAGAAGCTTGCGCAGGTCTGCTGCGGCCAGCAGGAGCATGCCGAGCATGCCGTCGGTCCCGTTAGTGAGGGCGAGGCCCTCCTTCTCCGCGAGAACGACCGGTTCGATCCCAGCGTGCTTCAGCGCGACGGCGGCCTGGACGACTTCGCCGTTGTACTCGACTTCGCCCTCCCCCATCAGCGCGAGCGCGACAGCGGCCAGCGGCGCGAGGTCGCCGGAGCAGCCGAGGGAGCCGTACTCGTGGACGAGCGGGGTGATCCCGGCGTTGAGCAGGGCCGCAAGCGCTTGCGCGGTCTGCGGGCGGACGCCGGTGTAACCGCTGGTGAGGGTGCGGAGACGCAGTAGCATCAACGCGCGCACGACCTCGGTCTCCACGACCGGGCCCGCTCCCGCCGCGTGCGAGCGGATCAGCGACCGCTGGAGCGCGGTGCGGCTCTCGAGCGGGATGTGCCTGGTGGCGAGCGCCCCGAAGCCGGTCGAAACGCCGTACGTCGGCGCCTCGGCGTGGGCGAGGTTGTCGATGTGCTGACGCGTCGCGGTGAGGTTCTTCTCGGCCGCTTCGCTGACCGCGACGGGCGAGTGGTCACGGGCGACCGCGACGACCTGTTCGGGCCGAAGCGATTCGGACCCCAGAAGTACGGTTTCCGGCATAGCCCCATTGGACAACGCCATGCCCGCTGGTGGGCGGCCCCAACCGGTGGTTGTGTCTGGTATCCAAGACACACCCGGCGGGAGCAAGGGACCTTTGCTCTCGCTTGTCTCAACATTGAGAGAAGTGAGAGCAAAGGTCCCTTGCTATCGCCGTTGAGCGAGACAGGAGGTCGGCATGGGTGAGAGCAGCGAAGTCCCGGCGCTACGACGCGGCCTCGGCATCCTTCGCGCCCTGGCGGCGCGGCCGGGTCCGGTGTCGGCAGCCGCGATCGCGCGCGAGCTGAATCTGCCGCGCTCGACGACGTATCACCTGCTCGCCGAGCTGGAGGCCGCCGGTTTTGTGGCGCACTTACCCACCGAACGCCGCTACGGACTCGGCATCGCCGCGTTCGAACTGGGCTCGGCATATCTGCGGCACGACCCGCTGGAACGGCTCGCCGTCCCGCTGCTGCGCAAGCTGGCCGACCGGGTCGGCCACACCGCTCATCTCGGCGTACTGCACGGCAACGAGTCGCTTTACCTGGTCAAAGAGCGCCCCACACGACCGGAAACCCTGGTCACCGAGGTCGGCGTCCGGCTGCCCGGCCAGCTCACGGCGTCGGGCAGGGCGATGCTGCGGCACCTGCCGTCACCACACGTGCGTGCGCTCTTCCCGGCCGCGTCGGCGTTCGTCCTGCGCACCGGCCGCGGCCCGCGCACCCTCGCCGAGCTACGCCGCACGCTGAACGCTGAGGGTAGACTCGGTTGGGCGGTCGAGGACGGTCACGTGACCGAAGGATTCGCCTCGGTGGCCTGCCCGGTCTTCGACCACGGCGGCCGGCCGATGGCCGCGATCAGCGTGACCCTCCGCCACCTCTGCCCGGGAGCCGAGGGATGCAAGGAAACTTGGCCTGACCTCGCGGAAGAGGTCCGTCTGACCGCGGCCGAACTGACCACCCGGATCGGGGGTCAGGTGCGCTGAGCGTGCCTCTTCTGGACTCCCTCAAGACCGAGCATCGCCAGCAGTTCCGCACAGTCGAGAGCACTCGAAGAGTGCCCGGCGACGGTTCGCGCGGCTCTGCCGTTCTGCAGGGTGAGGCGGACTTCTTCTTCCGCGCGCACACCCGCCATCCGGCTCTGGTCTTCAGCGGGGTCGGGACGACTGGAATGCCTAGCCCAGGTCATCTGCCACCTTCTTCCGGCCCTCCGGCGACACGGGGTCGGTTCGAAAGAGGGCCATGGTCGGACACCTAGCATGACATCCCACCCCTCGACAGTTCCCGGCGCGGGTGAATTGAGATGAAAATGATCTAGATTTGGCTACGCTCCGTGATTCAAAAAGGACTCGAGTCGGTCATTGAACGGCGCACCCGTGTCAGGCACCAAATGGCTCATCCCTGCCACGACGTCGCGGTCCGCGCCGGTCCTGTCCGCGATCGCGTCGGCGATGATTTCGTACTCCTGCCGATGGCCACCCGTGATCACGAGCATCGGGAAATCCGCTGAGGCCAACACATCGAGCGGTATTTCCGCGTCTCCCGGCGGCCGCATCCCGAGCAACGCGCGGGCACCGCGCCGCAACGTTTCCGGCACCGGATCCGGGATGGGCAGCGGCACACCCGCGAGCGGGAAGAACGCTTCGAAGACCTCGCGAGGGTCGTCCAGCGAGCCCGCGAGGAGCTGCCGCAGTTCGCCGTCCCACGCGTCGACGACCTCGTCACCTCGGGCGACCCCGGTCGCGGGCGGCTCGACCACCGTGAGCGTCCGGACCATCTCCGGCCTCCGCGCGGCCGCGAGCATCGCGACGATCGCGCCATAGGACAGCCCGACCAGATGCGCAGGCTCGTCGAGCACCTGCTCCGCGATCAAACCGGCGTCGACCTCGAAATCCTGCACACCATCCGGCGATTTCCCGTGGCCGAGGCGGTCGGGTGCGAGCAACGTCCACCGCTCGGTCAACGGGCGCTGAGCCCGCCACGCCTCCCGGCCGCCGAGCAGCACGCCATGGACGAGCACGACGCGAGGTCCTGATCCCCATTGATGTACGTGAAGCCGCATGCTCGCGAGCCTATCCCGGGGATTTTCTCCTTGGCGCCCGAAAAGGCGGCCAAACGGGTCGGCCTATGTCCTGAGGTGCATGGTGTTGCGTCGGGGTTGGCCGGTGGGGTCGAGGTAGGCGGGTGCGGTGAATTCCGGGAGGCCGTCTTGGGCGATGGCGACTTTCCATTGGCTGTGGTGGATCAACCGATGATGCTTGGTACACAGCAGAACGAGGTTGTCGATTTTGGTTTCGCCGTGGTGTCGCCAGAAAACAATATGGTGAGCCGTACGACGAGGCGCGGGCATGTCGCAGCCCGGGAAGGCGCACCCGCCGTCTCGGATGGTGAGCGCGTATTTCTGGGCGAGTGACACGGTGCGTTTGGAGCGGCCGATGTCGAGGGGTTCCCCTGCGGTGCCGAGGACTCCGGGCCGGACACGGGCGTCGCAGGCGAGGATGCGTGCGTCGGTGGCGCTGATCGGCCCGACCAGATCCAAATGGGCTTCACCCAAGTCACTGATCAAGTCCTCGTAAGACATGGTCACGAGGATGTGCGTGGCCTCGCCCGCGTGGCCGGGAAGGTTCCGGCTCGTGGTCTTCAACCGCACATAGTCGGTGAAAGCATCCCCGTAGCGTTCGTCCTGGGTGCGGGAGTCGCGGACTCCGTCGATGGCTTTGTGGGGTTTGGCCATGGGGTCGAGGTCGGATTTCAACCGCGCGTAGGTCTCCAGATCGAGCGTGCCCTTCAAGCCCAGGGTGCCGTTGCGGTGCTTGACGAACCGCAACTCCGGCCGCGCGTCCTTCGGGTTCTCGTCCCGGGGCTCTTTCCCATCGGGATCGAGCTTGTCCAGGAGTCTCCGTCCAGCTTGGGTGATCTGACGGGGCCCGGCGCGCCGGGCCAGATCCACGAGGATCTTCTCCCCGCCCCGCACGTCCTCTTCCGGAACAAACGACGGGATACGCGCCAGAGTGCGGATGATCGCGTCGATCTGCGAACCACCGATCGCACCCTCCGCAGCGGCATCAGCGGTCAACGGAGCCAGCGGCGGCACCCGATCACCACCCACCGCCACACCCGCATGCAACGCCAACACCCGATCAGCACGAGCATCGGCCTCCTTGTCAGTCACAAGGAGGTCCTCGAAAATCATCGCCGACAACGTCGCATGACCCGAACACCCACGAACCCCACGGATATTGATTTCCGCGAGAATCGCGTTCTGCTCCGCATCCAATTGCCGCTTGAGAACTTCGAGTTCCTGTTTACGGGCATGCAGCGTCGCAGTATCGACACGCCACCACTCGACGGGTGTCGCCTGGGATGCATCGTCGCTGGCCACGACATCAACGATACGTCGAATCGAACAGGTGTACTATCGCATATTCATGTGACATCACTTCGAGCACGACCACCCAAAGAGGTCAAAACTGGGATTTTATAGAGCACCCTAGACACCTTCAGGCGCTTCGCGAACTGTAACGCCGACAACCGCCTTATCGGCAAGCGTCGATTCGCGCCGCGGACCGCACCGAACCGTTGTGGAGCGCGCTCGTCGTCTCCAAGGTGACCGGACGGCCCAGCTCGGGCTTCTACCTTCTGACCCGGCGCTTACGGGCCGAGTACCGCGACCTCGACGCCGAGTCGATCTGGGAACAAGAGCGGCAGCGTTGCCACGCCGCCGCACGACCCGCATGAAGAAGCGGCCCCGCCCGAGGGGCAGAGCCGCTTCCGTCGACCAGTGGAGGTGCCGGGAATTGAACCCGGGTCCTCTGGCGTGTCACCAGGACTTCTCCGTGCGCAGTCCGCTATGTCTCTACTTGGCCCCTTCAGTCACGCGAACGAGCTGAAGTGACGAGCCCAGCCACTGTTTGATTCCCAACCACACCCCGTAGCCGAGTGCGGCGGTAAGCCTCCTAGCTGATGCCGGTGACCGGGTCGGAGGCAACCCCGGACCGACAGAGTCACTCTACTGCTTAGGCAGCAAGAGCGAACTCGCGCTGGCTCTTAGGCTCGGCGCTTATTGGTTTGCGATGACGCTTACGGTGGTCTCTCGCCTGCACCGGCACGCTTCTCCTGATTCAACGTCCAAAGTCGAAACCGTTCACCCCCTTGGTGGGACACAACCTGTACAGCATAACGCGGACGGCAACCGGGTTAATCCCGCAGGTGGGGCTAACCCCACCCGGGAGATGCCCGCGGGCACCATGTCGCCCGCCCCTCCTGGGGACGATGCTTGTGCCATCGACCCTGGAGAGGAGCACGACCATGAGTTCGCTAGCGGCCGAGCGGGAGCTGAGCAGGTCCGATCCGTCGTTCGGCGGCTCCCTGGCCTACCTGCTGATGAACCTGCCGATGGGCGTGTGCGCGTTCGCGCTCCTGATGGCGTTCATCTGGGCGGGCATCGGCACGGCGATCGTCTGGATCGGGTTGCCCATCCTCGCGCTGGTGATCCTGTCGGTCCGCGGGGCGGCCCGGATGGAACGCGCCAGGGTGTACGCGCTGCTCGACCGCTACATCGACCTGCCGTACCTCCCGTTGCCCGCCGCCGGCCAGTCCGTGCGGTGGAAGGCGCGGTTGAAGGACGGCTCGACCTGGCGCGACCTCGGCTACTTCTTCCTGCTCTTCCCTCTCGGGATCATCGAGTTCGTCCTGGTCACGGCGTTCTGGTCGACCAGTCTCGGTCTCGCGGGCCTGCCGATCTACTACCGGTTCCTGCCGGGCGGCGAGTACCGCTTCCCGAACTGGGACGTTCCGTGGTTCACCGTCGACTCGACGGTCTCGGCCTTGCCTTGGGCCGCTCTCGGCGTGCTGTGCATCGCGCTCTCGGTAGCGTTGACGAAGGCACTGGCCGGGATGCACGCCCGGCTGGCGACGGCGCTGCTCGGGCCCACTCACGCCCAGCGCCGCCGTCTGGAGGATTCATGGGGCGAGGTTCCGAAGATGAGCACGGTGAACGGATGACGATCGACCAGCAGATCCAGCACGTCGAGATTCCGCGGCCGCGGCCCTTGAAGTCGATCGTCTACATGATCGTCAGCTTCGTCCTGCGGCTGCTCCAGTTCGTCTTGATCATCGTCGGCCTGTCGGTCGGCATCGCGACGGTGGCGGTGTGGATCGGCTTCCCGATCCTCCTGGCCACGACCAACTTCATCCGCTGGTCCGCCGACCGCGAGCGCGGCTGGGCGCGGAAGATGCTCGGCACCCCGCTGGAGCCGGTCGAACGCCTCCCGCTGGAGGGCCTTTCGCTCGTCAAGCGCTGGCTGACCCGGCTGACCGACCCGACGACCTGGCGCGACCTCGCCTACTTGATGGTGGCGTTCCCGCTGGCTTGCCTGGAACTCCCCATCGCGCTGGCGTCCATCGTGCTGCTGCCGATGGCGATCTGGGTGACGCCGTGGATCGGCTGGCTGCACGGCAACCTGGCGTTCAGCTTCCTCGGCCCGAACCGCACCCAGCGGCTGGAGCAGAAGGCCGAGCGGCTGCAGGCGTCGCGGGCTCGTGGCGTCGACGCCGCCGAGGCGGAACGCCGCCGCATCGAGCGTGACCTGCACGACGGCGCGCAGCAACGCCTGGTCGCCGTCGCGATGAGCCTCGGCCGCGCGAAGTCGAAGTTCGACAACGATCCGGACGCCGTCCGCGACCTGATCGACGAAGCGCACCTCGACGCCAAGCTCGCGGTGTCGGAACTGCGCGACCTCGCCCGGGGCATCTACCCCGCCGTCCTCGGCGACCGGGGCCTCGACGCGGCGCTGTCCGCTCAGGCCGCTAAGTCCCCGATCCACGTCGACGTCCAGGTGGACGTCGAGCCGCGGCCGCCCGCCGCGGTCGAGACGACGGCATATTTCATCGTCGGCGAGACGCTGACGAACATCGCGAAGCACGCCGGAGCGACCGAAGCAGGCGTAAAGGTGTGGCGCTCCGACTCGATGGTGATCGTCGAGATCACCGACAACGGCCACGGTGGCGCCGAGGTCCGGCCCGGCGGCGGTCTCGCCGGTCTCGCCGACCGGGCGGCCACGATCGACGGCGTCATCACCGTCGTCAGCCCGCCCGGTGGCCCGACGGTGATTCGCGCGGACCTGCCGTGTCAATGGTGACCCGCTCGTGAGTGAATAGGCTCTGCCATTCACTCACGACGCTGGGGGCAGGATGCGGGTTGTCATCGCCGAGGACGCGGTTCTGTTGCGCGAGGGGGTGATCCGGTTGCTCGCCGACGAGAAGATCGAGACCGTCGCGGCCGTGGACAACGGCGACGATCTGCTGGGCGCGGTCAAGGAGCACCGGCCGGATCTCGCGATCGTCGACGTACGGATGCCGCCCACCTTCACCGACGAGGGCCTGCGCGCGGCGCTGGGCGCCCGTGAGGCGATCCCCGGGCTGCCCGTTCTGGTGCTGTCGCAGTACGTCGAAGAGAGCTACGCCGTCGAGCTCCTGTCCGGCGGCGCGGGCGGAGTCGGTTACCTGCTCAAGGAACGCGTCGCCGACGTCGGGGATTTCCTCGACGCGGTCAAGCGCGTCGCCGGCGGCGGCACGGCCATCGACCCGGACGTCATCGCGCAGCTGATGGCCCGAGGCCGCAAGAACCCCCTCGACGCGCTCACCGCGCGCGAATCCGAGGTGCTCGGGCTGATGGCGCAGGGCCTGTCCAACAACGCCATCGCGAACTCGCTCGTCGTCTCGCACGGCGCCGTCGAGAAGCACATCGGCAACATCTTCTCGAAGCTCGGCCTCGAAGCGAGCTCCGAAGAACATCGCCGCGTCCGCGCGGTCCTCACTTACTTAGGACGCTGAAGTAGCTCTTGGTGGCGAAGCCGTCACTCACCTAACATGGGCAGACTGTTGGTGAGTGACGAGCCGAACCGAGGAGGACCCATGACCGACCGGCCCTCCCACAGCGCCCGCTTCTTCGGCGGGCCCCTCGACGGACGTGTCCAGGAACTCGGTGACACCGAGCCGGTCGCGGGCACCGTCCTCAAACACGTCCATCTGCACGACGGGCCCAAGATCGAAACCCGGTACGAACTCGGCCGCGCCGAGGACGACTGCTGGGAGTTCCGGCTGTGTTCCGCCCCGGTTCCGGAGCCCGCGCCACGACCGGAGCCCGAATCGGACGGTGTGGGGTAGGGAAAACTCCACCTTCGAAGGGCGAAAACCGGAAGATCGATACGGCGGCCCACCCCGCTGTTTTCGCAGCCCTGAAGCACCAGGCTCATTTCCATGCACACGAGCCAGAAACAGGGCCGGGACAGGTTCCTGGACATCGTCCGAGCGGTCGCGATCCTCGCGGTCGTCGTCCAGCACTGGGGCATGCCGGTGCTCTCCTACGCCGACGGCCATCTCTCCACCGGGAACGCCCTCGCGACGCCCGGCTGGTGGGTTTTGACCTGGCTGTCGCAAGTAATGCCCTTGGTTTTCTTCGCCGGTGGCGCGGCGAACCTGATCTCCTTGGGCCGCGCGGAGAGTTCGCGGTCCTGGCTCGCGGCCCGCCTCAAGCGGCTGATGATCCCGGTGCTGCCGCTCGTGGCCGTCTGGCTCTTCGTCCCGGACATCCTGCGGGGCATGGGGATCCCGGAGCAGCCGCTTCAGGTCGGCGGTGCGATCGCCGCGCAGCTGCTGTGGTTCCTGGCCGTGTACGTGCTCACCGTGCTGCTCACCCCGATGCTGGCCGCGGCGCATCGCCGCTGGGGTCTCAAGGTCCCGCTCGTGATGCTCGCCGCCGCCGTCCTCGTCGACGTCGCCCGCTTCAACGACCTCGGCCTGATCGGTTTCGCGAACGCCGTCTTCGTCTGGATGGCCGTGCACCAGCTCGGTTTCCACTACACCCAGGGCCGTCTCGGCGCACTGAGCCGCAACGCCGCGCTGGGCATGTCCGCCGCCGGTTTCGGCATCACCGCGCTGATGGTCGCCTTCGGCCCGTACCCCGCGAGCATGATCGGCATGCCGGGCGCCCCGGTGTCGAACATGAGCCCGCCGACCGTGCTGCTGGCCTTCCTCGCGATCGGCCAGATCGGCCTCCTGCTGGCCTTCAAACCGCAACTGAACGCCTTGGCCGCCCGCCCGAACCTCGATGCCGCCCTGAAGTGGATCGGCCCGCGGTTCATGAGCGTCTACCTGTGGCACATGCCCGCCCTGATCGTCGTCTCCGGCGTCGCGGTCTACGGCCTGGGTTACGAGACCCCCGAACCGGGTTCCGTGCTGTGGCTGACGATGGTCCCGGCCTGGCTCGGCGCCTGCGGACTGGTGCTGCTCGGCCTCCTGCGGCTCTTCGCTCGCTTCGAAACGCAGAGCTCGGGCCCGGCTTCGACCGCGCAGACGCCTCAGCTCGTCGTGGCCGGACTGGCGATCGCCGGCGGCCTGCTCGGACTGGCCGCGCACGGTTTCGCCCCGCTGAGCGACGGTCTCGCGCAGGGCCCGGTGCCGTGGGTCGCGCTGGCGACGGGCGGATTCCTCTTGGCGGGCAAGCAGATCCCGGTCTCGGACCTGGGAGCGCGGCTGCTCGGCCGCGCGGTGGCCGTCACCGAGGTGGCCCAGCTCAAACGCTGAGCAGTTTCGCGGGGGTGTCGTGCAGCACCGCTCGCAGGAACGGCTCACCCAGGCGATCGTCGGCGGCCCAGCCGGCGATCGCCTGCAGCTGTGTGGCGTAGGAGTACGGGATGTTGGGGAAGTCGGTGCCGAGGACGACGCGGTCCGGGAACTCCGCCAGCAGGTCCGTCCAGTCCGGCGGGAGCGGGTTGCCGCGCTCGGTGAACTCCACCCCGACCATCGTGGTGTCGAGGTACACGCGCGGATACTTCCGCGCCAGCTCGAAGGCGAAGTCGATCTCCGGCATGCCGGCGTGCGCGAGCACCAGCGTCAGAGCGGGATGCCGCACGAGGATCTCTTCGAACAGTCGTAGCCCGGTGTAGGCGCCCTTCAACGGTCCGTGTCCACAGTGGACGACCACCGGGACGCCCGCGTCCGCCAAAGCGCCCCACACGCCGTCCAGCAGCTCGTCACGCGGGTCGTAGGCACCGACCTGGACGTGCGCCTTGAAACAGCGGGCACCCGCGCGCAGCGCACCGTCCACAACGGACAACGCCGACGGCTCCGGGTAGAAGGTGCCCGTCGGCACGGCGTCCGGGACGCGTTCGGCGAACTCCAGCGCCCAGGACGTCAGCCATTCGGCCATCCCCGGCTTGTGCGGATAGACCAGCGGCGCGAACTTGCGCACGCCGAACGAGCGCAGCGTGGCGATCCGCTCTTCTTCCGAGGTCCGGTAGTGCACCGGCCAGGCCATGCCGTAGTGCTCTTCGGCCTGGTCGAAGTAGGCCCACACCTTGTCCATCACCGGCTTCGGCAGGAAGTGCAGGTGAAGGTCCACGAGCCCGTCGATGCCCAGCGCCGAGACCCACCCGGGGATCTCGGCGTCCGAGGCGGGTCCGTGGATCAATCGTTGTACCGGCCCTTCAGCGCCCGGCCCAAGGCCCGGCTGATGGTGCGGTCCGCGTCACGCTTCGAGATGTCCTGGCGCTTGTCGTAGGACTTCTTGCCCTTCGCCAGCGCGATCTCGACCTTGACCTTGCCGTCCTTGAAGTACATCGACAGCGGGACCAGGGAAAGCCCGCTCTCCTTGGTCTTGCCGATGAGCCGCTCGATCTCCTGGCGGTGCAGCAGCAGTTTCCGGGTGCGCCGCGGCGTGTGGTTCGTCCAGGTGCCCTGCACGTACTCCGGGATGTGCACGTTGCGCAGCCAGACTTCGCCGTCGTCCACCGTGGCGAACGCGTCGGCCAGCGATGCCCGTCCTTCACGCAGGCTCTTCACCTCGGTACCGACGAGCACGAGACCGGCTTCGTAGGTATCGAGGATGGAGTAATCGTGGCGAGCCTTGCGGTTCGACACGATCACCTTGTGTCCACGTTCCTTGGGCATAGCGGCGACTCTACGTGAGTTTCTGTGTTCGGGCAGGTGGTTATCGGGGTGGTTAGTGGCGCACGTACAGGCGCAGCGTCACGTAGCCGGTGATGGCCGAAATGATGACCGAGACGGCGAGCAGGATCGGCGCCACCGGGAACAGCAATTCGAGCATGCCGACCGCGGGGAACACGTCACCCGTGAGCACCAGGTCGAGCAACAGCACCTTGGTGAGCACGAGGAAGACGATGCCGATGATCGCACCGACAAGGCCGGCGACCACCGCCTCCAGGAGGAACGGCAGCTGCGTGTACCACCGGGTCGCGCCGACCAGGCGCATGATGCCGACCTCGGTGCGCCGGGTGAACGCCGACACCTGGATCGTGTTGGCGATCAGCATCAGCGCGGCGATCGCCATGATCAGCGCGGCACCGAAGGCCAGGTTCCGCACACCGTTGAGCGCGTTGAACACGCGGTCCAGTGCCTTCTGCTGGTCGTCGACCTTGCTGACGCCGGGTTTGCCGGTGTACTCCTGGATGATCGCCTGGCTGCGCTCGGGGTTCTTCAGCTTCACGTGCAGGGACGCGGGCAGCGCCTCCGGCCCGGTCAGCGCGAGCAGTTCCGGCTGGCTCTCGAACATCTTCTTGAACCGCTCGTAGGACTGCTCGCGGTTCTCGAACACGACCGACTCGACGCCGTCGTTGCCCTGGAGGTCCTGGCGCAGCGACTGGCAGGCGGACTGCGAGCAGTTCGGGTCACCCGAGCTGATGTCGTTGACCAGATAGACCGAAACCTCGACGTCGGCGAGGAAGTTGGCCTTCATCTTGTCGATCGTTCCGACGGCCAGCAGACCGAAGCCGAGCATGGCGAGGGAGACCGCGGTGGTGAGGATCATCGCGATGGTCATCGTGACGTTCCGGCGCAAGCCGGTGACTACCTCGCTGAAGACGAAACTGGCGCGCATCGGGGTTGATGTCCCTTGGAAGTCGTGGGTTACGGAGGAGGGCGGGGCCGGTCAGCGGCCGATGCCGTAGACGCCTCGGGCGTCGTCACGGATGACCTTGCCGAGCTGAAGCTCGACGACCCTTCGCCGCATCGAGTCCACGATCGAATGGTCGTGGGTGGCCATCAGCACCGTCGTGCCGGTGCGGTTGATCCGCTCCAGCAGCAACATGATGTCCTGGCTGGTGTCGGGGTCCAGGTTCCCGGTCGGTTCGTCGGCGAGCAGCACGAGCGGGCGGTTCACGAACGCACGGGCGATCGCGACACGCTGCTGCTCACCACCGGAGAGTTCGTTGGGGAGGCGGTCGGCCTTGCCGTCGAGGCCGACGAGTTCGAGGACCTCGGGCACGACCTTGCGGATCGTGGGACGCGGCTTGCCGATGACTTCGAGCGCGAAGGCGACGTTCTCGGCGACGGTCTTGTTCGACAGCAGTCGGAAGTCCTGGAAGACGCAGCCGATGGTCTGCCGCAGACGCGGCACCCGGCGACGGGCGAGCTTGGCGACGTCGAAGTTGGAGACCATCACGCGACCCTTGCTCGGCACCTCTTCGCGCAGCAGGAGACGCAGGAAGGTCGACTTCCCGGACCCCGAGGGACCGATCAGGAAGACGAACTCACCTTTGTCGATCTCGACCGACACCCTTTCGAGGGCGGGACGGGTCGAGGTCTTGTAGACCTTGGAAACCTCTTCGAGCCGGATCACGGTTCGGCATACTACCCATGCCGGTCGTTAAGCCCGGGTAGCCCGGTCCCGGCGGCCAAGCGAGCAAGGGACCTTTGCTCTCACTCTCTTCCGGAAAGTGACAGCAAAGGTCCCTTGCTCTCTCACGCAGGGTTGTTACGCGGCTCCGGACTGCTTGCGCCAGCGGATGCCCGCCTCCAGGAAACCGTCGATCTCACCGTCGAGAACGGACGACGGGTTGCCGACCTCGAACTCGGTCCGCAGGTCCTTGACCATCTGATACGGGTGCAGCACGTAGGAGCGCATCTGGTTGCCCCAGCTGGAGCCGCCGTCCTTGAGCGCGTCCATCTCGGCGCGCTCCTCCTCCTTCTTCCGCAGCAGCAGCCGCGCCTGGAGGACCTTCATCGCGGCCGCCTTGTTCTGCAGCTGCGACTTTTCGTTCTGACACGAAACGACCACACCGGTCGGGATGTGTGTGATGCGCACCGCCGAGTCCGTCGTGTTGACGCTCTGGCCACCGGGGCCGGACGAGCGGTACACGTCGACGCGGATGTCCTTCTCGGGGATGTCGACGTGGTCGACCTCCTCGACCTCGGGCATCACCTCGACGTGCGCGAAGGAGGTCTGGCGACGGCTCTGGTTGTCGAACGGCGAGATGCGCACCAGCCGGTGCGTGCCCTGCTCGACCGAGAGCGTGCCGTAGACGTAAGGCGCGGTCACCTTGAACGTGGCGGACTTGATGCCCGCTTCTTCGGCGTAGGAGATGTCGTAGACGTCCGTCGGGTAGTGGTGCCGCTCCGCCCAGCGCAGGTACATCCGGAGCAGCATCTCGGCCCAGTCGGCCGCGTCCACTCCACCCGCTTCGGACCGGATGGTGATCACGGCGTTCCGCTGGTCGTATTCACCCGACAGCAGCGTGCGGACCTCGAGGCCGTCGATGTCCTTGGTGAGCGCCGTGAGCTCGGACTCGGACTCGGTCACGCTGGCGGAGTCGCCCTCGGCCTCGGCCAGTTCATAGAGGACGCCCAGGTCGTCGAGCCGCTGCCGCAGCTCGGAGATGCGTCGCAGCTCACTCTGCCGGTGGGACAACTGGCTGGTGACCTTCTGCGCCGCTTCGGGGTCGTCCCAGAGGTTCGGGCTGGACGCCTGTTCCTCCAGCTCGGCCACCTGGGCACGCAGCGCGTCCAGGTCCATCACCGACTCGATCTGCGTCAGCTTGCCGGTCAGGTCCTTCAGGGCCGCATCGAACTCATCACTCACGTCGGACAAGGTTACGGCAAAACCCACGGCCGGTTGCGGGGAACCGGCCGTGGGTACCTGTCCGGGTCAGGACTGGGGGATGGAATCCAGCAGTTTCAGTGCCGCTTTCGCCTGCGCCTGTGCGAACTCGGCGACTGCCTTGGCGTAGGGACCGTCAGCGCTCTTGGTGGCGGCCTTGGCTTCGTCGAGCTGCTGGGTGTAGCTGGTACGCGCTGACTCGAGCAGCGTCGAGCGCTGCTTCACCGTCAGCGAACCGGCGTGCACGAGACGCAGGATCAGCGGGCTGCGGAGGTGGTCAGGACCGGCTTCGGAGGACAGCCACGTCTTGAACGCCTTCTTGCCCGCCGCGGTGATGAGGTACTGCTGGCTCGACCGCGGGCCCTGCTTGCCGAGGCGGACGAGGCCCTCCTTCGACAAGGCGGGGAGCTCCCGGTACACCTGGCTGCGGGTCACGCTGAAGAAGGCGCCGAAACGCTCACCCGCCCCCGCGACCAGTTGCCCGCCCGTGGCGGGACCGTCGTGGAGAAGACCGAGCAGTGCGGCGGCTGTTGCATTCAATTCGGACACGTACTCTACGGTCCCACTTTTCGGAACCTGTGTCCACTGTGGTCAGCACATCTGTCCATTGTGGCTAGTGATATGCGCTCATTCGGCCCAACGCACTACGCCTGTCCACAATGGACCGGACACGCTGCGCAACCGGCCTTCGCCACGGACAGCGGTACGCGTCCCCCGCCCCGACCAACGACGGCGGGTGATCGCCCCGGAGGGCACACGCGCCACGAAACCGGAAAACAAAGAGGCGCGGGTCTGCGATTTCCGCAGACCCGCGCCTCGTTTTCTCTGTAGCGGGGACAGGATTTGAACCTGCGACCTCTGGGTTATGAGCCCAGCGAGCTACCGAGCTGCTCCACCCCGCGTCGTTGTGTTAATAGATTACATGGGGGCGAAGCCGGGTTTCAGGGGGGTACCCTTAACTTTCCAAAGGGCCTTTGACCTGCCTTTATGGCGAAACTTTGTCATCCAGCCAAGCGAAGACGCCGTCGAGCACCATCGTCAGCCCGTCGCCGAACCTGCCCTCGACGTCCTCGTCGAAGACCCAGACCGTGGACGTCGTGTCATAACGCGGGTCCCGCTCGCCCGGCACCGGGTAAACGGCCTGCTCTTCGATGGTGAAGCCGATGACGTAGCTGTAGACGGTGAACAACGCTCGTCCGACCAGGTACTGCTTCAGTCCCGCGTCGACACGAGGCTGCAACGGATTGTCGGTGAGCAGGGTGTCGTCGGTCAGGAATGTTCCGGAGAAGACCTTCGCGCCGTCACGGTAAGCGAGCATCATCCGGCGCATCTGCCGCGACGCCAATTCGAGAGACTCCCGCTCTCCCACGACTCCCGGCGTGCGACCGGGCATGGCGTCGGCGTACATCAGCGTCGCCATCTCGTCGAGCAGCTCCTGCTTGTTCTTCACATGCCAGTAGAGCGCCGGCGCCTTGACCCCCAGTTCCTGCGCGATCAGGCGCAGCGTGAGCCCGTTGAGCCCGACTTCGTTGAGCAGCCGCAGCCCGGCGCGGACGATGTCCTGCCTGGTCAGACCCACTTTTGAACCCTCTTCCCGCTGTACCGCCTTGACAATTTAACGATGTTAAGGGCACGCTGGGCGCAGGTCAATTTAACGTCGTTAAGGAGTGGTATGAACAACCTGGGGACGGACGTGATCGTGGCCGGAGCGGGGCCGACCGGGCTGATGCTCGCCAACGAACTCGCGCTCGTCGGCGTCGACGTGGTGGTACTGGAACGGGATCCACGGCGGACCGGCCTGTCGAAAGCGCTGAACCTGCAGCCGCGTACTGCGGAAATGCTGGAACTACGGGGACTTCTGGACGGCGCCGAAGACCGCTCGTACGCCACTGTCGGTGACGGGCACTTCGCGATGATCCCTGTCGGCTACGACGGCTGGGGCACGCGATTCCCGTACCAGCTGGGGATTCCGCAGGCGGAGATCGAGGAGCACCTCGAGGAACGGCTTGCCGCACAAGGAACGAAGGTGCTGCGCGACAGCGAAGTAATCGGTTTCGTGCAGGACAAGGACTCTGTGACTGTCCGGTACCGAACAGACGGTGGCGAGAACTTGCTGCACGCGAAGTTCCTCGTCGGCTGCGATGGATCTCGAAGTGTTGTACGCAAAGGACTCGGCGTGGACTTTCCCGGTGTGGACGGTGAAGGTTTCGGCGTGGTCGCGGATGTCCTGTTCGACAAAGTGCCTGACGGTGCGCAAAAACAGTGGCGAACGATGCGGAACATCGGTGAGCCGACCGGCGAAACGACGTTCAAAGGCCTGATTCCGTTGGGAGAACCGGGTCTTTACCGCTTCACGTACGGCGACAGGGCCTCGCGGCCTGCGGACATGCGGTCCGCCGTCTCGCACGACGAGGTCCGGCAGGCGGTGCTCGACTCGTACGGCGCCTCCTCGACGGTGGCGGAAATCCGGTGGGCGTCACGATTTTCCGACGCGGCCCGGCAAGCGGCGCACTACCGCGCCGGGCGGGTCCTGCTGGCGGGCGATGCCGCGCACATCCATTTCCCCGCGGGTGGTCAGGGGTTGAACCTGGGCGTACAGGACGCGATGAACCTGGGCTGGAAGCTCGCCGCGACGGTGCGCGGCGGGGCCGGTGACGAGCTGCTCGACACGTACGAGGCCGAACGGCACCCTGTCGGCGCTCAGGTGCTCCATAACGTCGCCGCGCAGTTAGGACTGACTCCGCGGTCTCACGAGACTCGCGCGCTTCGCGCCTTCTTCGCTGATCTGGTCGAGCTGCCCGAGGTGAACCGGTACCTGGCGGGCATGGTCTCCGGTCTCGGGATCCGCTACACGACCTATGGGACGTCGCATCCGGCGCTCGGCTCGCGGCTCACCGACCAGGACGTCACCACCGCGACCGGCCCGCTTCGCCCCAGCTCGCTCTTCCACAAGGGCGACTTCGTGCTCCTGACGACCACTCAGGACCACATCGAGGCCGCCCGCGCCCACTCCACACGGCTGACGACCCAGCTCGTCACACAGCTCCCCTGGCCCTCTACCGAGGCCGTCCTGTACCGCCCCGACGGCTACGCCTGCTGGACCGCCCCCACCCCCGCGCGATAGCAAAGGTCCCCCGCTACCCCGCCGACCGGCGATACCAAAGGTCCCTCGCTCCCCCGCGACACCAAAGGTCCCCCGCTACCCCGGCCCAGCTCCGGGCACCTGCGCCACCGACCACTTGGGGGTCCAGGGGGCGAAGCCCTCCTGGCAGGGGTCCGGGGGTTCGACCCCGTAGAAATGCGAAAGAGGCGTGGGGGGGCGGGTTGCGCGGGCACCCCCCCCCCCCCCCCCCCCCCCACGCCTCTAACCTCTGTAGCGGGGACAGGATTTGAACCTGCGACCTCTGGGTTATGAGCCCAGCGAGCTACCGAGCTGCTCCACCCCGCGTCGTGACACCTACCTTACGCCTGCGTTTCCAGCAGGCGCAAAGCAGGTGCCCTTTAGGTAAGCGACGTCACCCTCCGGGCTGGCCGGAGGTGGGCGGCGCACCGGATGCCGGGGGGCTGGCCTTGGCCGACTCGTAGGCCTTGGAGGCGGCTTCGAGTGCGGCCAGGGCAGTTCCCTGGTCGGCGTAATTGCCGGACTGCTGGGCGGCGCGGAACTTGATCCAGGCGTCGTGCATGTCGCCCGCGGCCTTGTCGAGCGCCGGGTTGCCGCCGGCAGGCGGCTGCGGTGTCGTCGTGCCCGGCGGTTGCGGCGTCGTGGGTCCTGGGGTGCCGCCGGTCTGAGGCGGTGTGACACCGGAACCCGTACCAGCGCCGAAGACCTGATCGAGGGCTTCGTTGAGCGTCGGTGCGAAGCCGATCTTGGTGCCGTAGGAGACGAGGACGCGGGCCAGCTGCGGATAGCTCAGCTGGTTCCGTTGCCGGATGTAGACCGGTTCCACGTACAGGAAGCCGTTGGCGACGGGCAGCGTGATCAGGTTTCCGTAGGTGACCGTGACGTTCGGGTTGTTGAAGAGCGTCCGGTCCTGCGCGACCCGCGGGTCACTCTGGAATCTGTTCTGGACCTGGACGGGGCCGTCGACCTGGGTCGACCCACTCGCCCCCGTGGGCAGTCTCAGCACCCTCATCCGCCCGTAGTCTTCGGGATCCGAGGACACCGACATCCAGGCCGCCAGGTACTGACGTTGGAGACCGGTGAGCGAGCTGGTGAGCTGGAACCGCGACCTGGTGTCGCCCGGCGCAGTGGCCAGGACGTAGTAACCGGGCTGGTTGGCGATGCCGGAGGCGGACGCGTTCACGCCGCCTTCCTGCGTCGGATCCTGCGGAACACTCCAGAAGGCCTGCTGAGCGTAGAACTCGGCGGGGTTGTTCACGTGGTACTTCGACAGGAGTTCCCGCTGCACCTTGAAGAGGTCTTCGGGATAGCGGAAGTGCGACCGCAGGTCCGGGGAGATCTCACTGCTCGGCTTGACCAGGCCCGGGAAGACCTTCTTCCAGGCGTTCAGCACCGGCTCGTTGTCCTCGACCCCGTACAGGGTCACGGTGCCGTCGAACGCGTCGACGGTGGCCTTGACCGAGTTGCGGATGTAGTTGATCGAGGAGTTCGCCTGGCGGGTGGTGCCGCTGAGCGAGTCGTTGGTCGCCTGCCCGAGCTGGGTCTGCTGGGCGTACGGGAAGTTGTTCATCGTCGTGTAGCCGTCGACGATCCAGATGATCTTGCCGTTGACGACCGCCGGGTACGGGTCACCGTCGAGGGTCAGCCACGGAGCGGCCTTGGCGACGCGTTCCCGCGGCTCGCGGTTGAACATGATCTTGGATCCGTCGCCGATGGCGTCGGAGAAGAGGATGTTCCGTTCCCCGTATTCGGCGGCGAAGACGAGCCGGTTGAACCAGTTGTCGATCGGCACGCCGCCGGAGCCCTTGTAGATGTAGGCGCGGTCGACGGCGGTGTCGTATTCGCCAGGCGCCTGTCCGGCCGTGCCGCCGACGATCGCGTACGCGGCGTCGCTCGCGAGCTCGCCGTAGTAGATGCGGGGCTCGTCCACCTTGATGCCCGGCTTGGTCGGGTCGGTCGAGCCCGCGCCCGCCGGGTTCTGGGTGTCGCTGGTGGTCGCGATCGGGTAGCCGCCGTCGGAGTTGGCGTCCTTCAGCGCGCGGTCGATCGTGTTGGCCGGTGCGGCGACGAAACCGTTTCCGTGCGTGTAGACGAGGTGCTTGTTGATCCAGTTCGTCTGGTTGCCGGTGAGGCCCTCGGTCTTGATCTCCTTGGCCGCGACGATGTAGTCCTGCGTGACCCCGTTGAGGGTGTAGCGGTCGATGTCCAGCTTGGACGGGAAGCCGTAGAAGTTTTCACGGCCGACGCGCTGGGTGAAGGTGTCGCTGAGGACGTTCGGGTCGAGGAGCCGGATGTTCGGGACGGTCCCCTTGTCCGCCTTGATCTCCGCGGAGGTCGCCTCGGACTTGCCGGTGTAGTCCTTGTACTCGACGTTGGTCAGGCCGAACGCCTGGCGCGTCGCGTCCATGTTGCGCTGGATCGACGCGGATTCCTTCTCGTTCGCGTTGGGACGCACCGAGAACTGGTCGAGCACCGCGGGCCACGCGACACCGACGAGCACGTTCGACAGGATCAGCAGCACCAGCGCGATCGCGGGGAGCTGCAGGTTGCGCAGGAACGCCCCGGCGAAGAACGCGACGGCGCAGATCACCGAGATGCACAGGAGGATCAGCTTCGCGGGCAGGACCGCGTTCAGGTCGGTGTAGGTCGCACCGACGAACAGCGGCAATCCCCGGTCGGAGAGCAGCAGGTTGTAGCGGTCGAAGTAGTACTCGACCGCCTTCAGCAGCACGAAGATGCCGATGGTGATGGCGAGCTGGGCGCGGGTCGGGCCGGCGAGCTGACCGCCCTTGCCCGCGAGCCGGATGCCGCCGAAGACGTAGTGCGAGATCAGCGCGCCGAAGAACGCGATGACGACCGCGATGAACAGCCAGCCCAGGAGCCAGTTGTAGAACGGCAGGTCGAAGGCGTAGAAGCCGACGTCGTTGCCGAACTCGGGATCGGTCTGGCCGAACGGCGTGCCGTTCAAGAACAGCTGCACGACCTGCCAGTCGCTCTGCGCGGACGCACCGGCGATGAGCCCGGTGAGCACCGGAATGCCGATGCCGAACAGGCGGATCCGGCCGACGATCGCGGACCGGTAGCGCGCGAGCGGATCGTCGTTGCCGGAAATCGGCACGAAGACCGGCCTGCTCCGGTACGCGATCATCAAACTGATCGCGAGCGCGCCTCCCACCAAGAGCCCTACGGCGAAGAACAAGATGACACGGGTGATCAACACCGTGCTGAACACGGTGCGAGCGCCGACTTCGCCGAACCACAACCAGTCGACATAGGTGTCGAGCAGTCTCGCGCCCAGCAGCAGGGCAAGGATGACTACGGCGGCGATGATGAGCAGTATCCGGCTGCGCCGGGACAGCTTCGGCAGGCTCACGGGGGGCCGAGTGGCCACTGCACACGCTCCTGGTTTGGTGAACTTTTCGCGGGGGCGCGCGTACCGCGTGCGGCCCCTGATGCTCTAACTCTACGGATGCCGTCGGAAGTTCCCGGAACCCGCCCAAACCGGACTCGGAAGGCCGTGGTCCGGGCCGCCTGGAACGATGTGCCCATGGCACCGAGTGAGCAGCAGGGTGTGGCCGGCCTGGCCCGCGAAGTCGAGGAGTTCGTCGCCTCCGGAGGATGGGATCAGCCGCCGCAGTTGTTCGCGCTGGTCCCGACCGCCGCACTGCTGGACGAACAGCCCGAACTGGCCGGGCAACTCGACCCGTCGGCCCCGCTGACGCCGGTCGCCCAGGAATCTCTGCCGGATGGCGACCTCGGGGAAGCGCTGGCGCAGATCGCGTGGCCCGATCTGGTGCTGGGCTGCGCGCTCGCGCAGGAGATCATCGTGCTGCCGCCGGACGCCGAGGCCGAACTTCCGGCCGAGCCCGAGACCGATGCCGAACGCCTTCGCCAAGCGGCCGCCGACCACCCGCGCCGCACCGAAGCCCGGCTCGTGGCCGCGGTACTGCGGGACGGTTCCGGAGCGTGCGTCATGCGGCTTCGCGGTGCCGGACAGGCCGAAGAACCCGGTGACGTCCCTGTCGACGAGATCATCGAGAACCCGGAGCTGGCTCCTAACCTGCTCGAAGCCCTGAGGGCAACCTTGCAGCCCTGACCTGCAAAAAGAGAGCAAGGGACCTTTGCTATCGCCAGCCCCAGGAAGCAGGCTGGGCGATAGCAAAGGTCCCTTGCTCTCGTCGGTCGACCTCGCGGGCGATACCAAAGGTCCCTTGCTCCCCCGGCGGTCAGCAGGAGGCGGTGGGCCGTCCCGCCTTGAGGTTCTCGAGCTGCGCGATCGCTTCGTCCAGCGTGGCCACCTTGATCAGGTTCAGGCCGTCGGGCGCGGCGGTCTTCGCCTCGGCGCAGTTGTGCGCGGGCACGAGGAAGTCGGTGGCACCGGCCTCGCGAGCGCCGACCACCTTGAACGAGATGCCGCCGATCGCCCCGACGACGCCCTTCTCCGAGATCTCGCCCGTCCCGGCGATATGCCTGCCACCGGCGAGGTCGCCGGGCTCCATCTTGTCGACGATCGCGAGCGCGAACATCAGGCCCGCCGACGGGCCACCGACGTCCTGCAGCGAGATCTTCACGTCGAAGGGGACATCGGCGCGGTCCACCGCGGTCAGGCCCATGAAGCCTTCCGGGCCGTCGGGCCGCTGCGCGAGCGTGAGCGGCACGGTGCGCTCGGCCTGCCCGTCGGATTTGAAGGTGATCTGGACGGTCTGCCCGGGCTTCGTCCCGTTCAGCGCGGCCCGCACCTCGGTCGCCTCGGTGACCGTCTTCCCGTTGACCACCAGCAACCGGTCCCCGGGGGCGAGCACCTTGTCCGCCGGGCTGCCGGAGACGATCGTCTTCGCGAGCACCTTCACCGGGAACTTGCGGCGCAGCGCGGCGACCTGAGCGGCGGTCTGCGAGTCCTGCAGCTGCTGGATGTTCTCCTGGCGGACCTGCTCGTTGGTCTCACCCGGCTTGAAGTACTCCTCGCGCGGCGCCAGCGCGTACCGGCCGCTCGCCCAGAGCCCGAGCGCGTTGAACAGCGTGATGCCGCCATCGCGCAGCGAGACCGTCGTCATCCGCAGCTCACCGGAGGTCTGGAACATCTCGTGCCCGTTGACCTGGATCACCGACTGCCCGGCGGCGTCCTTGCCCAAGGTGTCGTAGGTCGGGCCGGGACTGATCGCCACGTACGGCACCGGGATGAAGAACCCGACCAGCGCGAAGGCGACGAACAACGCGCCGCTGACCAGCAACGTCCAGCCGCGCCGGGTCAGCCGCCGTTCGGAGCGGTCCTGGTCACTCGCGGAGCCCGCACGGCTCCGCGCTGCTGTGGTCTCCTCCGAGGGCTCTGTCACGCGTGACAGCGTACGGTGACGGTGTTCGCTTCTCGGTGAAGGCCACGCGCATCACTCCAGTTGACGAGCTCTGGGTCCCGGGACCCGCGTACGGTGGTGCCATGAGCAAACCCCCGTTCGGCTTCGGACCGCCCGATCCCGACAAACGAGGCGAGAACGAGCCGTCGGACTCCGGCGGCCAGCCCTCCGGCGCCGAGGCCTTCAATCAGCTCGGTCAGATGCTCAGCCAGCTGGGCCAGATGCTCAGCCAGGCCGGCAGCTCGACCGGGCCGGTCAACTACGACCTGGCGAAACAGATCGCGCTGCAGAACCTCAGCAGCAGCGACAGTGACGTCCAGCTCGGCTTCTCGTCGTCCAGCGGCGGAGACTCGAGTACGGCCGTCCGTGACGCCGCCCACCTGGCAGAGCTGTGGCTCGACGCAGCGACGATCCTGCCCGCCGGTGCCACGACGACAGTCGCCTGGTCCGCGCGCACCTGGGTCGAGAAGACACTGCCCACCTGGCAGCGCCTCTGCGACCCCGTCGCCCAGCAGGTCTCAGGCGCCTGGGTGCAAGCCCTGCCCGAGGAGGCCAAACAGGCCGCCGGACCGCTTCTGTCGATGATGGGGCAGATGGGCGGGATGGCCTTCGGCTCCCAGCTCGGTAATGCCCTGGCTCAGTTGGCTTCCGAAGTGCTCACCTCCACCGAGGTCGGTCTTCCGCTCGGCCCCGCGGCCACCTCCGCGCTCCTGCCGGCGAACATCGAGAAGTTCACCGAGGGCCTGGAGCTGCCGACCAGCGAGGTGCTGGTCTTCATCGCCGCGCGCGAGGCCGCCCACCAACGGCTGTTCGCCCACGTTCCCTGGCTGCGGCAGCGTCTGCTGGCCACCGTCGAGGAGTTCGCGAGCGGTATCTCCGTCGACACCTCTGCGCTGGAACAGCTCGCGGGCCAGATCGACCCGTCGAACCCCGCCAGTATCGAAGAGGCCATGTCCTCCGGCTTGCTCGAGCCGCAGACCTCGCCCGAGCAGAAGGCGGCACTGAACCGGCTGGAGACCCTGCTCGCGCTGGTCGAAGGCTGGGTCGACGTCGTGGTCGCCGAGGCCATCGGAGACCGTCTCCCGGGCGCGGACGCGCTTCGCGAGACGCTGCGGCGCCGCCGGGCCACGGGTGGCCCGGCCGAGCAGACCTTCGCCACCTTGGTCGGGCTCGAGCTCCGGCCCAGGCGGATGCGTGCGGCCTCCGCGTTGTGGAAGCTGGTCGGCGACCAGCACGGCATCGAGAAGCGGGACGGCCTTTGGTCCCACCCCGACCTGATGCCGACCGCCGAGGACCTCGACGAGCCGCTCGACTTCGCGGAGCGTCTCGGCGATGGCGAGTCGACCCTCGAAGGCATCGACCCGATCGCCGAGATCGAGCGCGCCGAGCGTGAGAAGAACAAGCCCAAGGACGACGAAGACAAGAGCTGAGGCACGTCAGTCCTCCGTCGCGATGCCCCATCCGGCGGCGGAGGACAGGCCCTCCAGATAGCCGATGGCGCGCTCGGTCTTGGGATAACGGCGAACGAGCTCCCAGAACGCCGCGTTGTGCCCTGGTTCCTTCAAATGCGCGAGTTCGTGCACGAGGACGTAGTCCAGCACCCAGGCCGGCACCCGGCGCAGGCGATCACTGACCCTGATCGTCGCGTCGACCGGCGTGCAGGACGCCCACCTCGTGCGCATCGGCGGCACCCAGCGAACGCTCGCGGGTATCGCCTTTCCGTCCAGATACTTCGCCGAGAGCACGGCGCAGCGCGCCAGCAGCGCCTCGTCAGAGGCCTTTGGCGGAGCGGCCTGCCTCGGGCCCTTGCGCAGCAGCTTGCGCTGCATCTCGGCTACCCAGTGCTTCTCCTCGGCCCGGGTCATCCGGGCGGGGATCAGCACGACGAGGGTGTCCTCGTCCCAGTACGCGGTGACGGTCCGGTGGCGGCGCTGGCTACGCCGTACCTCGACCTTGTGTTCGGGAGTGTCCGACGGATTCGTCGTGTCCCGGCCCCTCAATGAGGGCGTCCGTGCTTCGACCACTCGACCACGGTAAGGCCAGTCACCGACAAGTCCGAGAGCCGAAAGGTCACAGCCTCGAGTTGTCCACAACAAGGCCAGCCTGTGGATAACTCGTGTTTTTCTTAGCGGTTGGTTAGTGGCCCAGTGCGATGCTGCGATCATGAACCTTCGCGAACCGGATCTGCGATCGATCATCCTGCCGGAGTTCCCCGCCCTGCTTCCCGGCCTGGATGTGCTGGAACGCGGAAACGGTGAGATCCAGATCGGCCTGGACCCCGCCCACGCCGTGGTGATCGCCGGAGTCGCCACCGAGGTGGCGCGAGCGCTCCGCGAGCTGGACGGGAAACAGGCCGCCGACGACATCGTGCTCGCGCAGAGCGAACACGACGAGCAGCTGCGGGACCTGATGACGGACCTGACGGCGCGCGGGCTCTTGACCGATGCCGGGCAGTCTCGACAGCAGCCGAGACCGAGGCTGGAAACGGGGCTGTGGTCCCTCCGGGCCCGCCACCACCAAGCGGCCATGACGGCGCGCCGCAAACACACCGCGGTGGCGATCCACGGCGACGGCCGACTGGCCGTGGCCATCGCCGTCCTGCTCGCGAACGGCGGAATCGGGCACATCGACATCCGGGCGTCGGGCACGGTGCTCGAACGTGACCTGGGTTCGGGCTACACCGAGGCCGAAATCGGCATGCCCCGCCGGGAGGCGATGGCACAGGTGGTGCACCGGGCCGGGGCGGAAACGTCGACCACCCGGCTCTACTCGGACCGTCAGCCGGAACTCGTGCTGCTCACCGACGCCGTGGTGCCCGCTCCCGAAGTGGTCAACGAGCTCGTCCGAGACGGCGTCAGCCACCTTCCGGTGCGCGTCCGGGACGGCGTCGGCATCGTCGGGCCGCTGGTGGTGCCTGGCCGCAGCAGCTGCCTGCGCTGCGCAGACCTGCACCGCGCCGGTCTCGACGAGTCCTGGCCCAGGGTGGCGAGCCAGCTCGCCGGACGCGTGCAACGGCCGGACCTCGGCGCCGTGCAAGCGTGCGCCGCACTGGCCGCCGCACAGGCACTCCGGCTTCTCTCGCCGAGCGACCAGGCACCGCCCTCGTGGAACGCCACCATGGAAATCGACTTCTTCGACGGCACGATCCGCCATCGCGACTGGCCGCCGCATTCCGGATGCGGATGTGGCGCTCGCTGACACAACAAGCGACGTAGCCCACACACACGCCCTCGACAGGCTGCGCGGGCGGAGTGAATCAAGGCAGAATCGCGGAGGTGACCGACTCCCGCAACGCCGAGGACCGTGACTCAGCCATCCCCCGCAACGGGGCGGCGCGAACGGCGAAGCTGGCCAGTATTCCGCTCGGCATAGCGGGCCGGGCGGTCGGCGGCTGGGGCAGGCGGCTGACCGGCCAGAGCGCCGAAGAGGTCAACGCGACGCTGTCCGCCAAGGCCGCGGAGCAGCTCTTCGAGGTCCTCGGCACGCTCAAAGGCGGCGCCATGAAGTTCGGCCAGGCGCTGAGTGTCTTCGAGGCAGCGGTGCCGGATGAGATGGCGAAGCCCTACCGCGAAGCCCTGACGAAGCTTCAGGCCGCGGCACCGCCCATGCCCACCCGGCAGACCCACCGGGTCCTCGCCGAGCAGCTGGGACGCACCTGGCAGCAGCGCTTCGCCGCCTTCGACGACAAGCCTGCCGCGTCCGCGAGCATCGGCCAGGTCCACCGCGCGACCTGGCACGACGGCCGCGAAGTCGCCGTCAAGGTCCAGTACCCCGGAGCCGATGACGCGTTGCGGAGCGACCTCCGACAGCTCCAGCGTTTCAGCAGGCTGTTCCAGGCCTTCGTGCCCGGGACCGAGGTGAAACCCCTCCTGGCGGAACTCGCCGAGCGGATGAACGAGGAACTCGACTACCAGGCGGAAGCCCAGAACCAGCGCGCTTTCGTGAAGGCCTTCGAGAGCGTCCCCGGGTTCTTGATCCCCCGCGTGGTCGCCAGCGCGCCGAAGGTCATCGTCACGGAGTGGGTCACCGGCACTCCCTTGTCGAAAATCATCGCCGGCGGGGACAAGGAGGCGCGGGATCGCGCGGGCCGCCTGCTCACCGAGTTCCACTACTCGTCGCCGGAACGGGCCAGGCTCCTGCACTCGGACCCGCATCCGGGCAACTTCATGCTGACCGACGACGGCAGGCTGTGCGTGATCGACTTCGGCGGTGTGTCCCGGCTGCCCGAGGGGATTCCGCAGCACCTCGGCGAGATGACCAGGCTGGCGCTCGACGGTGAGTCTTCGAAGCTCATGCGACTGCTCAGGGAGTCCGGCTTCATCCGGGCCGACGCGGATCTGCAGGCCGATGACGTGCTCGCCTACCTGGCGCCGTTCACCGAACCGCTGGCGGGCGAAACGTTCCATTTCACCCGCCGCTGGATGCAGCGGCAGGCGGGCCGCGTCGGCGACACCCGGGGCCGGGACTTCCGGATCGGCCGCTCGCTCAACCTGCCGCCCGAGTACCTGATGATCCATCGGGTGACCGCCGGATCGACCGGCATCCTCTGTCAGCTCGACGCCGAGATCCCCGCCCGCGCGATCGTCGAACGGTGGCAGCCGGGCTTCGCAGCCTGAGAAGTTATCCACAGGGATCGTTGGAACTGAGCCAAATTCGGCGTCGCTCGGGCGAGTTGTCCACAACTTCGCGGAAGTGGTTCCACCCGGACGGCCCAACGGTCATCCTCGATTCATGACCATTACACGAAGCGCTCGACTCGTGGCGCTCAGTAACACCAGCGAGTCCGGAATCATCACCAACCGCGAGCTGCGGAAGGCAGGCGTGACCGCGCGTTACGCCGCGAAGCTGTGTGGTCCGGGCGGTCCTTGGCGAAGGCTGATGCCGGGTGTGATCCTGTTGCGCGACTCGGCGCCCACCCGGCTTCAGCTGCTCCAGGCCGCCGTCGCGCGGTTCGGGCCGGACGTGGTGGTGACGGGTGCCGACGCGCTTCGCGCCCGAGGCGTGGACTGCGCGCTGACTCGGGAGGTCCATCTCCTCGTCCCCGACTACCGGCGAATGCCCGCGGAACCCGGCATGCTCCCCCGAAGAACCACGCGGATGCCGCCGCCGACCTTGATCGACGGCGTTCCGTTCGCCCCGCCTGCCAGGGCGGCGCTCGATCTCGCCCGGTTGGAGCTCGATCCGGCACGGATCGACGAGCTGATCTCGCTACCGCTGTACTGGGGTCTTTGCACGCTTGAAGAACTCAGCGAGGAGCTCGATTCCGGCAATCGGCGAGGCTCGGCCGCGGTCCGTGCGGCTCTGCGTCGTGTCGATCCCGAAGAGACCTACGCGCACGGCCTGGCGAAGAAGGTCCTCGGCGAATGCCCACTGCCCTCGCCGTCTTGGAACATGACGATCTGTGACCGGCGAGGACGTCCCATCGGCTCCGCCGACGCCTGGTGGGACGACATCGGCCTGGCCTGGCAGTTCCGCGCCCCGAAGCAGGGTGCCGCGAACTTTCACCCGCTGGCGCTGACCGCGACCGGGACGGTGCTGGTCCGCTGCACCATCGACCAGCTGAAGAAGGTACCGATGGAAGTGTCGGCCGAGCTGGTCAGAGCGTTCGCCGAGGCGACGCGGACACCGCGGCCGAAGGTCCGCACGATCGGCCGGATCGACGACGTCGCCTGAGGGACTCACCAGTACTCGTCCGGCAGCTTTCCCTCGATGTCGCGGGTGTGGCGGCGTGCGCAGGTCGGGCACATCCAGCGCACGACGTCCTTCTCACGGGTGGACACCCAGGCGAGCGTCTGCGCGGGCTCTTCGTCAGCACCGCGGATCCGGCCGCACAACGAACAGCCGACCTGGTCACTCACGGCCGCCGTCCACAATGGATCGTCTTCGCCCCCTGCAGGAACAGGTCCTGGCGCGCGCCGAGGAAGGCGGAGCTCGCCGGATCCAGCAGGGCGGCCACGGTTTCGCGATCGTCGTCGCCCAGGAGATCTCCTGCCACCTCGGTCAGCCAGGTCATCCGCTCGATGACGAACTCGCGCAGCAGTTCCGGCCCGGGCGCCGAGTGGTGGATGAGCACCCCGAAGGAATCGACGTCGTCGAGACCTGACCGCTTCAGTGCGATGTTCCAGCCGTAGGGCATGGAGACGGAGCCGGGGATGCCCGCTCGCATCTCGGCGAACCACTCGCCTCGCGCGGCGAGCAATCGCCCCTCGATCCCGGGACGGCCTATGCCGAGGTCCCAGGGGAGACAGTTGAAGTCCAGGCCGCCCTCGGAGATGGCGACCAGCCCGCCGGGGCGGGCAAGGCTGGCGAGGGTGTCGATCGCAGCCTGCTGATCGGGCAGGTGATGCACCACGCGTGAGGCCCAGACGAGGTCGGCGGCAGGAAGCTTGGCGGGCAATCCGTCGTCGGCGACGTCGGCATGGACCGTCTCGACGGTGGCCTTGTCCCCCGCGGCCGCGCTGACGACCCGGTGCGCTTCGGCCAGCAGATGCTCTGTCGCGTCGACCAGCACGATCCTGGCACCGGCGGCAGTGAGCTCCTCGGCGAAGAGCACGCTCATCCCGCCAGCGCCGCAGCCGACGTCGACGATGGTCGGCCCTTCCGGCATGCCATCCAGCAGCCGGCGGGCCGCCACCCGCGTCGGCTCGGCGTCGAGCGCCTCGGCCATACGAAGCGACCGAAGCCGATCCGCCCAGTCGATGTCGTCGTGCGTGTGTACGGCCATTCCCCCAGTGAACCGCACCACGCCCCAAAGGGGGAGCGGGGGACCTTTGCTCTCGCCGCGCGATAGCAAAGGTCCCCCGCTCCCCCAAGGATCAGGCCTGCAGACGCTCGACTCGCCGGTTCGCCCAGCGGGCGACCTTGGTCCACCTGCGTACGGCGCGCGCCCCACTTCGAGCCCGCTGTGCGCGGACTCCCTCTTCGAGGTCTCGTATTCGGGCTCTGGACAGTTCTTCATAAAGCAACATTTCGCTGGTCTCCTCGACCTTGATCTCGTTCAACTTGGCCGGCGCGAGAGTCCGGTTACCCGTTCGCGCCTCGTAATCCCTGGTGGTGATGGGTTCGACGGTCATGCCGCAGCGCTCCGCTCGACCTTGTGCGCAACGGGACGCGCCTCGGCGGCGGGCTCGACGACAGGGTTCTTGCGGGGACGGCCACGGGGCCGCTTCCGTGCGACGACAACGCCGCGCTCGAAGATCTCGCCACCCCAGACACCCCACGGCTCACGCCGCGAAAGGGCACCCGCCAGGCAGGCGGAACGGACCGGGCAGTCCGCGCAGGACGCCTTCGCGCGCTCGAGTTCTGCCGGCGACTCGGCGAACCACAGGTCCGCGTCGCCCGAACGGCAGGGAAGCATCGACTCGGGCGAGTCGATGGCGTCGAGCAGGTCGACGACGCCTGCGTCGGCGAAGGGCAGAGCCTCCCCCGGCGCGAAAGCTATGGCCGATGACATAAGTGCACTCCTCTGTTCCGTGACGGATTTCTTACTGACGGTGGAACTGGACAACGCTGAACCCCAATTAGGTTGTGCAGCCAACTTGTTTGTGCAGCAAAAACACGAAGGCCGCGGATCCGGTAACCGGTTCCGCGGCCTTCGTGAGCCTCTATTCCTGACTAGGTCAGGAACTTCGCTCCCGTATGGACAACGGAACACGGAACTGCTTGATGACCGGCAGATCGACGCCACCGTTCACGTACGCCCCACCGAAGGCGGCAGCGTGCGCGAAGGTCTCGTCAGCGGCGATCCTGCTCAGATCGATACGCTGGGTGCCGCGGGCGGCAAGGATGCTCACGGGCATGAAGGTGCCCTGGCGCTGAGCCTGCGGGACTTCCGCGACGCATGACAGACGGGTGCCGCGTTGCGTGAGCGTCATCTTGATCGTCATAGCACCGGCACCACCTTTCTCTGTCGCGCGCGAACCGCCCTGCGGTCTACGCTGTGTTGTAGAAGTTCTTCCCCATGCCGGGTGCTTCGCACCCGGTACCAGCAGGTTATTGCCCCCGACCATACCGGGGCAACTTATTTTCCAGAAAAACCGTCGAAGTTACGAAGATCGGCTCTGAGCAGCGGGTTCGCCGCGCGGATCAAGCCCGCGACGCGGTCAAGACTCCACCGAGGCCCGTACGACGTCGAGAACTTCCGCTCCGAAGCGTTCGAGCTTCGTCGCGCCGATCCCGGAGATCGCACACAACGCTGTGTCATCGGTCGGACGCTGCTCGGCGATGGCGACCAGGGTCGCGTCCGTGAAGACGACGAAGGCCGGCACCTTGAGCTCGCGGGAGCGTTCTCCTCGCCAGGACCTCAGCTTTTCGAGCAGTTGCTCGTCCACGTTGGACGGGCAACGGGAGCAGCGGCCCAACTTGATGTCCAGGGTCTCCAAGAGCGGCCCGCCGCATACCCGGCACCGCGCCTTGGTACCGGGCTGCTTCGGCTGCTGGGATCGGGCGACCCTCGCCGCCGGGTGGTCTTCGGGGATCAGGCCGTAGAGGAATCGGCTGCGTCGCCGATTGCGGCGGTTTCCCGCCGTCCTGGCCAAGGCCCACGACAGCGAGAGGTGCTCTCGTGCTCGAGTGACGCCGACGTAGAAAAGACGGCGCTCTTCTTCGATGGCCGCGTCGTCACCGTCGGCATGGAGGATCGGCATGGTCCCCTCGGCAAGCCCTACGAGGAACACGGCGTCCCACTCGAGGCCTTTCGCCGCGTGAAGCGAGGCCAGGGTGATGCCCTCCACCGTCGGCGGGTGCTGCGCGTTCGCCCGCTGCTCGAGCTCCGCCACGAATCGGGGCAGGTCGGCGTCCTCGACGGTGGAAGCCAGCTCCTCCGCCAGCTCGACGATCGACAAAAGCGCGTCCCATCGCTCCTTCGCCGCGCCTCCGGCCGGGGGCTGGTCGGTGAGCCCCACCTTCGCGAGCACGGAGCGAACCCTGGTCACGAGCTCGCCGGTGTCGGCGTCGGTCGACGCCATCCGCAATGCCGACATCGCCTGCCGGACCTCGGCCCTGGCGAAGAATCGCTCGCCGCCGCGGACCAGGTACGGGATGCCCACCTCCGCCAGTGCCTGCTCATAGGCCTCTGACTGGGCGTTGACTCGGTAGAGCACCGCGATCTCGCTGGCCGCAACTCCTCCGTCGAGCAAATCACGGATCCTGCGTGCGACTGCGGCCGCCTCGGCGGTCTCGTCGTCGTACTCGGCGAAACGCGGGACAGGCCCCGAGGGTCGCTGGCCGATGAGTTTCAGCCTCGACCCCGCGGGACGGCCGCGGGCGGCACCGATCACCTGATTGGCGAGAGCCACGACCTCCGGAGTCGAGCGGTAGTCCCGCTCGAGCCTCACGACCGTCGCCTCGGGGAACCGTCGCGTGAACTCCAGCAGCGGCCGGGGCGAGGCGCCCCCGAACGAATAGATGGTCTGGTTGGCGTCGCCGACCACGGTCAGGTCGTCGCGGCCGCCGAGCCACGCGTCGAGCAACCGTTGCTGCAGTGGGGTGACGTCCTGGTACTCGTCGACGACGAAGCAGCGGTAGCGCTCGCGAAACTCCTGGGCCACCACCGTGTGCTCCTCGAGAACGGCCGTGGTGTGCAGGAGCAGATCGTCGAAATCGAGGACCTGCGCGGCGTTCTTGACCTTCTCGTAGTTGCGGTACACCTCCGCGACCTGCGACGAGGGGGCGGGGGTGTCCCTCTGCGTACGCGCGGCGACGGCCGGGTAGTCGTCCGGCGATACCAAAGAGGCCTTGCTCCACTCGATCTCACTGGCGAGGTCGCGCAGGAGCTCCGTCTCGGTGCCGAGACCAGCCTTGTTGGCGGCTTGGCTGATGTAGCGGAACTTGTTCTCGAGCAGCTCCCAGGGCCGATCCCCGACGACCTGCGGCCAGAAGTACCGGAGCTGGCGGCGAGCGGCGGCGTGAAAAGTGAGCGCCTGGGCGGCGTCGACACCCAGGCCCCGAAGGCGCGCGCGCATCTCACCCGCAGCGCGGGTCGTGAAGGTGACTGCGAGGACCTGACCAGCGGCGACGTGTCCGGAGCGGACCAAATGGGCGATGCGATGCGTGATCGTCCGCGTCTTGCCGGTTCCCGCTCCGGCGAGCACACAGACCGGCCCCCTCGGCGCGCAGGCGGCGGCGCGTTGCTCGGGATCGAGCCCATCGAGCAGGCCTGGACGACTCTTCGGGGACGATGCGCTAACCACGCCCCGATCCTCGCAGAGGGCCCGACGGGATCGACGCAGGGCACGCGGCCGTATCCTGGTCACATGGCGGGAAAGCAGGACAAGGAAGCAGCGAAGCTGGCCAAGAAGGAGAAGCGCGCCGCGAGCAAGGCTCGCCGCGGGCAGATCTTCGAGGCCTTCAAGATGCAGCGCAAGGAAGACAAGGCGCTCATCCCCTGGATGGCCGGATCGCTCCTGGTCATCACCGGTGTCGTGTTCGGTATCGGGTTCATCTTCGACGTCCACTGGGTCGTGCTGCCGCTGGGCATTCTGCTCGGCGCGCTCGCCGCTGTGATCATCTTCGGCAGGCGGGTCCAGAAGACCGTGTACTCGAAGGCCGATGGACAGCCGGGTGCCGCGGCCTGGGCACTCGAGAACATGCGAGGTCGCTGGAAGGTGACGCCGACCGTGGCGGCCACGACCCAGCTCGACGCCGTGCACCGAGTGCTCGGTGGCCCGGGTGTCGTACTCGTCGCAGAAGGCGCGCCGCACCGCGTGAAGTCCCTGCTCGCGCAGGAGAAGAAGCGTGTATCCCGCTTGATCGGTGAGACCCCGATCTACAACGTGATCATCGGGAACGAAGAGCAGCAGGTGCCGCTGAAGAAGCTGCAGGGCTACCTCATGAAGCTCCCCCGCAACCTCAAGCCCGCCCAGGTCGACGCCCTGGAAGCCAAGCTGGCCGCCCTCGGCAGCCGCGGCGCCGCGATGCCGAAGGGCCCGATGCCCGCCGGCGCGAAGATGCGCAACGTCCAGCGCACGATCCGCCGCCGCTGACCAAGCGAGAATCAGGGGTCCTTTGCTACCGCCGCGGGCGGATAGCAAAGGACCCCTGATTCGTCTCCGGACGAAAACTGTCGGTGGGTGGTCGCATGATCACTGTGTGGACGGAACCACGGGCGCTTTGCAGAAGGCGCTGGCAGCGATGTTCCCGGACGGCGTGGCCGCCCGGGCGAAACTTGTCGCCTTGGGCCACTCCCACTCCTGGATTTCGCGCCGTTGTCGCGAAGACGGCCCGTGGCGACGCCCGATCCCGGGCGTCATCCTCCTCACCAACGCCACGCCGACCAGGCATCAACTTCTGAAGATCGCGCTGACTCACGCGGGTCCGGACGCGATGCTCACCGGAGTCCAGGCAGCCCGGTTGTACGGAGTCCGAAGACTTCCCCCAGAAAAACGGGCCCACACCTTGATCCCTCACCGGAGCAAGGTCGCCACCTGGGGATTCGCCATCGTCGAACGAACGATCCACCTGCCGGAACCAGTAGAGATCGACGGGCTTCCGGTAGCTCCGCTCGCCCGGGTCCTGATCGACGCGGCTCGCCGTATGGACGAACTCCAGTCCGTGCGGGCGATGATCCACGACGCGGTCCAGCGCGGCCTCTGCACTCCCGAGGAACTTCGAGACGAGCTGGCGCAGGCCAGCACGATCGGCTCGGCGCTCCCCCGAATCGTCGTCGGCGCGCTCCAGGATGGAGTCGACTCCGCGGTCGAGCAATGGCTGGAGAACGTGCTCGAGCGCAGCGGCTTGCCCAGGCCGGCACGGAAGGCCGAGCTACGCACTCCGAACGGGGAGGTCGTCGGTGTCGCCGAAGTCTGGTGGCCGAAGGCCGGCGTCGCCATGCAAATCCGCTACGACGAGGTCTCTCTCGAACCGGACAAGGCACCCGAGATCCCTGCCCTGGTCGCCGCCGGCCTCATCGTCGTGCAGGTAAGTCCAGCGCGGCTACGGGACCAGCCGCTGGTGGTGATCCAGGATCTGCGGGCAGCTCACCGTCGTGCTCGGCAACGACCACCTCCGGAACTCGGCAGCACCCCCGCGGCACCGGCTGCCTGACCACAGCCCGTACGGCAGCCGTTCCACGACGAGAGCAAAGGTCCCTTGCTCCCTTCTTAGGTCACCGCATGCGGATCACGACGGTTCCGGTCAGCCGGTCGAGCCAGCTTCGGCCGTCGATGTTGCGGAGCGCTGCCGGGATGATCAGGAAGGTCAGCGCGGCCCGCACGACGGCGCGCCACACTCCGACCATCTGCGCGCCGTCGAGCCTGGCGACGCGGATTCCGACCACTGCCATACCGGGGGTGAAGCCGAAGAAGGTCGCGGGGATGACCGTGATCGCCGCCCAGACGCCCACCGACCACAGGTTGAAGGTCTGCATGACGGCCGGGTCCTGGAGGCTGGGGGTCACGAAGAGAGTGGTGACCAGTGAGGCGAGCACCAAGTCGATGATCAGCCCGAGGAGGCGTGCCCCACCGCCCGCCACCGAGCCGACACCCGATTGGGGCAAGCCAAGTCGCTCACCGCGCCACCGCTGCGTACCCTCGCCACCGGCCGTCGTCTCGTCCCCGGCTCCGGGTAGCCATTCTCCGGTCCATCTCGCCACCCATCCAGGGTATGCCGGTGGCGCGGACCACATTCGCCCTGGTCGACTACCCGATATCGCCGCCCCGTTAACACCGGCGAAACATACGGGTGACGGTCGGGCAACACCGCGCTCTTAGCGTGAGCCGAAGAGAGTACTGCCGCCGGCAACGAACGAGAAGGAGTCACCGAGGGTGCCCACTACTCCAGACGACATTCAGCGCCTTATCGCCGACGAGAACGTAGAGGTCGTCGACGTCAGGTTCTGCGACCTGCCCGGCGTTATGCAGCACTTCACCGTTCCGGCGAAGGCGTTCAACGAAGAAGCCTATGAAGAAGGCCTGGCCTTCGATGGCTCCTCGGTGCGTGGGTTCCAGTCGATCCACGAATCCGACATGCTGCTCCTCCCGGACCCCGAAACCGCGCGTATCGACCCGTTCCGCAAGGCGAAGACGCTTTCGCTGAACTTCTTCGTGCACGATCCGTTCACCCGCGAGGCGTACAGCCGCGACCCGCGCAACATCGCGCGCAAGGCCGAGCAGTACATCTCCGAGTACGGCGTCGCGGACAACGTGTTCTTCGGCCCGGAGGCCGAGTTCTACATCTTCGACTCGATCCGGTTCGACTCCGCCGAGCACGCCTCGTTCCACGAGATCGACTCCGTCGAGGGCTGGTGGAACACCGGTGCCGACGTGCCGGGCGGCAACCAGGGTTACAAGACGAAGTTCAAGGGCGGCTACTTCCCCGTCCCGCCGGTCGACCACTTCGCCGACCTGCGCGACGAGATCGTCAGCAAGCTGCAGGGCTCAGGTTTCGAGATCGAGCGCGCGCACCACGAGGTGGGCACCGCCGGTCAGACCGAGATCAACTACAAGTACAACACGCTGCTGCACGCTGCGGACGACCTGCAGCTGTTCAAGTACATCGTGAAGAACACCGTGTTCGCCGCCGGCAAGACCGCGACGTTCATGCCGAAGCCGCTCGCCGGTGACAACGGCTCGGGTATGCACTGCCACCAGTCGCTGTGGAAGGACGGCACGCCGCTGTTCCACGACGAGTCGGGTTACGCGGGGCTGTCCGACACCGCCCGCCACTACATCGGCGGCCTGCTCAAGCACGCGCCGAGCCTGCTGGCGTTCACCAACCCGACCGTCAACTCGTACCACCGGCTCGTGCCGGGCTTCGAGGCGCCGGTCAGCCTGGTGTACTCGCAGCGGAACCGGTCGGCTTGTGTCCGTATCCCCATCACGGGCAACAACCCGAAGGCCAAGCGCGCCGAGTTCCGGTGCCCGGACTCGTCCGGCAACCCGTACCTGGCGTTCTCGGCAATGATGATGGCCGGTCTCGACGGCATCAAGAACAAGATCGAGCCGCCGGAGCCCATCGACAAGGACCTCTACGAGCTCCCGCCGGAGGAGGCCCAGAACGTCAAGCTCGTTCCTGGCGACCTCGGCGCGGTTCTCGACACGCTCGAGGCCGACCACGACTACCTGCTCGAGGGTGGCGTGTTCACCCCCGACGTGATCGACACGTGGATCTCCTACAAGCGTGAGAACGAGATCGACCCGCTGCGGCTGCGCCCGCACCCGTACGAGTTCTCGCTGTACTACGACGTGTAAGTCGTGCGGTAGCAACACCAAGAGCACGCCGGTGGTGAGGTGCGGAAACGCCCTCACCACCGGCGTTTCTTTTGGTCCGGCAGAGCGGCTACTCCGAAGTGGAGAGAACCTTCAGGTCGACGCCTGCCCGCTCGATACGGCCGCGTGGATCATCCACCAGCTTGCGTCGTTCGAGATCCATCAGCCCCAGGGTGCACGTGATTTCCGCGGAGAGGGTGCCGTCGACCTTGTAGATGTTCGAGTCCATGTGGAAGGTCTTGCCGGTACCGAACTTGGCATCACAGGTCACGTCGACGACGTCACCGGCCCGGAGCTCGCGCCGGAACACGATGTGGGACTCAAGCAGCACAAAGGCGAGATTCGCGTCTCGCATGCCCGAGTTGAGGCCACCGGCGAGCTCCATCAGCTCGAGTCTGGAGACCTCGCCGTACGAGTGGTAGACGGCGTGGTTGAGATGGCCGAGAGTGTCCAGCTCGTAGTGCCGCACCTTGATCCGGGTGCGAAATGGTTCGCGCACAGTCACCAGTCCACTGTAAGTGCCGCTCTCCGTCCGCGTCGGCAAGTGTGAGCAAGGGACCTTTGCTGTCACCAGCCGCGCGTGGCTGAGGTGACAGCAAAGGTCCCTTGCTCACTTCCCGCAGGTCAGAGTGGTCGGTCCTGGTAAAAGAGGGTCTCCACGACCGCATGGGCGCGCCGCGTCGTCCGCCGGTAGGCGTCCAGAAACTCGCCGGGATCGTCGTCGGCGGAGTAGCCGAGTACCCGCGCAACCGCGGCGAGATCTCGACCAGAGCTGGGGATCTCGTCGACGGCTTTACCCCTGACCAGCATCCCGGCGTTCCGGACTCTCGTCGCCAGCAACCAGGCTTCGGTCAGGGATTCGATCTCGGCGGGCTCGGCTAGCCCTGCCTCGACCGCCGCCTTCAGCGCTTCGATCGTCGACGTGGTCCGAAGGCCCGCAACTTCGTGCCCATGCCGCAGTTGCATGAGCTGCACGGTCCACTCCACGTCGGCGAGCCCTCCGCGCCCGAGTTTCGTATGCCGTGTCGGGTCGGCGCCTTTGGGCATCCGCTCCGTCTCCACCCGCGCCTTGATCCGCCTGATCTCCCGTACCCGGACCGCGTCAAGGCCGGCCTGCGGATAGCGAATGGGGTCGATCATCTCGATGAACCGTGCACCGAGGTCGTCGTCACCGGCGATGAACCGGGCCCGGAGCAGCGCTTGCGATTCCCAGACCTCCGCCCACCGTCCGTAGTAGCTGCGATAGGACTCGAGGGTTCGCACCAACGGACCACTCCGCCCCTCGGGACGGAGATCGGCGTCGACGACCAATGCCGGGTCAGGGCTGGGCGCACCGAGAATCTTGCGTACCGTCTCGGCCACGGAGGAAGCGAACTTCGCTGCTTCGGAGTCCGACACTCCCTCAGTCGGCTCGCAGACGAAGAGGACGTCCGCGTCGGAGCCATAACCGAGCTCCGCCCCTCCCAGACGCCCCATTCCGATGACAGCGATCTTGGCCGGTGTCTGGCCGAGCTCTGCCTGCCGCTGCCGAAAGGCCGCGGCCAACGCACCCTGCAACACGGCGACCCACACGCTCGACAACGCCTCGCAGACGGCGGGAACGTCAAGCAAACCCAGCAGGTCCGCAGACGCGATCCGCAGCATCTCGTGCCGCCGGAGCGATCTCGCGGCCGCGACCGCGGCGTTCAAGCCTGGCTGCCGACGAACCGCGGCTCGCAGCGAAGTAGCCACCTCTCCCGACGTCCGACCGGCCAGCCGCGCGGGATCACCGAGCAACTGCAGGACTTCCGGCGCTCTCGCCAGCAGATCGGGCACCAATCGTGACGTGCCCAGGAGGAAGGCAAGCCGCTCGACAACAGCACCCTCGTCACGAAGAACCCTGAGGTACCAAGGCGTTTGTTCGAGCGCTTCCGAGACTTTCCGGTAAGACAGAAGTCCGCGGTCGGGGTCCGGGGTGTCGGCGAGAAGGTCCAGCAAGACCGGCAGCAAGGCCTGTTGGATAGCCGCCCTGCGCGACATTCCCGCAGTCAGCGCCTTGATGTGCTGCAGCGCCCCATCCGGTGCGGCGTACCCGAGCGCGGCGAGTCGGCTTTCCGCCTGTTTCGTCGTCAACCGCAGCGCTTCGGTCGGCACGTTCGCGACGGATTGCAGCAGAGGCCGGTAGAAGAGCTTCTCGTGAAGACGGCGGATGCTTTGCAAGTGGCGGCGGAACTCCGCCAGCAGCACGTCCCCTTCGCTCCTGCCGCGAGCGGGCCGTACACCGCTCGCCCTCGCGATCGTCCGCAATTCGCTGGCGTCCGAAGCGGCAGGGAACAGGTGCGTACGCCGTAGCCGGCGAAGCTGGAGTCGATGCTCGATGGTCCGGAGGAATTCGTACGACGATCCGAGCTCCGCGGCGTCCGTGCGGCCGACGTACCCGCCTTCCCCTAGAGCAGCGAGTGCGTCCATCGTGGACGATGAACGCAGCTCGGCATCGATTCGGCCGTGGACCAGCTGCAGCAACTGCACGGCGAACTCGACATCGCGAAGACCGCCACGTCCCAGCTTCAGCTCCCGCTCGGCGTACGCGGACGGCACATGGCCTTCGACGCGGCGCCGCATCTTCTGCACCTCGGGGACGAAGTTCTCCCGATCGGCCGCAGCCCACACCTTCGGTGCGACCATCTCCGCGTACTGACGCCCGAGCTCGGCGTCGCCTGCGACCGGCCGCGCTTTGAGCAAAGCCTGGAACTCCCAGGTCTTGGCCCATTTCTGGTAGTAGGCGGCGTGGCCCTCGAGGGTGCGGACCAGAGCGCCCGCCTTACCCTCCGGACGCAACGCCGCATCGACCTCGAAGCATGCCTTGCCGACCACGCGCATCATCGTGCTGGCCAGCCGCGTCGAGACCGAAAGATCTCCGTCACCCACGAAGATGACGTCCACATCGCTCACATAGTTCAGCTCTCGACCGCCGCATTTGCCCATAGCGATCACGGCCAGCCGACCTTCGACACCGGCTCCCACCTCTGATTCCGCGACCAGAAGCCCCACCGTGAGTGCGGCCTCGGCCAGCGTGGTGAGCTGAGCCCCGATCTCGGCGTAGGGCGGTTGATGGAGGCCGGGTTCGACGAGATGGCCGAGGTCGGCAGCCGCGATTCCGAGGAGTAGTTCGCGGTACCCGACGCGAAGAGCCTGCTCTGACTCGAGCCCTGTGAGCAGCTCTCCGTTCGGCCGCAAATGGTCCAGAAGACGGCTCACATACTGATCCGGCTCAGTGCTCTTATCGCCTTCGAGGGTCTTCCAGCTGTCGGTGTTCACGACCAGGAAGTCCGCGAGCGCACTCGACGTACCCAGAACCCCGAGCAAGCGGCCTCGGAAGGTGCGGTCAGTGCGAAGCGCCTGGTCGATCTCAGTCCAGACGGCCGGGTCGGCCTCCCTGATTCGGTCGAGCCCGCTCAAGGCCAGATCAGGGTCCGCCGAGCGGGACAGTGCTGACAGCACGTCCGCGGCGGAGCCGTCCGGGCCGGATTCGGTCCACCAACCGGCAGCACGCAGCTGCCCGTCGGCACGGGGGTCGGTGAAGCCGTATCTCGCCACGGAAGCGGTCGGCCTGGCTCGCTCAACCATCGGCTTCCACCGTAGTCGCCCTTTGGCCCGTGACCAGACGGACGCGCAAGAGAGCAGGGGACCTTTGGTATCGCCGAGCGGCGGCGATACCAAAGGTCCCCTGCTCTGCTAGGCGGCGATCCTGCCGACTTCCTGGTCTGGAACGGTCGGAGCGGGAGTGGTGAAGCTGCCGGCGTTGACGGGGCTCCGCCGCGAAAGCAGGTAGATCCCGATACCGATCGCCAGGCCCACGACGCCGACGGAGATGGTGCCCACGGTGCCTGTCGAGGTCACGAGACCGGCCGCGGCGCCGACGATGGCGGCTGCCGGAAGCGTGAACAGCCAGGCGATCACCATGCGGCCGGCGGTGCGCCAGCGGACCGGTGATTCGTTCCTGCCCACACCCGAACCGACGATGCCACCGGAACAGACGTGAGTCGTCGAAAGCGGAAAGCCGAAGCTCGTCGACGCGAGGATGACCGCCGCCGAGCTGGTCTGCGCGGCGAAGCCCTGCGGACCATCGATGTCCGTCAAGCCCTTGCCCAATGTGAAGGTGATCCGCCAGCCGCCGAGGTACGTACCGAGAGCCAACGCGAGCGCCGCACTGACGATCACCCAGAGCGGCGGCCCGGCTCCCGCGGGAAGGGTTCCGGCGGTGATCATCGTGAGGGTGATGACACCCATGGTCTTCTGCGCGTCGTTCGTGCCATGGGCGAGCGAGACGAGCGAAGCCGAGATGATCTGGCCGACGCGGAAGCCCGCAGTACGGCCGCGGCGGACGAAGATCCGGTAGACGAAGTACGTCACGATCATCGCGACGAGGCCTGCCAGGACCGGCGACAGCGCCGCCGGGATCAGAACCTTCTCGACGATCTTTCCGAAATGGACGGAGTCCGTACCGGCAGACACCCACGTGGCGCCGATCAGACCGCCGAACAACGCGTGGGACGAACTGGACGGCAGTCCCACGAACCATGTGACCAGGTTCCACACGATCGCCCCGACCAGACCGCCGAACACGATCGCCGGTCCGATCTTGGTGTCGTCGACCAGTCCATTCGAGATGGTCTTCGCCACTTCGACCGACAGGAAGGCGCCGACCAGGTTCAAGACAGCGGAGATCGTCACCGCGACCTTGGGACGCAGTGCCCCGGTGGCGATCGACGTCGCCATCGAGTTGGCCGTGTCATGGAACCCGTTTGTGAAATCGAAAATTAGGGCCGTGACGACGACGAGCACGACCAATACTGAGGGCTCCACCCCGACCTCCGAACCCTTCGAAACTCCCTTCGCAAGGTACCTGACAGCAAGGCAAGAGCGTTAACAACCCATACACAGTTGAGACATAAGTCGTTAAGCCATCGGCAATGTACGTTGACGTTCCGCAGCCGGAGCGAGGTCACCGGACACCAGTCGGACGAAGCGATGCGCGAACGGTCGCCAGGTTTCGGTGATGTCAGCATGCACCCGGGCGAGATTTTCCGGGGTCAGTGCGTCCGGCCGGGTGAGTTCCGCCATTTCCGGCGACTGCCGCGCCCAGTCGAGGACGATGTCCGGTGTTGTCTCGATATGGAACTGGACACCGTAGGCACAACGGTCGAATCGGAAGGCCTGGTAGGCATACCGTGGCGAGGAAGCGAGAAGCTCGGCGCCGGCGGGCAGTCGGGTGATCGCGTCGTTGTGGAACTGCAAGACGTCCTGCATGAGTGGCAGGTCCGCGAAGAGCGGGTCCGTCCAGGCAGCGTCCTTCTTGGACACAAGTCCTGGGCCGACCTCGGGGCCTTGATCACCTGTGGCGACGATGCCGCCCAGAGCCACGGCCAGGAGCTGACCGCCAAGGCAGATCGCGAGCGTCGGGATGCGAGCGCCCGCGGCTTTCGAAAGAAGCTTCCGGACGTCCGCGAGCCACGGATGTGCGGCGTCATCATTGGCGCCCATCCCTCCGCCAAGGCAGACGACGCCCGCGTACCCGTCGAGATCGGTGGGAAGACTCTGATCGGGCAGCAACCGGATGTCGAGCTCGGCTCCTGCCTCGGTGAGCCAGTCGCCGAGGGGGCCGATCGGATCTGATTCGTCTGGCTGGATGACGAGCAACTTGGGAGCGGTCACCACCCCAGCCTACGACCGCCGGGAGAGCGGGGGACCTTTGCTATCGCTCGGGGGCGGCGATAGCAAAGGTCCCCCGCTCTCTTCGTCAGCAGGCGCAGCGTGGGGTGGGCGCGGAAGTGAGTGAGAGTGCGAGGGTGTCCCGGTCGACGGGATAGCCGGCCGCCTGCCAGGCGGTGATGCCGCCGGACAGGCGTTTGACCTTGAACCCGAACTCCGCGAGTTTCATGGCTCCCTTGGTCGCGGCGTTGCAGTGGATGCTCTCGCAGTAGCAGACGTAGACGAGTCCTCTGTCGAGGTGGCTGACCGACTCGGGCGTCATGTCCCGATACGGGAGGTTGATCGCACCGGGGATGCGAACCGACTCGAAGGCTTCGGGTGCGCGGGTCTCGACGACCACGTATCCACGCTGGGTGCCGGCGATGAGATCGCGGATCAGGTCGTCGGGGTCCACGTCGAGGGCGAGTTCGGCACGAAGGTGCGCGGCCGCGGTCGCGCTGTCCAGAGCCGGAAACGTCAGTACGTGGGGTTCGGTCGTCATGCCTCAATCCTGCTGATCAGTGCTCATCCGGAACATCGGGGAATCCAGGTATCGCCGCCGGTTAGCCTGGAGATTCCTGGCAGGCATGAAGATCGACCTGGAGTTCCGTGAACCTCGATGATCTCGACTGGCAGTTGCTCGAACTGCTCCAGTCCGACGGACGGCTGACCTTCTCGGAGCTCGGTCGACGAGTGTCGCTGTCCGCACCCGCGGTGACCGAGCGGGTCCGGCGGCTCGAGGAGAAGGGGATCATCACCGGCTACTCGGCGAGCGTGGACCTGACGAAGCTCGGGCTGCCGATCGAGGCGATCGTCCGGGCAAAGATACGGAGCCTCGACACCTCTCGCTTCCGTGGAGCCGTCCTCGCGCTGCCCCAGGTACTCGACGCCGATCACGTCACGGGAGACGAGTGCTGGCTGGTGCGGGTCGCCTGTCAGGACACCGCGGAGTTGGAGGAGCTCGTAGAGCGGATGCAGCGCTATGGGGAGACGACGACTTCACTGGTCTTCTCATCACCGGTCCGCCGTCGCGCAGTCGGCCGGCGGACCGACCGAGCGACGCCGCGGTGATAGCAAGGGACCTTTGCTATCACCTGGCGGGTCTGGGCATGAAAAAAGGGTCCAGGCCCCGGGAGAACTCGTGGTTCTCGACCGGGGCCTGGACCCTCTTCTTCTTAATGTTAGTCCGGCGGTGTCCTACTCTCCCACAACCCTTCGGTTGCAGTACCATCGGCGCT
>NZ_JAJPWO010000026.1:0-67788 GCF_046549075.1 Amycolatopsis sp. lyj-84
GTGTCGCGAAAGCCACTTTCGGGACGTCTGATGTCGCGAAAGTGGCTTTCGCGACGTCCCGGGAGGCTGGTGTGGCCTTCACGGTGGCGTTGTGGCTGGACCCAAGGTGAGCGAAGGCGTGACTCGCGTGATCGGAGCCGGATCTCGCGTGATCAGACCCCGAACTCCGTGATCGTCTCCCGATCACGTGAGATCCGGCCCCAATCACACGTGATCCGTCTCTGATCACACGGCCGGCACTTCCAGTCCTGGCCCCACCCCACGACCGACGCCAAAACGGCAAGAGCACGCCATGTTTGCCCTCGTCCTCGAAAGAACCGTCCTTACCACTCACGAGGCGTGTCCCGGGGCCGCGCGTAACGGCGGGCACCGGGCGGCCGACATCCGGTGGCGGCACCACGGAACCGCCCGCCCGACCGGAGGTAGGAGATTGCCCGAGATCCTCAAGGTCCGGGTTCCCGTGTCGGCCGGGTTGGACGTGGTGTTCCTGCACGGGCTGGACGGGGACGCGCGGAAGACGTGGGCGGGCGGGTCGCCGTCGTCGTTCTGGCCGGAGTGGCTCGCCGAGGATTTCGACCGCGTGGCGGTGTGGTCGGTGGGCTACGAGGCCTGGTCGTCGGGCTGGCGGGGCAAGGCGATGCCCATGCAGGACCGGGCGATCAACCTGATGGCGTCGCTGCAGAACCTCGGCATCGGCGAGCGGCCGTTGTGTTTCGTCACCCACAGCATGGGCGGCCTGCTGGCCAAGGAGATCCTGCTGCACGCGGCCGAGGGCCGGACCGGCTTCGCGGCGTTCGCGACGGCCGCGCGCGGGGTGGTCTTCCTGGGGACCCCGCACACCGGCTCGGGGCTGGCGGCGGTCGTCAAGGCGCTCGGACTGGTCTATCGGTCCACCGCGGCGGTGAAGGACCTCAAACGCAACGCCGCCCACCTGCGGCACCTCAACGACCGTTACCGCGATTGGGCCGACGAGTCCGGGATCCGGAACCTGGTGTTCTTCGAGGCGTATCCGACCAGAGGGGTCCGGGTGGTCGACGAGGGCTCGGCCAACCCCGGCCTGCCCCGGGTCCGCCCGATCCCCGTCGACGCCGACCACGTCGGCATCTGCAAACCGGCCGGCCGCGATTCCCTTGTGTACGGCCAGATTTCGAGATTCATCGACGGCATTCTCTCGGAGACCGATGTTCCGCCGCCCCGGCACGCGGCGTGGAAACTGCCCCTGAGCGGCAGGGTCTTCGTCGGGCGCGCGGCCGAGCTGGACAGGCTGGAGAAGACAGCGAAAGCCGCCGCCCGGGTCGCGGTGGTCGCGGTGCACGGGCTCGGCGGCGTCGGCAAGAGCAGCCTGGCCGCCAGGTTCGCCGAGCTGCGCTCGGCCGACTATTCGGCCGTCTGGTGGGTGACGGCGGACTCGGCTTCGGCGATCGACGACGGGTTGGCGGAGCTGGCCGTGGCGCTGTCCCCGGAGGCCGCGGGGCTGCCGTGGGAACAGCGGGCCGAACAGGCCGTCGGCTGGCTGGCCGGGCATACCGGCTGGCTGCTGATCCTCGACAACCTGACCGAGCTCGCGCACGCCGCCGGGCTGCTGGACCGGGTGCGGACCGGCACGATCCTCATCACCAGCAGACGGGGCACCGGCTGGCGGGACGTCGGCACCGTGTCACTGGACGTGCTGGAACCGGACGAGGCGGCCGAGTTGCTCGCCCGGACGGTCCGGGCGGAGTGGCCGGAGGCGGAGCTGGCGGGCGCCGGCGAACTCTGCGCCGAACTCGGCTGGCTGCCCTTGGCGGTGGAACAGGCCGGGGCGTACCTCGCCCAGAACCGGATGACGCCCGCCCGCTACCTCGGCCTGCTCGCCAGGTCCCCGGCCAAGATGTTCGCCTGGACCGCGGAGGCCGAGGACGCGGAGCGCGCCGTGGCCCGGGTCTGGCACGTCACCCTCGACCGGCTCGCGGACACCCCGCTCGCCGCGAAGTTGTTGCGACGGCTGGCCTGGCACGCTCCCGAACGCATCCCGCGATCGCTGCTGGAGGGCGACGGCGAGGAACCGGAGCTGTCGGAGGCTTTGGGGCGGCTGGCCGCCTACAGCATGATCACCCTCGACGCCGAGACGATCGGCGTCCACCGCCTCGTGCAGGCCGTGACCCGGACTCCCGACCCGGCCGACCCCTACCGCGGTCCCGAGGACATCGACCACGCCCGTGAGGCCACCGCCGTCGCGCTCGCCCATGCGCTCGACGTGGTGGATCCCCGGCTGCCCGAGGACTGGCCCGTCTTCCAAGCCGTGTTGCCGCACGGGCGGGCGCTGCTCGACCACACCGAGAGTGACACCGGCCCGCTTTGCCACCTCGCCAACAGCCTCAGCCTCTACGTCCTCGGTCAGGGCGACGCCGCGGCGGGCATCGCGTTCGCGGAACGGGCCGTCGGCGCCGGTGAACGCCTTTTCGGCTTCGACCATCCGATCACCCTGCGCGCCCGGAACACTTCGGCGTCCGCGTACCAGGCGGCCGGTGATCTGCGGCGCGCGACCTCGCTGCTCGAGACCGCGCTGGCGGACTGCGAGCGGGTGCTGGGGCCTGCACATCCGGACACGTTGAGCTGCCGGAACAACCTGGCGGCCGCCTGTCACGCCGCCGGTGACGTGAGGCGGGCGATCTCGCTGTTCGACGAAACGCTGGAAGGACGCGAGCGCGTGCTGGGAAAGGAGCACCCGGACACGCTGGTCTCCCGGAACAACCTGGCCATGGCGTACGAAATGGCGGGCGACGCCGAACGGGCGATCCCGCTCCACGAAGCCACGCTCGCGGATCGCGAGCGGGTGCTGGGCGCAGACCACCCGGAGACCTTGCTCTACCGGAACAATCTGGCCTATCTCCACTGGTCGATGGGTGACTCTAAGCGCGCGGTCACGTTGTTCGAGGCGACATTGGAAGATCGTGAACGGGTGCTGGGGCCGGACCATCCCAACACGCTGGTTTCGCGGGGCAATCTCGCGGGAGCGTGCGAGTCGGCGGGCGACCTCGCCCGCGCGGTCGAACTCCAGGAACGGACCCTGGCGGATCGCGAACGCGTGCTGGGTCCCGATCACCCCGACACCCTGAAATCTTGGAACAACCTGGCGGGCGCGTACGAATCCTCGGGTGACCTGACCAGGGCGATCGAACTGTACGAGCGCACGCTCGCCGCCAGGGAGCGGGTGTTCGGGCATGACCACCAGGACACGCTGAATTCACGGAACGATCTGGCCTACGCCCGCGGAGCCGCAGGGGATCTGCCACTCGCCATCCGGATGTTCGAAGAAGCGCGGTCGGACGCCGAGCGGGCGCTCGGTCCGGACCATCGCCTGACCAGAAGGATCCGGGAGAACCTCGAGACGGCGATCCGGCTGCGCGACCGGTCTTGACCGGCCGCCCTTCGGTTCCACTGTGAACACCGGCCCCACGATGCCCTTCCGGAATGCTGACATCGATGGCAATCCAAGAAAAGGGCGATACGAAGCCATTTGGCTCAAGCGTTTGTCTGGTCCAGTCCAGTTACGTCTACTAACGTAGAGGGATGGAGCTGGAACTGCGCCACTTGCGCATCATGTGCGCGATCGCCGAACTCGGGAGTATCACCAAGGCGGCGAACACGCTCGGAATGGCGCAGCCCGCTTTGACCGCCCAGTTGAAACGCATCGAACGGACCCTCGGCGGGAAGCTCTTCCTGCGCGATCACACGGGGACCCGGCCGACGGCACTCGGTCTCCTCGTCCTCGACCGGGCGAAGATGGTGCTCCCCGCCGTATCGTCCCTGCACGACGAGGCGGCGCGCCTCGCCCAGCACGCCGGTACCGGCGAGCCGGTGACCCTGCGGCTCGGTTCGGCGACGGGGCCGATGCTCGGCGCGCTCCTGCAGCGTCTCGGCACCACCCATCCCGACATCCACGTCGCCACCCATACGTCGTGGTCGTCCAACAAACTCGCGGACATGACCGCCGAGGGCGCGCTGGACTTCTCCTTCGTCGGCGTCTGCGGCGACGCCGCGCCGCCGCCGGAGCCCGGCGTCCGGTGGCGGACCCTCGCGCATCATCCGGTGTTCGTGCTGATGTCGGCGCGCGACGAGCGCGCGCAGCACGACGAGGTCGAACTCGGCGCGCTGGCGGACGAACGATGGTGCGCGACACCGGGGGACGGCTGTTTCGGCGACTGTTTCGCCTCCGCGTGCGCCCGGTCGGGGTTCACGCCGCGTTCGCTGTACGAGACCGATGTCCTGACCTGCATCGAAATGGTCGAATCGGGACACGCGGTGGTGTTGTGTCAGCCGCTTTTCCACGAGATCCCGGGCATCGTCGCCGTCCCGATCGCGGGGAATCCGCTGAGCTGGCGGAATCTCGTCGGCTGGTCGGAGCGAGGGGAGATGGGACCCTTCGCCGCGGAGATGATCGCCCTGTCCCGCGCGGTGTACGGCGAACTGATCGACCGGCGGCCGACCTACTCGAAGTACCTCGAGTTGAACCCGGGTTACGGTGTCGACTACACGGACGCAGGCGTGCGCTGACCTGCGTCGAGGTCGGCAATAGGTCCAGTCCACTGGGGTGGATATGACCTAAATGGTATGTACCTTTTGCATCAGGCGCCTCGTACGGTCGGGGACACGAGATCCCCCTTCCGGTACGTCTTGAGGAAGCGCCTGAAATGAACCGAAAGATCGTAGCGGCCGCCGCGGCGGCCATCACCGGCGCCGGCCTGGTCACGGCCGTCGCGCTGACACCGAGCGCGAGCGCCGGCCAGACCGTCCCGGCGGCCGACCAGGTCCAGTCGGAGATCGTCGCGGCCCTGTCGCGCGACCTGAAGATCAGCCCCGATCAGGCCAGGACCCGTCTCGCGGGTGAGCAGACGGCGGCACGCACCGAAAGCGCCCTCAAGACCCGGCTCGGCCCGTCCTACGCCGGATCGTGGCTGGACGCGGCGGGGACCACGCTGACCGTCGCCGTCACCGACGCGGCGCTGGAGGGCACCGTCCGTGCGGCGGGCGCGACCCCGAAGACCGTCACGCGGAGCGCCGCCCAGCTCGACGCCGCGAAGCTGTCCTTGGACACCAAGGGAACCAGCGCGCCGAAGAGCGTGCCCGGCTGGTACGTCGACGCCACCACCAACTCGATCGTCGTGCTGGCCAACGCCGGCACCGAGGCCACCGCGAAGTCGTGGGCGACCGCGTCCGGGGTGCGTGCCGACGCGGTGCGGGTCGAGACCAGCACCGAGAGCCCGGTCCCGCTGATCGACGTCATCGGCGGCAACGCCTACACGTTCGGCTCGGGCCGCTGCTCGATCGGTTTCTCGGTCGAGGGTGGCTTCGTGACCGCGGGGCACTGTGGCACCACCGGAACGCGCACCTCGAACCCGAGCGGGACCGTCGGGGGCTCCAGCTTCCCCGGCAACGACTACGCGTGGGTCCGAGTGGACGCGGGCAACACCCCGCGTGGGCTCGTGAACCGCTACCCGGGCACCGTGCCGGTGGCGGGTTCGCAGGAGGCCGCGATCGGCGCCTCGGTCTGCCGTTCCGGCTCCACGACGGGCTGGCACTGCGGCACGATCCAGCAGAAGAACGCCTCGGTGAACTACCCGCAGGGCACCGTTTCCGGCCTCACCCGGACCAACGCCTGCGCCGAACCGGGTGACTCCGGCGGCTCGTGGCTCGCGGGTGACCAGGCACAGGGCGTCACCTCCGGTGGCTCCGGCAACTGCAGCTCGGGCGGCACGTTCTACTTCCAGCCGATCTCGGAGATCCTGAGCGTGTACAGCCTGCGCCTGGTGACCTCGGGCTCGAACCCGCCGTCCAGCACCACCACGACGCCGACCGGCCCGACGACGTCGAACCCGCCCTCCGGCACCTGGGCGGCCGGCACCACCTACGCCGCGGGTGCGACGGTCACCTACAACGGTGCTTCGTACCGGGCGCTGCAGGGTCACACCGCTCAGGCCGGCTGGGAGCCGCCGAACGTCCCCGCCCTTTGGGCGCGCTCCTGACCGCCTAGCCGTCCGGGCCACACGCAGGGGTGCGCCCGGACCCGACCGCCCCCGACGTCGTCCGTGCGTCGGGGGCGGTCCCTGTTTCCGGCTCAATGCAGGACTTTCAGCCCCACCACACAGGCGACGATCCCCACGATCAGCAGAATTTTGGCCAGTGACGCGGTTTCCGCGCCCGACACCATGCCGTAGCCGACGGTGAGCGACGCTCCGATCCCGACCCAGACCGCGTAGGCGGTCCCGACGGGGAGATCCCTCATCGCGTAGGCGAGGCCGGCCATGCTCGCCACCAGTGTCACGCCGAAGATCACCGACGGTGTCAGCCGGGAGAATCCTTCGGACCTGCCGAGGGCGGTGGCCCACACGGCTTCCAGAACACCCGAAACGATCAGAACAAGCCAGGACATGACGCGCTCCCAGAGCGCCGTCTTGTCGCTGGCCGGGTACGGCACCCACTCGTCCGGGGACCTCGATCACGAGGTTCCTGAACCAGGATCGCACACCGCCGGTGTGGGCGCCCGCGGGTTTGACGAGGATCACCACGCGGACGCGCCACTGTGGACGGTCGGTCACTTCTCGGCGCCCGCCAGCACCTTGGGTGCCGACCAGGCGAGCAAACCCAGTTCCAGCAACGAAAATCCGATCAGCGCCCACGCGCTCGGCAGCCAGATCAGGGAGATCCCGACGAGGAGGATGGGCAGGACCAGTCCCGCGTAGGCGGCCAGGAACAAGGCAGCGAGGACTTCGCCGCGCATCGGCGGCTCGGCCAGTGCGGCGACGGTGGCCACGGAGGCGCGGAAGCCCAGCCCGACCCCGGCGCCCGCCGCGATCCCGCCCACGAGGAAGAGCCACAGCTGGGACGTCGTCACCGCGACCGGCAGCGCGACCAGCCCGGCCGTCATCAGGGCGAGGCCGAGCCGCAGCTGGGTCCGCCTCGCCAGACCGGCGAAGACCACCTGCGTCGCGGCGGCGGCGAGGAACACGGAGAACGACGCGAGACCGGCCAGCATCCGCGAACTCTCGTGCAAACCCTGTGCCAGCAACGTCGGCGTGAGCGCCATGAACAGTCCCGTGATCGCGAAGGCCGCGAACGCGCCGATCGCCGCGCCGAAGAAGGCGGGCCGCGCGCTCGACGGGAGTGAGACGCGCTGCGGCCGGTACGCGGGCAACTCCTCGGCGCGTTCCACCGTTTCCGGGACGAGCGCGACGGCGATGGCCGCGGCCAGCAGCAAGACCAGGAAGAACAGGAACGGCGTGGTGAGCGGCTCGGCCGAATAGCTCGCGAACACACCGCCGAACAGCGGTCCGAGAGCCAGCCCGCCCATGTTGACCACGGTCGCGATCAGCCCGGCACGCCCGTGGTCCTCGCTCGGACGGGCCACGGCGCGCAGTTCGGACAGATGCGCGGTGGCGGTCGCGGTCAGCGCGCCGATCCCCGCGCCGCCGACGAGCCTGGCCAGGATCAGCCCGGGGACGTCCGGCCAGGTCAGGAAGAGGGTCGCGGACAGGGCCTGGACCAGGGTCGCGGCGAGGATCACCCGCCGTCGTCCCAGCCAATCGCTGACATGCCCGGCGAGGTACAGGCTGCCCATCACGCCGACCGCGTACGCCGCGAACACGATGGTCACGACGTAGGTCGGGAAGCCGTCACGTTGCTGGTAGAGCACGTAGAGCGGGGTGGGAACGGTGGAGAAGGCCAGTGAGACGGCGTAAGCGGCCGCGATGACCCAGAAGCCGCGACCGTGGCTGATCCGCCGGAGCGCGGGACGGGGAAGGGTGACGGTGTTCAGCATGCCTCCACTGTGGATCCTCGGATCATCCAAGTCCAACGAACAATGCTGGTCACAGTTATTCAGAACTGCGATAATTGGCCCTCGTGGAGACCCGTCAGCTCGAATGCTTCGTCGCCGTCGCCGAGGAACTCAGTTTCACCCGCGCCGCTCGACGGCTGTTCGCGGTGCAGTCCACCGTGTCGGCCACGATCCAGGCACTCGAAGGCGAGCTCGGCGTCAAGCTGTTCGACCGGTCGACGAGGCGGGTCGAGCTGTCCCCGGCGGGCAAGGTCTTCCTGCCCGAGGCCAAGGCCGCGCTGGAAGCCGTCGACAGGGCGCGCGAGGTGGTCGCCGACGCCTCCGCCGGACTGCGCGGCAGCCTCCGCATCGGCACCTTGACCAGCGTCGGGGGCCTCGACCTGCCCGATCTGCTCGGCGCGTTCCACCGCCGGTACCCGCTGGTGGACCTGCACGTCACGGTGTCGATCACCGGATCGACCGGACTGGCCGAGGATCTGCGCCAAGGCAGGCTCGACGTCGCCCTGCTCGGCCTGCCCGAGTCCGATCTCGCCGGGCTCCGCACCAAGCCGCTCGGTTCGGCGCCGTTCGTGGTCGTGCTGCCCGACGGCCATCGGCTGGGGGACCGGCGGTCGCTGACCCTGGCGGACCTCACCGGCGAGTCGTTCGTGGACAACCCGCGCGGCTTCGGCAACCGGGTCGCCCTGGACCGCGCGTTCGAGGCGATCGGGGCCCCGCGGCGGGTCATCGTCGAAGTCGCCGATCTGCGTTTGGTGCCCGCCTACGTCGCGGCGGGGCTCGGCATCGCCGTGGTGCCCGATCTCCAACTGCTGACCGGGGTCCGGACGATCCCGCTCGACGCGCCCGGCCTGGTCTGGCCGCTGACCATCGCCACCAGGGGTGCGCGGTCGCCCGGTCCGGCGGCCCGCCTCCTGCTCGACCTGATCGACGGCGGCGGGTACTCCATCGCGGTGCCGGTCCGGACCTGAGCTCAGCCCGACAGCAGCGTGCGGGTGGTCCTGGCCACCAGGTCCACGGTGCGCGGCGGTGGCGCCTCGCCGCGGTCGAGATGTCTCCTCACCGCGGCGTAGGGGAGGTCCACGAGGGCCAGCATCAGTTCGTCGGTGCTCCGGCCGGTCTGCGCGCGCAGCCGTCGCACGACCTTGGTGATCGCCGTGTCGAGCCGGCTGTTGGCGTCTTCGGCGCGGGCGCTGTCTTCGGCGTCCCAGTCTTCGACGCCGAGCGCGCGGTTGCCCGCGTAGAGCAGTTTCCCCTCGGCGGGATGGGCGCGGCACCATCGTACGACCTGTGCCGCGGCCTCGACGGCGGCCTCCAGTACCGGTTCCTGTTCGAGTGCTTCGAGGTAGTCCCGCTGGAAACGGGTCACGGTGCGGAGCCAGACGGCCGCGAGCAGCGCGGAGCGCCCGGCGAAGCGGTGGTAGATCGACCCGCTCGGCGCCCCGACTTCGCGGGCGACGGCCGACATGGTCACCCCTGCCGCTCCTTCGGCGGCGAAGAGCCGTACGGCGGCGTCGAGGAAGTCGTCGGCGGTGTGCCGCGGTGGCCGTCCCATTTTCAGAGACTATCCTCTACTATGGTTCTAGGGGAAGGTCTCTAAAACAAGGAGGCACGATGCGAGTGTGGAACAGGCATTCCCGGATTGTCCCGGTGTCGTCGGAGCGGGTGGGCGCGCTGATCGACACGCTGTCCGCCGACGACGACCGGCTGTGGCCCGTCGACGCGTGGCCGCCGCTGCGGTTCGACCGGCCACTCGGCGCGGGAGCCGTGGGCGGGCACGGACCGGTGCGGTACTCCGTCGAGTCCTACGAACCGGGGAGGTCGGTGCGATTCCGGTTCACCGCGCCCCGAGGTTTCGACGGCTTCCACGAATTCACCCTGCGCGCGAGGGGGCCGGAAGAGACCGAACTCGAGCACCTCATGGTGCTGCGACTGCGGCATCCCGCCTGGTTCACCTACCCGCTGCTGTGGCGGCCGATGCACGACGCCCTGCTGGAGGACGGCCTGGACCGTGCCGAGCGTGAACTCACCGGCACGGTCCGCGCGCCCGCGCGATGGAGCCGTTACGTGCGGCTCTTGCGGAACCTGATCTCCGGCAACAGGTCCTTGCGCTTCAAGAAGAACAAGGTCCCGCCGATGAGCGCGACGGCGATCAGGTAACCCAGTGCCAGTGACACGGCGCCCCCGTTCGCCGGCGGGAGCAGGACCCCGAACACCGCGCTGATCCCGGCGAGGATCCAGCGGCCCCGGTCGGTCGTGAGGCTGACGGCGAGCAACGCGACCGTCCACAGGAGATACCACGGCTGCACGACCGGCCCGAGGACCAGCATCGCGGCGAAGGTCAGCCCGGCGCCGTAGAGCGGGTGCAGCTTTTCCCGGTAGGTGAGCCACAGCAGCCTGGCACCGACGGCGAGGCCGAGGATCGCACCGATGAGCGAGAACACCTTGATCGCGCCGTCGGTCAGGTCGGCGCCGAAGATCTTGCCCACCCCGCCGACGAGGAAACCGAGTTCGTTGGTGGGCGCCATCCAGCTGTGGACCTGACCGGAAACCCCGGAGAGGACGCGGACCCAGCCGAAACCGAGCCCGCTGCCGAGCGAGATCGCCGCGGTGACCGCGGCGAATCCGGCGGGCAGTCCGAGCGCGACGGCCACGCGTCCCGCGGGGGTCGCGCGGCGGAACAGGTCGACGCCGACGAACAGCAGGCCCGCGACGGCCACGATCTTGATGTTCGCGGCCGCGCTCACCGCGATCACCCCCGCCGCGATCAGCGCGGGCCGCGCCGCGCCGGTCTTCGCCGCGCCCATCAGGACGAGTTCCAGCCCGGCGACCATCAGCCCGACCATGAGCCCGTCGTTGTGCACGCCCGCCACGACGTGCCACAGCACCAGCGGGTTGAGCAGGGCCAGCCACAACGCGATCGACGGCGAAACCCCGGCCCGGCGCGCGAGGCGGGGGAGCGCCCACGCCATGAGCGCGATCCCCGCCAGCCCCAGCAGCCGGTGCAGCAGCAGTGTCGGGACGAAGTCGTCCCCGGCGAGGTGGGCGACCGAGCGCGCCAGCGCGACGAACGCCGGCCCGTACGGGGCGGGCGTGTCCCGCCAGTAGTGGCTGACCGCGAGCGTCACCGGTGAATCGGCGCCGAGCGCCTGGGCCGGTCCCACGAGATAGGTGTCGAACCCCTTGGCCGCGATGAGTCCCTGAGCCAGGTAGCTGTTGATGTCGCCGCTGAACAGCGGGCGCGCGACCAGCAGCGGCGCGCACCACGACACCGCGATCCAGTACAGCCGCCGCTCGGGGAGCCCGGCGGCGAGGCGTCCGATGCCCAGCCAGGACAGCACCAGGGTGGCCATCCCGGTCACTCCCAGCGCCACCACCAGCACCGAAGGCAGGCCGATGCCCGACGTGACCAGCACGAGCACGGCGATCCCGAGGAAACCCGCCCAGTGCAACGCCGAGATGTTCAGCCCGGTCTTCTCCGGCGCGGGCAAGACGTTTTGCATGCGGCCAAACTACTCCAAGTGCGAGATCCGGTTCCGCCGATCGTCGGTGAAACCGGCCGGGACGCTTCAGGACCGCGTCCGCCGGGTACCCCCGCGCTGGAGAGGCGGTGGTGGGCGTGAAGAAACGTTGGGTGCGCCTTGGGGCGTTTGCCCTGGTCGGGCTCCTGATCGTCGGTGCGGCACTGCAGTTCACCGGACTGCTGTCGAAGCTCGACCCGTTCGGAACGTCCACTGTGGACCGTTCGCAGCCCGCGGTGCTCCAGGCGGTCCGTGATCTGAGCCAGTACCACGCCGCCGTCGGCGACTACCAGGTCGTCGTCGACATCGAGAAGGACGTCAAGTGGGTCCCCGAGGCCATCGCCGGGGAACGGACCCTGTTCGTGGCCGCGGGCTCTGTCGACGCGTACGTCGATTTCGGGCCGCTGCTGGAGAATTCGCTCACCGTCTCCGAAGACCGGCAATCGGTCGAGGTCCGGCTGCCCGAAGCCCATCTGGCGAAACCCAACCTGGACAACGAGCGCAGCTACGTCTTCGGCCAGGAGCGCGGCCTGATCGACCGGCTCGGGGCGTTGGTGTCCGTGCCGGACCAGCAGCAGTTCCACGTCGCCGCGGAGAAACGGATCGCCGAGGCGGCGCAGCACTCCGGCCTGCTCGAACGCGCCAGGGCCAACACCAAGGCGATGCTGACCCAGCTGCTGCAGGCGCTGGGCTTCCGCGTGACCTTCCCGGCGGAACCGACCACCTGACCTCGTCCGGGAGATGCGCGAACGTGCTGTGCTGCCTTGGCGGCCTTGACCGCGCCCGCTCGTACTGGTGGGCTGGCGTAGTCGACTGGGAGGCGCGATGGCGACGAAGCCGAAGGACACCCTGACCTACACCGAACCGATCGCGACCGGCGAGGTCACGATCGACGCCGCGCCCGACCGGGTGTACCGGCTGGTCAGCGACCCGGTCGCGATGGCGGAGTGCACCGAGGAGCTGCGCAAGGCCCGCTGGATCCGCGGTGCGACCGGGGCCGCCGTCGGGAACTGGTTCGCCGGCAGCAACCGCAACGGCCGGCGGCGCTGGGTGACCCACGCCGAGATCGTCGAAGCCGAGCCGGGACGCCGGTTCGCCTACCGGGTGCGCACGCCGTTCCTGGTGCCGATTTCCCGCTGGGAGTTCGACATCGAGCCCGAGGGCGACGGCTGCCGGCTCACCGTGCGGAACTGGCTTCGGGTGCCGCCGTGGTTCGTCCCGATCGCCATCTTCATCACCGGCGAGCCCGACCGAGCCGGGACCAACCGCGCCAACATCGCGACCACCTTGGGGCGGGTGAAGGCGCGGGTCGAAGGCCGGGAATGGCAGCGGACGGGCTGACCTCGGCTTCCTCGCTCACCCGGTCTCGAAGTTCTGCATGCCCCGGTTCTCCAGTTTGCGCATCACCGGGCCGGACAGGAGACCGTGCACGAGGACCGACACCGCGATCGTGAGCGCCGTGACGCGCCAGAGCGAGTCGGCCATCGGGAAGTCGCCGTGGCCCAGCGCGTAGGACAGGTAGTAGAGACTGCCGATCCCGCGGATGCCGAAGAACGCGATCGCCGTCGCCGCCGGACGCGTGATGCCGCCGCGGAACAGGGCCAGCCCGCCGAACAGCGGGCGCACGATGACCACCGCGGCCACCGCCACCAGGACCTCGGCGACCTGAAGGTCCGCCAGGAGCCCGTCGCCCAGGATGAAGCCGAGGCCGAGCAGGGCCAGCGCGACGAAGAGCCGTTCGAGCTGATCGCCGAATTCGTGCAGCACGCCGTGGTAGTCATGCGAGCGTTCGCTGGCGCGGATCGTCGCGGCGGTGGCGAACACCGCGACGAAACCGATCCCGCCCAGCCACTCGCACAGCGCGAAGGGGAGGAACGCGATGGCCAGCACGACCAGCCCGTCGGAGTACTCGCCGAGGCGCAGCCGCTCGTGCCGCACCCGGAACATCAGCCAGGACAGCAACCGGCCGCAGACGAGACCGACCACCACGGCGATCGCGAGCGGGACGATCACCTCGGTCAGCAGCCATGGCACGGGAGAGGTGCTCACCGTTCCGGCCAGGACGACGGCCAGCAACACGAACGGCATCGCCAGACCGTCGTTCAGCCCGGCCTCCGAGGTCAGCGTGAACCGGATCTCGTTGTCCGAGCCTCGCCCGTCCTCGGTATGCGGCGCGGGCACCTGGACATCGCTCGCCAGCACCGGATCGGTCGGCGCCAGGACGGCTCCCAGCAGCAGGGCCGCGGCGGGGGACAGGGCGAGCGCCCACCAGCCGAGCAGGGCCACCGCGCCGATCGACAGCGGCAACGTGATCGCCAGCAGCCGCCAGGTCGAGCTCCACGATCGCCAGCCGATCAGCCGGTCCGACTTCAGCCCCGCGCCCACCAGCGACACCAGGACGCCGAGTTCGGTGATCACTTCGACGGCGCCCACGTGGGACCTCGGGTCGAGCACCCCTTCGCCATAGGGGTATCCGAAGGGGAGCAGTCCGAAGATCAGCCCGCCCACCAGCAGGATCAGCGGCATCGACAGCGCGCGTTCGTGCAGCAGGTTCGGCAGCACCGCGGCGCACAACGCCAGAACGCCGGCCCCGGCGAGCAGGATCTCCATGGTCGCGGAGTACCCGGCCCGCACCCCGCGCAACCGGAAGTGGCTCAACCGCCGACTTCGAGTCCTTTATGGACTGTCAGGCCGACGCCCGAGGCGAGCCGGTACGGGCGGGTGTCCACAATGGCTCCGAGCAGCCGCCGCAGCCGGGAGACCTCGGCGCGGACGGTCACGAGGTGTTCGGCGTCACCGTAGAGCGCCCGGCTGAGCGCTTCGGCCGAGAGCCCGGACGGGTCCGCCGCGTGAAGGTGCACCAGGATCTCCGCGTGCCGGGGTGTCACGGTGCGGACCCATCCGACGTCGCCCGACCGCATCCGCAGCATCGGCGCGTGGCCGAGTTCGAGATCCAGCCGGACCCGGCGAGCGGTGTCGGCGGGGCGCACGAGCCAGCCCTCGGCCAGGCGTTCGGGCAGACAGGCGCCGAGACCGGGGACGGCGAGGATCCGGCCCTCCTCGGGGGCGGCGATCCGCTCACCGGGGGCGATCCCGGCGGCGTGGGCCACCCAGCCGTCGTCGTCCACCAGCAGCGCCGGGCCGCCCACGCCCGCCACCACCGGTTCGGCGGTCTTCCTCAGTTTGTCCAAGCCTTGCTGGTGGTGGCGCCAGAGTTCGGATTCGGCGAGTCGCCGTCCGGTCTCCACCAGCGCCGCGATCGCCGGGTGCAGGGTCAGGGCGGGTCCGCTGACGTCGATCACGCCCAGCAGTTCGCCGGTGCGCGGGTCGTGCACCGGCGACGCGGTGCAGTACCAGGGATGCTGGCCCTGCTCGAAATGCTCCCCGGCCAGCAGTTCCACGGGTGCGGCCTCGGCGAGCGCGGTGCCGATCGCGTTGGTGCCGACCCTCGACTCGGTCCACTCGGCACCTTCGGTGAAGCCCAGGGTGTCGGCGCGGCGCTTGACGGCGGGGGAGCCCGCGCGCCAGAGGATGATCCCGTCGGCGTCGGTCACCACCAGGAGCATGTTCGCGGTGTCGGACGTCGCGCCGAGCACCTGTCCGAGGCTCTCGACGACGTGCCGCAACGGGGAGGCGCGGCGACGGCGGGCGACCTCGTCGAGCGGGACGGAGTCCCGGGCGTTCACCCCGTCGGCGGCGAGCCCCAGGCTCAGCGCACGCGACCACGAGCGCGACACCAGCGGCCGAGGCGGGACGCGCGGACGGCCGCCGCCGATCACGGCCTCGTGCATGCGGACCAGGTCGCGGGCGTGCATCGGCAGGTCGGCGCCGGGCGGGACCGAGCTGAACACGCCCACGGGCCACCTCCGCACCATCGCGTCGACCGATCAGCATAGGTCGGCCCGCCCGGATGCGCCAAGGAGTCGCGCTGCAACACGCTGCAACCCTTGTCGCCGTCCCCGCTCGCGGCGTGTGATCGGGGTAACAGCCGAACGCCGAGGGTTGGGAGTGGCCATGACACAGACGGTGGACCGGATCGAGGCGACGGGCTCGCCGCAGGCTCGGGTCGACGCCTGGCTGAGCCGGTTCGAGGCCGCTCTCGCGGCCCGCGACGTCGAAGCCGCCGCGGCGCTCTTCGCCGTCGACAGTTACTGGCGCGACCTGGTCGCCTTCACCTGGACGATAAAGACCGTCGAAGGCCGCGACGGCGTGGCGGGCCTGCTCGGCGCCTGTCTCGAAGGGATCGAACCGTCCGGGTTCCGCACCACCGAGACGCCGACCGAAGCCGACGGAGTGACCGAAGCGTGGTTGGAGTTCGAAACCGCGACCGGCCGCGCGAAGGGGCACTTGCGGCTGAAGGACGAAGGCGCTTGGACGTTGCTGACGAGCCTGCGTGAGCTCAAGGGGTTCGAGGAGCGGCGCAACGATCAGCGGCCGAAGGGGGTCGAGCACGGCGTCGTCCGCGGCCGGAAGTCGTGGGCGGAGAAGCGCGAGGAGGAGCAGACGCGGCTCGGCCACGACGAGCAGCCGTACGTCGTCGTCATCGGCGGTGGGCAGGGCGGGATCGCGCTAGGTGCCCGGCTGCGCCAGCTCGACGTGCCCGCGCTCGTCCTCGAACGCAACGAACGTCCCGGCGATTCGTGGCGGAAGCGCTACAAGAACCTCTGCCTGCACGACCCGGTCTGGTACGACCACCTGCCCTACCTGCCGTTCCCGGACAACTGGCCGGTGTTCGCGCCCAAGGACAAGATCGCCGACTGGCTGGAGATGTACACGCGGCTCATGGAGGTGCCGTACTGGACGAGTACCGAGGTGACCTCCGCCTCCTGGGACGAGGAAAAGCAGCAGTGGCTCGTGACCGTCGTGCGCGAGGGCGAGGAACTGGCGCTCACGCCGCGGCACGTCGTGTTCGCGACCGGGATGTCCGGCAAGCCGAATCTCCCGTCGTTCCAGGGAATGGAATCGTTCGAAGGCGATCAGCACCACTCGTCGGCGCATCCCGGCCCTGACTCCTACGCCGGCAAGAAGGCCGTCGTCGTCGGGTCCAACAACTCCGCGCACGACATCTGTGCCGCACTGTGGGAACACGGCGCCGACGTCACCATGGTGCAGCGGTCTTCGACGCATATCGTCAAGTCGGATTCCCTGATGGACCTGGGACTCGGTGACCTGTATTCGGAGCGGGCGGTACAGGCCGGGATCACCACCGACAAGGCGGACATGATCTTCGCGTCGATCCCGTACCGGATCATGCCGCAGTTCCAGATCCCGGTGTACGACGCGATCCGCGAGCGGGACAAGGACTTCTACGCGAGGCTGGAGGCGGCCGGGTTCCGGCACGACTGGGGCGACGACGGATCCGGCCTGTTCCTCAAGTACCTGCGGCGCGGCTCCGGCTACTACATCGACGTCGGCGCGTCGGAACTGGTGGCCGACGGGAAGATCAAGCTGGCACACGGCCAGGTCGACCATCTGACCCGCGACACGGTGGTGCTGTCCGACGGCACGGAACTGGCGGCGGACCTCGTCGTGTACGCCACCGGCTACGGCTCGATGAACGGCTGGGTCGCCGACCTGGTCGGGCAGGAGACCGCGGACCGCGTCGGCAAATGCTGGGGCCTCGGCTCGGACACGACGAAGGACCCCGGGCCGTGGGAGGGCGAGCAGCGCAACATGTGGAAGCCCACGCGGCAGGAGGGCCTGTGGTTCCACGGCGGGAACCTGCACCAGTCACGGCACTACTCCCTTTACCTAGCGCTGCAACTGAAGGCGCGCTACGAGGGGATCCCGACGCCGGTGTTCGGGCCGCCGGAGGTGCACCACAAGTCGTGAGGGCTCACGGCACGATCGAGTCGACGTAGCCGCCGTCGACACGGACGGCGGCTCCTGTCGTGGCCGAGGAGAGCGGGGAAGCCAGGTACACCACCAGGTTGGCGATCTCCTCGGGTTCGATGAGCCGCTGCAGCAGTGATTGCGGCCGGTGCAGGCGCATGAACTCGCGCTGTGCCTCGTCCCACGGCAGATCCTTGTCGACCAGTTCGTAGACGAAGTCCTCGACGCCGCCGGTGTGGGTCGGGCCCGCGATCACCGAGTTGACCGTGACGCCCGTCCCCGCCGCGGCCTTGGCGAAACCCCTGGAGACGCCGAGCAAAGCGGTCTTCGACACTCCATAGTGGATCATCTCGGCGGGGATGACGATCGCGGAATCGCTGGCGATGTACTGGATCCGTCCCCAGCCGCGGCTCGTCATCCCCGGCAGGTACGCCCGGGTCAGCCGCACCGCGGCGAGGACGTTGACCTCGAAGTACCGCCGCCACTCGTCGTCGGTGATGTCCAAAGGGGACTGTGTCCCGAAGATGCCGAGATTGTTGACCAGGACGTCGATGTCGGGCACCGCGTCCAGGACCTGGGCGGTGCCGTCGTCCGTCGACACGTCACCCGCCGCCGCGACGACGTCGGCGTCCGGGACCTCGGCGCGCAGGCGGTCGATCGCGGACGTGACACCGGCTTCGCCCCGGCCGTTGAGCGCGACCCGGGCACCGACCCTGGCCAGCCCCGTGGCGATGGCGAAACCGATGCCCTGCGTCGATCCGGTGACGAGGGCCGTCTTCCCGCTCAGGTCCAGTCGCATGGCCCCAGTCTGGCGCAGAAGATCACCGGGCGCAGGATCTCAGCATTGAGAGGACTAAACGCGGGCGGCCTTCGCGTAGCGGCGGGCCAAGGCGGCGAACGCCTCCTTCAGTTCAGCGGGCCCGACGACTTCGACGTCCGCGTCGAAGCGGCCGATGCTCGCCGCCAGTCCGGCCCACGACCAGGACCCCAGCACGAGGCGGCACCGATCCGGCCCGGCCTCCTCGACGACGCCGTCCCGGACGTAGTGGGCCACGGTCGTGGCGGGGAGGTCGAGGATCACCTCACCGCGGCAGGGCCACTCGCCCGAGTCCACTTCGGACGATCCCCGGAACCGGCTCGCGACGAAGGTGGCGACATCGGGGGAAGGCAATTCGCGTGGGGTGAACCGGGGCCCGGCCGGGGTGCGCGGGGTGATCCGGTCGGCCCGGAAGGTACGCCAGTCCTCGCGGTCGAGGTCCCAGGCGACGAGGTACCAGCGGCCGTGCCAGGTGACGAGATGGTGTGGTTCCGCCCGGCGCGGTAGCGCGGTTCCCTCGTAGTCGAACCGCAGGACTTCGCGCGCGTGGACGGCCGCGCCGAGGGCCAGCAGGACGTCGCCGTCGACCCGGGGCTCCGACCGGCTCGCGGGCGATTCGACGGCGGTGACCCGCAACGTGTCTATCCGGCGCCGAAGCCGCGACGGCATCACCTGCCGGACGGTGTGCAGCGCCCGCATCGCCGCCTCTTCGATCCCCGCGCCGCTCGTGGTGGCGATCTGGAGCGCGACCGCCAGCGCGACCGCCTGGTCGTCGTCGAACAGCAGCGGCGGCAGTTCGGACCCGGCGTCGAGCCGGTACCCGCCGTCGGGGCCCTTGACGGTCGCGATGGGGTAGCCGAGCTCGCGAAGCCTGTCGACGTCGCGCCGCACGGTGCGCGGGCTGATGTCCAGCCGCTCGGCCAGCAGCGCTCCCGGCCAGTCGCGGCGGGCCTGCAGCAACGAGAGCATCGAGAGCAGTCGCGCGGAGGTCTTCGGCATGTTTTCCATGATGCCTCAAGTAGAGGCCACTCACTGTCCTCTACTCCTGCGAGAGTCGGTCTCGTGCCAGAAAACGACAACCCGGAGGGCCTGATGACCGCCACCATCCTCGACGCCGAACGCGCCGACCTGCTCGGAGCCCTCGCCACCGTCCGCGCCACGCTGACCGCCACTGTCCAAGGACTCACGGACGAGCAGCTCGGAGCGACGCCGACGGTCAGCGCGCTGTGCCTCGGCGGCCTGATCAAGCACGTCGCCTCGGTCGAAGCCATGTGGCTGCGGTTCGTGGTCGGCGGCCCGGACGCGGTGCGGTACGACCTGCCCGAAGGCGTCACCTGGGCCGACCTCGGCGCCGGGACCGCCCGCGAGTTCCCGCAGTGGGCGATCGACCACCAGAACGAATTCAGGATGCTGCCCGGCGACACCCTCGAGGCGATCCTCAAGCAGTACGAGGAGGTGGCCGTGCGGACGAAGGAGGTCATCTCGTCGGTTCCCGACCTGTCCGCGACGCATCCGCTGCCGGAGGCGCCGTGGAACGCGCCGGGCGCGGTGCGCAGCGTGCGCGGGGTGCTGGCGCACCTCATCGCCGAGACCGCGCAGCACGCCGGCCACGCCGACATCCTGCGCGAGAGCATCGACGGCCAGAAGTCGACCTGACCCCCGCATCCTCGTGAGTGGTAAGGACGGTTCTGGTGGACCTGTATTTGCTTACCCACTGGATCCTGATGTCATCTCGGTGGCTTGTAGCGCTTGTTCTGGATGCCGATGTGGGCGAGTGGGGAGGATTTGAGACGTTCAACGTCCCAAATCCTCCCCGCTCGGCTGCCGTTCGCGAGGTTGTGGGGTGGCACGGTCTTGATCCTCCGTTGATCAAGCTCTGAGAACGGGACCCCCGCCTCGACGATGAAGGAATCGGGACGTTGAACGTCCCGATTCCTTCATCGTCAAACATCCTTCACACTCGAACGTGCCGCGGTGAGATTCCGGTGTCATCGAACTCCGAGACCTGAGCGACCCCCTCGACTACCGCACACCATCTTCGCCCTGGTCACGCGTAGGTAGGCAAATACCGGTCCGTTCTAACCGTCCTTACCACTCACGAGGTGCCACAGCTCGCTCACAGCTTCCTGCCGTAGGGTCCCCGCCCGGCGGCGGACCTGATCATGGTGGTGGTTGTGTGCGGGAGAGTGCGGCGGAGCGGCGGTTCCGCCCGGAGATCCAGGGATTACGGGCGCTCGCGTGCGTGCTGGTGGTCGTCTACCACGTGTGGCTCGGCCGGATCTCCGGCGGCGTCGACGCCTTCTTCCTGATCTCCGGGTTCCTCGTCACCGGCCAGCTCTACCGTGCGGCGGCGCGCGGGAAGATCGAGTACCGGCCGATGTGGGGCCGGATGATCAAGCGCCTGTTCCCGGCCGCGCTCACCGTGTTGCTGCTGGTCGTCGTGGCGAGCGCGGTGCTGCTGCCGCAGAACCGCTGGTTCCAGACGATCAAGGAGGTCGTCGCTTCCGCGCTGTATCTGGAGAACTGGCAGCTGGCGGCGGATTCCACCGACTACTTCGCGCAGCACAACTCGGCCAGCGTCGTCCAGCATTTCTGGTCGCTGTCGATCCAGGGCCAGTTCTACGTGGTCTGGCCGCTGCTGGTCGGCCTGGTCCTGCTGATCGCCAGGCGGGCGCGGCGCAACGTCCTGCCGCTGCTGCTCGCCGCCCTCGGCACCGTGTTCGCGGCCTCGCTGGCCTACTCGGTGTGGCTCACCGCGGTCGATCAGCCCTTGGCGTACTTCGATTCGCTGACCCGGGCCTGGGAGTTCGCGCTCGGTGGCCTGCTCGCGCTCGTGCTCGACAGGGTTTCGGTGCCCCGGAACGCGCGGGTCGTGTTCGGCTGGGCCGGGGTCGCCGGACTCGTCTCCTGCGGGCTCGTGCTCCAGGTCGGGACGGTCTTCCCCGGCTATCTCGCGCTGTGGCCGACGCTCTCGGCGGCGCTGGTGATCCTCGCGGGCGACACCGCGTTCAAGGGCGGCGCGGACCGCTTCCTCAGCAGCCGCCCGCTGAAGTATCTCGGCGATCTGAGTTACGCGCTCTACCTCTGGCACTGGCCAGTCCTGGTCTTCTATCTCGTTTCCCGCGACCAAGCCGAAGTCGGGCTCCGCGGCGGCGCGGTGATCATCGCGCTGGCGTTCGTCCTCGCCGTGCTGACCCATCATCTGGTCGAGCGGCCGCTGCGAGCGTCCGCGATCGGGGTCCGCACCCGCTGGGGCGCGTACCGGTTCGGCGTCGCGACGCTCGCGGCGGTCCTCGCCGCGACAGGGGCTTGGCAGTGGGTCAGCGTGCGGCAGGCGGAGAACTATTCGATCGCGGTCGACGATCCGGACCATCCCGGCGCGCTCGCGCACACCGACGGGTTCACCTACTGGGGTGCCGCCGACGCCGCGCTCGTCCCGTCCTTCGTCGCCGTGTCCGAAGACTGGGCGGGCATCGACCCGGCCCGCTGCGGATCGTCCCCGCGCAACGCCGACCTCGAGGTCTGCACGTCGCAGACGTCGGGCCATCCCACCCGCCGGATCGTGGTCACCGGCGACTCGCACGCCGGGCAGTTCCTCGGCGCGCTGCTGCCGATCGCCGGACAGCGGAACTGGGAAGTGACCTCGATCCTCCGCGGCGGTTGCCCGTTCTCCACCGATTCGGACGCGGTGCCCGGCGACCAGTCCTGCATGGACTGGAACACCGCCGTGGCCGACGAGATCCTCACGACCCGGCCCGACGTGGTGATGACGATCGGCACCAGGGACGTGCGAGTCGGTGTCGAGGAACGGGTTCCCGGCGGCTACATCGCCCAGTGGCGCAAGATCGACGAGGAGGGCATCCCGGTGCTGGCGGTGCGGGACAACCCGCGCTTCTCCCAGTCACCTTCGGCCTGCGTCGAGACCCGCGGCGCGGAGGCGTCCGAGTGCGCCACACCGCGCTACGACCTCTACGCGGCGGAGCCGCCCTACGAGTCACTGACGGACCTGCCGCCGAACGTGCGGTTCCTCGACTTCAGCGACTACTTCTGCACGGCCGAGGTCTGCCCGCCGGTGATCGGCAACGTGCTCGTCTACCTCGACGACAACCACGTCAGCGGTACCTACATGTCGACGATGTCGGCCATCGCGGAGAAGGCGATCACCGAGGCGCTGGGCTGGGCGGACGACCGAACGGAGGAGCTCGCACCGGGCGGGTGATCAAGACAACAAATCGCCGCAGAATTGCGTCAAACTGCACTAGGTAGATGGTCGGCCAAGATTCTGCGCAACGATTCGGCCTTATCCGCGCAGTGAAACGGCGGATATCGTCGAAGGTGTGAAGATCGCCGTCCACCAGGGCCCCTACGCCGAACTGCCGTCCGCCGTCGCCGCGTCGGGCGCCGACCTCGTGGTCGCCGCCGAAATGATCACCACCGGCTACCACATCGGCGCCCGTTCCCACGAGCTCGCCGAACCCGCCGACGGGCCGACAGCGGCCCGCATGTCCGCGCTGGCCAGGGAAACCGGTGCCGCGCTGGCCTACGGCTATCCCGAAGCCGACGGCGGTCACGTCTACAACAGCGTGCAGCTGATCGGCCCCGACGGACGCCGCCTGGCGAACTACCGCAAGACGCATCTGTTCGGCGACATCGACCGCTCCTGGTTCGAACCGGGCGCCGAGGCGGTCGTGCAGGCGGAGCTCGGTGGTCTCCGGATCGGCCTGCTGATCTGCTACGACGTCGAGTTCCCCGAACTGGTGCGGGCACACGCGCTGGCGGGGACCGACCTGCTCGTGGTGCCGACCGCGCTGATGAGCCCGTACGAACTGGTCGCCGACACCCTGGTGCCCGCCCGTGCCTACGAAAGCCAGTTGTTCGTCGCCTACGCGAACCGCTGTGACACCGAACAGGAACTGACCTACTGCGGCCGCTCCCGGGTCGTCGCCCCGACCGGCGAGGTCCTCGCCACGGCGGGCGCCGGTCCGGACCTGATCAGCGCCGAAGTCACCCGTGACGCGCTCGTCGCGTCGCGACTGGAGAACACCCACCTGGCCGACCGACGGCCCGATCTGTACCGAGGACTTTCCGCATGACCTCCGCCCTCCCGACCGCGATCCACCACGACGAGCCGGCGGGCCGTCCGATCACCATGTTCGGCCCGGACTTCCCGTTCGCCTACGACGATTTCCTCGCGCACCCCGCCGGACTCGGCTCTCTCCCGGCCGAGCGGCACGGCACCGAGGTGGCGGTGATCGGCGGCGGCCTTTCCGGCATCGTCGCCGCGTACGAACTGATGAAGCTCGGCTTGCGCCCGGTGGTCTACGAGATCGCCGAGATCGGCGGCCGCCTGCGCACGGTGAACTTCCCCGGCTGCCCGGACGACGTCGTCGCGGAGATGGGCGCGATGCGCTTCCCGCCCGCGTCCACCGCGCTCTTCCACTACATCGACAAGGTCGGCCTGGAAACGACGCCGTTCCCGAACCCGCTGGCGCCGGGAACGCCGAGCACCGTCGTCGACCTCAAGGGGGAGAGCCACTACGCGCGCACGCCGGACGAACTCCCCGCGGTCTTCGGCAAGGTCGCGGCCGCCTGGGACAGCACACTGGCCGAGCAGGCCGCGTTCGCCGAAATGCAGGCCGCGATCCGCGAGCGCGACACGAAGACGATCAAGCGGCTCTGGAACGAACTCGTGCCGCGCCTGGACGACCAGACGTTCTACGGCTTCCTCTGCCAGTCACCCGCGTTCGCCTCGTTCCGCGACCGCGAGATCTTCGGGCAGGTCGGCTTCGGCACCGGCGGCTGGGACACCGACTTCCCCAACTCCATCCTGGAGATCCTGCGGGTGGTCTACACCGGCGCCGACGACGAGCACCGCAGCATCTCCGGCGGGAGCAGGCAGCTTCCGTTGCGGCTCTGGGAACACGCGCCCGAGGACCTCGCCTTCTGGCCCGCGGGAACGAGTCTGAGCTCGCTGCACGGCGGCGGGCCGAACCCCGGTGTCGCCCGGCTGCACCGCACGGCGCCGAACAACATCACCGTGACCGACACCGAAGGCCGCGTCCGCACCTATCCGGCGGCGGTGTTCACCGCGCAGAGCTGGATGCTGCTGTCGAAGATCGAATGCGACGAGGCGCTGTTCCCGATCGACCACTGGACGGCGATCGAGCGCACGCACTACATGGAGTCCTCGAAGGTCTTCGTCCCGGTGGACCGGCCCTTCTGGCTGGACAAGGACCCGGAGACCGGCCGCGACACGATGAGCATGACGCTCACCGACCGCATGCCGCGCGGCACCTACCTGCTCGGCGACGACCCGGACGCGCCCGCGGTGATCTGCCTGTCCTACACCTGGGCCGACGACTCGCTGAAGTGGCTGCCGCTCTCGGTGTCCGAACGGGTCGAGGTGATGCTGCAGTCGCTGCGGGAGATCTACCCGGGCGTCGACGTCCGGCGGCACATCATCGGCGATCCGGTGACCGTGTCGTGGGAGGCCGAACCGCATTTCATGGGCGCGTTCAAGGCCAACCTGCCCGGCCACTACCGCTACCAGCACCGGCTGTTCACGCATTTCATGCAGGACCGGCTGGAGAAGCGTCATCGCGGTCTTTTCCTGGCGGGCGACGACGTTTCGTGGACGGCGGGCTGGGCGGAAGGCGCGGTCCAGACGGCCCTCAACGCGGTGTGGGGCGTCCTGCACCACTTCGGCGGCGAGACCGACCCGGCGAACCCGGGGCCGGGCGATGTCTACGACGACATCGCGCCCGTCGCACTGCCGGACTGAGCCCGGCGCTTCACCAGCCACGCCGTGCCGAGCGCGAGAAACATGCCGAGGACCGCGCCGAGGGTGTTCATCAGCCAGTCGTTGGTGTCGCAGGCACGGCCTATCGCGGGCACGAGTGCCTGCACGGCCTCGACCACCGCGGACAGCGCCGAGCCCGCCGCGAGCGTCGTCAGCGGCCGCCGGGACGCCAGCGCGGCGAAGTACACCGGAGGCAGGAACAGCGCGACGTTGGCCAGGAGTTCCACCGCGCCGAGCGTGGGCAGGAAGAACTGGACCGTGCACCCGGTCTCGTCGAGCGTGCGGCCGGCGGGCACCAGCGTCAGCGCGAAGACCGGCACCAGCGACACCCCGGTGAGGGCCCACAGGATCCGGCGCTTGCCCGCCAGCAGGTGACCGAGGACGGCGCAGACGAGCGCGACCAGGAGGATCGCCACCGGCACGAGGGCGGAGTGGTCGAGGAGGAAGTTCGTGATCATGGCGAGCCGATCCTACGAGCACGCCCGCTCAGGCGGTGAACGCGACCTCCGCCGCGGGCACCACGCGCAGCCGCCCGCCGGGGTGGATCGCCGTGGCCAGGATCAGGTTGTGCCGGGCGATGACCTGCTCGGCGGTCAGCCCCATGGTGGGATCGCCGTCGGCGGACGGCGCGTGGCCGTCGCCGACCAGCACGACGTCGAGACCGTGGCTCTGCGCGGACCGGGCGGTCGCGTCGACGCAGTAGTCGGTGGCCAGCCCGGTCAGCACCACGGTGTCGACGCCCCGTTCGACGAGCAGCCCCGCCAGCCCGGTGCGGTAGAAGGAATCCGTCGCCGTTTTGTCGACCACCACGTCGACCGGTTCGAGGCCGAGCAGCGGGCTGAGCCGGGTGCCCGGCGAATCGGGGTCGAAGTCCGTGCCGGAGGCGCCGATCTGCCGCAGGGCGATCACCGGAACGCCGTGGGCGCGGGCTTCGCGCGCCAGCGCGGCGATCCGGGACGCCAGTTCCTCGCCGCGCCAGACCAGGGGAACGAGCATTTCCTGCATGTCGACGATCAGCAGCGCGGCCCTCATGGACGTCAGCCTAGGGCAGCGGGCGATTCGGCCTCCGGGATGAGCAGGCGCGGCGCACCCGTGCCGTCGGCGGGGACGGCCCAGACGTCGGAGTGTCCTTGCGTGCGGGGGAGGGCGTAACCGACGGTGCGGTCGTCGAGCCAGGCGGGCTGGTCGTCGACGCTCCGGGTCTCGGCCAGCGGCGTCACGGTGCCGCTCGCGAGGTCGAGCACCGAGACCCGCCAGCCCTTGGCGGGATCGCCGTCGATGGCGGACTTGTAGGCGATCCGGGTCTCGTCGGGGGAGAGGGACGGGCATTCGACGTTGTCCCGCACCGTTCTGGCCGTGCGGGCCTTGGCGTCGCCTTCGACGAGGTAGCGGTGGGAGCCGGTGGACATGGTGGCGTAGAACCGGTCCGGCCGGCTGGTGAAGGTGACGCCCCAGAAGTTGACGTCGGCCGCCTTGTACGGCTCGCCGTCCACGGTCACGGCGAAGTCCTCGAGCGTCCCCTCGACGTCGCCGGTGGTGAGATCGAGGGTGCCGGCGCGGGTGGAGAACCGGCCGCCGTTGTAGGAATCGCCGGTGACGAACACCGTCCACGCGAGACGGCGCCCGTCGGCCGAGACACGGGCCCGGTTGGGCAGCCCGACCAGCGGGATCTCCTGCGTGACCGCGAGACGGCCGTCGAGGACGGCCAGTTGATAGGTGGTCAGCCCGGTCTCCGGGCGCAGGCAGATCCCGGTGCCGCCCGCCGCGTAGACCCGGCTGCAGCTGACGTCCGAGACCGCCCGCGCGCCGCCCGGATCGGCCGCGGCGACGCTGGACACGTGCCCGCGGTCGGCGTCGGCGGTGCTGCGGAACAGCAACCGAGATCCGTCGAGGGTGACGGCTCCGCTCGTGCCCGCCGACGCGGTGTCCTGGTTGCGCGCTCCCGCCACCCCGACGTAGATCACGGCGGCCGCAACCAGCGTGAGTGCTCCGGTGACGGCGATCAGGACGCGGGTACGGGTGTTCACGGTCGTGCCTTCCTTTCTCCGCCCGCGGGCGCGTCCACAGTGGACACGCCCGCGGGGTTCACCCGGTTACTGCCACACGCTCGTGATCGGCGACTTGTTCGCCGCGTTGGCGATGCCCGGCAGGCCGAACGCCGCCTCCATCGTGCGGAGGATCGAGTAGTGGTTGATGGATTCGCTGTAGCTGCCCGGCTTCACGTGGGCGCCGACGAAGGTGGTGAAGATCTGGTTCACCGACGTGCCGCTGTCCTCGTCGAAATTGACGATCAGGAGGCTGTTGTGCGTCTTCGCCCATTGGGCATAGGCGTCGAGGTTCTTCTTCAGCCATTTGTCGCCGGTGTCGACCGGGCAGTCGTGCATGTCGCTGCACAGATCCGGGGTCACGAACGCGATGTGCGGGAGCTTCGTGAAGTCGGTCGGGAACGAAGAAAACCGCTTGTTCGCCGACGCCGGGACGTTGCCGAAGCTGACCCAGCTGTTGTGCTTGCGGGCGTATTTGTCCTTCGTGCAGCCCGTGTAACCGTCGGACGGCATGCTTTCCGCGTACCCGACGAAGGTCTTGCCGATGCCGAAAAGCTGGGAGGCGATGTTCTCCTTGTTCCCCAGATCCTGGCATTTGTTGCTGTCGACCCCGTGGGTCGTCCCCGCGAACTGGGCGATGTAGTTCGGCTGGCTGGGGTGCGTGGTCCCGTACGCCTTGGTGAACTTGGCCCCCTGCGAGGCGAGCTTGTTGAAGTACGGGGCCTTGGAACTGCCGTTGATCTCCTTGTAGTCCTTGTTCTCGAACATCACGAGGACGATGTGGTCGAACGCGGGTACTTTCGCGGCCGCGGGCTGTATCGCGACGGCTTGGGTGTCCTCATGGGACACCACGAGCGCCGTGGCCAGCCCGGTCGCGGCCACGGCGGCGACCGCGATCCGTTTCCAGAACATGAAACCTCCTGGGAAAAGGTTGAAACTTTGACGACCAACCATCGGGTTCAGCGGCGCTCCGCAGGCGGTGACAGAGTCAGACATCGGATGTCTTAGCTGCATTTAAACGGCAGGGAAGTCTTCGGCCTACCAAGATCGCCTGACTGGAGTAACCGGCTGGTGGTGAACGCCCCAAAACCGGCATTTGCTGGCACGAAACCGTGTAAACCTCCCGGTCGGTCTTGCGTAGGAGGACGGGAACCGATGGACTTATCGCCACTCGCTGATTCAGCCGGTTGACAGTGGCGACGCCATTTCACCGGCTTCGTGGTGTACTCATCCGACCATTGGTTAAGGTGGTCGGCGTGAAGCCCTTTTCGCCGAGACCGGCCGGATACACGATCGAAGAACTTTCCGTGATCGTCGGCATGTCGGCGCGCAATATCCGGGCGCACCAGACGAGGGGTTTGCTGCCCCCGCCGGTCCGGCACGGCCGGTCCGCCTCCTACGGTCCGGTGCATCTGCGGCGCCTGCGGCGTATCACGATGCTGCAGAAACAGGGCTTCAACCTGGTGTCCATCGCCGCGATGCTCGGAACGACCACAGTGGACGGCGACGCCGGACGGCTGGACGCGGCGATGGCCGATCTCGCCCGTGACCAGCCCGCCGTCGCCCGGTGCCTGGAACGGCACGGCGTGCTCGGCCTGGACGAGGAGGGTGAGCCCGCCGTCGTGCGCCCGTCCGTTTCGCGCGCGGTGGCGGACCTCGCCGGGGCCGGTGTCCCGCCTGTCGCCGCCCTGCGCCTCCTCGGGCAGTTCATGGACCGGGTCGCCCCGCTGGCCGGCGAGCAGCTGGCCGCGCTGAAAGCTCAGACCGGGGGCGTCTCGGCCACTTCCCGGGCCTGTTTCGCCGAGCTTCTTGTAAGCGCTTTCAGGACGACGGTCGAGAACGCGGCCGAGGTCACTTTTCCAGACGGTGAGCCAGGGAAACGGCCGCCGAGGTAGCCGTCGCCGTCGCTGTCCCGAGGTCGGTGCCCTCGGCGAAACTGGACAGGATGACGACGACGTAGCGATCGCCCTCACCGACGAGCCCGGTCGTGTGCGCGTCCACGGCGCCCCGTCCGGACGCCCAGCCCTGCTTCACGGCCCACGGCCGGTCTTGGAAGCCGGTCGGGATGCCGAAGTGCTGGTCGAATCCGTCGGCGGCTTTCCGCGTGGCCTCTCGCAGCGGCTTGAGGATCACGTTCCGCTTGGCTTTCGGCAGTTCGAGGATGTGCCGGTACACCAGGGCGATGTCGTCCGCGGTGGACAGCGTGTCGCCCCAGCGGCCCGGGTCGGCGGGCGCGGAGGTGTTCTTCAGCCCGGCCGCGGCCGCCGTCCTGGTCACGATCGCGGGCCCGCCGTTCCTGGTCCAGAGGGTGTTGGCGACGGCGTCGTCGCTTTTCGCCAGCATCCGGTACAACTGGGCTTGGTCGCCTTTGCCCGGCTTGTGGGTGAGGACGTCCAGTGCGATGAACAACTTCACCACCGAAGCCGTGCGGAATCTCTCCGCTCCCTGGTCGTCGACCACCTGCTTGCCCGAGGTGCGGTCGAAGACCACGGTGGCGGTCCGCTTTTCCGGCGCCGGCCTGCTCGCCGCGTTGGCCTGGAAAATGACGTAACCGAGGATTCCGGTGAGGACCAGGAAAGCGGTCAGGACCGTCACGCGAAGGCGGAGCCGCCGGTTCGCGCCGGGAACGGCTATCGGCCTGGTTCGTTCGTCGTCGAACATGACGACGATGTTCAGAGGCGATCATCGTTGTCCCGTCTCGTTCTTGTCATGAACGTGTAACAGCGGCCGGCTGCACGGAAACCGTTCCGGCGCTTCGGAAACCGGGCCGGACCTGGTGCCGGGGATACCGGCCGATCGGCCGATGTGGACCGGCTTTCCGGTCGATGCGGATCAGGAACGCTGCACGATGACCTGATCGACCAGGGTGCCGTCGGCGCTGATCGCGCGAACGTCCATTTTGGGCGGCGTGGTGCCCGTGCCCGCGATGACGTCGACCGCGACCAGGCTGTACCCGCGGAACCGGACGCGGGACCAGGTGACCTTCTTGGTGCGGTCCTGGCCGTCCTTCTCCGAGTACTTCATCGGGACGGGGGCGTCGTTGGGGGTCTCGTGGCCGAGGTAGGTGTCGGGGGCCGGGAACTCGGAGACGCTGCCGCCACCGCCACCCGCGGTGATGTAGGTCGTCCCGTCCTTGACCGGGTTCGTGGTCCCGCGCGACGGCACCTTCTTGACGGACTTGCCGGCGCGGATCGGATCGGTGCGCTCGTAGATGTGGTTGTGCCCGTTGAGCACCAGGTCCACTTGGTACTTGTCGAAAAGCGGCCCCCAGTCCTTCTGCGCGCCGAGTTCGGCGCCGTTGGAATGGCAGGTGGAGTACGTGCACTGGTGGCAGTAGACGACGATGAAGTCGATCGTGGGGTCGGCGCGGAAGGCGGCCAGCGTCTTACCGAGCCACTTGAGCTGCTTTCCCTTGGTGTAGTCCAGGTTCGACGGGCTGTTGTAGCAGACGTCGTTGCCGTCCAGGCTGATCAGGCCGACGTTCTGGTAGCGCCACGAGTAGATGCAGGTGGACCCGTCCCAGGCGTTGTCCGGCATGGTGAAACGCGCGCGGACACCGCCGTAGCCGTCCGCGGAGTACCAGCCCTCCATCTCGTGGTTGCCGAGCGCCATCATCCACGGGATCCCCGCCGTGACGGGTTCGTTCTGCACGAAGAAGGAGTCCCACAGGCGCGCGTCGTACTGGTCTTCCTCCGGGTGCCCGCCCTCGCCCTCGAGGGCGTAGCTCAGGTCGCCCATGGCGAGGTGGAAGGCGGGATCGAGGCCCGCGATCAGGCTGCTGGTCGCGACGGCGTTGTAGCCGACACCCTGGTCGCCGAACGCGGTGAACGAGAACGTCCCGTCGCCGCCCGGTGCCGGGGCGGTGCGGAAACTCGCCATCTCGCCCAGCCTGGCGGCGGGGTCGTAACCCTCGTGGCCGACGACGTAGTAGTACGTGGTGTTGGGCAGGAGCCGGTCGATCCGGGCGTGGAGGTAGTACTGGGTGATCGCCTTCGGGCTGTTCGGCGGCACTTCCTCGACCGGATGCTGCCAGGACATCTGGCTGGTCAGCGCCCGGACTTCGGCCGGGATGGGCGGGCTGAAGTCGCCGGGGACCGTGCCGATCCGGACGAACGGCGCGGTGACCGCCGCCGGTACCTGCCAGGAGACCACGACCTGCTGGGAAGGGTCGGTCCCGTAGGCGATGTGCCGTCCGAACGGCCGCAGCGCCGAACCCGCGACCTTGTCGGCGTTGAGCAGCACGGTCGGGCCGGGTGAGGCGATGGCGGTGCCGGACTGCAGGACGCCGCCGAAGGTGAGCGCCGCGCCGCTCACCGCGCCCACCCGGAACAGGGTCCGCCGCGAGTACCGGTTGACGAAGTTGTCGTGCTTCTCGGCCAAGCTGAGCCGACGATAGGCTTGAGACCTGCTGTTTCGGGGAGTCTCAGACATGAAATCGAAGTTAAGAAGGCTTCTTAACTAAGTCAAGAGGTGGGGGCGGGCTGCACGGAACCGTGCAAGTGGCAGGCGGGTTTATGGGTGGTTAGGGCGGTTCTGACCGTCTTGTCGGCGCCGCGGCCCAAAGGCTGTGTCGAGGGTGGCGGTCGCGCTCAGCGCTTGAGTCACCGGCCGCAAGTAGTCCTCTAGATGCGGTCGGTCGGTTGTGAGCGGGCGAGAAACCCCGACCGACGCGTTCCGGCGCTGCCCTGTCCACCTGAAGTACGTGATGGCCCCCTTGCTTGCGCCTAGCGCAGTGAAGGGGTCCTTCCTGTACTTGGGGAAGGGGGCCCTTCACGCGCGGCCGCTGTGGCTGTTGGTGCGGGTGGGGCGAAAGTGGCGGTCGTGGCGATCACGAAGGTAGTGAAGGCCTCCATCACTACTCTCAAGGTAGGCAAGGAGTCCTTCACGGACCGCGCCGCCCACGTCCCCGCGCTCACACCAGTTCGGACGAGACGACCGAGCCCAGCTCTCGCAGTCGCTCCAGCAGCGGTTCGACCTCGTCCGCCGCGATCAGGACGGCGCAGGTCATGCTGCTTTCCCGGACCCCGTCGCGCACGTCGACCGATAGTTCGTGGACGAGGCAGCCGAGCGCGTCGACCAGGCCGGGGATCTGGTCGACGCCGCCGACGAAGTAGGTGGCGATCCGGCGGCGGACCATCAGGGACGAACGAGGGGCGAAAGTGGTGAGCGACATCGTGGTCTCCAAAGGCGGGAAACGAGCAGGCCATGGAGGGCCAGGTCCCGGGAGATGCCCCGTGTCGAGGGGTCGCCGGAATGCGCGCCGGCGACCTGGTTCAGCCGGCGCGCTTGACTACGAGTCGGGTAAAGCGGAGTCGAGTCCAGCGCTGCACGGCGCCAGGCTAGCACGACCTACTGGCGAGTCACGAGAGCCTCAGCCGGGGACCCTGTTCGCGGATGTGGGCGGCCGAGCCGCAGTCGAGGTCGAGTTGCCGTCGCCGTTCGGCGGCGAAGGCGCGGCCGAGACCGGTGCGGTCCGAAGTGGACAGTGTGCGCCGGAGTTCGTTCAGCAACCCGCGTTCCTCCGCGCGGATATGCGCGTCGACCGAATTCTCCAGTGACGCCAACGCCTTTTCGAAGTCGTCCGGTTCCAGTACCGCCAGCAGTTCGGCGGCGAGCGCGCTCTCCGTCGCGTCAGGACGGACGATCCGTTCCGTAGCGGTGACGTGGGCGACCAGTTCCGCCGACAGTTCCGCGATCAGTGCCGGACGGTCGGCCTCGTCGTTGCGGAGGTCCCGGAACAGCTGCTCGATCCGGCGGTGATCGGCCAGCATGACCTCGACCAGGTCGGAGCCCGGGGGCGCGGCCGTCGGTCCCGGGCGCATCCAGCCGAACGTCAGTTCCACGGCCTGCCGCCAATGCGCGTACTCGCTGTCGCGGCGGGCGGGGTTCATCGACGGCAGCCATTGCCCGGCGCGATGCCAGTTCCGGCGCAGGCCCTCCAGGTCCGGCCAGTAGCCGACCGCCAGCCCGGCCGCGTACGCCGCGCCCAGCGACACCGTCTCGGCGACCATCGGGCGGACCACCGGCACGTCGAGGACGTCGGCGACGAACTGCATCAGCAGGTTGTCCGCGGTCATCCCACCGTCCACTTTGAGCGTCGACAGCGCGAGCCCGGAATCGGCGTTCATAGCGTCGACGACCTCGCGCGTCTGCCAGCCGGTGGCCTCCAGCACGGCCCTCGCCAGGTGCCCCTTGGTGATGTACGACGTCAGCCCGGCGATCACGCCGCGCGCCTCGCTGTGCCAGTGCGGCGCGAACAGCCCCGAGAACGCGGGCACGATGTAGCAGCCGCCGTTGTCCTCCACCGTCCGGGCCAGCGTCTCGATCTCGGGCGCGCTGCCGATCAGTTCGAGGCCGTCGCGGAACCACTGCACGAGCGACCCGGTGACCGCGATCGAGCCCTCCAGCGCGTACACGGCGGGTTCGTCGCCGATCTTGAACCCGACGGTGGTCAGCATGCCGTGGGTCGAGAGCACCGGCGTCGGGCCGGTGTTGAGCAGCAGGAAGCTCCCCGTCCCGTACGTGCACTTCGCCTCGCCGGGCGCGAAGCAGGTCTGGCCGAACAGTGCCGCCTGCTGATCGCCGAGCGCCGCCGCGATCCGGATCCCCGGCACCACCCGCGACGTCGTCCCGTACACCTCGGCCGACGGCCGGATCTCCGGCAGCATCGCGCGCGGGACGTCGAAGAACTCCAGCAGCTCGTCGTCCCACGAGAGGGTCCGCAGGTTCATCAGCATGGTGCGCGAGGCGTTGGTGACGTCGGTGATGTGGACGCCGCCCTCGGGGCCGCCGGTGAGGTTCCAGATCAGCCAGCTCTCGACCGTCCCGAACAGGACGTCGCCGCGCTCGGCGCGTTCCCGCAGGCCAGGCGTCCTTTCGAGCATCCACCGGATACGGGGCGCGGAGAAGTACGTGGCCAGCGGCAGCCCGCACAGCTGACGGACTCGGTCGGCGCCCGGTTCGCGGGCGAGGTGTTCGAGCATGGCGTCGGTGCGGGTGTCCTGCCAGACGATCGCGCGGCCGACCGGGTTGCCGGTGTGGCGGTCCCACAGCACGGTGGTCTCGCGCTGGTTCGCGATGCCGAGCCCGGCCACTTGCCCGGCTTCCACGCCGGCGTCGGCCAGCGCCTGCGGCACGATCCGGGCGACGTTGCGCCAGATCTCCGTCGCGTCGTGTTCGACCCAGCCCGGCCGGGGGAAGTGCTGCTGGTGCTCGCGCTGCGCGACCGACACCAGCCTGCCGCGCGCGTCGAACAGGATGCACCGCGTCGAGGTGGTGCCCTGGTCGATCGACATCACATAGCGCTGGACCACGCGAGCACCTCCATCACCATCGGGACGCGCCGAGATCGCGGGAGACCGCCCGTGCCGCGTCGCGCACGTGGCCGAGCAGCCGGGGGATCGGGCTGCCGTCGGCTTCACAGATCCGTTCCGCCGCGCCGGACACTCCGATCGCGCCGACCACGATGCCGCCGTGGCCGCGGATCGGCGCCGCTATCCCGGCCTCGCCGGTGATCATCTCGCCGTTCTCGCTCGCCCAGCCCGCTTCGCGCACCTTGCCGCAGGCGCGTTTGATCGCGGTCTGGGTGACCAGGGTCCGGCGGGTGTAGGCCTCCGGGCCGCCGGTGCGCAACGATGCCACGAGACCGGTGTCGTAGGCCAGAAGTACTTTCCCGAGCGCCGTCGCGTGCAACGGCAGAAGCGTGCCGACGTCGAGCGTCTGCAGGCTGTCGTCGGGCCGGAACACGTGGTGCACCACCAGGACGCGGCCCTCCAGCGGGGCGCCGATCCGGACTGCCTCGCCGCTGCGCGCGGCCAGCGCGTCGGCCCAGTTGATCGCGCGCGACCGGAGTTCGTTGACGTCGAGGTAGCTCGTGCCGAGGTGCAGCAGTGCCGCGCCCAGTTGGTATTTCCCGGTGTCGCGGTCTTGTTCGACAAAGCCGACCCCTTGCAGCGTGCGCAGGATCCCGTGCGCCGTTCCCTTGGCGAGTTCGAGGGAATCGGCGATCTCGCCGACCCCGAGACGGCCGGAACCGCGCGCCAGCAACCGCAGGATCGCGGCGGCGCGCTCGATGGACTGGATCGGACCGGGCACGGCCCAACCGTAGCCCGACCGGCCCTGATTCGACAATGTCGAACATCGTCTCCGGACGTTCGACAATGCCGACCGGTGTCCGTTGACCCGGCGTTTCCGCGAACTTAACTTCGGCCTCAGCAGGGCAACGGTGTCCTTTGTGGAGGAAGCAATGGTGCGAAACCTCAAGGCTCGCGGACTCGCGGGCGAACTGGCGGCGGAGTTCGTCGGGACGATGATCCTCATCCTGTTCGGCTGCGGGGTGGTGGCTCAAGTCGTCGCCGCGGGCATCGGGGATCACGACAGCATCGCGTGGGCGTGGGGAATCGGTGTCACGCTAGGTATCTACGTGGCTTCACGGATCAGCGGCGCGCATCTGAACCCCGCGATCACCGTGGCGCTCGCGGTGTTCAAGGGCTTCTCCTGGCGCAAGGTCGCGCCGTACGCCCTCGCGCAGACCGCCGGCGCGTTCGTCGCGGCACTGCTGGTGCGCTGGAACTACACCGAAGTGCTCAACGCGGCCGATCCCGGCCTGACGATCAAGACCCAGGGTGTCTTCTCCACCCTTCCGGGTAACGGAACCCTTCCGGTGGGTGACTGGGGCGCGTTCCGCGACCAGATCATCGGCACCGCCATTCTCGCCTTGGTGATCTTCGCCATCACCGACCTCCGCAACACCGCGCCCGCCGCGAACCTCGCCCCGGTCGTCGTCGGTTTCCTCGTGGTCGCGATCGGCATGGCCTGGGGCACCAACGCCGGGTACGCGATCAACCCCGCCCGCGACTTCGGCCCGCGGCTGATGTCCTGGCTCACCGGCTACGACACCGCGTTCACCGACCAGTACGGCTATCCGTACTGGTGGATCCCGATCGTGGCCCCGATCATCGGCGCGGTCATCGGTGGCGCGATCTACAAGTTCTTCATCGAGCGCTACCTGCCCGCCGATCCGGCGCCGGAATCGTTGCCCGCCAAGGATCTCAAGACCGCCGCCTAAGCATCCGAAGGAGAGAATCCATGCCTGACCACATCGGCGCCGTCGACCAGGGCACCACCAGCACGCGGTTCATGATCTTCGATCACGGTGGCAACGAGATCGCCCGTCACCAGCTGGAGCACGAGCAGATCCTGCCGAAGCCGGGCTGGGTCGAACACGATCCGACCGAGATCTGGGAGCGGACCCGCTCGGTGATCGCCACCGCGCTCAACAAGGCGAACCTCACCGCGGCCGACCTCGCCTCGCTCGGCATCACGAACCAGCGTGAGACCACCGTCGTGTGGAACCGCCGCACCGGGCGCCCGTACTGCAACGCCATCGTGTGGCAGGACACCCGCACCGACCGGATCGCCTCGGCGCTGGAACGCGCGGGCAAGGGCGACGTCATCCGCCGCAAGGCCGGTCTGCCGCCCGCCACGTACTTCTCCGGCGGCAAGCTGCAGTGGATCCTGGAGAACGTCGACGGCGTCCGCGAAGACGCGGAGAAGGGCGACGCGCTCTTCGGCACCACCGACTCCTGGCTGATCTGGAACCTCACCGGGGGATCCGACGGCGGTGTGCACGTGACCGATCCGACCAACGCGTCGCGCACGATGCTGATGGACCTCGAAACGCTGGAGTGGGACGACGAACTGCTGTCGTTCTTCGACATTCCGAAGCAGATGTTGCCGTCCATCCGGCCGTCGTCGAACAACGGCGGCTTCGGCACCACCCGCGCGGACGGCCCGCTCGGCGGCGAGGTCGCCATCACCGGTGTGCTCGGCGACCAGCAGGCGGCGACCGTCGGCCAGGTGTGCTTCCGGCCCGGCGAGGCCAAGAACACCTATGGCACCGGCAACTTCCTGTTGCTCAACACCGGCCACGAGGTCGTCCGCTCGAAGCACGGGCTGCTCACGACACTGGCCTACCAGTTCGGCGACGAGAAGCCGGTGTACGCGCTGGAAGGCTCCATCGCCGTCACCGGGTCCGCCGTGCAGTGGCTGCGCGACCAGCTGGGCATCATCAGCGGAGCTTCGCAGAGCGAGAGCCTCGCCCGTCAGGTCGAAGACAACGGCGGCGTCTACTTCGTCCCCGCGTTCTCCGGGCTTTTCGCGCCGTACTGGCGTTCCGACGCGCGCGGCGCGATCGTCGGCCTCACCCGGGCCACCACCAACGCGCATCTGGCGCGGGCGACGCTCGAAGCGATCTGCTACCAGACCCGCGACGTCGTCGAGGCCATGCAGAACGATTCCGGCGTCACGCTCGATGTGTTGCGGGTGGACGGTGGTGTGACCGCGAACGAACTCTGCATGCAGTTGCAGGCCGACATCCTCGGCGTGCCGGTGTCGAAGCCGGTCGTCGCCGAGACCACCGCGCTCGGGGCCGCCTACGCGGCGGGCCTGGCCGTCGGGTTCTGGAAGTCGACCGACGAGCTGGAACAGAACTGGAACGAGGACAAGCGCTGGACCCCGTCGTGGACCGACGAGCAGCGCACCGAGGGCTACGCGGGCTGGCAGAAGGCCGTCGGCCGCACGCTCGACTGGGTCGAGGTCGAGTGAGCCCGATGAACAGGAGGAACACCGTGAAATCCGTACCGCTTTCGCCGGTCTACCGTGCCGAGACGCTGCGCAAGCTGGCTCGCGAAGAGGTCGACGTGCTGGTCGTCGGCGGGGGAGTGACCGGTGCCGGCGTCGCGCTCGACGCGGCGTCACGCGGGCTCTCCGTCGCCCTCGTCGAGGCTCGTGACTTCGCCGCCGGGACGTCCAGCCGGTCCAGCAAGCTGATCCACGGCGGGCTGCGCTACCTGGAGAACCTGGACTTCAAGCTGGTCCGTGAGGCGCTGAAGGAGCGAAGCCTGCTGCTGCAGACGCTGGCGCCGCATCTGGTCCGGCCGGTGAAGTTCCTGGTGCCGCTCAAGCACCGCGTCTGGGAACGCGGCTACATCGGCGCCGGTGTCACGCTCTACGACACCCTCGGCGGGGCTCGCGCGCTGCCGCGTCACCGGCACCTGTCCAAACGCGGCGCGGGCAAGGTCGCGCCCGGGCTGGCCGAAGACGCCCTGATCGGCGCGATCCAGTACTACGACGCCCAGGTCGACGACGCCCGGCACACGATGACCATCGCGCGGACCGCGGCCGAGCAGGGCGCCTCAGTCCTCACCCGGGCCCGGGTGACGTCGTTGATCCGTGACGGCGAACGCGTCGTCGGCGCCAAGGTCGTCGACCGCGAGAGCGGCGCGGAGATCGAGGTCCGGGCGAAGACGGTCGTCGCGGCCACCGGTGTGTGGAGCGACGACATGGCGGAGGCGGCGGGCATCCCCGCGCCGTTCACCGTGCGCGCGTCGAAGGGCATCCACCTGGTGGTGCCGCGCGAGAAGATCGATCTGGACACCGGGCTGATCCTGCGCACGGAGAAGAGCGTCCTGTTCGTCATCCCGTGGGGACGGCACTGGATCGTCGGCACCACCGACACCGAATGGGATCTCGACCGCGAGCATCCGGCGGCCAGTCAGGCGGACGTCGATTACGTGCTCGGCCACCTCAACGCCGTCCTGCGCACGCCGCTCACCGCGGACGACATCGAGGGTGTGTACGCCGGGCTCCGACCGCTGCTGGCCGCGAAGGCGACCTCGACGACGAAGCTGTCGCGCGAGCACGCGGTGGCGCATCCCGTGCCGGGCCTGGTGATCGTGGCGGGCGGCAAGTACACGACGTACCGGGTGATGGCCTCGGACGCCGTCGACGTCGCGGTGGAGGACCTCGGCCGCCCGGCGCCGTCGTCGTGGACCGAACGGCTTCCGATCGTCGGCGCGGCGGGCTACCACGAACTGTGGGGTGCGCGGCATTCGCTCGCTCAGCGCGCCGGCCTGCCGCTCGACCGGGTCGAGCACCTGCTCCAGCGCTACGGCACCGCGATCGAGGACATCCTGGAGTCGATCTCGGAGCGCCCCGAACTGGGCGAGCCGATCCCGGGGACGGCGGAGTACCTCAAGGCCGAGGTGGTCTACGCCGTCTCGCACGAGGGCGCGCTGCACCTGGAGGACGTCCTGACGCGCCGCACCCGGATCTCGATCGAGGAGCGGGACCGCGGTGTGACCGCGGCGCCGGTGGTGGCCGCGCTGATGGCGCCGCTGCTGGGCTGGGACTCGCACCGGCAGGAGCGCGAGGTCGCCAACTACCTCGCCCGGGTCGAAGCGGAACGTTCCGCCCAGGCCCAGCCGGACGACGAAGCGGCGAACGCGAGCCGCCTCGCCGCCCCGGCGCTGATGTCCAGCTGAGTGAAGGGGCCTTTCACCGCATGCGATGCGGTGAAGGGCCCTTTCGTCGCATCGCATGCGGGCATGGTCCCCTTCAGCTCCGCTACTTGATCCAGTCGAGGTACCGGGTCGCGGCGATGCGGGCGCCGTCCTTGGTGGTGAGGACGTCACCCTTGACGGCGGAGAACATGCCCGCCGTCTCGTCCACGGTCACCGAACGGTCGTCTCCCTTGGCGGACAAGGTGATCCGGCCCAGTTCGTCCAGCGGGTAGACGTCCGGCCCGCCGACGTCGAGGGTGCCGTTCAACGGCTTTCCCGCCGAGACCTCGGAAACGGCGGTGGCGACGTCGGCCGCCGCGATCGGCTGGATCGGCGTGCTGGGCAGCCGGACGGTCGTGTCGTCGGACGTCCAGGACAGGACGGCGCCGACGAATTCCATGAACTGGGTGGCGCGGACGATCGAGTACGGGACACCGCTGTTCTTGAGGATGTCCTCCTGCAGCGTCTTGGCCTGGTAGTAGTCGAGCTCGGGGACCTGGTCGACGCCGACGATCGACAGGATCACGAAGTGCCCGGTGCCCGCCTTCTTCGCCGCGGCCACGAGGTTGTCCATCGAGGTCCGGAAGAACGCGGGGGAGGCCTCGTCGAAGGTCGGGGAGTTCGAGAGGTTGACGACCACGTCGGCGCCGTCGAGCGCGGTGTCCAGACCCTGGCCGGTGAGGAGGTCGACCCCGGTGGACGGCGAATGCGGCACCGCCTCGTGCCCGGCCTCGTTCAGGTTCCGCACGACCTGCGAGCCGATCAGCCCGGTCCCGCCGATGATCGCGAATTTCATGACCCAGTGCCCTTCGTCGGTGGATGTCCGCTAACCCGGACAACTCATGTCCGAGATAATACTCAGACACATTGTGTCCGAGTCAAGAGGCGGGTTAGAGTCATCCGGGTGAAGATGTCCGGTGGGGTCGAGTGGGCGCTGCACTGCTGCGTCGTGCTGACCTCGGTCGACGAACCCGCGCCCGCCGCGCGCCTGGCGCAGCTTCACGACGTCTCCCCGAGCTACCTCGCGAAGCAGCTCCAAGCGCTTTCCCGGGCCGACCTCATCCGGTCGGTGCAGGGGAAGGCCGGCGGTTACGTCCTCACCCGGCCGCCTTCGGAGATCACGGTGCTGGACGTCGTCGAGGCCATCGAAGGACCCGGTCCGGCCTTCATCTGCACCGAGATCCGGCAGCGCGGCCCGATGGCGACACCGCCCGAAGCGTGCACGGCGCCGTGCGCCATCAGCCGCGCGATGGCCAACGCCGAAGTCCAGTGGCGCGCGGCGCTGCGCGAGGTCACCATCGCGAATCTGGCCGACGACGTCAGGGGCGACTACGGTCCGGGCGCGCTCGCGGGGATCGGTGCCTGGTTCAAGGCCGCTGACGCCTAGCTGAAGGGGACTTTCCCCGCATGCGATGCGGGGAAAGCGCCCTTCGCCGCGTGAGACGCGGGCATGGTCCCCTTCAGCTCCTGGTCCGCATCAGCGCGGTGGCCGCCATGGTCGCGATCACCAGAACCGCCGCGAGCGAGAAGGCCTGCGCGGGGGAGTGCCCGCGCAAGTAGACGGTGCCGAACACCGCGACACCCAGCGTCGCGCCCATTTGCTGCACCGCGTTCAGCAGCCCGGCCGCGGAACCTGTCTCTTGTGGACGGACGCCCGCCAAAGCCGTGGTGAAGAACGGCACCGTGAACAGTCCCAGCCCGAGCCCGCCGATCCCGAGCGCGGGAAGCAGCGGTCCCGCCATCGCCAGCAGGGTTCCGGCGAGCAGCAGCGTCAGCCCGGCGAAGGCGACACGCAGTCCGTAGCGGGGCGCGAGCCATTTGCCCGCCATCCACGACGACACCGCGAGGCCGCCAGACCACGGCAGCAGCGTCAAGCCGGACTCCAGCACTCCGCGGCCCTCGTCGAGTTGCTGATGCAGGACCACCACGAGCATCGACCCGTTCATCACCGCGAAGAACAGCGTCGACGCCGCCAGCGCCGCGGGGAAGCCGCGACGGGCGAACAAACTCGGCTCGACCAAAGGATGCCGCCGGTTCCGCTGGTGGAATCCGAACAGCACGAGCACGCCGGCGCCGCCGGCGAAAAGGCCCCAGTTCCACGTATCGATCAGGGGCAGCACCAGCAGTCCGACGCCGAGCGAGACGAGCACGGTGCCCGGGACGTCCAGCCGGACCGGCCGTTCGGCGCGGTCTTCCGGCAGCAGCCGTCCGGCCACCAGGATCGCGATCGAGATCGGCACGTTCACCAGGAACGCCGCCCGCCAGGACACCAGATCCGTCAGCAGGGCGCCGAGCAGTGGCCCGCTCACCGCGGACAAGCCGACCACCGGCCCGTTCCAGCCGAGCGCCGCGGCCAGCGCGGGGCCGGTGAACAGGACCTTGATCAATCCGATGGTCTGGGGGATCACCAGGGCCGCCGCCATTCCCTGCGCCGCTCGCGCGCCGATCAGCACGCCGGTGCCCGGCGCGAACGCGCAGCACAGCGACGCGAGGGCGAACACGGCGACACCGGACAGGAACACGCGGCGGCGGCCCAGCAGGTCGCCGAGCCTGCCGCCGGTGATCAGGAGAACCGCGAACGGAAGTGTGTAGGCGGCGCCGAACCAGGGGATGGCGGACGGGGGTCCGCCCAGGCCGGCGTGGATCGCCGGACCGGCGACCTGGGTGATCGTCGCGTCGAGCACGTTCATCGCTTCGGCCGCGAGCAGGATGGCGAGCGGGGCCGGACCGGTCTTCGTCACTTGCATGGCCGAGATCGTGCGGCGAGGATGAATCCTGTTCCAGGAAACCGGCCTCGGATGGGCGAAATTTTCCATGCTCGACGACATCGACCGCGCTTTGATCCATGCGCTGCATCTCGACGCCCGTGCGCCGTTCAGCCGGATCGGCGCGGTGCTCGGCGTTTCGACACAGACCGTCGCCCGTCGCTATCAGCGGCTTCGCGCCGAAGCGGGGTTGCGAGTGGTGGGCCTGCCCGATCCCGACCGGGCGGGGCTGACGCAGTGGCTCGTGCGGCTCACCGCGCAGCCCGCCACCGCGCGGACACTCGCCCGCTCGCTGGCCAAACGGCCGGACACGTCCTGGGTGAAACTCACCTCGGGCGGCACCGAGATCGTGACGATCGCGCATACGCCGAGGCATTCGCCGAGCGCGATGCTGCTGCACGACATCCCGCGTACCGCGAGCGTCACGGCGGTGTCCGCGCATTTCATCCTGCACACCTACCTCGGTGGCCCGACCGCGTGGCACGGGCGGGTCACCGCGCTGACCGGGGAGCAGCAGGACGCGTTACGACTGCCGGAACCCGTCGCGGACGACGTCCCGCCGACCGCGGCGGACCACGCGCTGATCGCCGCCCTCCGGCACGACGGCCGGGCGAGCATCGCGGATCTCGCCACCGCGGCCGGTCTTGCGCCGGCGACCGCGACACGACGCCTGTCCGACCTTCGCGCGCGGGGCGCGCTCTTCTTCGACGTCGAGATCAGCGCGGCCCTGTACGGCGTGACCACGCAGGCGTTCCTGTGGATGGCCGTCGCGCCGGCGGACCTCGACGAGGTGGCGACGACGCTGGCCACCCACGAGGAGCTGGCTGTCGTCGTCGCCACGACCGGGCCGACCAATCTGGCCGCGCAGGCGCTCTGCCCGGACCCCGCCGCGTTGCATCGCTACCTCACGCACCGCCTCGGTGCGCTGCGCGCGATCCACACGGTGCACACCGCGCCGGTGCTGGAAATCGTGAAGGCGGTCGGACCGCTCACCGGCTGAACCGGTCCGCATACTCCTTGACCCACTGGGCGAACGTCCGGGCCGGTCGTCCGAGCACTCGCTCGACCGTGTCGTCCACGGTCCTTGCCTCCACCGGCGGATCGCTGTGCCAGCCGATGACGTATTCGGCGTCCTGCGGGGAAACGCCGTCGGCCAGCAGCCGGTCGATCGCCTGCTGCCGCGTGATCCGCTCCAGTGCGAGGTCACGGCCGAGGGCGGTGCCGAGGATCGCGATCCGTTCGCGGGTCGTCAGCGCTTCCGGGCCGGTCAGGTTGTAGACCTTGCCCGAGTGCCCGTCTTCCACGAGCGCGGTGGCGGCGACGGCGCCGATGTCCGCTTCGTGCACCACCGCGCTGGGAAGGTCGAACGGCTCGCGGATCACGCCGTCGGCGCGGACGGAGTCGACCCAGGTCAGCGCGTTGGACATGAACTCCTGCGGCTCCAGTCGCGTCCACTCCGCGCCGGACTCGGCCATGGCCTGTTCCGTCGGCCCGGCGTAACCGCCCCACACGATGGTCATCCGCCGCACCCCCGCGGACACGGCGCGCTCGACCAGATCGGCGCCGACGTCGGCGAGACCGGCCGTCACCGTGATGTGCAGCCGCGTGACCCCGTCGAAGTCGAGCGTTTCCGGCGCGGTGTGCGTGCCTTCCACCAGCTCGACCCCCGCCGGAAGCCGGGCCGTGGCGGGATTCCTGGTCAGTGCCCGGACGCGTTCCCGCGCCGGACGAGCTCGGCCACCACGTGGCGGCCGGTGTTCCCGGTGGCCCCTGTCACCAAGACGGTCATCGTCGCTCCCTTCGTTTCCCGTGAAGGTAAAAGCTCGAGTAATGTGGAGGTCAAGCGGACCGATCAGGAATCGAGAAGCGTCCGCACCGGGGTCGTCCCTAGCGTCGTCCGCACAGGAAAACGACACCGGGAGGTTTCCATGAGCAAGCGCATCCGGACGTTCCACCGCTGGACGTCCCTCGTCTTCGTCGCCACCGTCATCGTCTGCTTCGTCGTCGTCGCGCAGGGGGACCCGGCCGAATGGGTGCTCTACACGCCGCTCCCGCCGCTCTTCCTGCTGATGTTCAGTGGCCTCTACCTGTTCGCGCTGCCGTACACCGCCAAGCGGCGTAACCGGCGGCAGGTGGCGGGGTGACGGACAGGGTCTTAGTTCACGGCAAAAATTAACTTTCGTCGTACCCGCCCGAAACCCTTGACGTGCTCGCCGGGTCCGGTGAGGATCGGCCGGTCCCTCCTCCCGCAGAATGGACCAGACCATGGCAAGACGTTCTCGTGCGCGCCGAAGTCCGCTCATCGCCTTGATGAGCCTCACCCTGCTCGGCGGGGCCGTGGTGGCCGCGCCGTCCGCGGGTGCGGCCGAACAGCCCGTGATCGGGAAACCCGCGCTCGACCGGGACGGCTGTGCCCGGATCGAGAAGAGCCTGCCCACCCTCGCCGACTGGCCGAAGGTCGAGAGCCGGTTCAAGGGCAAGACCGGTGACGAGGCGCGGATCGCCCAGATCCTCGGGGGAATGACCCTCGAGGAGAAGGTCGGGCAGATGGCGCAGCCCGAGATCGCCGCCATCACCCCCGACGAGGTTCGCCAGTACTCCATCGGCTCGGTCCTCAACGGCGGCGGTTCGTGGCCGAACCAGGACAAGCACGCTTCGCAGCAGGACTGGCTGAAGCTCGCCGACTCCTACTGGGACGCCGCCAAGACCAGCCGGACGAAGATCCCGGTGATCTGGGGCATCGACGCCGTGCACGGCAACAACAACGTGTACGGGGCCACCGTCTTCCCGCACAACATCGGTCTCGGCGCGGCGCACGACCCGTGCCTGGTGCGCGACGTCTCCGCGGCGACGGCCCGGCAGATCCGCGCCACCGGTCAGGACTGGGCCTTCGCGCCGACGCTGGCCGTCGTGCAGGACGACCGCTGGGGCCGCACCTACGAAGGGTTCTCCGAGGACCCGCGGATCACCCGGGCTTACGGCTACGAGGCGATCAACGGTCTCCAGGACGGCTCGACCAAGCGCATCGGCTACAACGGCGTGATCGGCACCGCCAAGCACTTCATCGGTGACGGCGGCACCCTCAAGGGGCAGGACCAGGGCGTCACCCCGGCGTCCGAAGCCGAGATGATCAACGTCCACGGCCAGGGCTACTACGGCGCGCTCGCGGCGGGCTCGCAGACCGTGATGGTGTCGTTCAACAGCTGGACCAACGCCGAACTCGGGATCGACGAGGGCAAGCTGCACGGCAGCGACAAGGCGCTGAACCAGATCCTCAAGGGCAAGATGGGCTTCGACGGTCTCGTCGTGTCCGACTGGAACGGCATCGGCCAGGTTCCGGGCTGCACCAACGCCTCGTGCCCGCAGGCGATCAACGCCGGCATCGACGTCGTGATGGTCCCGCACGACTGGAAGGCGTTCATCACCAACACCGTCGCGCAGGTCAACGGCGGTCTGATCCCGGTCTCGCGGATCGACGACGCGGTGACCCGCATCCTGCGCGTGAAGCTGCGCTCCGGGCTGTACGAGTCGCAGAAGCCGTCGGATCGCTCCTACGCCAACTCCGACGACGCGCTCAAGGAGACCTGGCTGGCGCGTGACGCGGCGCGCTCGTCGCAGACGCTGCTGAAGAACAACGGCAACGTGCTGCCGCTGAAGCCGAAGTCCAAGGTCCTGGTGGTCGGCAAGAGCGCGGACAGCATCCAGAACCAGACCGGCGGCTGGACGCTGAGCTGGCAGGGGACCGGCAACACCAACGCCGACTTCCCGAACGCCACGTCGATCCTGGCCGGGCTCAAGCAGCAGCTCGGCGACGTCAACGTCACCTTCGACGAGAAGGGCGACGCCGACCCGAAGGGCTACGACGCCGTCATCGCCGTCATCGGGGAGACCCCGTACGCGGAAGGCGTCGGCGACCTGACCCGCAAGACCCTCGAAGCCTCGAAGCTGTACCCCGAGGACCTGGCGGTGCTGGACAAGGTCAGCGGTAAGGGCGCACCTGTCGTCACCGTCTACGTCGGTGGCCGTCCGCTGTACATGAACAAGGAGATCAACCGCTCCGACGCGTTCGTCGCGGCCTGGCTGCCCGGCACCGAAGGCGGCGGCGTCGCCGACGTCCTCGTCAAGGGCGGGTTCAAGGGCACCCTGCCGTACTCGTGGCCGAAGAGCGCTTGCCAGACGCCGCTGAACCCGGCGTCGCCCGCGTACGACCCGTTGTTCAAACTCGGCTATGGCCTCAAGACCGGCCAGCGCGTCACCGTCGGGCAGCTGGACGAGACCGTCGGCCCGGTGGCCTGTGGGTCGACCGGTGGCGGCGGCACCGCGACCGAGGACCTCGAGGTGTTCAACCGCACGGATGTCGCGCCGTACAAGGGTTTCATCGGCTCCGCGCAGAACTGGGGCGGTACCGAGATCGGCCCGGACGGCGCCGCTTCGCACGCCGAGATCGACGTCGTCCAGTCCGACGTGAACGTCCAGCAGGACGGGCTCAAGTCGACCTGGACCGGGACCGGCCCTGCCCAGCTCTACTTCCAGAACCCGGCCGGTACCAACGATCTGCGCGGATATCTCAACGCGGACGCGGCGCTGGAGTTCGACACGATCGTGCACCAGGCACCGGCCAACCGGACGGTGATCAGCATGCACTGCGTCTACCCGTGCTTCTCGGAGGTGAACGCGACCAAGCTCTTCACCGATCTGGCGGGTGCGCCGAAGTCGACGGTGAAGATCCCGGTGTCGTGCTTCGCCACCGGGCTGGACCTGGAGAACGTCAACACGCCGTTCCTGGTGTACACCGACGGCAAGTTCTCGGCTTCGTTCGCGAACGTGCGGTGGGTGCCGAAGGGGGCTCAAGATCCCGACGCGAGACCTTGCTCGAGTCTGAACTGACCCCCTCGCGCGTGCTATGAAAGGCCCGTTACTTGCAAATTTTGCAAGTAACGGGCCTTTCATAGCACCGGTGACCCCCTCACGAAGGCCGGTTCATGTCCGGGATCTCGATGTGCACCGGCCTGCCTTCCGAGAGCCACAGCCGGATGTACCGCCGGATCGCCTCGTCCAGCACCCAGGCGACCGGCGGTACCAGCGGCAGCGGGATGAGCTTTTCGTGGAACGCCACCAGCGCCGGGAACGCGGTACCGATCAGCGGGTCCCAGATCCGCTCCCGCGGGATGCCGTTCCACTCGGAGACCCGGTCACCGACGATGTGGCGGGCCAGCGCGTTGACCATCGGCCGGTCGGTGCCGCCCGGGCTGGTCTGCTCGGCGAGCATGTCCAGGAGGATGTCGGTGAGTTCGACGCCCTCGCGGGTCGGTCCCATCGCCGGGTCCAGCACCTGCGTGGACTGCGAGTAGGCGGCGTCCCAGGTCGACGGCAGGTACTCGTCGCTGATCCCGAGCATGTGCCCGGTCACCTGCCAGATGTGCAGGTACGCGGCCGAATGGGCGGGGGAGACCCGGACGCGCCAGTCGGTCAGCTTGCGCATCGTGTAGGTCGGCAGCGTGTGCCAGGTGACCAGCATGTCGTTCTGGCTGATCGGGATTCCCTGCTGCCAGTGCGGTGATCGCGGCAGCAGATGCCGGACGGCGGCGTGCACCAGACGGGTCTTCACCGCCGAGACGATCATCTGGCCGTCGGGCCGGTAGGCGTTGAGCGAACCGACGTCGTAGCCGAGTTTGGCCGTCTTCGCGACGCGGTCCTTCATGTCCGCGCCGCCCTTGGAGTAGTAGACCGCCCTGGCCTCGTTCGGGATGGCGGTGCTCAGCATCCCGCCGCCGAGCCCGTTCAGCAGGTTGACGAAGCGCCCGCTGACCTTCATGAAATCCGCCGCCTTGTCCAATGTGGACTGATCGGCCCACGACGGGAGCCGTCGCGAGTACTCGACGAACTCCCGCAGGTCCGGTGGGAGCCCGGACGGCGTCGGCTGGTCGTTCCTGGTCCAGGTCCGCAGCGCGCGGTTGACCTCCGCGACCTGCCCCCGGTCGAGGACCGCGGCGACCACCGGATCGGCTTCGGCGTCCCACACCCATTTCGGATCGGTGCCCGCCCCCGCGCCGGCCACCGAACCGCTCGGACTCCACGCCCGGGCGGGCTGGGCCATCCCCATGGCCCCCAGCAGGGTCGCTCCGCCACTGACGATCAGCATCTTGCGTCGATTGAGTTCGGTCATGCGCCAGTACTCCTCCTTGAGTCCCGGACCTGCGGATTGATACTGTGATACAAGTAGTGCAACCGCGTATCTCAAGGAGAGCACAATCGTCGCGAAGACACCAGACCCGGATTCTCTGCTGGAGCGCGCGCTCACCGACGCGCTCGAACGCGCCGAGGAGGGCGACGCGATCGCGCTCCGGCTGCTCGACGCCGCCTACGAGCAGTTCTGCCGGATGGGGATCCGGCGGTCCACCATGGAGGACGTCGCGCGCCGGGCCGGTGTCTCGCGGATCACCGCCTACCGCCGGTTCGCCACCAAGGACGCCCTGGTCGAACAGGTCGTGCGGCGCGAGTTCCGGCGCTACTTCGACCAGTTCCTGCTCGATATCCAGCAGGCCGAAACCGCCGCGGACCGGGTGGTGCTCGGCTTCGCCAGCGCGCTGCGGGCGATCCGGCACAACCCGCTGATCGGCGGGCTGATGGCCGTCGAGCCCGACGTGCTCGTCCCGTCGATGGTCAGCGACGGCGGCAACACCCTGGCGACGGTCCAGCGGTTCGTCGCGGGGCAGCTCCGCCGCGAGCAGCAGGCGGGCAACGTCTCGGAAGACGTCGACGTCGAACTCGTCGCCGAACTGATGACCCGGGTCTCCGCGTCGTTCCTGGTCACCCCCAGTCAGGTCATCGATCTCGACGACGACGAGCAGGTCCGTGAGGTGGCTAGGCGGTTCCTGGTCCCGATGCTGCGGCCGCGACAAGGCCGTTGATCAGCAGTTCCAGTGCCCGGACAAAGTCCCGCTCGGGATCGGCGGACCTCAACGCGGGTATCGCGCGGCTGAAGTGCGGCAGGACTTCGGGGTCGACTCGCCGGAGATAGAGATCCGCCTGTTCCCGTTCGGATTCGCCGCGGCGCGGCATGGTGAAGCCGACGGTCGTCAGCAGCAGGGAGCCGAAGATGAGACTGTTCAGCGCGCCCAAGGTCTGGCGGACGCCGTCGTCTTCGAAGCCGGCTTCGTAGAGGGCGCCGACGAGATCGTCGAGCGGTTGCAAGGCCCGCAGTGATTTCGGGTTGGCCTCGTCGGTGGCCAGCGCCATCGGCACGACCGGATGCCGGGCGAGCGCGCGGTAGATGTTGAGCGCGGTGACCCGCACCCGTTCCGGCCACGGCGAATCCGGGTCCGCGCGCTCGATGCCGCTGTAGACGCGTTCCGCGATGCCGTCGAGGATGTCGGTCTTGTTCTGCACGTGGTTGTACAGCGCCATCGCTTCGACGCCGAGCGTCTTGGCGAGCTTCCGCATCGACAGCCCCTTGAGGCCCTCTTCGGCGGCCAGGGCGAGCGCCGCGTCCAGGATCTTCTCCCGGTTCAACGGTTCTCTCCGCGTCATCTCGCGCCCTTCGCTTGACAGGTTTACGGTGTATCTATCATATTTACAGCGTAAATGTACGCTGTAAATACGGGGGTGTCGTGAACGACGTGATCATCGTGGGCGGGGGACCGGTCGGTCTGTTGCTGGCAGGAGAGCTCCGGCTGGCCGGAGCCGATCCGCTCGTCCTGGAGTCGGCCGACGGGGCCGTCCGCCGGAACCGGAGTTTCGGGCTGCGGGGGATCAACGGCCGCACCTCGCAGTCCTTGCGGCTGCGTGGCCTGACCGAGGCGTTCTCGAAGGCGCAAGGCGAGATGTCCGGGCTTGCGCGGCAGCTGAACGGAAGTCGCTCCAGGGGGCACTTCGCCGGGTTGCCGCTCGTCGAGGACGAGGTCCAGCCTGGTGCGGCCGGCGGATTCATTCTCAAACAGCATGTGCTGGAAAAGGTTCTCGCCGAGTGGGCGGCCGGGCTCGGCGTCCGGATCCACGCGGGCCGCGAAGTGGTCGACGTCGTCCAGGAGGACGACGCGGTCCGTGCCGTGCTCGCCGACGGCCGGTCCGAACGGGCCGCCTACCTGGTGGGGTGCGACGGCGGCCGCAGCGTCGTGCGCAAGCGGGCCGGGATCGCGTTCCCCGGCACGGACCCGACGATGACCGGGCGCATCGCCTCGGCCGACCTCGCCGATCCCGGCGCGGTGAAGTCGTCCATGCACGGTCCCGGCGGGATGGTGAACCTGTCGCTGGTCCCGGGGGAGATCGCCACCATGGAGTTCGACGGCGGGCCGGACGACCGGGACGCGCCGCTGACAGCCGAGGAGATGCAGGCGAGCATCGGCCGCGTCAGCGGAATCGACGTGACGGTGACCAGGCTGGACGGGGGAATCCGCTTCAGCGACAACACGCGCCAGGCGGCCACCTATCGGCAGGGGCGCGTGCTCCTGGCGGGCGACGCTGCCCACGTGCATTCACCGATCGGCGGCCAGGGGTTGAACCTCGGTCTTCAGGACGCGATGAACCTCGGCTGGAAACTGGGCCTGGTGGTGCGGGGCGGGGCGCCGGAGTCCTTATTGGACACCTATACCGCGGAACGGCACCCGGTCGGGGAACGGGTCCTGCGCAACACCCGCGCGCAGGTCGCGCTGATGCGGCCCGGACCGCAGGTCGCCGCGCTCCGGGAGGTGATGGAGGAGACGCTGGGGATCCCGGCGGCCAAACGGTACTTCATCGCGATGGGGAACGGGACCGACATCGACTACGCGCCGGACTCCGTCCATCCGCTCGTGGGCCGGTTCGCTCCGGTGCCGCTGGTGTCCGAGGACGGTCACGCGCTTCTGGCGGAGGACGCAGGTTCGGTCTTCCTCGTGAGGCCGGACGGCTACGTCGCCTGGGCCGCGCCCGTCGGCGAAACGGCCGGGTTGGACGAGGCACTCGCACTCGTCACGGCGCACGTGTATAAAGTGAAACGAGTGTTCAAAATGTAACGACTGTTCAAGTTATGGAGTGTGCCGTGGCAGGCCAGTACAGAGAGCTGTTCTCCGCGAAGGGCTCGCTCGCCTTCTCCGCCGCGGGGCTGCTCGCCAGGATCCCGGTCCCCATGATGGGGATCGGGATCATCACCATGCTGGCGCGGACGCGCGGCGACTACGGCCTCGCCGGACTGGTCTCGGCGGCGTTCACGTTGTCCATGGCACTGCTCGGCCCGCAGGTCTCGCGGCTGGTGGATCGCCGGGGGCAGGGCCGGATCCTGATGCCGGTGACGGGGATCAGCGTGCTGGCGATCGGCGCGCTCCTGCTCTGCGCCCGGTTCGGGGCGCCGGACTGGACGCTGTTCGTGTGCGCGATCCTCGGCGGATTCATGCCCAGCATGGCTGCGATGGTCCGGGCCCGCTGGTCGGCGCTCTACCGCGGCTCGCCCCGGTTGCACACGGCGTTCGCGCTGGAATCGGTGGTCGACGAACTGACGTTCGTCATCGGGCCCGCGCTGTCGGTGGCGTTGTGCACCATCGTCTTCCCCGAAGCGGGACCGTTGCTCGCCGTGGTGCTCCTCGCCGCCGGGGTGCTGCTGTTCGTCTCGCGGCGAGAGACGGAACCACGCGTCCTGCCGCCGAGCGGAGCGGCGGGAAGTTCGGCGATCCGGCTGGGCGCGGTGCGGGTGCTGGTGCTGACGCTCGTGGCGGGCGGTGTCATCGTCGGCGCGGTCGACGTCGTCAGTGTGGCGTTCGCGGGTGCCGTCGGGTCGCCGTCGGCGGCGGGCGTCGTCGTCTCGGTCTACGCGGTGGGCTCCGCGATCTCCGGACTGGCCTTCGGGACGCTCAAACTGACCATCGCCCCGCCCCGGTTGCTCCTGATCGGCACCGCTGGCACGGCGGCGAGTGCGGTGCCGTTGCTGGCGGTGGACGGCATCATCGGCCTGTGCGCGGTGGTCTTCGTCGCCGGTTTGTTCTTCTCTCCCACGATGATCGTCGTCATGGGGATGATCGAGAAGATCGTCCCGGCGGAGAAACTGACCGAGGGGATGACGTGGGCGATCACCGGTCTCAGCATCGGCGTCGCCCTGGGCGCCGCGGTGTCGGGAGAGGCCGTCGACCGCTTCGGCCCGGGTGGCGGATTCGCCGTCGCGGTGGTCGCCGGTGGCTTGATCATCCTGATCGCCCTGCTCTCGTATCCTCTGCTGACCAGGAAGACCACGACGCGTGAGGAGGCGGCATGCTGAACGAGCCGATCGCCGACGGCCGCCTCGCCAAAGGTGAGCAACGCAAACGGGAACTGATCGAGGCCACCCTGCGCGTCGTCGCGAGGGACGGGGTTTCGGGAGTCAGTCACCGCACGGTCGCCCGGGAGGCGGGGCTGCCCGCGACGGCGGCCGCGTACCACTTCCAGGGGATCGAAGACCTGCTGACCGCCGCGCTCACCCAGTGCATGGACGAAGACGCCGAGCGGATGCGTGCCCTCGCCGCGGAACCCGGCGGAGACGCCCTGCCGAAATTCGCGGCCCTGCTGGCCCGCGTGGCCGCGGAACCCGGGCACCTGCTGGCGGAGTACGAGCTGTACCTGCTCGCCGCGCGGGAGCCGAGACTCCGCGAGTCGACCGATCGCTGGATGTCGGCCCTGGCGGACTTCGCGCGCCGTCACACCGACGATCCGGTGCGGGTCGAGATGCTGGTCGGTCTGGTGGACGGGTTGCTGCTGCAAGGATTGCTGCGCGACGAACCACCGGCTGCGGACCGGTTCGAGGCCATCCTGCGGACCGCACTGACCTCGTGAGTGGTAAGGACGGTTAGAACCGTCCTTACCACTCACGAGGTCCGGTCAGGCGGTCGCGGGCGGCGACCAGGTCAGCCGTGGGTCCGTCTGGATGAAACTGCCCAGCAGCTGGTCGATCCGCGTCAGCACGTCGAGGTCCAGGACCACGCCTGACGCCTTCGCGTTCTCGGTCACCTGTGCCGCGGTGCTCGCCCCGGTCACCACCGAGGCGACGGTGTTGTGCTGCAACGTCCACGCGAGCGCCAGCTGGGCCATGGTCAGCCCGGCGTCGTCGGCGACGCCGCGCAGCATGCCGACGCGTTCGAGGAGGTCCGGGAAGAGCAGCGGCCGGGCCTCGCCCACCCTCGCGCCCCGGGAGTCCGGCGGGATCTCGCCCGGCCGGTACTTGCCGGTCAGCACGCCCTGCGCGAGGGCCACCGACGCGAACTGGCCGATCCCGGCGCGTTCGCACACCGGCATCACCTGGGCCTCGGCGACCCGCCAGAGCATCGAGTAGTGCGGCTGGTTGGCGATGAGCGGGACGCCGTGCCGGTCGGCGATCGGCCGCGCCTCCAGCAGTTGTTCCGCCGTCCATTCCGCGGTACCGGCGTAGAGGATCTTCCCTTGCCGCACCAGATCCGACAGCGCGAGGAACGTCTCCTCCAACGGCGTGCGGTAGTCGAACCGCAGCAACTGGTAGACGTCGATGTAGTCGGTGCGCAGGCGCCGCAGCGATCCGTGCAGCGACGTGGTCAGGTGCTTGCGGCTGAGGCCGGCGTCGTTGAGGCCCGGGCCTTCGGGCCAGAACACGCCGGTGCACAGGACGAGATCGTCACGGCGCGCGGCGCTCAGCGCGGCGGCGAGGTTCTCTTCGGCGGCGCCGCCGTCCCAGGCCGCGGCGGTGTGGAAGGTCGTGATGCCCGCGTCGAGCGCGGCTTGGACGCATTCGGCGCCGTCGGGGTGCGTGAGCCAGTTGCCGTACGAGATCTCGCTGACGGACAGTCCGCTCGCGCCGAGCCTGCGGTGGTCCATGCTCACCTCTTCCGCGCGCCGGTTTCGAGGATGGTGCGGTCGATCCAGGCGTCGAGACCCGCCGCCTTGCGCGCGTAGGTCTCCCGTACCGATTCGTGCGGCAGGATCAGGAACTCCTCCGAGGCCAGGCCGTGGATGACGGATTCCGCGACGTCCTCCGGTTCCAGCAGTGGTGCCGCGGCGGCGATCGCGAGTGCGGCGGGGTGCCCGGCGGCGATCCCCGGTTCCAGCAACGCGGTCCGCACGCCGAGCGGGCACAGCGCGCTGACCTGCACCCCGCGCGGCCGGTAGGTGATGGCCAGCCATTCGGCGAGTCCGACGGCCGCGTGTTTGGTCACCGAGTAGGGCGCGTCGCCGGGGGTGCCGAGCAGGCCCGCGCCCGAGGCCGTGATCAGCAGATATCCCTGGCCCCGGCTCAACATCGCGGGAAGCGCGACCTGTGCGGCGTGCACATGCTGCATGACGTTGATGGCCCACGATCGCGACCATTGCTCGTCGGCGGCGTGCACGCCCGTCCCGAACGCGGCACCCGCGTTGGAGCAGAACAGGTCCACCGGGCCGAACTCCGTCCTCGCCTCGGTCACCAGCATCTTCAAGTCCTCTTTGGACGACGCGTCGGCGTGGCGCGCGATGGCGGCACCGCCGGCGGCCGTGATCCCGGCGACGACCTTCTCCGCCGCGTCGAGGTCGAGGTCGGAGACCACCACTCCGGCGGCGCCCTCGGCGGCGAACCGCCGGGCCATGGCGGCGCCGATTCCGTGTGCCGCGCCGGTCAGCACGACGACTCGTCCTGTCACTTCCACATGCGCTCCATGGTTATCGATACTGCTTTCGATGACAATTCTTCTGTTTTGTTACGCCGGTGAGCGACGCTTTGCCGAAATCTGGAATGCGAGTGATAAAAGTGCAGGTCAGCGGCCTGTTCTGACGGTGTCGACATATTTGTTTCCGGCGCCGGACTTTAGCACGCGTTCCCTTGTTTTTCGAGTTTTCACGCGGGAGTATTGCGCTCTCTGCGGCAAGTAGGTTATTTCTTGGGAATCCCGCTGAAGATCGCCGAACCCGGCGAGGTTCGACCAGCCCAGCCGAACAGGAGGTCCGCCGGTGAGTCATGCGACGGCGCGCACGCGGGTACTCGGCGTCAACCCGCTCGGACGTCCGGATCCGGGGCTGGCGGCCGCCGTCGCCAGGGGAGGCGGTCTCGGCGTCCTGGATCTCGCGCGCACCGGGTCCATAGTGGACAGAGGATTCCCGTTCGGGGTGCGGATCCCGGCGGGCCGCCACGTGCGGTACGAAGAGGTGCGCGAAAGCGGCGCGGGGCTCGTCCTGCTGGCCGAAGGGGCAGTTTGGCAGGGCAGGGGCGACGTCCCCGTGCTGGCCGAGGTGACCGGCGTCGAGCAGGCCGTCCGGATGCTCGGCGCCGGCGCCTCTGGTCTGGTCGCGAAGGGCGCCGAGGCAGGCGGGTCGGATCTCACCACGTTCGTCCTCCTGCAGCGGTTGCTGGAGCGGTTCGGCGAGGACGCCCCCGTGTGGGCGTACGGCGGCATCGGGCCGCGCACGGCGGTGGCCGCGATCGCCGGGGGCGCGGCGGGCGTGGTGCTCGACGGCCTCGGCCTGTTCCCGGAGGCCGACGTCCCAGCGGCCGCACGGAACGAACTCGCCAGGGCCGACGACGGGCTCACGGCGTTGCTCGCGAATCGCTTCGAGGACGCTGAAAGCGCTGTCCGGACGATCGTCCGTTCGCTCGCCACCCCGCCGTCGGCGAGCCCCATGGAGCAAGGCGCGCGACTGTGCCGCACGCTGGGCACCGGCTTGCCGGTCGTGCAGGGACCGATGACGCGGGTGAGCGACCAGCCCGGTTTCGCGGCCGCCGTCGCCGGGCACGACGGGTTCCCGTTCGTCGCGGTGGCCACCGCGAACGGCGCCAAGACCGCCGAACTGCTCGGCCGCACCGCCGAAGCGCTCGGCGGACGACCTTGGGGCGCGGGCATCCTCGGCTTCGTCCCGGAGAACTTGCGCGCCGAACAGCTCACGGCGGTCCGGGCCGCGCACCCGCGGTGCGTACTGATCGCGGGCGGGAAACCCGCGCAGGCCAAGGCTTTGGAAGCCGACGGGATCGCGACCTTCCTCCACGTGCCGTCACCGATCCTCCTGCGGCAGTTCCTCGACGCCGGGATCCGCCGGTTCGTCTTCGAGGGCGCCGAATGCGGTGGGCACGTCGGCCCGCGGTCGAGTTTCGTGCTGTGGGAGCAGCAGTTGGACGTCCTGCGCGAACACGGTGCCAAGGACGTCGAGGTGCTGTTCGCGGGCGGGATCCACGACGCCCGGTCCGCCGCGATGGTCGCCGCGATGGCGGAACCCCTCACGGGAATCGGTGTCCTGATGGGCACCGCGTACCTGTTCACCGAGGAAGCCGTGACTCACGGCGCGATCACCGAGGTGTTCCAGGACCGGGTGCTCGACGCCCGGTCCACGGTCACGCTGGAGACCGCGCCCGGCCATCTCACCCGGTGCCTGCCCAGTCCGTACACCGATGAGTTCGCCGCGCTGAAGGCCGGGCTCCGCGCGGACGGGATCCCGCCGCAGGAGAGCTGGCAACGGCTGGAGGAGCTGAACACCGGGCGGCTGCGGATCGCGAGCAAGGGGATCCGGCGGGAAGGCGAAGCTCTCGTCGAGGTCGACACCCTCGGCCAGCTCGCCGAGGGGATGTACATGGCCGGGCAGGTGACGGTCCTGCGAGAGCGGCGCACCGACATCGCCGCCCTGCACCGTGAAGTCACCGTCGGCGCGGCGGAACTGCTCTCCGCTCGCACCCCGCCCGAGGAGTCCGTTGTGGACGGTGACGTCGCCATCGTCGGCATGGCGTGTGTGTTCCCCGGAGCCCCCGACCTTCCCTCCTTCTGGTCCAACATCCTGCGCGGCGCGGACGCCGTCACCGAGGTGCCGGATCAGCGCTGGGACACCAAGGTCTACGCGGATCAGTCGACGTCCAAATGGGGCGGCTTCCTGCCACCGGTGGACTTCGACCCGCTCGCGTACGGCATCCCGCCGAAGTCGATGGGCAGTATCGACCCGGCCCAGCTGGTTTCTTTGCAGACTGCCCGGCGTGCCCTTGAGGACGCGGGCTACGGCGACGGCGGTTTCGACCGCGAGCGCACCAGCGTCATCTTCGGCGCCGAAGCCGGGGGAGACCTGGCCAACGCCGGTGTCCTGCGCGCGCTGTTGCCCAGCTATCTCGAAGACGTCCCGGAAGAACTGCTCGCGCAGCTGCCGGAACTGACCGAAGACTCGTTCCCCGGCACCCTCGCCAACGTCATCTCCGGCCGGATCGCCAACCGGCTCGACCTCGGCGGCACCAACTACACCGTGGACGCCGCGTGCGGTTCCTCGCTGGCCGCGCTGGACCTCGCGGTGAAGGAACTGCGGGCGGGCACCAGCTCGATGGTCCTGTGCGGCGCTGTCGACCTGCACAACGGCGTCAACGACTACCTCATGTTCACCTCCGCGGGCGCGCTGTCGCCGACCGGCCGGTGCCGCCCGTTCGACTCGGCGGCGGACGGGATCGCGCTCGGCGAGGGCGTCGCCTGTCTCGTCCTCAAACGGCGGGCCGACGCCGAACGCGACGGCGACCGGGTCTACGCCGTGGTCAAGGGTGTCGGCGCCGCCAGTGACGGCAAGGCGCTCGGCCTCACCGCACCGCGCCCCGAGGGGCAACGGCGTGCCCTGGCGAGGGCCTACCGCGACGCCGGGGTCTCCCCGGCGGACGTCTCGCTGGTGGAGGCGCACGGCACGGGCACGGTCGTCGGCGACGCCACCGAACTGACCACGCTCACCGAGTTCTTCCTCGACGCGGGCGCCGAACCGGGCGCGTGCGCGCTGGGCTCGGTGAAGAGCCAGATCGGGCACACGAAATGCGCCGCGGGACTGGCGGGCCTGATGAAGGCGGCGCTGGCGCTGTGGCACGAAGTCGTGCCGCCCACGCTGCACCTGAGCAGGCCGAACCCCGCCTGGGACGCGCAGAGCAGTCCCTTCACCTTCTCCACCGGCGCCCGGCCGACGGCGGTTCCGCGCGGACGCGAGTTCGCCGGAGTGAGCGCGTTCGGGTTCGGTGGGACCAACTTCCACGCGGTGCTGGCCGCTCCCGGGGTCCCACCCGACCGGCGGCACGGTCCGCGCGACTGGGACGCCGAGCTGGTCCTGCTCCGGGGTTCCGATGTGGACGGTGCCCGCGCCGAGCTGCGTGAACTGCTGTCGGCGAACGAAGGCCGTCCGCTGCGGGAGATCGCCGCTCTCGCCGCCGAACGGGGCGGGTCCGGGCCGGTCCGGCTCGCCGTCGTCGCGAGCGATCTCGAGGACCTGCGCGAGGCCGCCGAGAACGGGGGAGGGCTCACCGCGGGGAACACCGAAGCCGGGGCGATCGCGTTCCTGTTCCCCGGCCAAGGCAGCCAGAAGACCGGAATGCTGGCGGACCTGTTCGTGCACTTCCCCGAACTGGCGGAGGTCCTGCGGCTCGCTCCGGACGTCGCCGCGACCACCTTCCCGCCGCGCGCGTTCGCCGAAGAGGTACGCGCGGCGCAGGACGAGGATCTCAAGGACACCCGGATCGCGCAGCCCGCGCTCGGGCTCGTCGAGTCGGCCGTGTGCCGGTTGCTCGCCGATCTCGGGGTCCGGCCGGATCTGCTGGCGGGGCACAGCTACGGCGAACTGGCCGCGCTGTCGGTCGCCGGCGCGTTCGACACCCCGACCCTGGTGGCGCTCAGCCGGGCGAGGGCCCGCTCGATCGCCGAAGTCGCGGGCGCCGATCCGGGGGCGATGGCCGCGGTGAAAGCGTCCCGTGAGGAACTGGCCGCCGCCCTCGACCGGACCGATGTCGTGCTGGCCAACCACAACGCACCGGCGCAGACCGTCCTTTCCGGACCGACGGAGGCCATCGAAGAGGCCGTCCGCACGCTGCGCGGGCAAGGGATCGGGGCCAAGCGGATCCCCGTCGCCTGCGCCTTCCACAGTCCGCTGGTGGCCGGGGCGAGCGACGTGTTCGCCGTCGATCTCGACAACGCCGAGATCGGCGAGCCCGGTCCGCCGGTGTGGTCGAACCGCACCGCCCGGCCGTACGAAGCCGGAACGGTGCGCGCGGGACTGTCCGCGCAGATCGGCTCACCGGTGCGCTTCGTCGAGCTGATCGAGGACATGTACGCGGCTGGCGCGCGCACCTTCGTCGAGGCGGGCCCGGGACAGGTGCTTTCCCGGCTGGCCAAGGACATTCTCGGCGACCGGCCGCACACCGTCGTCGCGTGTGATCCCGGCGGCCCCGGGCTGCGGGGGTTCCTCACCGCGCTCGCGCGCCTGGCGCTCACGGGTGTCGAGGTGCGCACCGAACGGCTTTTCCGCGGCCGCGTCCGCGTCGGCCCGCTTCCCGCGCCCGCCTGGACCGTGGACGGGCAGACCGTCCGCGCGCCCGGCGGCGAGGTCCCCGCCCATGGGCTCGTGCCCGCCCGACGAATCCCGAGGACGACCATGAACCAGCCCGCGCCCGGTCGTGACCAGGCCGTCGTCGAATTCCTCCGCACCAGCCGCGAACTGCTGGCGGCGCAACGGGACGTGATGCTCGGGTACCTCGGCACCGCGCCGCTCGCCGCGGCCCCGGTGCCGGTCGCGCCGGTGCTGCTGCCGCCGGTCGAGGCGCCGGTCGTGACCGTGACCGTGCCCGTCGCCGAGCCGGAACCGGTCGTGGAAGAAGTCGCGGTCACCGACGTCCTGGCCACCGTGATCGGCGCGATCAGCGAACGCACCGGCTATCCGGCCGAGATGATCGACGACGATCTCGACCTCGAAGCGGATCTTTCCATCGACTCGATCAAGCGCACCGAAATCGCGGGCTCGCTGCTGGCGAAGCTCGGGCTCACCGGACGGGTGCACGACGACGCCCAGGACCAGCTCAGCCGGGACCGGACGGCGAGCGCCCTGGCCGCACGGCTGCGGAAGTGGCTCGAACCGGCGGCTCCGGTCGCCGTGACACCGGCCCCCGCCGAGGCCCCGGCGGGCCGCGCGCCCGGCCGGTACCTGCTCAGCCGGGTGCCCGCGCCGCTCGGCACGCCCGACCTCTCCAGGGTGGGCGGCAAAACGGTCGCGGTGAGCTTCGAACCCGGGCAGGAGGAGTTGGCCGAGTCGGTCCGCGCGGTGTTCTCCGAGGCCGGCGCCGTGCCGGGGGAGCGGACCGAGGCCGACATCGTCCTCGTGCTGAACCCGTTGTCGGACGCCGAAGAACCGGTCGCGGCGCAGGTCTTCGGCCTGCTCAAGGACGCCAAGGGCGCGGTGATCGTGGTGGCGAGGCCGGGTTCCGGGCACACCGCCGGGCTGCGCGGCCTCGTCCGTGCCGCGGCACGGGAACGGAGTGAGCCGACCAGGCTGGTCGAGCTGGAATCCACGGTGGACCTCGCGCGGATCGTGCTGGAGGAGGTGATCGCCGAAGGTCCCGCCACGGTCCGGTACGACACCGCCGGGCGCGCCTCCTTCGAGCCCTCCGCGGGTTCCCTCGGTTCGATCGCCTACGCCGGCGCGGGTCCCGGCGGCGGGGAGACCAAGGCGCTTGGACTCGGGACGGATTCGGTACTGCTGCTGATCGGCGGCGCCCGGGGGATCACCGCGCGGGCGGCGGTCGCACTGGCGGCGAGCGGATGCCGGATCGAACTGGCCGGGCGCACGCCGTGGCCCGCCGAGCCCGGCGACGAAGACCTGCCTGGCGACGCACAGGGGATGCGCTCGGCCTTGGCCGCGCGGGGTGGTTCGCTGGTCGACATCGAACGCCGGGTGCGCACCGTGCTGGCCCAGCGCGAGATCGCCAGGACGCTCGACCAGATCGGCGCGGCCGGGGGTATCGCGGCCTACCGGTCGCTCGACGTGCGCGACGGCGCCGCCGTCCGGCAGGTGGTCAAGGATCTGCACACCCGCTACGGCCGGATCGACGGTGTCGTCCACGCGGCCGGGGTGATCGACGACAAGCTGATGGCGGACAAGGACGAGCACTCGTTCCGCACGGTCTACGGGACCAAAGTGGACGGTGCGCGAGCCCTGCTCGACGCGCTGGAGTACTTCGGCGTCCGGCCCGGCTTCGTGACCTTCTTCGGCAGCATCGCCGCCGTCCTCGGCAACCGGGGGCAGACCGACTACGCGGCCGCGAACGACGCGCTGGAGACCCTCGGCGCGCAGTGGGCGGACCGCACCGGCTGCCGGGCGCTGACCGTCCACTGGGGACCTTGGGCGCCCTCGGACGACCACGCGGGCATGGTGTCGCCGGAACTGGCGCGCGAGTACGAACGCCGGGAGGTCGCGCTGATCGATCCGGACGAAGGCACCGCCGCCCTGCTGCGTGAGCTGGCCTACGGCCCGGCCGACGTCCGCTCGGTGCTGTACACGGCGTCACTGTGGTGAACCAGACCGTGGTGAACCAGGAACAGGTCGCCATCGTCGGCATGGGAGTGTTCCTCCCCGGCGCGTCCACAGTGGACGAGTACTGGCAGAACATCGTGTCCGGCACCGACGCGATCACCGAGATCCCGCCGCACCGCTGGGATCCGAGTTTCCACGACGGTGACGGCCGCACCCCCGACCGCACCTACGGGCGGCGCGGCGGGTTCGTCGCCGACAGCCTGGACTTCGACGCGACGGCGCTCGGTATCGCGCCCAGTTCCGTCACCGGGATGGAGCCGGACCAGCTGGTCGCGCTGGCCGTCGCCGCGTCCGCGGTCGACGACGCCGGTGGCCTGCGACGGCTGGGCGACCTCGAACGCGTGGGCGTGATCCTCGGCAGGGGCGGCTACCTTTCGCCCGGACTCCAGCGGTTCGACCAGCGTGTCCGGTCGGTCCGCCAGATCACCGGCGCGGTCCGGGACCTCCTGCCGTCGGCGCGCCCGGAGATGCTCGACAGGCTCCGGGACGCGCTGCTCGAACCGCTCGGCGAGTTCCGGCCCGACACCGCGATCGGGCTGGTGCCGAACCTCGCCGCGTCACGGGTGGCCAACCGTCTGGACCTCGGTGGCCCCGCGTACACGGTGGACGCCGCTTGCGCGTCCTCGCTGCTGGCGGTGGACCAAGCGATCGGCGAACTCGCCCGTCGCCGCTGCGACGTCGTGTTGGCAGGCGGGGTGCACCACTGCCACGACGACACGCTCTGGTCGATGTTCACCCAGCTCGGCGCCCTGTCCCCGAGCCAGCGGATCAGCCCGTTCTCGCGGGACGCGGACGGTTTGCTGATCGGCGAGGGCACCGCGATCGTCGTGTTGAAACGGTTCTACGACGCGCGCCGCGACGGCGACCGGGTCTACGCGGTGCTGCGCGGGTCCGGGACGTCGAGCGACGGCAAGGGCGCGAGCCTGCTCAGCCCGGCGGTGTCCGGGCAGACCCTGGCGCTGCGCCGCGCGTGGGCGTCGGCGGGGCTCGATCCCACCGCGCCCGGCGCGATCGGCCTGCTGGAAGCGCACGGGACCGCGACACCGACCGGGGACGCGGCCGAACTGGCCACCCTCGCCGAGGTGTTCGGCCCGCCCGAAGGCCGCCGTGCCGCGATCGGCGCGGTGAAGGCGATGATCGGGCACACCATGCCGACCGCCGGGGCCGCCGGACTGGTCAAGGCGGCGCTCGCGCTGCACCACGCCGTCCTGCCGCCGACCCTGAACTGCGCCGATCCGAGCCCGCTGTTGGACAAGACCCGGTTCCGGGTCCTGGCCGAAGCCGAGCGCTGGCCGGCGGGCGACGTGCCACGCCGGGCGGCGGTCAACGCCTTCGGTTTCGGCGGCGTCAACGCGCACGTGATCCTGGAAGAGGCCGATCCGGCGCCCACCCGGCCACGCCGGGCCAAGGTGACCGGGGAGCCCGAGCGGATCCTGCGGCTGGCGGCGTCCACTCCGGACGAACTCCGCACGCTGCTCGACCGTCCGGACCCGGAATCCGGCGGGCACGGCCCGAGCCGGATCGGGATCGTCGGGCCGACCGAAAAGCGGATCGAGGTCGCGCGAAGGGTGCTCGCGAAGGTCACGGCCGAGGGCCGGTCCTGGCACGGGCCCAACGACATCTGGTGCAGTACGGCACCTTTGCTGGAGCGGCACGGCGCGAAGACCGTGTTCGTCTACCCGGGGCTGGAGGCGGACGCGGAGCCGCGCTGCGCCGACGTCGCCCGGCACTTCGGCCTGGAGCGGCCCGAATGGTCGACGGAGAGTGTGCTTTCGCGCGCGTCGAGCGTGTCCCAGGTCGGGTTGCTGCTCGACACCGCGCTGCGGCGGCTCGCCATCATGCCGGACCTGCTCGCCGGGCACAGCGTCGGCGAGTGGACCGCGATGCAGGCGGCCGGGATGTACCCCGGACAGTCCACAGAGGACATGCTGAGCCGGTACTGGCCGCAAGGGTTCACCCTGCCGGACGCCGAATTCCTGGTACTCGGCTGCTCCGCGGAGCGAGCGGCCGCGCTGCTCGCCGCCGAACCGGAACTGATGGTCTCCCACGAGAACGCGCCGCGGCAGACGATCGTCTGCGGTGACCCGGCGGCCGCGGCCCGGCTCGCGCGCCTGTGCACCCAGCACGGCATCGTCGCCAGGACGCTTCCGTTCCGGTCCGGGTTCCACACCCCGCTGATGCGCTCCCGGCTCGGCCCGTTCACCCGGCTCGCGGCGGAACTGGACCTGAAGGCACCGCGGATCCCCGTCTGGTCGGCGACCACGGCCCGGCCGTATCCCGCGGATCCGGTGGAGGTCCGCGAGCTGTACCTGGCCCATCTGGTGCGGAAGGTCCGGTTCCGGGAACTCGTCGACGCCCTCTACGCCGACGGCGCCCGCGTCTTCGTGCAGGCGGGTGCCGGTCAGGTCGGTTCGTTCGTGGCGGACACCCTGGGAACGCGGCCGCACCTGGTCGTCCCGGCGTCGTCCGGCACCAGGCCCGGGCTCGCCCAGCTGCGCCGGGTGGCCACCGCGGTCTGGGTGGAGGGCGGACGGCCCGCGTTCGACGTGCTGGAGCCGCGCCGGACCCGGATCGACACGGCGGGCTCGCTGCTCTCGGTCGACGGTGACGTCAAGGGCATGTTCGAAGGCGACACCACGGTTCCCGAGCTGGCCGACGGTGTTCCGGACGCGATCGTCGCGGAGTTCACCGCGCTGCTCGCCGAGACCAGGCAGGCCGCGGCGAGCGTCGTCAACGCGGCCGCGCGCAGATCCGCCGATTCCACCGTCGAGTCCACTGTGGACGTCTCGCTCGCCGCGATGCCGTACCTGGTGGATCACCGGTTCTTCCGGCAGCGCGAGGACTGGCCGGACGAGGCGGACTTCCGGCCCACCGTCCCCGCGACGACCCTGGTCGACCTGGCCTGCCGGGCGGCGGAACGGGCCTGGCCGGGGACGGTCGCGACAGGCGTGAGCAACGCGGCGTTCTCCCGATGGCTGATCGCCGCCCCCGCACAGCGTGTCCCGCTGTCGATGACCCGCGAGGGCGACCGGATCAGTGTCCAAATCGGACCGCACGCCAGTATGGACGTCCATCTGGCCCAGCGGTATCCGACGGCGCCCCGGCCGTCCCCGCCGCCGGGGCCGGAAACCGCGCCCCCGCTCAGCGCCGCCGAGATCTACTCGCGCCGGGAGATGTTCCACGGCCCCGCGTACCAAGGACTCGCCAGGCTCATCGGGCTCGGCGAGCGGCACATCCGTGGCGAGCTCGTCGTGCCGTCGGCACCCGGCGCGCTGCTGGACAACGTCGGCCAGCTCCTGGGTTGCTGGCTGATGGCCACCAAGGCGGACGCGCTGCTGGCGTTCCCGACGTCGATGGGCCGGATCACCTGGTACGGCCCGGAACCGGCGCCGGGCACGTCGTTGCGGTGCGTGGTCCGGGTCCGGCTGCCCCGGCCGGACGTGCTGGAGATGGACGCCGAACTGGTGCGGGACGGCGCCGTGCTGGCCAGGATCGAGCAGTGGCGGGACATCCGTTTCCCGTGCGACCGGCCCGCTCACCGGGTCTACGCCTTTCCGGACCGGCATCGGCTCGCCGAAGTGCACCAAGGCGGTTGGGCACTGGTCACCGACCGGTGGCCGAGCCCGGCCGCGCGGGACATCTACGCCGGCGTCTATCTCGGTTCGGAGGAACGCGCCGAGTTCGCCGCCTGCGCGCCCCGGCGGCAGCGCGGCTGGCTGCTGGAACGGATCGCGATCAAGGACGCCGTGCGCGCGAAACTCGGCCTGGACGGCGTCTACCCGGCCGAAATCCGGGTCAGTGCCGACGGGACCTCGGTGACCGGGGTCCAGGGCCGGGAACTGCCGCCGCTGGGAGTGGCCGTCGCGACGGTCGGAGACGTGGCGGTCGCCCTCGTCCGGGAACGGGACGCGACGCCGCCCCGGATCGCGGTCCGGGCCGAGGGTGATTTGGCGGGGCTGGCCGAGGAAATCGGCCCAGGGGTGGAGTTCGCCGGGATACCGGGGCACGTGGTGGCCTGGAACCGCGGTTAGGAACAGGAGCAGAGCATGACGATCGAACAGCAGAGCCCGGCGTCGGTCTTCGGCACCGTGGCCGAATTGCTGAGAGAACTGGTGGGGGACACCGACGTCCTCGGCATCGAGATCACCCCGCAGACCACCTTCCACGAGGATCTCCAGCTCGAGAGCATCGATCTGGTGACCTTCGCGAGCATCCTCGCCGAGTTCTTCGGCGCGGACGTCAACCTCGCGGAGTTCCTGGCGGAGAAGGATCTCGACGACGTGATCGGACTCCGGGTCGGCGACATCGCGGACTACGTCGCCGCCCGCCTCGGCGAACGGGGCTGAGGCGGTGCCGACGATGACCGTCAACGGGCTGCGCACGAACGTGCACCTCGTGCCCGGCGGGGGCACGGAGACCGTGGTGTTCCTGCACGGCATGGGCACCGACAGCCTGGCGAGCTTCTACCTCACCCTGGCCCCGCCGGTCGCCGCCGCCGGGGTGGACGTGATCAGCTACGACCTGCGCGGGCACGGGAAGACCGAACGCCCGGAGCGCGGGTACACGATCGCGGACTTCATCGCCGACCTCGACGACCTGCTGGATCAGCTCGACCTCGACCGCCCGGTCCACCTGGTGGGCAACAGTTTCGGCGGCACCCTGGCCTACAGCTACGCGGTGGCGAAACCGGAACGGGTGCGCAGCATCGTGTGCATCGAGTCGGAGCCCGCCACCGAACTGTGGGCGGACAAGATGGCGCAGATCCTCGAACACACCGTGCGATTCTTGAAGGTCGAGGAGAGTTTCGACTGGATCGAGGCCAACTACAGCGCCCACCACCGGCGGCTGGCGAGGATGGCGGCGGAGCGGATCACGTCCACGTCGATGGCCGAGGAGGTCCCGCTCGGCCCGTTGCTGACCCTGGACCAGGTGGCGGGGATCGACTGCCCGGTACTGTCCATTTTGGGCAGTCACGGCTACCAGGCCGACGATCTCAACGCGCTGACGTCCTTGTTGCCCCGTGGTGAGCTGCACGTGTTCGAGGGGCAGGGGCATTCGGTGCTCGTCGAGCAGCACCGAGAGGTCCGTGAGTTGTTGCTGAACTGGATCTCCCGGCACGGGAGGCCGCGCGGATGAGCCGGTTCCTGCTGGTCGTCCCGCCGCTCACCGGGCACGTGGCCCCGTTGCGCGCGGTGGCCGCCGAACTCGTGGGCCGCGGCCACGACGTCGCCTGGTGCGGTCCGGAACCCACGACGTCGGAGCTGACGCGCGCGGGCCGGGTGTACCCGGCGGCGGACGCGCTGGAGTTCGCCGTCGAGCGCCGTCCCGAAGGCCTGCGCGGGTTCGCCGCACTGAAGTTCCTCTGGGAGCAGTACTTGGTCCCACTCGCGGACGCGATGGTCCCCGGGGTCGACAAGGCGGTGTCCGCCTTCCGCCCCGACGTCGTGATCGCCGATCAGCAGGCCTTCGCGGGCGCCCTGGTGGCGAGCCGCCGCTCCCTGCCGTGGGTGACCTCGGCGTCGACGTCGACCGAACTCGGCGACCCGCTGAGCGCCATGCCGAAGATCGCCGCGTGGGTGGACGAGCTCCAGGAGGATCTGCGGACCCGGCACCGGGTGGACTGCGGCGACCTGCGGTTTTCCCCGCACCTCGTCCTCGCCTTCACCACCGTCTCGCTGACGGGACCGCTCGCCGACGTCGGAGCGGTCCGCTTCGTCGGCCCGGCGCTGGCACCGGCGCCCCCGGTCGGGTTCTCGTGGGACCGGCTCGACGGCAGACCGCTCGTCCTCGCCACCCTCGGCACCGCCAACGCCGCTCTCGGCCGCCGTTTCCTGGCCGAATGCGTCGACGCGCTCGCCGGGATGCCCGAGGTCCAAGGCCTGGTCGTCGACCCCACCGGCGAACTGATCAGCGACGAAGTGCTGATCGCCAAACGCATCCCGCAGGCGGAAGTGGTGCGGAAGGCAGCGGCGGTGATCTGCCATGGCGGGCACAACACGGTCAGCGAGACCCTCGCGTCCGGGCTGCCGCTGGTGATCGCGCCGATCCGCGACGACCAGTCGATGCTGGCTCAGCAGGTCGAGGCGGCGGGGGCGGGGTTGCGGCTGCGCTTCGACCGCGTGAAGGCGCCGGACATCCGCGGCACGATCACCGAAGTGCTGACCGAGCCCGCCTATGCCGCGGCGGCCGCGCGGGTGCGGGCCTCGTTCGCGGCGGCAGGGGGAGTCGTGGCCGCCGCGGACCACCTGGAGTCCCTGCCACGCTAGCCCGGCCCCACCCCATCTATAAAGGGGTAAGTCAAAGGTGGCGTCGTGTCCGCGCCCAGGGTGAGCGAAGGCGTAACTTGCGTGATCAGGAACGGATCTCGTGTGCTCGGACGGCGAACTCCGTGATCGCCGCCCGATCACGCGCGCTGCTGCGGGTGGGTTGCTGACGCAAGTAGGCGACTACTTGCGTGAGCTGGGGCGGTCACCCGAGCATGCCGTGTGTCCCCAATGCGGGGCGGATTCATGCGGTCGTTGCAACATCCTTCGTGAGCTGGGAGTTTGTGGTGGCTGGCGGGTTCGTGTTGCCGCGTTCGGTGCGGGTGCGTTTTTGGGGTGCGGTGCGGGCGGGGTATCTGCCC
>NZ_JAJPWO010000027.1:0-59622 GCF_046549075.1 Amycolatopsis sp. lyj-84
GGGAGAGCCTGGGTGGTTTGCTGACGAGTGGGCCGGCGGTGGCGGCGTGGTCGGCGGGTCGGTTGGATGTTTTCGTCCGTGGTACGGATAACGCGTTGTGGCATAAGTGGTATCAAAATGGCTGGTCCGGTTGGGAGAGCCTCGGCGGAGTCCTCACCAGTGACCCAGCAGCGGTGTCATGGTCGTCCGGGCGGCTCGATGTATTCGCGCGTGGTACGGATAACGCGTTGTGGCACAAGTGGTATCAGAACGGCTGGTCGGGCTGGGAGAGCCTCGGCGGCGTGCTCACCAGCTCTCCCGACGTCTCGTCCTGGGCATCGGGGCGGCTGGATGTCTTCGTCCGCGGCAACGACAACGCGATGTGGCACAAGTGGTACCAGAACGGCTGGTCCGGTTGGGAGAGTCTCGGCGGGGTCCTCACCAGTGGGCCCGCCGCGACGTCTTGGGGGCCGGACCGCATCGACACGTTCGTCTGCGGCACGGACAACGCTCTCTGGCACAAGTGGTGGGCGCGGGTACCGACGGTCCGGGTGCACACCAAGGTCCTCACCACTCCGAACGTCGCGGTGGGCACGGTGCTGCAGCGGATGCGCGAGGTGTACGGCACGGTCGGCGTCCACGTGCAGCACGCGTCCACCGAGAACCTGAACCTGCCCGCTCTCAACGACCTCGATGTCGGCGAGTGCGTACGCGGGCGAACCACGGCCGAACAGAACCAGCTCTATGCCAACCGGAACAACGCGGGCCCGAACGACGTCGTGGTCTACTTCGTCCGGACGACGGACCCGCCGTTCAACGGGTGCGCCGCTCATCCGGACGGGCGGCCGGGCGCAGTGGTCGCGCAGGGTGCGACGCAATGGACCTTCGGCCACGAGGTCGGCCACGTCCTCGGTCTCAACCACGTCAACGACAACAACCGGCTCATGACCGGCAACGGCACCGCGAACATCACCAACCCGCCGCCGGACCTGATCGCGGCCGAACGCGACACAATGGTGGCCAGTCCGTTCACTCAGGATCTGTGAGGAGTGCCTGATGGCAATCACTTTCGAGCAGGTGCGGTCAGCGTTGACCCCGGACGAGCCGGACTACCCGTCGGCCAAGGCACTGGGCGTGGAAGCCTTGCCGCACTTGAAGAGCATGGTCGAAGGCGGCGAGCCGATGCTCGCGGCCAAGGCCGTTTATCTGGCCAGCCTCATCGACGACGACGGAGTCGTGGACATCCTCATGGCCGCGGCGGCGAACTCGGAACCGTCCGTACGAGTGGCTGCGGCGGCGGGTTCCCGCAACCTCGCGCCGAGCCGGGCCGAGGTCGTCCAGGCCGCGCTGACCGATGACGACGACCCTGGCGTGCGGGCCAAGAACGCCAAGGCGGCCGGGCTCGACGACAACGAGATCTGGGAGGCCGCCGAGACCCCGGTCGCCGCCGCCGAACTGGAGCCGGAACCCCCGTCGACCGAGGGACGGATGCCCGGCGAGGCGGCCGCCGTTCCCGACGAGGCCGAAGGGTTGATGCCGGGCGAGGCGGAAGCGGTCCGCGGGCAGGTGGCCACCGAAGGCCTGATGCCGGGTGAGCGTCCGGCTGTCTGAGCGGCGCGCGCGTGAGCGGCTGTCGCCCCCACCCGGTCACCCAGCCCGGGTGGAGGGCGACTTCGGAACTCTTGGTGAGAAAGAACTTTCTGGCCCTGTTGGACGCAGGCAGTTGGCCGGAGCCGGTGGCCGGTGGTTGATCTCGGGCGATCGTGGCCGGGAACGAACCAGGTTCTGTCGCGCGTATGACGGCCGCCGAGGGGTGAAACGAAGTCTCGTCGGGGAGCGACCAACCGCTATGACCGACAGCCGCCTGCCACTCGACCGCCCGGTGACCGTGGGGACGCTCATCGCGGACTCCGGACGGACGGCGAGTCCTCGTCTGACCGAATTTGTCGCGCTGGCGTCGGCGGCTCAAGAGCAGCGGCGAGACGCGGGCGCCAGTGGTACGAGCCGGATCACTCGATCTTCCGCGCTCTGGGTCCTCATGACGCTGGACGGCGGGATCAGGCACGCTTTGGAGCAACGCGGACCGGTTCTCGACGAACTCGGCGGCATTCTGTCCCTCACCGCATCACCTCGGTTCGCTCTCGAAAGAAGCGGAGAGGTGCATGAAGACTTCGCCTTGGCTTTGAGCGCGTACCTGGGGTCGCTTCCCCGTGAACAGCAGGTGGTCGACATCGTCGACATCGCCATCGCGATCATGAGGTCGGCCCACGAGCCGGGTGGCCTGCTGCCCCAGCGGCTCGCCATGCTGAAGGTCTCGGCCGACGAGGCCCTGAGGCGGCTCTCCCGGCTTATGGACACAGGCTCGACGAAGCCTCGATCGAGCACCTGGCACTGGGAGCTGTCCCGCAGTATGCGGGCCGTGGCGGAAGATTTTCCCGATTCCGCGGAGACGACCGCGTTCGACATCGTCTTCGCGATCGCGCGGCGGCATCCGGAATACGCCGATGGCCGACTCGCGACGGAGAATCTCGTCGTGTCACATTCGGCAAAGCGTCGTACCTGGAACGGATGGGCCGAATCCGTCGCTTCCTGGTATGACGCCGAAATCGTCGCGCGGACCCGGCACAAGCTACTCGACGGGCATTTGTTCCTGCTCGCTCTGGCTCACGAAGACGCCGCACTCCGGTCCGCGCTTCAGCTCAACGGGACCTGGAGTCCCCTGATCCTGGAGATCGACGATGCCGTGGCGCCTCCCGGGTCTCGCTTGTGGCCGGTGCTGAACGATGTCCAGTTCGCGTACGGCTATCGGAACGACGGGGCGAGCGGGGACGACCAACTCGGTATCCAAGGTGACGTGAACGCCCTTGCCGAGATGATCATCGACCCGAAGGTGAAACCACCGCTCTCGATCGGCTTGTTCGGGAAATGGGGTACCGGCAAGAGCTTCTTCATGGAGAAGATGCGTCAGCGTATCGGCGAACGGACAGCCGGGCGCGGCGACGACGAGTCCGCCGTGGTGCAGATCCGGTTCAATGCCTGGCACTACACCGACACCAGTTTGTGGGCGAGCCTGGCGATCGAAATCTTCGAGCGCCTCGCCGATCCTGAACCAGCGGACGCCGCCAAACGAGATGACTGGCTCCGCGACCATGGGGACCAGTACCGCGATGAGCGCAAGGCATTACTGACTCAGCTCGAGACCTACCGCGACGCGAAGTCGGTGCTGGACGCCGACTGTTCGCAGTTGGAAGCCGAGCGCGCACAACTCGTCAAGCGGCGTGAAAAAGCCGACCAGAGATACCGGAAGGCGATCGCGGGAGCCAAGCTCACCGACGTCGCCGTCGAGCTCGCGAAGAACGCCGAGGTACGAGAGGAGCTCGGCAAGATCAAGGTGGAGCTCGGGCTTGAACCGGCGATCGAGGACCTCACCGAGCTGGGCAAGGAACTCCGCACGACGGCCGGCTACCTGCCAGCGATCTGGCGCCTCGTCGGCCACAAAACCCTGTCTGTCGCCTTCGCCGCGGCGTTCGGCGTGCTGACCGTCGTGACGATCGCGCTCGCGGCGAGGGGCGGCCCGGCCTGGCTGGGGTCACTGGCGGGCTCCGTCGGGTCGATCGTCGTGGCCGTCCAACTGGTTCGCCCGGCGGCGCAGCGGGTGAACACCGCTCTCGGGTATATCGAGAAGGCGATCCGGATCGCTTCGACGGTCAGGGCCGCGTCGCGGACGGCCCGAAGTCGCGAGGAGCGTGTCCTCGACCTGAAACTGGCCGAGGTCGATCGCGAGATCGCCGAGACGACGCAGTCGGTCACGTCGCTCAACGAAAAGATCGCGACGGTCAAGGCCACCGCCGATGCGCTCACCGTCGGCCGGAAGCTCTACGAATTCTTGAACGACCGCGCTTCGGGTTACCAGAAACATCAGGGTGTGGTCGGCATGCTGCACCGTGACTTCCGGTTCCTGAATTCCTTGCTGCGCGACCACGAGAGAAGCGCGCGGGGCGGCGTCAGGCCAATCGGGCGGGTCGTGCTCTACATCGACGACCTCGACCGGTGCCCGCCGGCGAAGGTCCTCGAAGTGCTGGAGGCTGTCCACCTCCTCCTCGCGCTGGAGCTTTTCGTGGTCGTGGTCGGCGTGGACCCGCGCTGGCTGCAGAACAGCCTTCGGCATCAATACCGGGACCTCGCGGGCGGCGGCGATCCCCGCACCGATTCCTACCTGGGCAGCATGCCGATCGAGTATCTGGAGAAGATCTTCCAGATCCCGCTCACCTTGCCGGTCATGGAGCCGGATGCTTACGCTCAGTTGATCGGGAACATCGCCGGCCTCGCACCGAAGCAGCGGTCCCGAGAGGACACCTCCGCCCCGGCTCACGGGGAAGTGCCACGCGAGTCGTCCGATGGGCAGCGGGCGCCCACCCGCGCACCGCTGGAGGTGCAGCCCGGCTCCGCGGCGGCCGGCCATACGGGAGAACGCCTCGATCTCACCCGGCCCGAGGTCGAGTTCGCGCAGGGACTCGGCATGCTGGTGAACAGTCCGCGGTCGGCGAAGCGCCTGATGAACACTTATCGGCTGATCCGGGCGACTCGGCACGCCGGGCCGCGGTCGCGCTTTCTCGGCGGTGACGGGCGTCCCGGCGAATACCAGGCCGTCCTGACTTTGCTCGCGGTCGTCGCCGGCCACCCGACGCTGGCGGATCGCCTGCTGCGCGCCCTGGAGGACGCGGGCAAGGCCGGCGTCGAGGGCTGGGACGAGTTCCTCCGGGAACTGGCCCCGGGAACGTCCGACGACGAGGCCGGCCGCTTGCTTCCCCCGGGAATCACGGGACAGCGTCACGAGCTCGCGGAATGGACCAGCCTGCACCACGGCCTCACGACGAGCCGGCGGCCGGAGATGTCCGACGACCTCGAGGGTTATCAGCGGTGGGGCAGAGTGGTCGCGCGGTTCAGTTTCAACCTTTGAGCCGGGTCTTGGGCACTGCCTCGGACGATGAACGGGCTCGACTCACGAGTCGTTTCCTCGACAGCCGCTGCCGAGCCGGCCTGAGCACTGAGGAACGGTCGCACCTGCTGACCGGTGACCTAATCGATTTGCTCGACCCCGAACCCAGCCCGCCTGTGGATCACCCTGAAATGGGTAGGGCGAAGCGGCGGTGATCACCCGGCGGCGGTCAATCGGGGCTGTCGCGGGAAAGCGTTCCGGTAGGCGCCCGGCGAGACCCCGACCTGCTTGAGGAAATGGTGGCGCAGGTTGTTCGCCGTGCCGAGACCGCTGAGTTCCGCGATCTTCTCCACCGGGAAGTCCGTCGATTCCAAGAGGCTCTGTGCCTGGGAAAGCCGTTGGGAGAGCAGCCATTGGAGCGGTGTCGTACCGGTGGCCTGCTGGAGGCGCCGGTAGAAGGTCCGGCGGCTCATCATGGCGCGCCGTGCGAGATCCTCGATCGTGAACGGACGGTCGAGGTTCGCCCGCGCCCAGTCGAGGACCGGCGCCAGTCCTTGATCGTCGGTGGCGGGGACGGACAGATCGATGAACTGGGCCTGCCCGCCCGGCCGGTGCGCGGGCACGACCATCCGGCGGGCCAGCTGGTTCGCCACATGCGCCCCGAGATCGCGGCGGACCAGATGCAGGCACAGGTCCAGACCGGCGGTCATCCCGGCGCTGGTGAGCACGTCGCCGTCGTCCACGTAGAGCACGGAGTCGTCGACTTCGACTTCGGGGAAGCGTTCGGCCAGCTGGGCGGTGTGCATCCAGTGCGAGGTGGCGCGGCGGCCGTCGAGCAGTCCGGCCTCGGCGAGCGCGAAGGCGCCGGAGCACAGAGAAACCATCCGGGCGCCCGCGTCGTGGGCGCGGCGTAGCGCGGAGATCAGCTCGGGCGAGACCGGCGCGCCGTCGCTGAGGACGTCGTCCGGTACCGACGACACGATGACCGTTTCGGCACCCACGATGTCGTCCAGCCGGTACGGGGTGCGCAACGCGAAGCCCGGGGCGGCTTCCACCGCCCGGTCCCCGGTTCCGCACAACCGCAGGTCGTACCAGGGGTCGGCCAGATCGGGCTGGGGCATCCCGAAAACGGTGGCGGGGATGCTCACCTCGTACAGGTCCCAGAAGGCGATCCCGATCTCCTCGGGGACGACCAGGGCGACCGAACCAGCGCTCATGGCCTCATCCTATGGCACGAATTTGGTGCTTCCGGTCATCTGTGTCACTGGTAGCGGGAAGCCGGCGTCGCGAGGCTGGGCACATGAGCACAACACCTGAACGCGTCACCGTCATCGGCCTCGGCAATCTGGGCCGTGCGCTGGCCGAGACCTTCCTTCGCCACGGCCATCCCACGACCGTCTGGAACCGCAGCGCGGACAAGGCGGACGCGCTCGTCGCGGCCGGGGCGAAGGCGGCTGACACGGCCGCGGAGGCGATCGCGGACGGCGATCTCGTGATCGTCGCGCTGCTGGATTCCACCGTCGCCCGGCAGGTCCTCGCCGATGCGGCCGACGCTGTCGCCGGACGAGCGCTGGTCAACGTCACCTCCGGCGGGCCCGAGGACGCGCGCGAGCTGGCGGCGTGGGCGGCCGGACACGGGGCCGAGTATCTCCACGGAGCCGTTTACGCGGTGCCGCAAACGATCGGCACCACCGAATCTTCGATCAGCTACAGCGGTTCGGAGGCCGTCCACCGGCGTTGGCAGACCCGGCTGGAGCTGGCGGGGAAGGGTACTTTCCTCGGCGCAGACGCCGGTCTCGCCTCGGGGTACGACGTCGCCATTCTCGCCGGGATGTACGGCATGATCGGCGGTTTCCTGCACGCCACGGCAATGGCCTCGGCCGCCGGGGTCCGTGCCACCGAACTGACGCCGATGTTGTTGTCCTGGCTGGCGGATTCGTTCCCGGCACTGTCCACTTTCGCCGAAGAGATCGACGGCGGCGGATACACCGGCGGCGAGTCCAGTTTGGCCATGAACCAGGCGGGGCTGGCCACGATCGTCCGCGCCAGCCAGGACCTGGGCGTCCCGGCGGGCACGCTGCTCCCGGTCAAGGAGCTGATCGACCGGCAGATCGCCGACGGGCACGGCGCGGCCAGTCTTTCGCGCGCCGTCGAGTCCTTCCGGAGCGCCGCGTGAGCACGACGACCCGAGACTTCGGCGAACTGGAAGCCGAGTTCGACACCTATGTCGGAGCGATCAACTACGCCACGATGGTGACCGTCGACGCGGAGAACCGCCCGCGGACCCGGGTCCTCATCCCGGTGTGGGAGAAGGTCGACGGCCGGCCGCTCGGCTGGCTGGCCACCTACCGGACCCCGGTCAAGGCTGCCCACCTCGAAGGCAACCCGCACACCAATTTCTCTTACTGGGCACCGGGGAACAACTCGGTGGCGGTGGACGCGACCGCCGTCTGGGACAACGAGCTCCCGGTCAAGGAACACGTGTGGGATCTGTACCGCAGGACCAGCCCTCGCGGCGCGGGTTATCCGCTCGGCAACTTCTGGACGGCCCCGTCGGATCCGAAGCTGCACGTGCTGCGCCTGACCCCGTGGCGGATCCAGGTGATCCGCGGCGCCGATCTGCGCAGCCGGATCTGGCGGGCGGCCTGATCCGCCCGTGAGTTCTCCGTTTTCTTGCGTGGTGTGTCACGTCTCGTGACACCGGCGGGTGTCAGCCCGCCGATCCCGTGAAGGCCGGTTACGCTCGCCAGCATCGCTCATGCGGATGATCTACCGCTTGACCTGGTGAAAGGCTCTTCATGGCTCAGAAAGTCGTCGTCCAGATCGTGGACGACCTGGATGGTGGGACCGCGACACAGACCGTTCCCTTCGCGCTCGATGGTGTCTCGTACGAGATCGACCTGTCGGACTCGAACGCCGAGGCGCTGCGCGGGGAACTCGCGCAGTACGTCGAGGCGGGCAAACGCGTCGGCGGGCGCCGGGTCAAGGTCGCGGCCGGGCAGACCACGGTGGCGGGTATCGCCGACGGTGCGAAGAAGCCGGTCGACCGCGAGCGCAACCAGGCCGTGCGGGCCTGGGCGGGCGAAAACGGGTACTCGATCGCCGAGCGCGGCCGGATCCCGAACGAGATCTACGAGGCTTTCGACGCCGCGGAGCCGGAGCTCGTCGAGGACGAGCCGGCCAAGCCCGCGCGCAAGCGTTCGCCCCGCAAGAAGTAATGAGGGGTAAGTCAAATGTGGCGTGACCAGCCTCTGTGGTGAAGGACCCCTTCGCTGGCTTCAGGGTCGAGAGGTGGACTTCGCAGCAGGGTTCTGGACTGGCCGTGTCACGAAAGCCACTTTCGGGACATCTGATGTCCCGAAAGTGGCTTTCGTGACGCCCTGGGAAGGCTGGTGCGACCCTCACGGTGGGGGAATCGGTGGCCTCGTGGTGGTGAGTGGCGTTTCGGGTCTTGAGGGGTGAGGCAAAGGTGTCGTTGTGGTGAACCCAAGGTGAGCGAAAGGGCGTGCCTCGTGTGATCAGGAACGGATCTCGCGTGCTCGGACGCCGAACTCGGTGATCGTCTCCCCTTCACGCGAGATCCGTCTCTGATCACGGGTGATCGCCGCCTGATCACACGTGAACGCCGATCCTGCCCGAACGCATCACGTTCGCTCTTCTCCTCGATAAGCCGCCGGTTCGTTTGTGGTGGTCGCGCGAGTGACCACCACAAACGGACAGGTGGTCACTCCGCCTCGGGAGGTCCTCCGTAGCCGGTGATGATCGCGGCGGCGCGATCGCGCAGGGACGTGCGCAACGACTGCGGGGCCAGGGCTTCCGCGTTCGTGGCGAGCTGCCACAGCGCCCACTCGGCATGTCGTGAATCCTGGAAGGTCACTTCCATGCGCAGCCAGCCGTCCGCGTCCGTTTGTTCGGAATGGACGGCCAGCGCGGTGCCCACCAGTTCCTCCCGCCGTCTCGGATGCACCCGCAGCCGGACGGCGAGCTGATCGCCGCCGGTCCGGAAACGCGTGCTGCGTTCCTGCCAGGCGCGGTCCAGGTTGACCAGTTCCGGACGTTGCGCGGGTTCGGGGAGTTCCTCGGCCGCCGCCAGCCGGGACAGCCGGTACGTGCGGTCCTCACCGGATCTCGTGGCCAGCAGGTACCCCTGCTCGCGAACGGTGACCAGGCCGATCGGGTCCACCGTGCGCCATTCGGGCGGCTTGCCCGCCGCCGCGTAGCGGATCCGCAGCTTGTGCCCGGCGAACACCGCGCGCCGGACCTCGGCCACGATCGTGTCGGGAACCTCTTCGCCCGCCACCCGGCGCGAGAGCAGATCGGTCTCCGGGTCGATGAGCAACCGCTGGGCCGCGCCCGCCGCGGTGTGCCGCTGGCCTTCGGGCAGCGCGTCGACCACCTTGAGCATGGCGGAGGCGAGCGCCGATCCGAGGCCGAACACCTGCGCGCCGCGTCGTGATCCGGCGACCAGCAGCGCGAGCGCCTCGTCGTGATTCAGCCCGGTGAGTTCCGTCTGGAAACCGGGCAACAGCGCGAAACCGCCGTGCCTGCCGCGTTCGGCGTAGACCGGGACACCGGCCGCGGAGAGCGCCTCGATGTCGCGCAGCACGGTGCGAGTGGACACTTCCAGCTCGCGGGCGAGCGTGGCCGCGGACAACCGGCCGCGATGGCGCAGCAGCAACACCAGCGAGACCAACCGGTCGGCGCGCATGCGAAAAGTCTAGCGGAATACACGACACAGGATGTCGTGATTCGCTGCGAGGCTCATCCTCATGACAAGCAAGACTGTGGCCACTGAGCCGAACGATCTGGGCAGGTTCTTCATCGAACGCGGCAACGCGGGCGATGTCGACGGGCTGGTGGCGTTGTACGAGCCGGAGGCGGTGCTCGCGTTTCCGCCGGGCAGCGTGGCGACCGGGCACGCGGAGATCCGCAAGGTGTACGAGCAGTTCGTCGCCGCCGCGCCGGAGCTCTTGCCGGGGCGGCAGCATCCGGCGCTGGTGAGCGGCGACCTGGCACTCACGGTGTCGACGCTGACCACCGGGGAGCTCGCCGTCGAGGTCGCCCGTCGTCAGCCGGACGGGTCGTGGCTGTGGGCCGTCGACCAGCCGTTCCTCCTGCCGTAGCGGGATGACAGGCGGAGGTCGGACAGTGAGAAGGATCGTGACGATCGGCGTCTACGGCTTCACGGCCGGCGCCTTCGTCGAGAAACTCACCGGCGAGGGAGTGGTGTCACTGCTCGACCTCCGCCAGCGCCGCGGCGTCCGGGGTCCAGACTATTCCTGGGCGAACTCGGTGCGGCTCCAGCGTGCGCTCGCCGCGGCGGACATCGGCTACCGGCACGTGAAGGAGCTGGCGCCGACGACCGAACTGCGGCGGCTCCAGTACCGCGAGGACGACCGCCTGGGCGTGGGCAAGCGGAACCGTGTCGCGCTCGCGCCCGAGTACACCGAGCGCTACACCCGCGAAATCCTCGACCCGTTCGAGCTCGGTCCGCTCGTGGCCGGGTTGCCGGGCCACTCGGTGACCGCGCTTCTTTGCGTCGAGCGCGATCCCGAAGCGTGTCACCGTTCGCTCGTGGCCGCGCGTTTGCACGCCGAGAACGACTTGCCGGTCACGGACTTACGCCCTGGGTGAGGGTGCCCGTCACCGGCAAGCCGTCGGCGAGGTCAGGTGGAGCAGTTCTTCGGCGAACTCGTGTTCACCTTGGCTCCGGTGAACTCCTCGAGTATCGCGATGTTTTCCGGGGCGTAGTTCTTGGCGACGATCTTGTCCACGTCCGCGCTGCCGAGTTTACTCGCGTAAGGCGCGGATTGATCGAGCCAATACGCCGTGCGGAGGAACTCGACGAGTACCAGTTCGCGCAGTTCGGGCTGGGCCTTCGCCTTGGCCCAGTAATCGGGGTATTTGGCTTTGGCGACGCGCAGATAGAGCAGGAGATACCGGATGTTGGTGGCGGCGATGTCCCTGGAGTTGCTGGCACCCACGCCCTGGATGTACTCGGCGACCACCGTCGCCGCGGGCAGTCCCATGAGCCCGGCGTTGAGTTCCGCCATGACTCCCTGCATGCGATACGACCCTTGCTGCTGGTCGCGCAGGTAGATGCCGTCCATCGAGTCGGTGAGCTTGTCCGTGATCAGCGGCAGTATTTCGCGCCGGGGGAAGCCGCCGTGGAGCGGGACCTTCATCGCCTTGCGGGAATTGTTGATCCACGCGGACATGTACACGTCCCAAGAGGTTCTCGAGGGATCGAGATCCCACATGTGGGTCTCTTCGTGGATCGCCACCATCAGGGATTCGGCGAGCCCGTTGAAGCTGGTTTTGGTGACGAACTGGCTGAAATACTTGTCCTTCGCTTGAGCGATCGCCAGGCCTTCGCCGCTGGGCCATCGTCGTTTGTACACGGCCTGGATCGTTTGCAGCCATTTCGAAGACTGGAAACCGGCTTTGATGTCACTGACGTCGGCCTTCGGCTGTACGGGTTCTTCGTAGCAGAAGGGGGCGCGGACGCCCGCCGTACCGGCTTCGTGGGCCGCGGCGGTCGCCGGAATCGAGGTGAGGGACAGTGCGAGGCATACGGTCAGCACGGGGATGGGATATTTTCGACGCATAAGGACCTCGGTTCACGGTAGGGATTTTCCGTGGATCGGAAGGGAGTGTCCCCTACGTGTCACCGTCACTTCAATGATCCAGCTCAGACTGCGGCTGTACAGCCCAGGAATTATGGCGGCGAATGGCGGAAGGGTTTTATGTTCGCGCCAATCGAGACCTGCGCATGCTGTAGCCGAAGTAGATGAGCAGGCCCAGTGCCATCCAGCCGCCGAAGACGATCCAGGTCGCGCCGTCGAGGCTGAGCATCATGTAGCCGCAGCACAGCACCCCGAGGATGGGCGTGACCGGGGCGAACGGCACGCGGAACGAGCGCGGCGCCTCCGGTTGCCGCCGCCGCAGCAGGACGACGGCGACGTTCACCAGCCCGAAGGCGAAAAGGGTGCCGATGCTGGTGGCGTCGGCCAGCTTCCCGAGCGGGATGAACGCGGCCAGCGTCGCGACGAAGCCGGAGACCACCAGCGTGTTGATCCGCGGCGTGCCGGACTTGGGATCCACTTTGGACAGCGCCGCCGGGACCAGTCCGTCGCGGGACATGGAGAACAGGATGCGCGTCTGTCCGTAGAGGACGGTCAGCACGACACTGGAGATCGCCACGATCGCGCCGACCGCGAGCAGCGCGGCCCACAGCGGGTTGCCGGACACGGCGCCGAGTACGTGCGAAAGCGCGGCTTCCTGGCCGTCGAACCGCTGCCACGGCAGTGCGCCGACCGCGGCCACGGCGACGAGGCAGTACAGCACGGTGACGATCGCGAGCGAGAGCAAAATCGCCCGCGGCAGGTCCCGCTGCGGGTTCTTCGCCTCTTCGCCCGCCGTCGACGCCGCGTCGAAGCCGATGTAGGAGAAGAACAGTTTGGCGGCCCCGGCGCTCAGCCCGGCCAGGCCGAGCGGCAGGAACGGCGTGAAGTTCGCCGCCCGCACGGCGGAGAACGCGATCGCGCAGAACAGCACCAGCGTGCCGATCTTGATCACGACCATGATCGCGTTGGCCCGCGCGCTCTCCTTCGCGCCGGACAGCAACAGGAACATCGCGAGCAGCACGACGACGATGGCCGGGACGTTGACGATCCCGCCCGAGCCCGGGGGCTGGCTGAACGCGTCCGGGATGGCGAACCCGAAGGCCAGCCGCAGCAGTTCGTTGAGGTACTGCCCCCATCCCACGGCGACCGAGGCCACCGAGACGCCGTATTCGAGCACCAGGCACCAGCCGCAGACCCAGGCGACCAGTTCGCCGAGGGTGGCGTAGGCGTAGGAATAGGACGAACCAGACAGGGGGATCATGCCGGCGAGTTCGGCGTAGGAGAGCGCCGAGAACAGCGCGGTGATCCCGGCGAGCACGAACGACAGCACGACCGCGGGACCCGCCACCGGCACCGCCTCGCCGAGCACGACGAAGATCCCGCTGCCCAGCGTCGCGCCGATGCTGAGCATGGTCAGCTGCCCGAGGCCGAGGGAGCGCTTCAGCGTGCCGTGATCACTTTCGGCGATCAGGTCGGCGACAGGTTTCCGCCGCACCACCGCGGCTCGCAGATTCATGCCGACGACCGTATCTCCCGGCTCGGGGGACCGGCACAGGAGATCAACTGAGGGGCCGGGAAGGGGCGGGTGAGGTGGGCGGAGGCTCGCAGGTCCGTGAAGGACTCCTTCCCTACCCTGAGGGTAGTGAAGGAGTCCTTCACGGACCTGCCGCATTGGGGACACAGCAGCGTTCGGCGGAGGCCAGCAGGGCGGTCAAGCGAAACCCTTTGGTACCAAGGCATTCCCTGGGCAAGCCGCGCGACGGACCAGCGAGCGGACACGGACCGGAAGAACCCCCGGTGCGTCACTTCTGCCGGTCCTTCCTCATGGTCGCCGCGCGGACCGGAAGGTGGAATTGAGCCGAGCAAAGCCGTCGATAACAGGGAGGTCAGCGTGGCGAGCAACCGTGTCACCCGGGTGACCGCGCTGGCGGACCGGGCACCGTCGCCTGCCGACGGCGACGTCTTCCTCGCGTCCTTGCACACCGAGCACCGGGAGCATCTGCTGCGGTTCACCCGCCGCCTGCTGCCCACCGACCCGCACCGGGCCGAGGACATCGTGCAGGAATGCCTGTTCCGGGCCTGGCGCAACAGCGAGACCCTCGCCGGGAAGGGCGGTTCGGTCCGGGCCTGGCTGTTCACCGTCGCCCGCAACCTCATCGTGGACTGGTCCCGCCGCGACAACGCCCGCCCGGTGGTGTTCGGCGACGACGACTTCGATCTGCTGCCGGGCGGTACCGACTTCGCCGACGAGGTCGTCGAACGCTGCGTCGTCGAAGAAGTGCTGGCCCAGCTGACGCCGATGCAGCGTGAAGCCCTCGAACAGGTCTACCGGCACGACCGCACGCGGCAGCGCGCGGCCGTGAGCATCGGGGTGCCGGTCGGCACGGTCAAATCGCGGGTGCACCACGCGAGGATCGCGATGACGGAGGTGCTGGCCTGCAGCGGTGTCACGGCCGCCGGATGGTGACTCAGACGGCGACGCCGAGTGTGGTGGCCAGTTTCCGGGCCAGGCTCCTGGCGTGGGGAGTCTCGTACCTGGCGCATTCGGCGAGGGCGCGCACCCGGTGACGGCGGGCTTCCTCGGGTTTGGCGCCGGAGTCGGCGAGGTCGGCCAGTTCGACCATGATCTCGATCTTCGTTTCGGACCGGCGTTCCTCGGCGAGGGCGGCCACCAGCTGTTCTTCGGCTTCCTCCAGCCGCCCGGCCCTGGACAGGACCCGTCCGCGAAGGTGCTGTGTCCGTGCCACCCCGAACATCGCGTCGTGTTTGCGGAACAACGACTCGGCTTCTTCGAGCAGTTCCAGCGCGCTCGCCACGTCCCCGCTCGCCGCCAGGCTGTCGGCGAGCCTGGTCAGCACCATGGACAGCAGCTCGTCGTTGCCCGGCGCGGTGGCCGAACCCCGGTAGTAGGCCTCGCTCCGCCGTTGCACGGCCACGGCCTCGTCGAACTCGCCGAGGGTGTGCAGCATGCTGCCGAGCAGGGACAGCGCCAGATTGTGCCCGTTCGGATAACCCGCCTGCTCGAACAGTTCCACGGCCCGCCTGCCGACCCGCGCGGCCTCGCGGGGCGAGCCGAGCCGCCGGGTGATGGCCGAGCCGTAGTACAGCGACCACGCCTCCGTCACGATGTCGCCTGCCTCGTTCGCCGCCACCACCGCGAGCTTGTGCGCGGCCAGCGCCTCCCGTGATTCCCCGCAAAGCGCGTAGAGCGCCCAGGACACGTAGTTCAGCTGCTCGGCCGCCGACTTGACGTCACCCAGCGCCCGCGCCGCCGCCGCGCCGCCCCGGAAGACCTCGAGCCACAGATCGCCGGTTCCGCGCAGATCCGAGTACCAGTGCATCGCTTCGGCCAGATCGAGGACCCGGCGGTGCTCACCCCGTCCGACGGCCGCGCGCAGCGCGCCACGCCAGTGGGTCTGCTCCCGCGCCAGCCATCGCGCCGCGGAATCCCGGTCCCGCACGGGATCGGGACCGTCGACGGTGACCGTCACCTCCGGCCGGTCGTGGTCGAAGAACTGCGCCGCTTTCGTCGCCACCGTGAGCAGCCACTTCCGGACGCGTTCCCCGGCGGCGTGCACGTCCTCGGCCCGCTCGGCGGTTTCGAGCCGTTCCATGGCGTAGACGCGCAGCAGGTCATGGCTGGTGTACCGGCCGGGCGTGCCGCTGAAGCCGAGAAGGCTGGCTTCGGCCAGCTTCTCCAGCGCCGCCTCGACCTCGTCCACCGGCTGTCCGGAGGCCACCGCGGCGAGCTCGACGGAGGTGTCCGAACCGGGCACCAGCGCGAGCAGCCGGAACACCTTGGCGACTTCGGGGGTCAAGTGGCGGTAGGAGAGTTCGAAGGCGGCGCGGACCTGGAGGTCGCCCGCGGTGAGCACGGACAGCCGCCGCCGTTCGTTCTCCAGCTGGTCGGCGAGATGCGCGATCGTCCACTGGAACCGGCTGGCCAGCCGGTTCCCGGCGATGAGCAACGCGAGCGGCACACCGCCGCAGAGCTTCGCCACCCGCCGCGCCGCGTCCGGTTCGCCCGCCAGCCGTCGCGGACCCGCGATCACGCCGAGCAGTTCCACCGACTCGTCTTCGGACAGCGAGCCGAGGGAGATCCGGTGCCGCGCGTCGAGCCCCGCCATCGTGTTCCGGCTCGTCACCAGCACCATCGAGCCGGGACTGGTGGCCAGCAACGGCCGCACCTGGGCCTCGTTGGCGGCGTTGTCGAGGATGAGCAGCACGTCGCGGTCGTGCAGCAGGGAACGGTAGAGGGCGAGCCGGTCTTCGGGATCGTTCGGCAGCTGGCGTTCGTCCACGCCGAATCCGCGCAGCAGCCGGTGCACGGCCCGTTCCGGGGCGAGCGGTTCGAGATCCATGCCGCGCAGGTCGAGGAACAGGCAGCCGTCGCCGAAGTGCCGGGCGAGCCGGTGCCCGGCGTCCACGGCGAGCGCGGTCTTGCCCGCGCCCGGCAGGCCGTGGAGCACCGCGACCTGCAGCCGGGACGAGGATTCGGCGGCCTGCGCGATGTCGTCGAGGATCCGCTGTTCGGCTTCCCGCCCGGTCAGCTCGGTGAGATCGGGTGGGAGGACGGCGACGAAAGCCCTGGGGGTTTCGGGTTCGCTCTCCGGCGCCGCGGTCTCCGGCGGGGACGGCGACCGGCGCCCGGAACGGGCCAGATCGCCGAAGTCGGCGGCTTCCTTGCCCGCCAGGCCGAGTCCTTCGACCAGCAGTTCCGCGGTGCGCCGCTGGGGGCTGCGGACGCGCCCGCGTTCCATGTCGCTGATGCTGCGCACGCTGATCCCGGTCCGCTCGGCGAGCTCTTCCTGGGTCAGGGGGACGCGCAGCCGGTAGAAGCGCAGGAAGTCACCGAACGCGGTCGTACCCACGCAGTCGAACCCCTCTCAGCGACGCCGTGCCGATGGCGGTCATCCTGCCATGGCGCGGCGTCTCCGAAAGGGGGTCAGGGGAGATCTGCGGGGGACAGCAACCGCAGGTCGGCGACGGTGGGAGCGCCTGAAGTGCTGAGCCGTCCGGCCTGGCGGGTCATCATGATCTCCATCACCTGGCGGGCATAACGGGCGTTGCCGAACGCTTCGCCGCGGTCCACGTCCGCGAAATGCCGCCGCAGCGCGATGACCGTCTCCGGCGCGCACTCGTAGCCGTTCGTCAGCGCCATCCGGTGCACGATGGTCACCAGATCGTCGGTGCTGTAGTTCTCGAACTCGATGTGCCGGGAGAACCGGGAGGCGAGACCGGTGTTCGAGGCGAGGAACTTCCGCATCTCCGCGGAGTAGCCCGCGACGATCACCACCGTGTCGTCCCGGTGGTCTTCCATCAGCTTGACCAGGGTGTCGACGGCTTCCTGCCCGAAGTCGCCGCCCGTGGCGCCCTCCGGGGTGAGGGCGTACGCCTCGTCGATGAACAGCACGCCGCCGCGCGCGCTTTCGAACGCCTCCCTGGTCAGATGCGCGGTGTGCCCGACGTAGCGCCCGACCAGATCGGCCCGCGCGACCTCGACCAGATGTCCCTTGCGCAACACGCCCAGCGCGGCGAGCAGTTCGCCGTAGAGCCTCGCCACGGTGGTCTTGCCGGTACCGGGCGCGCCGGCGAACACCAGGTGGTTGCTGATCGCGGGGACCGGCAGACCGGCTTGACGCCGTTGCCGGGCGGTGGCGATCAGGTTCACCAGATCGGTGATCGCGTCCTTCACCCCGGCCAGGCCGATCATCGAGTCCAGCCGCGTTCGCAACGCCGTCAGCGCGTCGTCGTCACCGTGGCCCGCGTTCTCCGCCACGCCACCGGGGACGTCGGCGGGGAGCAGGAGCGAAAGGCTCTGGTCGTCCGCCTCCGGTTCGCTCGCGAGGCGGAACGCCTGCTGGTCCACCATCTCCTCGAACACCTTGCGCGCGGTGCGCCCGTTGCCGAAGTCGTCGCCGCGTTCCATCCGTCCGAAGTGGACGGACAGGGCGTTCCTGGTGTCCTCGGGCACCTGGTACTGGTGGGCGGTGCACATCCGCTCGACGATCGTCACCAGTTCGTCGGTGGCGTAGTTCTCGAACTCGATGGTCCGTGTGAACCGGGACGCCAGGCCGGGGTTGGACTGCAGGAACGCGGTCATCTCCGGCGAGTAGCCCGCGGCGACCACCACGAGCTCGTCGCGGTGGTCTTCCATCAGCTTGACCAGGGTGTCGACGGCTTCCTTGCCGAAGTCCGGTCCGCTGCCCTTGCCCTGCGCCGTCAGCGTGTACGCCTCGTCGATGAACAGCACGCCGCCCAGCGCCTTGGTGAAGGTCTCGGTGGTCTTGATCGCCGTCCCGCCGACGATCTGGGCGACCAGATCGGCCCTGGCGACCTCGACCAGGTGGCCGTCGCGCAGCACACCGAGCTCGGCGAGGATGCTGCCGTAGAGCCGGGCGACGGTCGTCTTGCCGGTGCCGGGCGGCCCGGCGAAGATGAGATGCCTGCTGGTCGGCGGCGCGACCATGCCCGCCTGTTCGCGCCTGCGGGCCATCTTGTTGAGATTCACCAGGGTCTTGACCTGATGTTTGACGCCGCTGAGGCCGACCAGCGCCTCCAGTTTCGCGAGCGGCGCGCCCTCGTCTTCGGCGTTCTGCGGCGCCGCGTCCGTCGCTTCGGCCCCGGCGACCTCGACCGTGCTCGCCGTGCTCCCGTCGGTGTCCGGGGCGCCGTTGCCGTTGCTGGTCAGGTTTTCCACCGACAGCCGGGCGCTGGGCACGGTGACGCGCAGGCCGCCCCCGGTGTTGTCGGACGCGGTGCAGTCCACCACGCTCACCGCGTCGGACGACTCGATCCGGACGCCGTCGCGGCGGTTGCCGCTGAGGTCGTCGGCCGTCAGCTTCGCCCGCGCACCGGCGTCCACCTGCACGCCGTGGCCCCGGGAACGCCGGACCGTGGACCGGGACAACGTCAGTTCGCCGCCGTCGCGCACCGCCACTCCGTCTTCGCCCGCGTCGATGATCTCGCAGTCCCGGAGCGAGCCGACGCCGCCTGGTCCGATCAGGACACCGGACTGTCCCGCCTGGAACACGCGGAGCGTGCTGACGTAAGGACTTCCGCCTTCGGAGACGCTCAGACCGGCCTTCTTGGCGTCGCGGATCTCGCAGTCTTCGAGCCTGCCTCGGCCGTTGCCGGTGACCTCGACGCCGTTGCCGCGGCAGCCGTTCAGCGTCGCCCGGCGGAGAAGCGGATTGGCCGCAGCCTCGACCCGGACGCCGTCGCCCGCGACGTCATGGACCTCCAGCCGGTCGAACTCGGCCGTCGCGCCGTCGGTGAGCAGCAGGCCCGCCGACGAGCCGCCGCGGACGGCCATGCGGTGGAACGACGGGCCGCTCGCCTCGTCGACGTGGATGCCCGCGCCGGTCGCGTCGGCCACCTCGCAGTCCTCGAAGGTGCCGCGAGACCGGCCGGTGACCCGCACCCCGGCCCCGCCGGTCTTGGCCGTGCGGCAGCGGCGCAGCAGGGGATCGGCGCCGTCGGCGACGGTGATCCCGTCGCCGGTGGTGTTGGTGATGCGGCATTCCTCGAGCACGGGGGAGGAATGGGTGCTGACGTAGACGCCGCTCGTGCTGTCGCGGACGGTGGTGTCGAGCACCTTCGTCGCGCTGTCCTCTTCGAGCGCGATCCCCGGCCTGTCGGTGGCGGAGATGTCGCAGTGCTGGATGGTGCCCTGAGCCTGCCCGTTGGCGCAGACGCCGTTGCCCTTGGCGTGCCTCAGGGTGCAGTCGCGGACCGTGGGGTTGCCGCGTTCGGCGATCACCACGGCGGAGGTCTGCACGTGTTCGACGACGCAGTCCTCGATCGTGCTGGGCGCGGGCGAGGTGACCACGATCCCCGCGCCGCCGGGATTGGTGACGCGGCAGCCGCGCATCGCCAGCGAGCCCGAATTGCGGGCCAGCACCGCGGTCCAGGCGGCACCGATGATCTCGCAGTCCTCCACCGCGGCCTGGCCGCGCGCGACGTCGACCGTGGGCAGTTCCTCGTGCTGACCGCGCAGCACCAGTCCGGTGAGTTTCACCGCTTCGGCGTTGAGTTGCACCGCGCTGCCGTTGCGCGCCACGATCTCCACGCTGCCGCGCACGTCGCTCGCGGCGATGGTGACCACCTTCGTGACCACCAGCGATTCGTCGTAGCGGCCGGGAAGCACGGAGATCACCGTGCCGTTGCGCGCGTCCTGCAGCGCTGCCGAAATGGTGCGATACCCCTGATCGCGGTCCACTGTGAGCACGTGCCGTGACACGAGCGCTCCCCTCGTCGTTCTGCGGGCTCCACCGGTGACAACGCGGTGGAGGTCTCCTGCGGTTCACTCGGCGGGGAAACTGCCGGTGCTTCTTCGTGTTCGGCCGCGGCCGCGCGTGCTGGACTGGGACGATGAGGCGACACCTGACCGTGGCGTGCGCGACGCTCGTCCTGCTGGCGAACGGTGGCCTCGCGGCCGCGCAGGACACGGAGCTCCCGCAGATCCCGCAGACGTTGCGGGCCGGGCAGCCGTGCACCGCCCCGTCGGGCAAGAAGATCCCGTCGGCGCCGTGGCAGCTCCCGTATCTCGGCGCGGACCGCCTGTGGTCGCTCTCCACCGGCGCGGGCGTGACCGTGGCCGTGGTGGACACCGGCGTCGACACGTCGGTGCTGCCCGCCGACGCGGCCGGTGAGGCCGGGACGGACTGCGTCGGGCACGGCACCGTCGTCGCGAGCCTGATCGCCGCGCCCTCGTCGTCCGGGATCTCCGGGCTCGCACCCGGCGCGCGGGTGCTGGCGCTGCGGGGTACCGACAAGTTCGGTGCCGCGACGGCGTCGAGCATCGCCACCGCTCTCGACGCGGCCGTCTCCGCGGGGGTGCGGATCATCTGCGTCGCGGCGGCCGTCACGGAGGCGGATCCGGTGCTGCGCCAAGCCGTCGACCGGGCGATCGCCGCGGGCGCGCTGGTCGTCGCGGCGGCCGGACGGGACCTCACCACCGCCCGCGACGTCCCGCCCGGCCCGTACTATCCGGCGGCGTTCCCCGGGGTGCTCGCGGTGACCGCCCTCGGCCCGGACGGGAAGGGCACGCCGGTACCGGGAGCCCTTGCCGCACCGGGAAACCTGGTGGTGGGCAAGGGACCCGGCGGCGGCCAGGTCGTCGGCGCGGGCCCCGCGTTCGCCGCCGCGCACGTGGCCGCCGCGGCGGCGCTGATCCAGTCTTACCGGGGAGAAGTGACGGCGTCCGACCTCGCCCGGCGGCTGCGCGACACCGCTTCGCCGCAGGCCGGTGGCCCCGTGCTCGACCCGCTCGCCGCCCTGACGTCGGCCGCGACGACCGACGGGGCCGCGCCTGTGCATCGTGAGCCGGTCGCCGTGCTGCCGCTGCCCGACGTCGCGCCGGTGCGGCAGAGCGCTTTCGCTGTGGTGGGCGGGGTTTTGGTGGCGGTGTGTCTGTTGGGGGCGGCGGCCGTCGTGGTGCCGCGGGGGCGGCGGCGCGGGTGGCGAGCCGGCCGCTAACGGTGACTGCTGCGGTGTAGTACGTGAAGGACTCCTTCCTTGCGTCTAGCGCAAGGAAGGGGTCCTTCACGTACTTCAGGGCCGGGTACCGAGGCGGTCCAGGTGGTCCTGCGCCGAACGGTGCCGTGTCCCCAATGTGGCATTGGAGACGCTCAGCGCCTCCAATGCCGCATTGGGGGCATCGACCTCGAAGCAGTCGCGCGAGAACCGGGCGACCGCGACGTTTCCCCGTGTCCTGAAGGCCCCCTTTGAGACGTTGACCGTCTCAAAGGGGGCCTTCAGGACAATGATGCGGAGGTGGCGGGCGGTTGGGCGAGTCGCAAGGACCGCGCCACCAGGGATCACACCGGCAGTCCGTGAAGGACTCCTTCACTACCTTCAGGGTAGGAAAGGGGTCCTTCACGTACTTCAGGGCCAGTTGCGCGCCCGCGTCGGGAAAGGGGCGGAGCCCCGGGGGCAGGACCGGTCCCGGGGCTCCGCGTCGGCGGCTGGGGCAGCCGCCGGGGTGACCCTCCACCGCTGCCGGGGGTCGCGGCGGGGGAGGGCGAGCCGGTCATTTCGTGACGAGCTCCGATTCGTGCGCGGAAAGCGCGGTCTGCACCACGGTGGTCCCGCGCCGCGTGACGTACTGCGCCCGCCCGGGAGTGAGCACGCGCGGCCGGACTTCGCCGAACACCATGCCTTCCGACAGCGGGCACGACAGCAGCATCACCGGGGTGTTGACCTCGGTGAGCCGCCGCAGCAGCGGATCGTTGGCGCCGCGGCCGATGCCGTTGGCGCCCCGGGCCACGATCAGGTGCAGGCCGAGCGCGTTCCCTTGCGCCAGCGGATCGAACAGTTGCTGGAACAGCGCGTTCGACGACGACGCGACCATGTCGTAGTCGTCGATCACCACGAACACCTGCGGTCCGGTCCACCAGTCGCGCAGGCGCAGGCGGGCCGGGGTGATGTCCGGGCCCGGGATCCGGGTCTGCACCGCGCGGGCGACGCCGTCGATCATCTCCGCCACCGAGTCACCGGACACCGCGTAACCCAGCCGGTATTCCTGCGGGACGGCGTCGTACAGGCCGCGGCGGTAGTCCACGGTGATGATCCGCGCCTCCTGCGGGCCGTATCGCTGGGTGATGCCGTCGATCACCAACCGCAGGAGGTTCGTCTTCCCGGATTCCACGTCCCCGACGACCATCAGGTGCGGGTTGTCCTCGAAGTCGTGCCACAGCGGTTCGAGACGCTGGTCGTCGAGGCCGAGGGCGAGCCGCACGTCCGCGTCCGGCTCGGGCAGTTCGGCCCGGTCCAGGACCACCGGCAGCATCCGGACCGGGGGAGCGGACGGGCCCGTCCACGCCGCCGCGATCCGGCTCACCAGGGTCTCGACGTGCTCGGAGACGTCGCCCGCCACCCCGTCGATCGACGGCAGGGCGGTGAGGAAGTGCAGTTCCTTGTCGGTGAGGCCGCGGCCGGGGATCTTCGGGACGGTCGCCGCGGCGCGCATGTTGATCACCGAGTCGACCGGGTCGCCGAGCCGCAGTTCGAGCTGGGTGCCGACCAGGTCCCGGACGGCGCTGATGATCTCGCTCCACCGGCTCGACGCCAGCATCAGGTGGATGCCGTAGTTGAGCCCGCGCGAGGCCAGTTCGACGAACGTGGGCAGCAGGTCCATGAAGTCCTGCCGGATGGTGGACCAGCCGTCCACCACCAGGAACACGTCGCCGTGCTGCTGATCCGCGAACTCGCCCGCCGCCCGTTTGCGCCGGTAGGTGGTCATCGAGTCGATGTCGTGGTCGGTGAAGAACCGCTCCCGGCGCGTCAGCAGCGCGGTGACCTCACCGATGGTGCGGTGGATGCGCTCGACGTCCAGCCGTCCGGTCACCCCGCCGACATGCGGCAGTTTCCGCAGGCTCGACAGCGTTCCGCCGCCGAAGTCGAGGCAGTAGAACTGGACCTCGGCCGGGGTGTGCGTCAGCGCGAGCGAGGTGATCAGGGTCCGCAGTGCCGTGCTCTTGCCGCTCTGCGGCCCGCCGACGATGGCGACGTGACCGTCGCTGCCGGCCAGATCGACCAGCAGCGGATCCCTCGTCTGCTCGAACGGCCGGTCCACCAGGCCGATCGGCACGGTCAGCGCGCCGCGGCCGGACCAGGCTTCCGCGCTGAGGCCGCGTTCGGCGGTTTCCACCAGCGACGGCAGCAGTTCGTCCAGCGAGCCGGGCGCGTCCAGCGGCGGCAGCCAGACCTGGTGTGCCGGGGGACCGCTGTCGCGGAGCCTGTCGACGGCCAGTTCCAGCAGGCTTTGCACCGCGCCTTCCGGTTCGGCTTCGGGCACCGGGACCGGTTCGGGCTCGGGCTCGCGGCGGGCGGTGAACGTCGACGTGAACGGCACGATCTGTTGTGCGACAACGGCCTGTTCCACGTTCCGGCGCACCACCCGGTGCGGACCGGAGACGTAGGCCGCCTTGAACCGGTCCAGCGCCGCGGTGCCGCTCTTGAGGAAACCGTTGCCCGGATCGGACGGGAGCTGGTACGCGTCCGGCACGCCCAGCACGCCCCGGCTCTCCATCGCGGAGAACGTCCGCAGGCCGATCCGGTAGGACAGATGCGATTCCAGCTGGTGGATCCGGCTTTCGTCGAGCCGCTGGGAGGCGAGCAGCAGATGCACGCCCAGCGACCGGCCGAGCCTGCCGATCATGATGAACAGGTCCATGAAGTCGCGGTGCGCCGAGAGCAGCTCGCTGAATTCGTCCACCACCAGGAAAAGCGTGGGCAGCGGATCGAGCGGGGTCCCGTTGGCCCGCGCGCGTTCGTAGTCCAGCGCGGAGCTGTAGTTGCCCGCCTTGCGCAGAAGTTCCTGCCGTCGCACCAGTTCGCCGTTGAGCGCCTCGCGCATCCGGCCGACCAGTGCGGCCTCGTCGGCGAGGTTGGTGATCACCGCGGAGGTGTGCGGCAGGCCGTCCAGGCCGAGGAACGTCGCGCCACCCTTGAAGTCCACCAGGACGAAGTTCAGGATCTCCGAGGAATGCGTCAGGGCGAGCGCCAGCACCAGGGTCCGCAGCAGTTCCGACTTCCCGGATCCGGTCGCGCCGATCAGCATGCCGTGCGGGCCCATGCCCGACTGGGCGGATTCCTTGATGTCGAGATCGACCGGGGCGCCGGTCGGGCCGACGCCCAGCGGTACGCGGAGCCTGCCGCCGGGCCGTTTCGCGGCCCACCCCGCGGCGACGTCGTAGGTCTGGATGTCGGCGATGCCCAGCATGGCGGTCAGGTCGAAGTTGGCGGTCATCGGTTCGGCCGACCGCTGCCGCGCGCCGACCCGGTACGGCGCCAGCCGCATCGCCAGCGCCGTCGCGGTGTTGAGGCCGATCCCGTCAGGCCGTCCGAGATCGCCCGCGACCTCCTTGTTGTGCTGGTCGACCGTGATCAGCTTGAGCATCCCGCCTTCGAGCCGGAGCCGCAGTGTCTGCTGATCGTCCTTTTCGGACAGTGCGGACGAGAGGTCGACGAGCGTCGTGTTGCGGTAGCCGTCACCGGCCAGCCTCGACGTGGGCGGCACGGTGGCGCCGTCCACGAACAGCATCACGCACGGTTCGTGGCTGTCCGGCAGCGCGTCGGGATCGAACCCCGGCCTGGTCGCGAACTCGTCGCTGAGCGCGTTTTCCAGCTCGGCGGTCGATTCCAGGACGAGCCGGGCCTCGCCCGCGCCGTCGGTCTCGCTGGGGTGGAGGTTGTGCGGCAGCCATTTCACCCACTCCCACGCCGCCCGCCGTTCCGGCGAGGTGAGCACGACGATCCGCAGTTCCGCGGGGGAGTGGAAGACGGCGAGGTGGGCGATCATCGCCCGCGCCAGCGCCCGGACCGGTTCGCGGTCCTCGCCTTCCGCCCGCACGAGGATCCGGGCGAACGACGGCAAGAACACGGCGACCGGCTGGCCGTCCACGGTGCCGTAGGCGTGGATGAACCGGCGCAGCGCGTGCGCCGAAAGCGGCTCCAGATCGTCGACGGGCTTGGTGGACAACGGGTTCAGCCGCCAGGCGAGGCGCTGCGGGCCCCTCGCGATCCGGATCTCCCCGAAGTCCTCGTCCTGCGCGTCGCGTTCCCACATCCGCGACGTGCCGGGCAGCGACCACAGCGACGTCGGATCGGGGTGGCGCCAGGCGAGGGCTTCCCGCTGGCTGGCGACCACTTCACGGACCTTGCGCCGGGACTGCGCCAGGTAGCGGAGGTAGTCGCGGCGGGCGTCGTTGAGTTTCTGTTTGCGTTCGCCCGCGCTGCGGCCGAGCTGTCCGACCAGCATGGCCATCGACGACACCGTCATCAGCCCGGCGGCCAGATAGCTGAACGCGCCGTTCTCGCCCGGCCGGACGAACAGCAGCACGGTCGCCGTCGACGACAGCGCCATCGGCAGGTACATCATGACCGCGCCGGCGCTGCGCTGGACTTCGGGCAGCGTCGGCGGTTCCTGGATGCTCAGCTCGCCCTCGGGCATTTCCGGTCCTGGCCGTCGCGGCCCCTTGCGGAATGTGATTACACTCAAGCCCGGATTCCTTCCCTCTCGGACGCGCTGTGGTGGCGGCTCCACAAGAGGTGACGAAATCCGACCACGCGACGGTTCACTCGTGATCCCGCGCGTCGGTCGCCGAAACGAAGGCGTATGTCATGGCGACCACTTCAGGGCTGTGCAAACTCCGGGTCCGTGCCCCGTCCGCCTGCTTCGAGCTGGCGGTTCCGGTGGACATCCCCCTGATCGACCTGATGCCGACGATCCTCGGCCACGCGGGCAGCGAGCTGGCGGAGGAGGGGGTGGACCACGACGGCTGGACGCTGCAGCGGCTCGGGGATCCACCGCTGGACCAGGAATCCACCGTCGACTCGCTCAACCTGCGCGACGGCGAGACCGTGCATCTGCGGCCCCGCCGCGAGCAGCTCCCGACCGTCCACTTCGACGACATCATCGACGGACTGTCCACCGAGGCCCGCGGCCGTGCCGATTCGTGGAGCCCGCAGGCGACGCGCTGGACGATGCTCGGCTGCGTCCTGGCGTTCGTCGCGTTCGCGTTCGGACTGCTGGTGTCGGCCCCGACGTCGTGGCCGACGCTGGTGGCGGCCGGTGCCGCGGCGGTCTTCCTGCTGGTCTGCTCGGCCACCGCGGCCCGTGCGCTAGGCGACTCGACGGCGGCGCTCGCGCTGGCACTGGCCGCGGTCCCGTTCGTCGGGCTCGCGGGCTCGATCGTCCCCAGTGGACCGGAGGGCACGGTGCTCACCGGCGCGCGGCTGCTCGCGGCCTGCGTGGCGGGAGCGGGAGCGGCCGCGCTCGGGCTCGCCGCGGTGGCGGGCGCCGCACCGGTGTTCATCTCCGTCGCCACACTCGGGTTGCTGTGCGCCTCCGGTGGCCTGGTGCTGATGCTCGGCGGCGCGAGTGCCGCCGCGTCGGCGACGATCATCGCGGTGGTCGCCGTGCTCCTTGGCGCGTTCGTGCCGCGGATCGCCTTCCGGCTGGCCGGGCTGCGGCTGCCGGGACTGCCCACCAGCGCCCGCGAACTGCAGGAGGAACTCGAACCGCACGCCGGTGACGAGGTCGTCGGCAAGGGCCGGATCGCGGACTCCTTCGTGACCGCCCTGTTCACCGCGATCGGTGTCTCCTGCGTCGTCGCGATCGAATTCGTGGTGCGGGACGGCTCGTGGCAGGCCACCACGTTCACCGCCGTGCTCGGCACCCTGCTGCTGGTGCACGGCCGTGCGCTGGGCAGCGTGTGGCAGCGTCTCTCGGTGATCGTGCCCGGGGTCTACGGCGTGCTGCGGCTGCTGCTCGCCTCGCAGCTGGACGCGGCGACCCCGCTGCCGATGGTGGCGGGGGCGTTCCTGCTTGCGGCCGTGCTGATCGTGGCCAGGTGGACGCTTCCCGGCCGGAGGCTGCTGCCGCAGTGGGGCAGGCTCGCGGACCTCGCGGAAACCCTCGCGGCGGTCTCGTTGCTGCCGCTGGCCTTGTGGCTGCTCGGCGTCTTCGCCTTCATGCGCGGTCTCGGGGGCTGATCGTGAACTCGAAGACCGATCAGGTCCAGGCGCACAAGTTCATGCAGGGCAGGCTCTCGTCGGCGCTGCTGCGGGTCGACCCGGACGCGCCGGAGAGCCCGCTCCAGCGGACGTACCGGGGCAGTGTCATCGGCGTGCTGATCGCCGTCCTCGCCTGCCTCGGCATGCTGGTGTTCGGCCTCGTCTCACCGGGCGGGAACAAGTCGTGGCGGGTGGAAGGCGCACTGGTCGTCGCGGACTCGTCCGGGGCGCGCTTCCTGTACGCGGGCGGCAAACTGCTGCCGGTCCTCAACTACGCCTCGGCCAAACTGGTCGCGGGCAAGCAGCTCGTCGTGAAGCACGTCGCCGAAGCGTCGCTGAAGGACGTGCCCCGCGGTGATCCGCTGGGCATCATCGGCGCGCCCGACTCGCTGCCGTCACTCGCGGCCGACCCGTGGGAGGTGTGCGCCGCGGCGGGCCGCGACCAGTCCGGGCCTGCCACCTTGCGGGTGGGCGGGGTCACCGCGAACCCCCTCGGCGACGACGCCGCGGTCGTGGTCGTCACCGAAGACGGGGCGAACTTCCTGTTGTGGCGGGGCAAACGTCATCGCGTGACGACAGCGCGGGGAGCGCTCGACGCGCTGGACGGGGTCCTGCAGCCGGTGAAGGCGTCATCGGCGCTGCTCGACGCTCTGCCCGCCGGGCCGGACTTCGGGCCGCCCGCGATCGACGGCCTCGGCGCCGAGGTGCCCGGCCTCGGCGCGGTCGGCAGGCTGTACACGGTGGCGGGCGAGCCGGCTCAGCCCTACGTGCTCACACGGTCTGGGCTCCGGCCGATCTCGGAGCTCGACGCGCGGCTGCTGACCGTCGACCCGGAGGTCCGCCGTCTCGCCTACGGCGGCGGGGAGGTCGCGGTGGCGTCGCTGCCCGGCCGGGTGGTCAGCGAGCATCTGTCCCCGTCCGAACCGCCGCCACCGCTGAAACCGCCGAAGGCGACCACCCTCCACAGTGGACAAGCTCTGTGCGCGCTCGTCACCCCGGACGGCGACTCGCCACGCACGCAGGTCGCGGTCGCCGACCGGCTTTCCGGTGCCGGGCAGCCGCCGTTCAGCCAGCCGGGTGTCGCCGCGCCTTGTGTGCGGGTCGACCGGATCGCCGTGCGGCCGGGCTCCGGAGCCCTCGTCAAGGCGACGGCCGCGTCGGGGAGGCCCGGCGACGCGCTGTTCCTCGTGACCGACACCGGCGTGAAGTATCCCGTTCCTCCCGAAGGAGCCAAGGCGCTAGCCCTCGAACCTTCCGGTGCCAAGGGCTTGCCGACGACCCTGCTGAACCTGCTGCCGACCGGGGCCGCGCTGGACCCGTCCGTGCTGCGTGACGGGGGTGCGGTCCTGCCCGCGGCCACCGCCTGCGGTTCTTGACCGGAGGAACCCGCGACCCGACTTCTGCCGGTGGTTCCGCATGGTCTCCCGCGCCCGGTGTTGGTGAGCTTGCCCTGGAGCGTCAGCGACACCACGGGAAGGACGACAACCGATGAGCATGCCGCATTTCCAAAAGACCGACTCGGGCATGAAGGGTGGCCTCTCGGCCATCGAGAACTGCGAAAGCGAGTGCAAGAGGATCCACGGGGGCGTGACGTCGGTCCGGGCCGACTTGAAGAACGACTGGCAGGGCGCGGCGTCCCAGACCTTCCTCAACCAGCTCGAGGCGTGGGAGACCGATTACGTCCAGGTTCTCGCGCTGCTCACGGAGATCAAGGAAATGGTCGGCGCGAGCGACCAGCAGATGAACACCGCCGAGGACGAGATCAACCTGTACGCGTTGTCGTCGTTCGGCGGCGAAAGCGACCGCGTCCTCAAAGAACTGTCCTGACCGGCGTAATCCCCCGTACCGAGAGGAAACGATCATGACCACCCCTTACGACGGTTTCGCGGTCAGCGGCAACCTTCCGCACCTTGCCGAGCGGATGGTCGGGCTGAGCAAGGCGATCGACAACGCGCTGGTCGAGCTGGAGAAGTCCATCAAGCCGATGACCGACACCTGGCTCGGTCAGGGCGCGACGTCCTACACGGACCTGCAGCGCAAGTGGCACGCCACGACCAGCGCCATGGAAAACCGTTTCAAGAAGGGCCACCAGACGCTGGCGATGTCCTTCGAGAACTACACGCGCACGGACCAGAACATCGGGGCGAAGTTCCAGGGAATCTAGGTCCCGGCCGGTCGCGGGGAAAGGAGTAGGGCGTGGCGGACAAGCCGGACAGCGGCGACATCAAGATCACCCCCGGTTTTCTGAAGGACTTCCAGGACAAGGTCCTGCAGAAGATGGTCGACGATCTGGTGAAGGATCCGAACGTCGCGGAGCTGGCCCAGACCTTGACCAGCGCCGCCGGGAAACGGCGGCTGCTGGCGGGTTCCGAGGCGTGGGAGCCCGCCAGGTTGCTGATCGAGAAGTACGAGGCTTCCCCCGCCGGGACGGCGCCGTCGTTGTACAACCAGGTCGAGGCGATCCGGAAGCAGCTGATCACGTTGAACGAGAACATCTCGTACGTGGTGGACATCGCGGAGAAGGGCGAGGACGAGAACCTCAAACTGTCCACCGAGCTGAACATGAGCCAGCTCGGCGAGATCTTCACGACCACTCCCGCCCCGCCGCCCGCGGGGAGCTGAGCCGCGATGACTTCCGGACTTCCAGGAGGAACGAAGACGCCGTGGGAGGACGTCCTCAACAACTTCACCGGCACCAGCCCGTCGGGTGAGCTCAAGAAGATGCCCCTTCGCGAGACCGTCATGGACGTGCAGTGGCTCAAGTGGGATGTCTGGTCGTCCACCCGGCACTACCACGGTTACCGCCCGAGCGGCTGGGACTACACCGTCAACAGTTACTCGAGCACGAGAGAGTTCTGGGCGGTGGCCAGCGCGAACTACGAGGCGTTCGGGCCGGTGATGACCGCCTACTACGGCGGTATGAACGACATCCTCGACTCCATGAACGGCTACTACAACACCAATCCGGTGGCGCAGCCGTCGACGTTCACCAAGGCGTTCAACGCCTTGAACGGCACGAAGACCTTGCTCAGCGGGATGTCCACCGGTCTGGGCGGCTGGCGGGACAAGGTCGGGAAGAAGGGCGACGACTTCCAGGGCACCGGCGCCGGAGCGTTCCGTGAGGTCCTGGACGGCGTGATCTTCCGGTGCGACAACCTGGTGAGCCAGCTGGGAACGCGTCCTGACCAGCTGAAGACGAAAAGCCCGGAGGACAACCCCGAGACCACGGGCGCGAACGAAGCCTCCGCCGGCCTTCGATGGGCTTTCGACAAGCTCCACGAGGGCTATGCCAAGTGGATGTCGGACGCTCCGGTTTCCTGCACTACCGCCAAGTTCGGGACGTTCGACGTGAAGGGCAGCCAGCTGGCATGGCCGGGTGGCTGCCTGACGGCGATCTGGAACTGTGACGCCTTCACCGCCGATCTGAAGCGGAACAGGACCACCGACAGCTATTGGGGTTTCGAAGACCGCTACCCGAAGAGCGACATCATCGGCGCGGACGCCAGGAGCCCCGAATTCTGGAACGCGCTCATCGATGCGGCGAAGGCGCTGTGGACCGACCACATGACGACGACGCTGGACGTCGCCGCCCAGGCGGTGCTGAAGGACCTTCCCCCGAACTACAGCGAACTGGCGCTTCTCCTGCCCCAGATCAGGGAACCGAGGCGGCTCAACCTCCACAAGCCGCCGCCGACCGCCCCACCGCCTCCGCCGGGATCGCAGACTCCGCCCCCGCCGCCGCCCGGTTCGAAGGACGGGCCGCCGAAGCCGCCGCCCGGGTCCAAGGACGGGCCGCCGAAGGTGCCGGATCCCACCAAGGACGACAAGGGGAACAAGGACACCAAGGGACCCAAGGCGCCGGCCCCGCCGCCACCGACCGACAAGAACAACCCGCCGTTCCCGAACAATCCGAACAAGCCGCCACCCGTCGGCCCGAAACCGGACGACAACCTGAAAGCGCCGACGGGCTCGACGATCGGGCCGGACGGTGTCGTCCTCGGCCCGGACAAGAAGCCGCTGCTCGATCCGTTCGGACGGCAGATCGTCGTGCCGCCGGGTTCCCGGATCGGCCCGAACGGCGACATCCTGGGCCCGAAGGGCGACAAGCTCACCGAGAAGGACCGGCTGGCGAGGCCGGAGCCGGTCAAGAAGGACGGCCCCGCCCAGAACGAGCTCGACCAGTACTTGAAGTCGTTACGCGGCAGCAATGCCCCGTCGATGCCGACGTTGCTGTCCGGGGCGCCTTCGTCGGTCTCGATGTCGTCCGGCGGTCCGCTGGGTGTCCACAGTGGATCATCGGGCTCGGCGCCGCACGTGGGGTCGATCGGCTCGAACGGCGACGGCAAGTCCGCGCCCACCGTGTCGCCGCCCGGGAAACCGGTGACGACCGAGGGCGGTCCGTCGCTGATCAAGAACCAGCAAGGCACCGGCGCGCCACAGACCGGGATGGGCGGCGTGCCGTTCTACCCGCCCACCGCCGGCGGGGGCGGCGCCGGTGCGGGCGCGGACCAGAACAAGGGCGAACGCGACCGGACGACGTGGCTCGCCGAGGACGAGGAGACCTGGGGCACCGACCCGAAGCTCCCGCCGTCGGTGCTCGGTGCCCGCAGACGCGGCAGGCGGCTCGCGGGACGCGGGACCGGCGGCCCGACCAACTACGGACAGGGAGGAAACGATGGCCGACTGGCTGGAGGATCAACTTCACCAGGCTATGGCCACGCTGAAGGATCAGCGTGACCGGATCGAGTCGGCGAAGGCCGAACTCGCGTCGCGGACGACTTCCGCGACCTCCGCGGATCACCTGGTCACCGTGACCGTGGACGCGCAGAACACCGTGGTGGGCATGAAGTTCCACACCACCAGGTACCGCTCCATGGCGCCCGAGCAACTGGCCAGGACCCTGGTCGACGTCCTCGGCCGCGCCCGGCGGGAGATGGCGGACACGGTGGTGGAGGTCTTCGGCCCGCTCATGGACCAGCGTGACGACCTCCGTGCGGCGATGACGGGCAACACCAAGGTCGACAAGGCGTTCGCGGGGCTCTGGAACGAGGCGCCGTCGGACGTCTTCGGCAGGCGAAGGGACTGATCCCGTGATCCTGGGCGGTCCGGACTCGCGGACGTGGGTGTGGGAGCAGGCGCTCAACATCTTCTCCTCGGAACCCAACTTTCCCGTCGTGCCCTCGCGTGAGGACATCATCAAGAAGACCTGGCTGTCCTGGGGCACCCACACGCATATCCGCGGCCCGAGCAACAAGGTGCCGACGAACCTGCTCCACGCCGAGATCATGACGGCGTACACGTCGTACTACGCCACCGCCGACGCGACCCCGGAAATGACCGAGCTGGCGGCGACGTATTCGGCGAACATCGACAAGATCGTGAACTCCTTGCGCGACGATTCGAACGACATCGGCAAGAGGGCCACTTTCGAACGGGCGGCGGCCACGCTGGGCGGGGCGGCGAATCTGCTGTTCGAGCAGCTGTATCCGTTGCAGACCTGGCGGGACAAGACCGGGCACCGCGGTGACGACTTCCAGGGCACCGGGGCCGAAGCGTTCTGGACGGTGCTGGACAAACTCACCCACCGCTGCGTCAACCTGATCGAGCAACTGAGCAGGGAACGCGCGTCCTGGGTCGCGCTGCGGGACGCGAAGCAACTGATGGAACACTTCGCCGGATACCTCAACGACGGGCGCGAAATGTGGGAGGGGGACAACTCCTTCACCTACGACACCGGTCTGGGTTTCCCGGTCACGGCGACCGGACGGGACCTGTCCACCCCCGTCGGGGTGATCCGCGCGATCTGGCAGGCACCCGCGCTGGTCAAGGACATCAACAGCCACGAGGCGTACAGCTACTACGCGGACGCGGTGGGGGACAACACCCCGGCGAGCAAGATCCTCGGTGGCAAGTTCAGCGAGACCGGACCGCGGGAGAAGCTGGAACTGGCGGCGAAGAGGGTCTGGGGCGAGCATCTCGTCTTGGTGGACAGCTGGGGTGCCAGCGCGGTCGGCCTGCTGGAGGCGGCCTACTGGACGGCCAGGCAATACCTGCCGGAGATCCGGACACCGGTCTACCTGAACCTTTCCGGCGGGTCCGGTGGTGACGGTGGCACCGGCGACGGTGGCCCGGGTGACAGCGGGCCCGGCCCCGGCGGGGGAGACGGCCCGGCCAAGGACGAAGGGCCGGTCGTCACCGAGAAGTCCACGGCACCGCCGCCGCCTCCTCCGCCGTTCATCAAGACCGGTCCTCCTCCGCCGCCTCCCGTTCCCGGCGGGCCGAACCCGTTCCTGAAGGTGCCGACCGGTTCGTACGTCGGTCCGGACGGCGTCGTCATCGGCCCCGACGGCAAACCCGTGCTGGGCCCCGACGGCAGGCCGATCATCGTCCCGCCGGGTTCGCGGGTGAGCGGCAACGGCGAGATCATCGGTCCGAGGGGATCCGGGAATCTCGAGCAGAAAGACCGGCTGCGCAAGCCTTATCCGCCGCCGGAGGGCGTCCGGAAGACCTACAACGGCGAGTCGGCGCTGGAACGGCATCTCAAGTCGCTGCGGCGCACGCCTCCTCCGCAGTTGCCGCCGCTGCGCGTGCCGGACTCCCTGCCGATCACGATGTCGAGGTACGACCCGCAGTCGAACTTCCACAGTGGACCCGGGTCGCTCGGCGGTGGCCGGATCGGTGTTTCGCCGGAAGTGCCGTCGCCAGGCGGGAAAACGGTGGCTCCGCCCGCCGCGGGGCAGGGGCCGCTCGGCGGTCCCAAGGGCACCTCGGGCAACGGCGTGCCGTTCTACCCGCCGACGGCCGGTGGTCCCGGCGGTGCGGGTCAAGGGAAGGGCGAACGCGACCGGACGACCTGGCTCGCCGAGGACGAGGAGACCTGGGGCACCGATCCGACAGTCGCACCCGGCGTCTTGGGCAGACGCCGACGCCGGTCGCGGGCGGGCGTCCAGCAGAGCACGAACCCGGAACGCGACTACACGTTCGGGCTCGGCCAGAAACCCGCTGCCGGGCACGGCACGGGCACCACCACCGGATGAGGACGGGAGACCATGGCGAACTTCAGCGCGGACCCGAGGGCCATGGAGGTCATCGCCGAGGGATACAGCTCGATCGCGGCCAAGATGTACCAGATCTGCGAACTCGGCCAGGACCGCGTCGATCTGCTGCTCGAAGCCTGCGGCGACGACGAGATGGGTGAGGAGATCAAAGGCAATCTCCACGCCCCGGCGGCGAAGATCGAGGGCGCCTTCACCTCGATCAGCACGGTGGTGGAGAACCAGACCAACGTGACCAAGGGCATGGCCGCCCAGCTCGCCGCGGCCGAGAGCGCGAACGTCGTGAACGTCCACAAAGGTCTCAAGCGTTAGTGACAGATCAAGGAAGCGGGAACACCATGCCCACGGAGGCAGAGCAGTCCACGGGTGTCGCGGTCGCCGCGGCGGAACCGGCACCCGCCGTCACGGAAGCGAAGGCAGACAACGAATCGACGTCGTCCGCCACCGAGACCGTCGCCGCGGGCGCGGTCCCCCCGGTCGTCGACGCGAGCACCGCGACCGAAGGGTCGGCGCCGGGCCGGATGCCCAAACCGGTGATCGTCGCGGCGGCTGTCGCCGGTGTCGTGCTGGTCGCCCTGCCGATGGCCTTCGGCGGGCTCCTTGGCGACGACAACCCCGGTGACGGAACGAAAGACGCCGGATACGCGCAGGATCTCCCGCCGGGCGGCGGATTCGTGCCGGGCGTCGCGGCCCCGCCCACGGACAATTCCGGTGGCCTGCCCGGGATCCAGCCGGGTGCCCAGCCCGGTCAAGCGCTCCCCGGTCAGACGGCCGACGGCGCCCCCGTCGGCCAAGCGGGCGCGCCCGCCCAAGCGGGAACCCCGGGCGGCCCGGCCGCTCCCGGCGCCCCGGCCGCGGGTGGCGGTCCGGGACCGGCGCAGCAGCAGCCCCAGCGCCAAGGTCCGCCTGCTCCGCCCGCGGCCGCCAAGACGGTGTCCTACGAGGGCACGGCGGGCAAGGGATGCGGTGGGGGCACCGGCTTCACCGGCGTCGGGGCGTACAGCGACGGCAAGGCGGGCTGGGTGAACCACGGGAACGGCGGCTGCGGCACGTCGTTCGCGTCCATCCCGATGTCCGGCGACGCGAACAAGGACGACCCCAGCGCGTACGGACTGTGGACGTTCAACACCGGCCCCGTGACCACCGGAACCTGCACGGTCTCGGTGTTCATCCCGAACGGCGACCTCGCCGCCGTCGGGGGCAGCCCGTCGGTTTACCGCGTCTACGACCGGTTCGCGGTGGAGAAGGGCACCCCGGTCGGGACGTTCCAGGTCGACCAGGTCGCGAACCGCGGCCGGTGGGTGAGCGTCGGCACTTTCCGGATCAACGGCGCGAAGCTGGCCGTCCAGCTGCTGAACCGGGGGCGGGACTGGTCGGGCTCGAACAAGACCTACGCGCACCACGCGGCGGCGACGGTGAAGGCCAAGTGCCAGGCTTGACGTCACTCGCGTGATCAGACCCGGGTAGGCGTGCGGCAGGTGGTGGGTCGGGTTGCCTGCCGCGTCCCGACTGTACACAGTGGACACCTTCAGGCGGGAAGGTGTCCGATTGATGCCCATCTGCACGCTTTGCAACAGGGGTCGTGAGTGGTAAGCGCGTTCTAACCCTCTTTATCACTCACGACCCCCCCTGGCAAACCGCACATCCAGCTATCAACCGGACATGCAGCCGCCAGAGAGTTTCCCTTGTGGACACTCGGGGAACGACTGGCGTCCGCCCCCTCGATAACCCGAATCGCCACTCACGACCCCCGCGCGCCGACGCGGGAGTGAACCGTCCGGCCGGCGGCGTGCGTTGTCTCCGGTGAAACCGTTCGGAGGTAAGCGTGCCCATCAAGGTCGACCGCAGCGACTTCGGCGATGTGCCGGAGTGGGCGCGCACCCTCCTCGAGGTACTCGGCGTCTCGTGGCCCGCCGCCAACCAGCACAAGTTCCGGCGGGTGGCCCAGGAGTACGACCTGGTGACCGAGCAGCTTTCCAAGCTGCCGGACGACATCGCCAAGGTCAAACGCGGCATCGACCAGAAACTGTCGATGCCCCAAGCGGGCGAGTCGTTCGACAAGAGCATGAAGCCGCTCACCGGCGGGACGCCGAACCTGCTGGGCGAGCTGGCCGAGGGCACGAAGGGGATCGCCGACGGCTGCCGCAAGGTCGCGCTGGACGTCGAGTACACGAAGTTCTCCGCGATCGGCCAGCTTTTCCTGCTCGCCTACGAGATCGCGATGGAGTACGCCCTCGCCTCCGTCACCGCCGGCGCGTCGCTCGCGAACCTCACCTGGCATTACGCCCTCACCCGCGGGTATCTGCTCGTGTTGTTCAAGATGCTCGTGCGGGCGATCGTGTTCGAGATGTTCATCGGGATCACGGGCGGGCTGATCATCGACGCCGCCGTCCAGCGCCTCCAGCGTGAGCGCACCGAATGGGACCACGAAACCACCAAGCAGACGGCGATCTCGGGCGCGATCGGCGGGTTGCTCGGCGGCGCCGTCGGTGAGCTCGGGGAGAAGCTGGGCCGCAAGATCGGCAGCCTGCTCGGCAAGGACTTCGGCAAGATCGCCACCGACGATCTCCTGAAGCTGGTCAAGGACATCAAGCTGCCGGGCGGCGACGAGCTCGCCGACAACTGGCTGCGTGACATCGGCCGCACCCTGACCGATCGGGCCGGTAAACAGCTCAGCGACCCGGCGAGCGCGTTCACGAAACGGGCGATCGAGGGCTTCAGCGACGAGGTGGCCGACAGGTTCGGCACCGCGTTCGGCAAGACCCTCGGCGACGACGCGGCCCGGCAGCTCGGCCGGGACTACGCGCGCACGTTCGTGGACAACTGGAGCAAACACGGTCTGGACGGCACCGGTGCATTCAACGACAGTTTGCGCCGGGTGCTCGACCCGCACGGCGACAAGCTCGGCAAGGACGCCGTCGGCCTGCTCACCGACCACGTGCCGGATGTGCTGTCCCGCAACGTGAGTGACCGTCTCGGCGGCAACCTCGCGGCCAGGGCCGCCGAATTCAGCACCGTTTTCCTGTTCGAAGGCGTCTCCGGTGTGATGAGCCAGGCGACGATGGCCGCCCTCAACGGTGAGTCCGTGTCGGCGGCGGAATACGGGATGGGCTTCGCGGGCGGTGTGGTCGGCGGCGCCGTGAGCCACAAGCTCGAAGGGATCGGCGAACGGGGGCTCGACGCGGCGATCACCTCGATGAAGGAGAAGTTCGGTTCGCTCGGAGACCTTTCGGCGAACACCACGCTCGACACCAAGGCCGGGACGGACCCGGTGACGGTGACCGCGCCCACCACGACCGCTCCGAGTGCGACCACCGCGAACACCGCGAACACGACGACCACACCGTCCACTTCGGACACGCGGACCGCGAGCGACACCAAAGCGGCGCCGGAGGCGAAGTCCACTTCGGACACCAAGACCGCCAAACCGGCGCCGGAGGTCAAGACGAGTTCGCCCGGCAAGACGACGCCCGACGTCAAGCAGCCGGAGCCGAAGGCCGTCCGGACCTCCTCCGAAGCCGCGGCACCGGCGGACGAAGAGCGTCCGCGCACCCGCCCCGCCCCCTTGCGCACCGCTTCCGCCGAAACCGCCGCCGCACCCGTTCAGACCGAAGCCACCACGACGACCACCACCGAACCCGCGACGACCGAGCCCCAAACCGTCGAGACCCAGACGACCCAGACCGTCGAGACCCAGACGACCGAGACGACCGAGACCCAGACGACCGAGACGACCGAGACCCAGACCGAAATCGAGCCCGAGCCGGAACCCGAGCCCGTGGTCACCGAAGCCCCGCAGGGCGAACAAGCCCTCGCGCTCGCCGACCTGCCGCCGTTCCTCGCCGACGGCCAGGCACTCGGTTCCGCCCCGGTGCTCGCCGTCGAAGGCGTCGAGGACCTGCGAGACGAACTCGGCAGTCTCCTCCCCGGAGTCACTCCGGCGCGACTCGACGCGATCGGCAACGCTGTTCGCGACGACTTCGAGTCCGCCTTGAGCGGCCTGCATTTCCCGCTTCGCACGGCGGAAGGCTGGCGCGAGGTCCGGATCCAGGCCGCCTTCCGCGGCGACGTGGTGAGCGAGCCGCGAGAGAAGACCAAGGCGGATCTCACCGTCCAGGCCGGTGTCACGAACTCGGAGAACTCGACCGTCTCGCATGCCGGTGACGTCGGGACGGCCGCCACGGTGCAGGCGCAGGCCGGTCCGTACGCCACGGTGGGCGGCAAGGCGGCGCTGGCGGCGCCCGCCTTGGCGCAGACCGTCACCGTGTCCACCGCGGACCAGCGCGCGATCCGTTCCGGCGAAGGTTCCCGTCGCGTGGTCAGGGGCGTGGAGTTCACGATCAGCGTCCACGACCAGGCCGGTGCCGAGGTCGGCACCCGTCCCGCGCCGGTCCCGGGCAATGTCACGCTGCGCGTGCCGGACGACCTGACGCGGATCACCGCGCCGTCCGGGCAGACCGCGGCGAACCTGGAGCCCGCTGTCGGGCGCGGGCTGCAGAACCCGGTGCCCGAGGCCGTCACCGGGCTCGACGGCCTGTTCACCGGCGCCACCGGTCTGCTGCACGGTTCCGTGACCGCGCTGGGTGCTTCCGGGCGGGACACGGTGCGCGCGTTCCTCGGCACCGCGAGCGTCAGGGAGAACTTCGGCGCGATGCTGGAAGGCTGGGTGAACTCACCCGCCCTCCTCAGCGCCGACGGCGGCAAGGTCGGCGCGGTGCGGATGAAGGCCGTGCTGACCAGCGCCGAGCTCGTCGGCCCGACGACCGGCACCCAGTTGCGGTTGCACGAGTCGGTGACCACCGGCTCGGCCGTTTCGGCCGCCACCAAACGCGGTTTCGACGTCTCGGGTGCGGCCGGCGGCGGGGGCGGCGTCGGCGGAGTGCGCGTCGCGGCCGGGATCGGCGGCGGATTCACCTCGCGAGCGGGGGACACCACCGCGTCCGGCCGGTCGTCGACGGCGAAGTCGGGTGTCCAGCTCAAGGGTGACATCGGGCTTTACCGGTTCCAGGCCGAAATCGTGGTGCAGACCCTGGACGGCCGGGAAGCGCCGCCCATCACGGCGACGGTCTACGCCAGGGTCGGGATGGCGGAGGCGGCCGCGCGGGGACTCCCGGTGCCGCCGGGCACCGGAACCGGGATCACCCCACCGGGCAAGAAGAAGTTCCAGCCCGCGCACCTCGCCGCGGGGCTCGCGGCGGGCAACGTGCGAGTAGGCCGGTTCGAGGGCGCCGACGGCGTGCTCGACGAGGTTCGCGCCAGGCTCGGGGAAGTCTCCCGGTACGCGGATCTCCTGCCGGGCTGGGCCGGGCACAAGGCGAACGCGGCGCGGACGCTGGAGATGCTCGCCAACGAACATCGGCTGCAGGCCGCGCTGTCGCCGTTGGCGTTGCGCAACCGGATGGACGCGCTGCTGGGAGCCGGTGTCTCGGTGACCCTCAAGCGGCAGGGCAATTTCCGGCAGGACCACGTCACGGTCACCGTCCGGCTGGAACAGAAGTCGGCCGAGCACCGCGGGCAGGTCACGGAACGCGTGGTCCGCAACGCCACGACGACCAGCCCGGCGCTCGGCGCGTCGTCCTCGTCCACCAAGGGCTGGTCGGTCGGCCCCGAGGCCAAGGTGACCGTCGGCGCCGGGGCAGGCGCGGCCACGCTGGGCATCGTGCCGACGGCGTCGGCGAAGTACGGCCGCTCCACCACCACCAAGACCGGCGGCGGACCGACGGCCGACGCGACCTCCCTGAACATCGGCAGCCCCGACTCGCAGGTCTTCGAGCACACGGGCCGGTTCGTCGTGACCATCACCGGGTATTCCCGTTCCCGCGCGGTGGTCCGGCAGACGCTCCCCGGGCTGCCGGGGACGCAGGTGCCGGAGGTCCGGCCGATCTACACGACCCCCGACGAGTCCGACGAAGGCCCGTACCGGCTTCCGGCGGCGTACACGCTGCTGACGGCGGACAGTGCCACGCTGACGGCCGATCCCGCGCGGTTCGCCCCCGGCGCGCCGCGGGTGCGCGCGTTCGACCCGCCGAAGTCGATCATCGGGCACCTCCAGGCCCTCGCGCCGCCGGACGTCGGCGAGTGGGTCGGCGTCGAAGCCATCGCGCACACCGGCCGTGTCAGCGAAGCGGCCATGGCGGCCTCGGTGGAGGCTTCGGACGGCGACCGCGCGCTCACCCTTCCCGGCAGCGACGCCTGGGCCGGTGTCCAGGCGATGCTGAGCGCCGAGAACATCAAGGCGGCCCTGCGTTCGTTCACCCGCGGGGTGTTGAGCACCGAACTCGTCTATCCCCGGCGCGTGGCCGACAGGGTGGGCAGGCTGGGTGTCGTCGCCCGGTTGAGCAACCCCGTTTTCGTCCGGGTGGCCGACGACGCGGGCGCGGAACGCTCCACCGCGGGCGGATTCCGGTTCGAGAGCGGCAAGAGCAAGAGCAGCGGGTGGACGGTCACCGCCGGGGCCGTGGTGACCGGCGCGGCGAACGACGATCCCGCGAGTTCCGGTACCGGTGGGGTGTCCGGGAAGCCGTGGGCGAAGACGACCACCAAGGCCGACGGTCTCGACATTTCCGCGAGCGTGGACCGCAACGTCACCACGGCGGCCGGGACGCCGAGGGTGCTGGCACGGTTCGACATCGCCTTCACGGTGCTCGCCGAGGCGCGGCAACAGACCACCGTGGTGCGTCCCGACGCCCGCGGTGCCGCCCGTTTCGTCGACCTTCCCGGCGCCGCCTACGTCTGGCTCACCGAGGAGCAGGCCCGCGAATACCGTCTCCTGCCCGAGGCGCCGGCGGCACGGCAGCGGAAAGAGCGGGTCCCCCGGCCCACGACGCTGCCGCTGCGGCGGCCTGCCGCGCTGGGGCTGGGCGCGATCGAGCGGTTGCCCGATCTGTCCGACCTGGCCCCGGCGCTGACCAAGCGGCTTTCCCGGCTCGGCGTGCCGTTGCTGCCCGGCTCGTTCCTGGACGACGCGATGAACAACTGGTCGCGGCTGACCGACCTCCTCTCCCCGGACGGCGTGCAAGCACTGGTGGACAGCGCCCTCGACGGCGGCGTCCCCCTCCAGGCGCATCTGCCGAAACTGTTCACCGACCGCGGTTACCAGGTCCTGCTGACCGCGAACGTCGTGGGCGAACCGAAGTTCCGCGAGGTCGTCAACGACGGCCGGACCATCGAGCACAGCACCGCGCGCGCGATCAAGGAAACCCGCACGGACGGCAAGGCCACCTCGTGGGCGGCCGCGTTGCGGCTGGGCGGGCAGGAGAAGTTCTCCGGCGGCGCGACGGTGACGTCGGTCGGCGGTGCCGTCACCGCGGGCGTCGGCGTCACCAAGACGACCAGCACGAACGAGGTCACCGGCAAGCAGGAAACCCACTTGCGGACGGGAACCGGGCCCGCCGCGCGGTTCGACGTCCCGATCGAGTTCACCCTCGAAGTCCGGCACGACGGCCGGTCCGTCGCCTTCGTGAGCACCGGGGAACGGAACCTCGGCATCCGGCTGCTGGCCGACAACCTGACGCCGGGCGCGAACACCGTCGAGAACTCAGGCCCCGCCAGGCTGTCGCGACGGGACGCGCTCCCCGGCGAGCTGAAGGCCTGGCGCCAGGGCGGGGTGGCGAAACTGCCGGAAGCGGCGTCGGTGGAATCCGTGCGCGCCGCCGCCCGGCTGCGCGAGGTCGTGCGGGACACGCTCACCCTCGCCGGGGCGGACAGCGGCATCACCGGTTACGGCACCGGCACCGTCAACGCGCTGTGGTCCACGCTGAGTCCTCAAGTGCTGCAAGCGTTCCTGCCTTCGATGACGAAGGAAAGCCTTCCCGTGCCCGCCCTCCGTGAAGCGGCCGTGCTGCGGGGCAAACGCGCGGACGTCGAGGTGCACGCGCGCCTCACCACGCCCCGTCTGGTCGCGCTGAGCGACGGCGTCAACCTGGAGAACCCGAAGAACGCGACGGTGACCAGGTCCGCGGAACGCAAGACGGCCGAGGTCAGCGAGATGACCATTGGCGGGCCTTCGGTCGCGCCGGCCAAAGACTCGGCCAACATCGGGGGCCTGGTCACCGGCGTCGAGGGGCGCTGGGCCGACGAGCCCGCCGCCGCCACGACCGACGGGACGGCCGTGTCCGCCGCCGCGAACCTCAAACCGGCCGGGCGGACCGCGCTGGTGCGGTTCGACGTGGACTACCGGATCGTGGTCAAGGTCGGCGGCCGTACCGAGGTCGTCGACCTCGCGCTGCCCGCCTCGGCGGACGTGCGGATGCCGGTCGGCGACCTGACGGAGTTCACCGGCCAGAAGCTTTCCCGCACGCTGAAAGCACGGCAGGGAAGGGTCGCCAGGACGGCGAAGTCGTGGCGGGAGGCCGAGACCGGAGCGGAGCGTCACCGTCTCCAGGCTCAAGCCCTGGTGCGGGAACTGGGTGTCGGCATCGACTGGCGGGCCACGGTCGCCGCGGCACGGGCGGAGCGTCCCGGCACCCTCGCGGAACGGCACCACAGGTACGCGCGCTCGACCGAACAAGCTTTGCGGGACGCCGAAAACGTCGCCGAGGCCGCGCGAACCCGGCTCGACCAGCTGACAACCGCCACCGACACGCTGGAAGCCGAACTGGAGGCCATGGCGGCCGGGGACGACGACCCCGAGCAGCAGACGGCGGTGGTCGAAGCGTGGGAAACCGTGGTGGAGGCCCGGGTCCAGCGCGACACCGCCGCCGAAGAGGTGGCCAGGACCCAAGCAGTGCTGCAGGCCGCGTGGCTGGACCTCACCGAGTCCAAACAGGACGCTTGGTGGCTGGCGAAGGACGCGCTGGACCACGAATTCACCCGGCTGGCGGCGCAGCCGAAATCGCCGGAAGACGAGGCGTGGCGGCACAGCCGGGCCACCGACGCGCCGTGGTTCACGGTGACGGATCCGCTCGACCCCCAGCAGTGGGAGCAGCAGCGGGCGAACACGCCGAGGCGGGCGGTGGCCACCGAGACCGCCGACGTGCTCACCACGCTGCTCACCGGGAAGGACAAGCGCTACGACGGCGTGATCCGGTACGGCGTCAGCAGGTTCGAGGTCGGCGACCGTCAGGTCACCGAATTCACCGTGCCGATCAACCTCGTGCCCGGCCCCGGCGTCACCGAGGAGCAGCTCACGCGATTGCGCGAACGGGCGCGAACGGGCATCGAAACCCTGATCAACAAACGGCACGGCCTGCCGAACGGTGACCAGTTGCACGTCCGCGTCGAGTTCACCGACGACAGTCTGCCCAGTGCGAACGGCGAACCCCGGTACCGCGCGTACGACGTGGTCGCCCGCGACGACGAGCGCACCACCCAGACCACCTGGCGGCCGGACGCCACGCCGGAAGAACTGGCCCACGAACTGCTCCACTACCTCGGCGCGCCCGACGAGGAACACGATCCGGACCGCGTGTTCCTGAGCAAGGAGGACGACGGCACGTCCGGCGTCGTCACCGGCGACGGCGGCATCATGGGCGCCGATGTGGTCAACCCGGGGCAGGCGCCGAAACTGCTGCCGCGGCACGCCTGGCAGATCCAGCACGTCCTGGAAAGCCAGCTCGGGGTGGAAAGCCGGATCGACGACCCCGGCCAGGACGATCTTCCGGGAGTGCCGCGGTCCCCGCTCACCGACCTCCAGCGGACGATCCTGACCCGCGACCGGCGCGAGGTCTTCACGGTCGGCGGCGACACGGTCCAGTCGAACCTGATCGAGGCGATCGCGAAGACGCTGGCGCCCGATTCGCCTTCGCGCCAGGCGGAACTGCGGGAACTGGGCGCCTCGCTGCGGCACGCGACCCCGAAGGAGGTCGCGCGGGCCCTCAACGTCCGGTTGCGGCTGCTGACCGAACGCGGAACGACCGTCTTCCTCGGCCCCGCCCACGGCGAGCCGGTGCGCGTGGTCCTTTCGTCCTCGGCCGACTTCCTGGCCACCCGCCTCATCCCGGGGGAGGCCGAGACGAGGACGCCGACGAGGCAGGCCCCGGTGAACCACACGTTCGGCGAGTCCGACGGCGGCGGCCAGGCCGAGACCACCGACCTCGGCGACGAGGACGCCGAGCCGGCGTTGCCCGGCACGGACGAGTACGCGGCCCGCTACGAGGCCGTCTTCGCCGGATTGCCGAACCTGGTGACCGCCGACACCGGACTCGGCGGGCTGTCGCGGATCGCCGAAGGCGGACGGTTCGAGAACCACATCGAGGCCGTCCTCGGCTCGGGCGAGATTTCCGCCCTGCTGGGCCGGATCGACGCGGCCCTGACCGATCCGGACGTCCGCGCCCGGATGCGGTCACTGGTCAACGACGCCGTGCTGGTGACGTCGCTGATGCCGTCGCGGGAGCGGGACGTCCGGGACAATTCCCGGCTCGGCCTGGGGACCGTGCGCGATCGCCGGGTCGTGCAGCCGTTGTCGATCGACAGGCTGCGTCAGGTGCTAGGCGACCTCGCGGTGAACCTGGAGGCAGGCCGCGACCCGTTCACCGTCGAAGGATCGACGCTGCGGGGGATCGAGTACCGGCCCGAAGAGGAACTGCCGTCCCGTCTGGCCCGGCTGGGACTCACCAACGTCGCACCGGAGTCACGGGCCACGCTGCAGCACAGCCCGCTCTTCGAGGCACTGCTGGCCAATCCCGCCGCGATGACCGAGGCGCTGTTCGCCACCACCGGTCACGACGAGCAGCACTTCATGAACACCTGCGAAGCGGCGGCCACGAACACCGACGTCCGGAGCACGGTCCCGACCATCGCGAGCCTGGTCCTGGTGGGCCGCGGCGTCGCCGACGCGGTCCGGGATCAGCTGCGCACGGTGCGGGAGGATCAACTGGAGAAGAAGGACCGGCCGTTCGGCCGGACCATCGGCGACCTGGCGGCGAAACGGATCGCCGATGCCGAGAACCGGTTCGACGCCCTCGAACGGCGAGCACTCCGGCTCGCGACGGAAGACGCCGCCGATCCCGCCGTCCGCAAGGAATGGGCCCGGCTCACCACCCAGTGGGGCCGGACCCTCCAGAAGCTCGCCGGAGTGGTCCGGCTCGACCGGCGCGACGGTTCTTCGGTTCCCATCCTGACGAAGAAGATCATTCCCGGCGCTTGGGCGCTGAGTGCCCCGCTTCTGCTGCCACTGGCCGTGGACCAGCCGATGCGGCGCGCGACCGGACTCGACGACAACCCGTTCCGCGCCGCCGTCTCCCGGCATCTCGCGCTCGCTCCCCGCGAGCGTTACGAAGGGCAGCTGCGAAACGAGCCGGAGGTGTCGTTTTCGTCGCGGCTCGACGATCCCGATTCGTTCTGGCAGTGGCTCCGGTCCGGCACCGGCGTCCGGGTCGGCACCGAGTCCCATCAGATGTTCCTCAAGGCGGCCGAGGTCGGCGGCGAGCGGATGTTCGTCCTCGGTGATCCGAAGAAGTCCCAGTACGACTACCTTTCGGTCGACGGTTTCGTCCGCTGGGCCAGGCGCAACGACCTCGTGGTCGGCCGGGACGTCTTGTCGGATCGCGCTGTCGTGGTGCCTTCACAGCCGGATTCGGTGCAGGCCCAGCCGCTCGCTCCCGAGACACCCGAGCCCGAACCCGAATCCGCCGACAGGCTCGCCGCGGACGTGCTGGCCGAAGCGGAACGCCAAGGCTCCGGCATCTGGCTCACCGACCCGTCGGCCACCTCGGCGGCGACCGAGGCGCAGCGGACCGCGTTCCGCGCCCTCCGCGAGGATCCCCGGTTCTTCACCCTGGTCGCGCACGTCGGCCCCGAGGGTGTCCCGGTTTTCGGCGGGCGGCCGATCACCCCGGAGGTGATGACCGCCCTGCTGACCCGGCTCGCCGAGGACGGTACCTGGACCGACGGCAGGACCCTGCGGTTCGTCGCCTGTGGACTCGGTTCGCCGGACATCCAGGGCTACGTGTCCACCGTGCTGCACGGACTCGCCGAAGAGGGCATCGAGACCGACGCCTTCGCGGGCGACACGGCCGTCTGGTCCACGCCCGATCAGGAAACCGGGACCGGGCCGGGCGAAGTGGTGGTGGCGAGCCGGATCGGCTTCCGCGCGGACGGCACTCCGGTGGTCACCGGCGACGGTCACTGGCTGGGCTTCCGGTTCACCGGGAACTCCGAAATCGAGGTGACGGAGCACGGCGCGTACCTGGTCGCTGGCGACGACGACCCGCCCGTCTTCCGGCAGGCACCGGGAGGTTTCGACGTCGTGGCTACCGCCGACGGCGATCTGATCGAGAGGTCCATCCCGGGCTCCATGCCGTTCGGGGACGAAGACGACGGGGCCGGGGTCGGGAAACCGGAGACCGTGCTGTCGAACCTGGCCGAGTTCGCGGAGGTGGTCGCCGCCCAGCCGGTCCCGCCGCCGGTGGAAGTGCGCGGGCGGGCGGACGATCCGCGGGTCTCGATGATCGCCCGGGAATTGCGGTCCACCCTGCCCGGAGACACCCCGCTGACGACGATCGCCTCCGACACGGACCAGGACGTCCTCGTCTCCACGGTCGTCCCGCACGAGGGAACCGGCCCGGTGAAGTTCGAGATCCATTTCGACCAGGGCGGAAAGGACTTTCCCGCGTCGGGACGCTCCACTTTGGACGAAGCGGCGGATCTCGTGGTGTCGGCGGTCCGCCACGGCCGTCCCACGGTAAGCGTCGTCGGATACGGCAACGGCGGTTTCCTGGACAAGGCCAGGGCGACGAAGACGGGGCAGGAACGCGCCGAAACGGTCGAGAAGGAACTGCGCGCCGCTGTCGGCGGCAAGCTGCCGGAAGACTCGCCGATTCCCGCGTCGGACATCGACATCGTCCCGACGTCACGGGGGCGTGATCTCGGCGACGGGCCGTTACCGGAGAACCTCACCCGGAAGCAGGCTCGCCGTCGTGCGGTGATCTCCGTCGACCTCCACCCCGCCGCGGCCGTGCCGCCGAGGCCGTCGCCCGGAAGCCGGAACGCGTCCGGGATGTCTTCGAGGTCGGCGGTCACCGTCAACTCCGTCGTGATCAACGACCCGTATCCGGGCATGATGTTGCCTCGCGACGTCGTGTCCGGAGAGCAGCTCCGGGTACTGGGCATCCACGGTATGGAAACGATCCTGATCGAGGAAGACGCTCCGCACGACGCCTTCCGCGGAGCGATCGCGGCCAGCCTGTCGGAAAGGGCGCCACTCGAGTACGAGCGCATCACCCGCAAGCTGAAGGACTTCGCCGAAGAGCACCCCGAAGACACCGATTTCGACAGGATCGCCGGCCACGCAGGGGTCCACGTGCACGTTCTCGCCCCGGACGGCACGTGGACGAGCCACGGTGCGAACGACGGAAGGATCGTGCACGTCCTGCGAGCGGACATCGACGGGGAGGAGGCTTACCTCGGCACCAGGGAGAACGTCCACATCGGACGGCCGTACGTGAGCTACCCCGGCTCCTCGGTGCTCGTGACCGGCGACGAGCGCAAGGTCGTGCATCGCGGCGAATTCGAGGTCGAGACCGTCAAGGGAGAGCATCACGTCCGCCTCTACACGGCGGTTCTGGCGCCCGCCAGGAAGGGAACGGAGTTCAAGGACGTCCACCAGGACGGGAAAGGCAAGGTCGAGCCTTTCAGCGGTCAGGGCCGTGAGGGCGACAAAGAGGTCTTCTGGGTCGGTGGCGGACGCCCCCTCCGGGCGGTGCAATGGATCTCCAAGTACGAGACGGACGCCCATCGCGTGCCCGGCGTGCCGTCGGCTCTGCGGTCGTTCCTGGTACCGCTCGGCACCTTCCTGGAAATCAGCCGCCAGGCCACCGTCGAGTCGAAGTCCGAGGGCAACAAACTGTCGATGAACGTCGACCAGAACGGTGACACCAACCAGTTCGGGTTGCGCGGTGTCGACTTCGCCCGGTTGAAGGAGCGCGCCCTCGACGGCTCGCTCATCACCTATACGCACGGCGCGTCCGAGAAAGCGATGCCGGAGGTCGCCGGCCGCCAGGAGGACATCGCCGACCTGTACTCCCGGCTCGGTCTCCGCCCGGACTTCCGGTCCGACCGGCTGGGCCGGAAGAACGACCCGTGGTTCACCTGGTCGGCGGACGGCCGCAAGTACTTCCGCAACGATCCGGTCGCCTTGAGGAGCCTGGCGAGGACGCTCGGCAATCACTATCACACGAGGAACAAGTCACCCGAGGCCTTCTTCGGCCCGGCGGCCGACGCCATCCCGGGGACCGAGGCCGACAAGACCGCGGACAACGCGACCCGCCGCGAGGAAGAGATGAACGTCTTCCTCAACACGCAAGGTCCCGGCAAAGCGGCCGTCGATCAGCTGAAGTCGAAGATCGGCGAAGCGATCGACGCCGCCGTCACACGGCACGCCCCCGACGGTGTGGCCGTGGGCCCGGCGGAGTTCAAGGAAACCGTCCTGAACCAGGTCAAGGCCACCTTGCAGGTGCCGCAGTACGTGCTGGTCGAGGCGATGCAAGCCGTGGTGGGGGACACCATGCGACCCGGAAACCTGGAGAAGATCCGTGACGCGCTGCTCGAGCATCCGGAAATTCCGGTGCGGGCGGCCGGAATCGTGACCAAGGCCGTGGAAGAAACCCTCGAGGTCCATCTCGGACAGGCGGCGATCGGCGAAGAGTTCACTCAAGTGGTCCTCGGCGCCGTTCAGGAATCCGCGCACACCCAGTTCGTGCGGTTGGCGTCCGGCTGGGGCGAGCAACTGGACGCGGTGGCACCGGCGAAGCGCGGGTATCTCAGCGGTGCCCGCGGTGAGGCGTTCACCAAGAGCGTCGTCGACAGACTCGGCGTCGCCCTCAGAGCGCAGTTCGCCGCCCCGGCGCTGCGGATTTCCCGGGAGGCATTCGCGGCACAGCTCAACGAGAACGTCGTGCCCAAGGCCATCCGCCCGGTCACCAAGAACAAGCTGGTCGGTCTCGAGCCCAAAGAACTGAAGAAGCTCTTCGAGGCCAGACTGGGGGAGGTCGCGACCGAACTGACCAAGGAGATGAAGGGCAAGAACGCCGGCAAACTCGCCGGTTCGGCGTCCAGGGCCGCCGTCTCGGCCTCGGTCACCCCGGTGGTGCGAACGCTGGAACTGGACGAGAAGACGTTCGACAAGGTGAGCGAAGAACAAGCCGACGAGTTCATGGACCTGCTTCCGGAATACGCGACGCAGGCGGAGATCGGCGCCCTCATCGCCACCGACGAACGCCGGATCAAGGTCGACTTCAACACCCGTCAAACCCGGCTCGAAGACGGCCGGATCGAAGGTGATCCGTTCTCGAACGACTACGGCCACTGGCTGGAGCGGCAGGACGACGGCTTCACCCAAAAGCACGATCGAGACTTGTTCGCCGCGCACCAGCGGATCGGCGGTGAGCTCGCCGTGGCGATCGACGCCGAACTGAGGAGGCCGGACGACCGTTCCGCCAAGAGGATACTCGACCTGCTCATCACGAAGGTGGACGCGGAAGTCACCGACCCGTTCGCCAAGCTGTCGCGCAAATTCGCCGAGACGGTCAAGGCGGGCGCCGGTCCCGCCCGCGCAGACGGCGAAGACACCCCGAACAGCTTCGGCGAACACGCCCAGATGGTGATCAACCAGTACCTCAAGATCACCGGTGGCCATCACGACGGCGCCCGCTTCGTGCCGAGGAGCGCGATCGTCAAGGCGATCCTGTTCCACGACATGGAAAAGGTGAACTCCAAGAACCTGTACGGCGACGCGCAGGTCCGGCACGACAAGGAGCCGGAGCACCGAGGCGCCATCGAACAGATGCGCCGCCACGAGGGCCTCTGGACCGACGAACGCGAATTCGCCCTGGCCTGCCGGTTCGTCGACTCCGACCCGTTCGGCTACTACTTCCGCGAAATCGGCGCCGAGAAGAAGGGCAAAGAGAAGAAGAGCAAGGAGAAGAAGGACGGGGGCAAGGCCGGCGAGGACAAGACGGCCATGGACAAGCACGCCGTGTACCGCTTCGTGCGGGATCTCGCGCACTGGGCGAAAAGGCCCGACGGCACAGCCCCGGACGCCCGAGACGTCCGGGAGTTGTTCCGCGAGTTCCACCAGTACTACCAGGCCGACTTCTCGTCCTACAGCGCTCAGGCGAAGTTCGTCCACGACCGTGAAAACAAGGTGTGGAACGGCTACGACAAGCTGATCGGCATGGAGGTCGTGGACGAAGCGCATGTGCTGGTGCCCGAGGAGCACCGGCTGGCGTACTCCAGCGCCGACCGTGGGAACGGCAAGCTCCCGTACGAAACGAAGTACCGGGAACTGGCGGACCTGTTCGACGAGGCCGTCGCCGTCGAGGACGCATCGCGCTCCCGGCCCCGGCCGGACACCACGCCGGACGAGGAGGAAGCTCCCCGCGAGTCCGGTATGGAGGAGGTCAGCTCCGACGACGTGTTCGGCGCGCTGGTCCCGTCGGGCCGCTGACCCGCGGCCCGGAACTGCCGGAAGGTTCTGCCGCTCCTCCTGCATGGTGCCCGGCGCCCCGATCCGGTGTGCTGATGAGGTCGAGTTCGCACCCACGGCAGGAGGAGCCGGTGACCACAACGGAGGAGTTCATCCTGGCCAGGGTGTTCGACCTGGTCGATCCCGAGTCCGGCCCCGCCTTCGCGCCCGGCCACCCACGTGTCGACGACGAAGACGAACGCCGCGCCCTGGTCGAATACCTGGCGGCCGGTACGCCCGTCCTGGCCACGCCGATGGTGATGGACGACGTCGTCGACCCGGCCCGGACGGCGGTCGTCCCGGCGAACTTCCTGACCGACGGCGAGTGGATCTGGACCGACACCGTCACCTACTACCTCGAGCACCACGGCCTGGCACCCGATCCGGGGTTGCTGAGCCGGATCCGGGCGCGGGGACGGGTGGCGGACCGGGTGCCGCCGGAGGTCGTCCAGCGTGCCGCCGGGTTCGTGCTCGAACCGCCGTCACCCGGGCGCCGTCCGGTGTGGAGCCAGGGCTGAGCCCCGATCTTCCTTCCGGTCCTTCTGCCGGTCGTTGTCCTGAACCGCTCAACCAGAGGAGTCGACGTGTCGCTACGAATCCACGGTCTCACCGGTCGCCCCGCCAGCGCGGACGAGGACATGGTGGCCGTTTACGTGTCCCGTGAAGAGATCCGCGGCATGGACGCGAGTGAGCTCGGCGTCCGGATCGCCGCGGCCGCCGGCCGACCGGAGCGGACCACCATCGCCGAATTCGAACCCGCGCCCCGCTACACCATCCAGGACGTGCTGCTCGGGAACATCACCTGGGAGGAACTGACCCGTTCGTCGGCCTGATCGGGCGCGGTCACGACGCGTTGGGATGCCCGGCGAGCCTTTCGCGCAGTTTGGCGGCTTCGGAGCGGCCCAGACCGTCGCAAAGGGACAGTGCGTGTGCCCGCGAGTCGCGAGCGGACGCCGGGTCGCCCACTTCCTCGGACAAGGCCGTCAGATCGCAGAGAGTGTCCACTTGGGACTGTGGTTGCCCGACGCGCTCGAACAGCGAAAGGGCTTCGGTCAGCCTGTCGCGCGCGGTCGCGTGATCTCCCTGCCGGTGCAGAAGCCTGCCGCTGGCCTGGAGCGCGCGTGCCTGGCCCATGATCGCGCCGTGGCTGCGGAACAGCTCGAGTGCTTCTTCGCATTGGCCGAGCGCCGTGCCGAAAGCGTTGAGCGCGGCCAGGTTCTTCGCCGAGCGCAACAAAAGGTACGAGTAGTTGGTGTCGTCGACGGGCGTGCGGGGGCTTTCTCGAGGCTGCCTGAAGTAGCGGACACAGAGGTCGAACTCGGTGGCCGCTTCGTCGAAGTCCCCGCTCGCGTGCCGGTACGTGGCCCGCATCGACCGCGCCACATGCAACCCGAGCGGGTAATCGGCCTCGGCGAACAACGTAATGGCTTCGTCGAACGGTCCCCGCGACTCCGGCGGGCTGCCGCCTTGAAGTCGCGCGTTCGCCAGATAGACCCGCGCCCAGCCCTGTTCACGCAGGTCGCCCGCGTCCACCGCGGCCTCCCAGGCGAGCTGGGCCATCCGGACGGCGTCGTTCGTGTGCCCCATGAGGGTGGACAGCACCCAGGCCAGATAGTTGCGCTGCACCGCTTCGTCGCGTTTGCTGCCGATCGCGAGCGCCGATTTCAGGGCGAGGCCGAACACCTCGTGCCAGGTGGCGGCGTTGCCGCCGATCTCCGAGTACCAGTGCATGGCCTCGGCCAGTTCGAGGACCTGCCGGTGTTCACCGCGGGCGGCGACGCTCCTCAGCGCGGCGGACCAGTTCTTCGTTTCGACCTCGAGCCAGCGGCCCGCGCCGGCGTGGCCGTCGAACGACGAGGTCGACACCGCGGGCGCGTTCATCTCGTCGGACGGCTGGAAGTAGCGGCCCGCGGCCGTCGCCGTCCGCACCAGCCAGCGGTTGAGCCGGTCCTCGGCCTCCTGCACCGCTTCGGGCGGCTCCTCCCGGGTGAGCCGTTCCGTCGCGAAGACCCTGAGGAGGTCGTGGAACTGGTACCGGCCGTCGTGGAACGACGTCTGCAGCAGACTGGCGTCGGCCAGTTCCTCGAGGAAGATCGCCGCCTCGTCCTCGTCCGGCGCGTCGACGAGTTCCTTCGCGGCGCCGACCGAGAAGTCGGCGGCCGGGACGAGGGAGACCCGCCGGAAGACCTTGGCGGCGGTCGGGGTGAGCTGGCGATAGGACAGTTCGAACACGCTGCGGACGTCGAGGTCGCCCGCGGTGAGCGTGGTCAGCCGCCTGCCCCGGTCCCGCAGTTGGTCGACGAGCCGGGAGAGCGGCCACACCGGACGGCTCGCGAGCCGGTTGCCCGCGATGCGGAGCGCGAGCGGCAGGCGTCCGCACAGTTCGACCAGTTCGATCGCCGCCGCGCCCTCCCGCGCCACCCGTGCCTGCCCGATGATGCTGGTCAGCAGCGCGACGGCGTCTTCCCGGTCCAGCACGGCGAGCGGGATCCGGCTGGTCCCTTCGAGGCCGACGAGCATCTGGCGGCTGGTGATCAGCGTGAGACAGCGCCGCCCGCCGACCAGCAGCGGACGGACCTGCGCTTCGTCGGCCGCGTCGTCGAGGACGATCAGGGTGGCGCGTTCCTTCAGCAACGCGCGGCACAGGCTGACCCGGTGGTCGAGCTCGGCCGGGATCTGGACCGCGTCGACGCCCAGTGACCGCAGCGCCAGATGCAGCACGTCCGCCGGTTCGCCCGGTTCGGACGACATCCCGCGCAGCTTCAGGAAGAGCAGGCCGTCGGGGAAATGCCCGGCGAGATCGTTGGCCGTGCGTACCGCGAGGCTCGTCTTCCCGGTGCCGGGAGGCCCGCTCAGCACCGCCACGTGCCCGGATCGCCGTTTGCCGCCGTCCAGCTCACCGGCGAGCGCGCGCAGGGCGCCGAGATCGTGCTCGCGTCCGGTCAGATCGTCGAGGTCGGGCGGCAGCACACCGGCCGAGGGAGGGCCGTAGAGCGGAGCGGGTGCGACGTCGGGCGCGGGCACCGCCGCCCGGGCCCGGCCCTGCTTCGCGACCTTCTGCAGATGGGTCAGCTCGTCGTCGGTCAGGGCCAGCGGGGCCGCGAGAGCTTCTATCGTGCGACGTTGGGGGCTTTTGGCGACGCCGCGCTCCATGTCGCTGATCGCCCGGACGCTGACGCCGGAGCCTTCCGCGAGCTCCTCCTGGGTGAGTCCGGCACGAACGCGGTAGTGGTGCAGAAGTGCCTTGAAGGTGGTGGAACCGTTGCCCAAGGCCGCGTTCGTCATGCCGGAATTATCCATGCGGACGGTGTCCGCTCAAGGACGGCCCGCAGTGATCCCGGACGCTCGAAAAGGTGCGTTAACCCCTTTGGACGATCAAGTTTCGCAGGGGTGAAGAGCGGTTGGCCGAAGCACTGGGCCGCCCTTCACGAGCGGGTGGTCCCGTCCACCGCGCTGACCGGTGCGCCACCGTTCGTCACCGCCAGGACCGTGTCACCGCAGCGCACGAGGTCGCCGGGGGAGAGCGGGACCGGTCCGGCGATCCGCTCGCCGTTGTGGAAGGTTCCGTTGCGGGAACCGAGATCCTTCAGGACGGGCCCGCCCGCGCCGACGGTGATCTCGGCGTGCTCGCGCGACACGGCCCCGTCGTGGCGCAGCGCCACGTCGGCACCCGCGTCCCGGCCGATGACCAGGCGCCCCGGCGCGGGCAGTTCACGCAGTCGTGCCCGCCCGGCGCCGTCGACCCAGGTCAAGGCCGGTTGCCCGGATCCGGCGGCGCCGGGAACGGCGACCCGCAGCAGGGTCGCCGTTCCGGCGTGGGCGAGGACCGCCCGTTCCAGTTCCCGCAACGCGGGCCCCGGATCGACGCCCGCCTCCTCGGCCAGCACCCGCCGCGCCTGCCGGAAGCGGTCCAGCGCCTCCGTTTGGCGTCCTTCCCGGTAGAGCGCGACCATGAGCTGGCCCCAGAACCGTTCCCGCAGCGGATGATTCTCGACGAGTTCCTCCAGCTCGCGCACCAGTCCCGGGACGTCGCCCGCGCGCAGGTCCGCGGCGATCCGCGCCTCCAGTGCCTCCCAGCGCATTTCCGCGTAGAGAGCGCGTGCGGGGTCGAGAGCGGTGTGGTCGGGCAGGTCGGCGCAGAACGGGCCCCGCCACAGTTCGAGTGCCCGCCGGTATCCGGCCGCGGCGCCCCCGGTGTCGCGTGCGCGTTCGGCGGCCCTCGCCCGGCCTATCCGGTCCTCCGCCTCGCGGATGTCGGCGCGGACGCCGAGAAACCGGTAGCCCGCCGTCCCGTGCTGCAGCGATTCGCCGTGCGGGCCGAGGATCTGCCGCAGGTTGTGCACATGGACCTGGACGGTGCCGCGGGACGCGGGCCTGCCGGTGTCGGAGTAGATCGCCTCCGCCAGTTTGGCCGCGTTCACCGGCGCCCCGCCGGAGGCGGCCAGTACGGCGAGCACCGCGCGAGGCCGCAGACCACCCGGGGTGACGGGCACGCCGTCGACGGCCAGCTCCACCGGCCCCAGCAAGCGCACCTCCACCGTCACGGGGCGATCATCCCAGGTTCCTCCGGTTGCTTGAAGCGAGCTTGAAGCGGGATGGGTTTAACTGATCGCCATGACCACATTGACCGCACTCGAGGACGTGGTGGACCGGCACGGGCGCGAAGCGCTGTCCGATCCGATCGTGCTCACCGGCGCTCTGCGCAGTCTTCCCGACCCGCCGCCCGACGCCGAAATCGGCGCGCTCGCCGCGGCGGCCGGAGCGGGCGCGGCCGAACGGATGCGCGCAGTCCTCGAAGGCGGCGGCAGCCCGGCCGAAGCCCTCCAGGCGGCGACGGCGGCCTGTGGCGCCGGTGCGGAATGGGCGTGCGGGCAACTCGGCGCGGCACTCGGCTATCTCCCCAGGGACACCGGGGCCGACGAGCCGACCACCGCGTTGACCACCGTGCTGCCCGGGGAAAAGCCGAAGCGCGGCAAGCGGATCGCCGTGATCGCGGGTGCCGTCGTCGTGGTGGCCGCCGTCGCCGCGACAGGAGTGACTTTCGCGCTCAGCGGTGGCGACGAGCCGCTCGCCGCGGACGGGCCACCGGCCACCCAGCCGTCCTCGTCCGCGCCCTCCGCGGGACCGCTGGGGTCGGCGCCGCAGGCGGAACCGTCCCCGGCGCCGGTTCCCGAGGAAGCGATCGCCGCCTTCCGGGATCCCGAGTTGCTCGCCGCGGCGAAGCCGTATCTCGATCGCCCCGATGTCCGGTGCGAACGAGCCGAATCCATCGTGAGTGTCCGGGAAACCGTGAACTGCGACCTGGGCTCCGGCATCATCGCCAGTTTCCGCGTGCTGTTCTTCCCGAAGCAGCTCACCTCGTTGCGCAAGGTGCTGCAGACCGACAACGACGGCGCCCGGCCCGGTTCGATCCGGACGCTGCGCTGGGAGCACGTGCCGGGGCGGCCGGGAATCCGCGCCGGAATCCCGGTCGGCACCCCGCGTACCGGCGACGGCACGCGGATCCGTTTCCTGGAGCCGGAAAACGGCTACGCCCGGCTTTACTTCGACGAGGACTCCACCGGGGTCGCCGTCTACATGCAGGCGGGCACCGACGATCAGCAGGTGCTCCGCAAGTTCTGGGCGGATCCGGACGCGTGATGGACGACCGTGATCCCCGGCTCGCCGAAGTCGCGCGCCGTTTCGGACGCCACGCGCTGACCGATCCGGTGGCGCTCCGCTCCGCGCTGGCGCAGTCCGGAAACTCCTTCAGCCCAGCCGAAATCGACGCTCTCGTAGCCGCGCTGGAGACTTCGGGGACACTGGAAGCGGCTCTGCCTCACGATCCCGAGCCGACGGGGCCGCCGCTGAACCCGACGCTCGCGGAGAACCGCCTCACCTGGGAAGGCCGTCAGAACGGCCCGACCCGGCAGATGCCGTCGCGCGCGCGAAGGTGGTGGCTCGTCGGCGGAGCGGTCCTGCTGGTGGCCGCGATCGCGGCCGGAGTGGTGCTCTTATCGCGGGGCAAGGAAGAGACCGCGGCACCGCCGCCGGACCGGTACGCGCTCGACCAGGTCGCCGGCCGGTACCGGGCACTCGGCGCCCGGTTGCTCGACGGCGCGGTCCGCTGCGCGCAGCAGCCCGCGAAGCCCGGCGAGACGGAGAGAGTCGGCTGCGACGCCGGGCTGTACGCGCTCACCCTGGTCACCTACGACGTGCCGGGCAGGCTCACCGAGTCACGGAAACTCGCGGACGCCGCCGGTGCGCTGCGCTCGGCGAGCAGTGCCGGCTCGGGCGCGGCGTTCGCGATGCGGGAGCTGGCCTCCGGTGAATCGACGATCTACTGGGACGTCGACAGTCCCCGTGCGGTCAGCGCGACGTTGACCGCGCGCAAGACGGGGCTCCCGGCCTTGGCGGAGTTCTACGACGCGCGGCAGTTCGGGGTGCTGAAACGTCCCGAGGTCCCCGGGGCCGCGTTCTCCTCCGGCAAGCTGTGGGAGCTCGCGCAGGCGCACGTCCTCAACGAGCGGTCGGCGGACTGCAAGGCGGTGCCCGCCACCACCGGCACGGCCGAGACGGTCAAATGCCCGCTGGCCGACGGCGCGATGCTGGTGTTCAGCACCGCGTCCGATCACCAGGCGCTGATCGATCTGCGCGCGGAGAACTCAGCCAACGGCGGGGTGGTGCCCGGCACCCTCGAGGTGAGTACCTGGAACCGGCTCGGCGGCCCGGTGATCGGTCAGTTCATCCGGTTCGTCACGGCGGACGACCGCAGCCCGTCCCTCTATTTCGACGACGACGCGAAACTGGTCTACGGCTACTACTTCGGCGCACCGGGTTCCTCTCCGGAAGCGCTGTTGGAGCGCTGGCAGCGCGGCTCGCGGTGACTCAGCCGAAGCGGAGCGCCGCGAAGAAATCCTCGACGGCGCGCAGATCGGCGGGGTAGGGCGTGCCGACCCGGCCGTCGAGCACCGAAACGGTCGCGTGCTCGTCGTCGGTCCAGGCGTACCGGGTGGTCGTGCCGAGCACCGTGCACACGAGCGTGCCCCGGTGCCCGTCACGCGACCAGGACTGCTTTGCGGGCAGATCGCCGGGACATTTTCCGGCGGTGAGCCCGGCCGGATCCGTTCCCGCGCCGGTGCGCAGGTAGGCGGTGGCCGCGCCGGCGTCGTCGAGCGCGGAGATCCTGAGCTCGCCGGTCTCGCCGCCGGTCGGGCAGACGACCTGCGCGCGGACGGCCTCGTCGGAGGCCGCCACCGGCGCGCACGTGAGCCCGGTGGGGGTGCTGCGGCCGACCCGGTCGGCGGCGGGCACTCCCGGCGACACCAGGAAGATCGCGGCGAGGACGATCGCGACCACCAGCGCGGCACCGGCGACCAGGCCCGCGACCAAACCGGTCCGGCGTCGGCGGGACGGCTCGACGGCGACGGCCGCCGCCGCCGGTGCGTCGGCGCGGATCGCGCGGATGCGGTCACGCACTTCGCGCACCGTCGGGCGGTCACGAGGATCCTTGGCCAGCAACGACTTCAGCAGATCGTTGACCGCCGCGGTGCGCGGATCGCCGACCATGAGCCGCGGGATCGGCGCCCTGTCGTGCGCGACGATCACCTCGGGCTGACTGCCGCGATAGGGGAGTTCGCCGGTCAAGGCCACCCACAGCAGGCAACCCACCGCGTAGACGTCCGAAGCGGCGGTGGCGGGCTCGCCGCGAAGGCGTTCGGGCGCCATGTAACCGACGGTGCCGATCACCCCGCTGGTCTCCGCGCCTTGGTCGATCCCGGCCGACCGCGCGATACCGAAGTCGCACAGATAGGCGAAGTCCTCATCGTGGTGCGCGGCCCGGGGCCGCAGCAGGACGTTGCCGGATTTGACGTCACGGTGCACGACGCCGATGGCGTGCGCGTCGCCGAGCGCGGAGACCACCTGGTCCACCACCGCCAGCGCCCGGTCCGGGTTCATCGGCCCGGCTTCGAGCACCTTGGCCAGATCGGGCCCGTCGACCAGTTGCATCGCCAGGTACAGGCAGCCGTCCACCTCGCCGTGGTCGTGGATCGCGACGACGTGCGGCGAGTCGAGCCGGGCCAGCGCCGCCGCCTCGCGGCCGAAGCGCTCGCGATAGACCGGATCCTCGGCGTAGTGGGGAGGCAGGACCTTCAACGCCACCGGCCGCCGCATGCGGTGCTGCCACGCGCGATAGACCACGCCCATGCCGCCGCGGCCGATGATCCCGTCGATCCGGAAGCCGCCGAAGTCTTCGCCGACCTGCGGCGTCATAAGGTTCCCCCAGTCACGCGAGCCACTCTAACCCGCGGTGAGCTGCCGATCGTGCACCCGGCGCCAGACCAGCAGGGACAGCACCGCGCCGCACAGGCAGAGGAACATGTCCCACTGCGTGTCCCAGACATCTCCTTGGGTGGCGAGGAAATCGTCCGCGCCGGACCCGGCGATGAGCGCGCTGAACCATTCCACGAACTCGAAACCGGCGGCGATCGCCAGGCAGACGCACACCGTCAGGAAGGCGACCCAGCCGCCGGGCCGCAGCGGCGTCCGGCGCAGGAGCACTTCGCGGACGGCGATCGCGGGAACGAAACCCTGGACGACATGGGCGAACCGGTCGTAGTTGTTCCGCTGCGTGCCCATCAGGTGCTGGACCCATTCCCCGGCGGGCGTTTCCGCGTAGGTGTACTGCCCGCCGTAACACAGCACGATCGCGTGCAGCACGAGCAGCCAGCAGAGCAACCGGGTCAGGGGGAAGCGTTTGCGCAGCGCCAGAACCAGCGGCAGTCCGATCAGCACCCAGACGACTTCCAGCAGCCAGGTGCCGGGCGATCTGGCCTGGACCCCGGTCGCCACCAGAACGGCGAGCACCACGCCGGCCAGCAGGATTCCTTCGGTCCGGCCGACTCCGCGCACCATGGGAAAACCCTACAGCGGGGTCCGCCCTGCCGCCGGTTCGTCAGCCTCGTGAGTGGTAAGGACGGTTATTGAGGGGAAGGGCAAACGTGGCGTGTTGGTGAGCGGGGCCGGTGACGGGATGAAGGTGTCCTTTGCCGCGTCCGATGCCGAGTGGCCGTGTCGCGAAAGCCACTTTCGGGACATCAGACGTCCCGAAAGTGGCTT
>NZ_JAJPWO010000028.1:0-57521 GCF_046549075.1 Amycolatopsis sp. lyj-84
CGCACCCGACGGCACCCTCACCATCACCACCCCCACCGGACAGAGCCACGACAGCACCCCACCACCACTACACCAACCCCGCCCGACAACCGAAGAACCACCACCGTTCTAAGCCCATTGCCGAAAAACGGCCACCCCCAGGCTTCCGACGCGACCAGCCGCGAACCGCTCTTCCAACGGAACCGCCCCCGCTCAGAACACCTTCACCGAAAACCGGCCACCGCTCCCGTTCTCAGCACGGCCAGCTGCGCGGTCCTGAGCCACCCGCCTACGGAACTACCCACTCCACCCCATCGCCGAAAACCGGCAACCGGACACCGTGAACCGCGAAGAGCCCTCAGCCCGCGAGCTGAGGGTTAGCGCCTTCGTCATACCCCTCGCTGTTTTACCGTACTGCCAAAGGAGCCACCGGTCGTTTGGGGGATCTCTGCGGCGACTGCTATCGGGGCGTTGAGTTATATCGAGACTCGCACCGGCCCGTCACCACTCTGGTCCTTGCCGAACGGCGGCAACGGTCCTGTTGTAGCCGCTGCCCTAGCGGCCATCCGTCGCTGTCTCCGCGCGTTACCGGGAATCGGCCACGCTTTTCCGCGGTGGTGTTTGCCCACCCAGCCGTCACCGCGCCAGCCCTTTGCCGAATAGCGGCAACAAGTCCCGTCGGTCAGCTGTCCCCGCCGTATCGCCGAAAAACGGCCACCACTCAAGACTCCAAAGCCACCAACTGCGCCGCAGTAAGCCGTTCCGTCAGCGCGACCGCGCGATAAGTCCCGTCCTCGACGACCACCGTCACCGGACCGGCGACGTGCGGGTGCTCGACGGCGACCCGTACGGCGGCGGCCACCTGCTCGGGCGGCCAGCCCAAGGCGGCGGAAAGCGACTCCAGGGCGAGCGGTCGTCCCGCGTGCAGCAGGGCGGCGAGTACGGTCACCGCGTCGGCGGCGAAGACCGCCACTCGGTCGTCCAGCATGATTTCGTTGATGCGCGCGTGGAATCGGGAGAGGTCGTCCATGCGGGCGCCCGCCGGCGTCGACGTGCCGAGGACTTCGGCGCCCTGGCGGGCGATCTTGACCCATTCCTGGTTCGCGCGCACGCTCTCGGCCCACACTCGTTGCGGCATTTCCTCGTCGATGACGTACTGCTCCCGCCGGCCGTCCCGTTCCCGCTTGAGCATCGCCTGCGCTTCGAGGTAGGCCACGGCGTTCGAGATCGACGCCGGACTCACCTGGAGTCGCTGGGCGAGTTCGGCCGCGCTGAGCACTCCGTCGTCGCTGACGGCCAGGCACGCGAGCACTCGTGCCGTCATCCGGGGGAGCCCGGTGGCCACGATCATCTCGGCGAACTCGGTTTCGAAGAGGCGCACGGCCGCCGGGTCCCGCCCGTAGCCGTTCTGGACGACGGGGACGGCTCGCGGCAACGGTTTGCGGCGCCGCGCGCGTTCGCCGGTCACCCGGCTCGCTTCTTCGGCGCGGTAGCCGGAGTGCCCGCTGTTGCGCGAGACTTCGCGGCTGATCGTCGACGTCGGGCGCCCGAGCCGCCGGGCGATCTCGGCGTATCCGAGACCGTCCTTGAGCCAGGACGCGATCAGTCGCCGGTCTTCCTGGGTCAGCCTGCCGCCCGGCATGGGCACCTCCGGTGCGTTCAGTGGCAAATCATTGCAACGCATCGTTGCCTTCATCGGCAAGACAGTTGCAACGATTTCAGGAAATCTACCAGCTATTACGAAAGAAAAGCCAGATCAGAACTTTGAGCGATCCATGAACGCAACGTAGCCTTTTGTCATGGCTGAAGATCTGGGAGGAACAGCTATGACGACTTCAGTACCCCATCTCACGGAATTGCCCCTCGAACGGCCGCGGGGCTGCCCGTTCGACCCGCCCGCCGCACTCGGCACGCTGCGTGACGAGCACCCGCTCGCCCGGCTGACGTTCCCCGACGGTCACGAAGGCTGGCTCGCGACGGGGCACGCGACCATCCGGGAAATCATCGCGGACTCGCGCTTCAGTGCACGACAGGAGCTCCTGCACTCACCGCTGCCGGGACCGGCGGCGATGGTGGTGCCGCCGCCCGCGGCGCCGGGGATGTTCATCAAGATGGACGGCGCGGAGCACGCGCGGTACCGCAGGCTGCTCACCGGCAAGTTCACCGTCCGCCGGATGCGCCTGCTCACCGAAAGGGTCGAGCAGGTGACCACCGAGCATCTCGACGCCATGGAGCGGCAGGGGTCGCCCGCCGATCTGGTGACGGCCTTCGCGCAGCCCATCCCGGCGCTGATGATCTGCGAACTGCTCGGGGTCCCTTATGAAGACCACGAGTTCTTCCGCCGCAACGTCCTGCCGTTGAACCTGCCGGACGCCTCGCTCGCGGAGCAGGAAGCCGCCATGAACGCGCTGGGGGAGTACCTCTACAAGCTCGTCGTGGCCAAACGGGCCGAGCCGGCCGACGACATCCTCGGCGAACTGGTCACCACGGAACTCACCGACGAAGAGCTCACCGGCATCGCGTTCCTCTTGCTGGGGGCCGGTTTGGACACCACGGCCAACATGCTGGGGCTGGGCACCTTCGCGTTGCTCCGGCATCCGGACCAGCTCGCCGTCCTGCGCGAGAAGCCGGAGAGCATGGAAGGCGCAGTCGAGGAACTCTTGCGGTACTTGACGATCGCGCACACCGGTGTGCGCACCGCGCTCGAAGACGTCGAAATCGGCGGGCAGCTCGTCAAGGCGGGGGAGGCGGTCGCGATTTCGGCGATGGCCGCCAACCGCGATCCGCTCAAGTTTCCGGAGCCCGATCGGCTCGACGTCGGGCGGAAGACGGCCGGGCACGCGGCCTTTGGACACGGCGTCCACCAGTGCCTCGGCCAGCAGCTCGCGCGAGTCCAGCTGAAGGTCGCCTTCACCGGGCTGTTCGCCAGGTTCCCGGAACTGCGCCTGGCAGTTCCGTCCGACGAGGTCCCGCTGCGGACGGACTCCGACATCTACGGGGTGTACGCGCTCCCGGTGGCCTGGTGACCGCGATGAAACTCGAGGTCGACCGCGAACGCCGCACGATGCACGACCAGGACGTCGCCCTGGCCAGGGGGTGCCGGGCGGGGCACCCCCTGGCGCGGGATCAGCCGACGTCCACGAGGACCTTGCCCGCGTCGGCGCTCTGCACGGCGGTGCCGGCGTAGAGCTGCTGGACCCGGGCCTTCTCCTGGGCGTTGGGGTTCACGCTGGCGCAGCTGACGCCACCGGTCGAGCCGGACATCAGCGACGAGCACGGCCCGGGCTTCACGTCGGGCAGGCCGAGGCTGTGGCCCAGCTCGTGCGAGGCGATCCGGGTCTTGTTGTAGCCCTGCTGGACGGCCTGCCTGCCGTACCAGACGGTGACCTGGCCGCTCGGGCGGACCGGCCCGAGGGTGGCGCGCGGCCAGCCGTTGTCGGCGATGATCCGGATGTTGACCCGCTGCCCCGGCGTCGCCTTCACGAGGCGGACGTTGGTGACGTTGGTGTTCCAGACGTTGACGCCTGCGGTCACCGCGTCCTTGAACTCCGCGGCCTGGCTGTCGTCGTAGGTCAGGGTGGTCGCCATGATCTCGGCGGCACCGGCGGAGGGTGCCGAGAGCACCGAGATGGAGAGCGCGGCGCCGGTGAGCACCGCGGCGAAGGTACGTCGAAGCACGTTGAACTCCTCGCGTTAAAGGCGTGCTGGAATTTCGGAGCAGTGTCGACACTTTTGTTCTGGCGGGAGGGATCTCTGAGTAGTCCTCCGTTGCCTCCGCGTGATGTTAGGACCTGTCGAGGTCGTCGGGGTACCCGCCGATAGTCGCCTGTCGTTAACCATGATCTTGACTCGACCGGAAGACTGTGCGGCTATGACGACGGCGCGATTCACCGGACACGAAGAACCCATCCTCGCTGTCGCCGTGAACGGAAACCGCCTGGTCACCGGCGGTACGGACAAGACCGTGCGGGTGTGGGACCTGGAGACCGGCGCGCAGCGGTTCGCCTTGAGCGGGCACGATCGGCCGGTGCTCGCGGTGGGTATCTCGGGTCGGTACGTGGTCGGTTGCGATGGGGCGACGGTGCGGCGCTGGCGGCTCACGGGCCGCGAGGCGCAACCCCCAGAGGTCCAGACCACCAAGCGGACACTCACGGTCGCGGTGGCGAAGGATTTCGCCGTGTCCGGCGCGGGAAGCACCGTCGAGGTCCGGCGGCTGGACGGCGTGACGGTCCGCGGCCTCCGCACCGGCGGCCCGGAGATCGAATCGGTCGCGGTGACCCCGGACGGCCGGGTCGTGGTCGCCGGTGACGACACCGGCGGCGTGCGGCTGTGGGACGGGGAAGTCGTTTCCCACTACCGGTTCGGCGGCGCGGGCGCGGTCCACGTCGTCGCGGTCTCGCCCGACGGTTCGCGGGTGCTGTCCGCCGAGGGGGAGACGGTCCGGTTGTGGGGGCGCAAAGGCGATCCCGCCCTCGTCTTCCCCGGGCACGCCGGTGTGGTGCGGGTGCTGGCCTTCAGCCCGGACGGCGAACTGGTGCTCTCCGGCGGTTCCGGCGGCGAGGTCTGCGTCCGTGAGATCGACAACCCCGCCGACTACACCCTCCTCAAGGGACACGAGGGGAACGTCCGCGCGATCGCGTGCACCGCGGGCAACGAGAAGATCGTCACGGTCGGGGACGACCGCACGATCCGGGTGTGGGACCGCTTCGGCAACCAGGTCGACGGCACCGGCTTCGTCGAGCCCAAACCGGGACGGGCGCGCCCGCGGATCACCCCCGACGTCGAGAGCCCGGTCGACCTGATCGGCTTCCAGGACGACGTGCGCACCCTCGCCGCGGTCATCGCCGACCGCGAGACCAGCCCGCCGCTGTGCGTCGCGCTGCTGGGCCCGTGGGGGTCCGGAAAGTCGAGTTTCGTGCGGCAGGTGGCGGACCGGGTGGCCGAACTGGCCCGGCGCTCCCGCGGCAACGCGGCGAACAGCGTTTTCGCCGGGGAGATCCGGCAGATCCGGTTCAACGCCTGGCAGTACCACGACGACCATCTGTGGGTCGGGCTGGTGGATCACCTGTTCCGGAACCTCGGTGCGCCCGAGACGCACGCGGACGCCGACGAGGTCCGTGCCGAACGCGAGGAGTTGCGGACCAGGCTCGCGAGCCTCCGCGCGATCAAAGCGGATTCCCCGCTCACCTGGCGCTGGCGGCTCCTGGTGTCCGGGGTGGACCGCGCCGAACGCCGACGGCGACGGCTCGCCGTCGCGGGCTACGCGGTCTCCGGCGTGCTCGGCCTCGCCGCGGCGATCACCGGCTGGGCCTTGTGGCACAACGCGATCCTCGCCGCGGCGGGAGCGATCGTCGCGCTCGGTGCGGTGCTGACCCCGGCGCTCACCACCGCCAAGTCGGCCCTCGCGCCGGTGAAGTCCACATTGGACAAACTGCGGCACGACGTCGACAAACGGGCGGAACGGTTCGAGACCGAGCTCCGGGAGACCGAGGAGCGGCTCCGTCGATTGGACGCGGCAACCCGGCTCGGTGAGTTGATCGAAGAGGCGAAGACCGGCAGATACGGTGACCACCAAGGGGTTTTCGCCCGGGTCAGGGAAGATCTCGCGGACCTGAGCGCCGACTTGGCCGACGCGCGGACGGAATGGCTGCTGGCCGGCGGCAAGGGCGAGCCGCCGCTGGAACGGATCGTGCTCTACATCGACGACCTCGACCGCTGCCCGCCGTCGAAGGTGATCGAGGTACTGGCCGCGGTGCACCTGCTGCTGGCCCTGCCCGCGTTCGTCGTGGTGGTGGCCGTCGATCCGCGGTGGTTGCGGCGCTGCCTCGACCAGCATCACGAAGAACTGTTCGGCGCCGGGGAAGCGCGGCGGGCCGAGTATCTCGACAAGATCTTCCAGATCGTCTTCGCGTTGCGCCCCATGGGAGCCGCGGCGGACGAGCTGATCGACGCCCTGATGCCGATCGAAGGACGGGCACCGGCGTCGCGCGGGCACGAGGAATGGCCGGAGGACGGGGACACCCGCGAAAGCGGTGAAAGCGGCGAACAGGCGGAGGTCATCGTCAAGGACACGGCCCCGCCGACGTTCTACAACATGCGGCCGGACCGGTTGCGGCTCACCGAGGTCGAACGCGATTTCGTCCACGTGCTGCGGAAAAGGCTCAACACACCGCGCGAGATCCGGAAACTGGTCAACCTCTACCGGCTCGTCCGCATCGGCATTCCCGACGCGGAACTGACGCGGTTCGTCGGCGGCCCCTACCGGGCGGTGCTCGTCCTGCTGACCCTGCTGGTCGCCGATCCGGACGCCGCGCGCTCGACCTTCGTCGCGCTGTCCGGCGGCGAAGCGCTGTCCGATGCCTTTCCACCTGAATGGCGGCTAGACGTCGAATCCTTCGATGATCTACAGGTGTATCGGAATTGGGTGGGCACCCTCGCCCGCTTCAGTTTCGAAACCTACGATCTGGTGACCGAGGAGACAGAACCGGGAACCGCGTTGTAGCTACACTTGCCCGCTACAACGGCTAGGGGGCGGCACATGCGGAGATCAGGCTGGCTTTCGCTCGTCTTCGGCGCGCTCGTCGGGGCGGTCGTGATCGTTCTCCTTTCGGCCACGGTCACCGCGCCCTCGAACGCTGCCAGGACCGACTGCGTGCGGCTGATCACCAGTTCTTCCACGGAGAAGGGCGACCTGATCGGGGAACTGGCCGAGCGGTACAACAACACCGACCGGACGTTCGACGGCGGCCGGTGCGCGAAGATCGAGGCGTTCAAGAAGACCTCGGGTGCCACGCTCGACCTCATCGCCGACGGCTGGAACGACCTCGACGAACGGCAGCCCGAACCCCAGGTCTGGATGCCGAGTTCGTCGCTCTGGCTCGATCTGCTGCGTCAGCGCGGCAAGGGGGACCTGCTCCAGGGCGGCCCGAAGACCTCGCTCGCGACGAGCCCGATGGTGATCGCGATGCCGGAGCCAATGGCGAAGGAACTGGGCTGGCCCGAGAAGGGCATCGGCTGGCGGGACGTGCTCGAGGTGAACCGCAACGGCGGCTGGGCCTCCACCCGGTCGAAGAACGCGCAGTGGGGGAACTTCACGCTGGGCAAGGACAATCCGCGCCGCTCGACCTCGGGGCTCGCCGCGACCATCTCGACCTACTTCGCGGCGACGGGCGGCGACTACGGCAAGATCGAGTCGGCGGACGCCGTGCAGTTCGTCCGCGGCATCGAGGCGTCGGTCGCCTACTACAGCGACGATTCGGTGGCCTTCCTGAAGACGTTGTACGAAGAGGACCGGAAGAAGCCCACGCCCTACATCAGCGCGATGGCGATGCAGGAACAGATGGTCTACCTCTACAACCACGGCGCCCCGACCGGTGATCCGAAACAGCTGCAGGACAAGCCCGCCCCGCTGAACCGGCCGCTCGTCGCCGTGCATCCGGACGAGGGCACGATGCTGATCGATCATCCCTTCCTGACCACGGCGAAGGCCTCGCCGGAACAGCGCGAGGCGGCCAAGGACTTCTACGCCTTCCTGCGGGAACAGGCGCAACAGGACCGTTTCCGCGATCTCGGCTTCCGCGATCCCGAGGGCCGCGGGAACGACAAGCTCGCCAAGGGCGTGCACACCGACGGGATCGCCGAACCTCAGGCCATCAGGATCCCCACCGGTGAACAGATCCAGAAGATGCTCGACGGCTGGGAGTACACGCAGCGGCGCGGCCGGATCCTCCTGGTGCTGGACCTGTCCGGGTCGATGAACGAACCGTTCGACAAGAACCGCAAGGACAAGCCGTACTCCGAGCCCCGGATCGACCTGTTGAAACCCGCGATCAAGAAACAGCTCGAATATCTGCATCCCGAGGACGAAGTCGGGTTGTGGACGTTCTCGACGAACGGGCCCGAGGAAAAGATGCCGATCGGCAAGGTGAAAGACGTCCGGGGGCCGATGCTGAACCTGGTCGACAACCTGACCCCGAAAGGGGAAACGGCACTGTACAAGTCCGTGGTGGACGCCAACGACAAGATGCGGCGGGAGTTCGACCCGAACCTCATCAACGCCGTCGTCTTCCTGACCGACGGGGAGAACACCGCGCCCGGGACGACCAAGGAACAGATGCTCCAGGCCGTGGACGCGGAGCGGCTGGACAACTCCGTCCGGATCTTCACCATGGCCTACGGCGCGCAGGCGGACAGCCGCGTGCTGGACGAAATCGCGCTGAAGTCCAAGGCGCGCAGCTACAAGGCCGTGGATCCGCAGGGCATCGACAAGATGTTCGTCAACGTCTTCAGTAACTTCTGACATGGCCGATCACGACAACCGGCCGTTCCACGTCGTCGCCGGGGTACTGACGCTGATCGCCTGCCTGCTCGGTCACGCGGTGACCGTGCCGCATCCGCAGGCCTGGCTCTTCGGCGGCGTGGCCGCCTTCGCCGTGCTGTTCCCCGCCGAAGTCGCGTTCTTCGTGTTGAACGGCAAGCGATCGAAGAGGAGGGTGCGCGAGGTCCGCGCGCCGGAGCCCGCCGCCGTCTACGACCACTACAGCCTGCTCGGGCGGGCGCTGACGGCCATCGAAATCGTGCAGCCAGGCGAAACGGAGCTTTCGGCGGTCTTCCGGCGAGCGGTGGCGAGACTCGAAAAGCTGAAGGGCGAGAACTCGTCCGCGGTCGTCGAACTGCGCGTCACGGTGAAGCAGACCACCGAGAAGCTGGAGCGACACGCGCGGGACGAGAACCCGGATCCGGTGATGCTCGTCGAGCGGATGAGGCTGTACCGGGAAGGGCTCGAAGACGCCATCGCGGTGGTCGAACCACGCTGAGTGTTCGGTGCCGAACAGACTACGGCCGTGCGTCATGCTGATCTGACAGCATGCCGTTGATCGGGCGCCGGGTTGTCGAGGGCGTGGAACATGTGGTCGTACCGGTGGAGCACCGGTTCAGCCTGGAGGAAGCCGTGCTGGCGGTGATGGCCGCCAAGAGCACCGTGCGGCCCGCTCCAGGAATCAAGGTCGCTCCGTTGAAGGTGTCGGAGGTACGGTCAGCGCTGCTATACGCGGCGAAGCACGCCGACAGGCGACACCAGATCGTGGACAGCTATTTCGTCGAGGCCGAAGACGGACCGTTGCACCGGCTGGCCGAGTGGATCACGTCGGAGTTGGTCCGGCTGGGCATTTTCACCACCCACGATGGTTCCGCCGCCGGATCGGGTGGCCGATTCGGTTACTCTCCGCGATAGGTGTTCACGACTGCCTGGGAGGGTGTTTCGTGGGTTTGGGCCCAGAGGCCGCCGAAGAGAGAGAACGTCCGTTCCTGGAGCGACTGGACGAACCCGTCCGTGCCCGGTTGCTGGAGATGGGCACCCCGCAGACCTACGAGAGCAGACAGGCGCTGATGCGGGCCGGTGAGCCCGGCGACTTCGTCATGCTGCTGCGACACGGCTACGTGAAGGTGACCAGCGCCGACCGGATGGGGGCGACGGTCATCCTCGACGTCGGGGTGCCCGGCGATCTGCACGGCGAGATCGCGGTGATCGCGGGCGGGATCCGGATGGCCGACGTCGTCGCCATCGAGGAGGTCCACGTCCGGCGGATCGCGGCGAGCGAGTTCAACCGTTTCCTGCTGGACCATCCGTCGGCGATGCGGGAGGTGCTCGTCAGTGTCGCCCGCCGGTTCGTGCTCGCCCAGCGACAGCGGACGCAGTCCTGGAAACCGCAAGCGGTGGCGAGGGTCGCGACGCGACTGGACTACCTCGTCGACGTCTGCGGGATCAGGACGCCCGCCGGCTGGCGGATCGGGATCCCGCTGAGTCAGGACGAACTCGCGCAGTTCATCCCGATGGGACGGACCATGGTCGCGCAGGCACTGGACAAGCTCCGGAAGGCGGGAGTTGTGGCCAGTTCGCGCCGTGCGATCACTGTCGTCGACCGCGAAGCGTTGCGGGTGATCACGGAAAAAGGTGTGACTTAGCTCACTGGCGTTGACCAGGGCGGGGTCAGGTTCTGTTCGGTTCCGAACAGAACTTCCGGTGACGAGTGGGAACACTGCTTTCTGCCGCCAGTTTTCACCGATCAGGGGAGGGGTCGCAGAGATGCAGGTGCTGACCTCAGGCCACTACAACGCGCACACCCACGCCGTACTGTCCGTCGACATCGTCGGTTCGTCCAAGGCCAGTGATGACCTGCTGGACCCGATGAAGACCGAGATGGAGACGCTGGTCTCCCGCTCGTTCACCGCGGTCGGGCTCGCGCCGGGGGAAGCGCGTCACTTCCGGGAGACCGGGGACGGGCTGATGGTCGCGTATCCGGACCGGGCCGTCGGGCAGCTCTGCGAGGTCGTGTTCCACCTGGACCATCTGCTTCGGACCCGTAACCGCTACGCCCGTGTCCCGATGCGGGCCCGGGTGGCGGTCCATATGGGACCGATGGCGGACAACCACCGCTACCACCGCACGTACATCACGCTGACCCGGCTGCTGTGTGCCTCGACCTTCAACGACGCCGTCGGCTACTGGTGCCGGTTGGACCCGACGGGCGACAAGTTCGGCGCCGGGATGATCGTCTCGCAATCGGTGTTCCGCAACGTGGTCGAACCGTTCGGGGTCGCGCTGGTCCCGCCCGCCCGCTGCGCCAGGATCAGCGTCACGACCCCGGATTTCGCGGACAGCGCGTGGATCCACCTGCCGGGCTTGGACGCGGACGCGGTCCTCGCCGAGCTGAACCCCGCCGTCGCGGTGCCGCTCGTGTTCGACCGGGTGAGCCGGTTGTCCACGACGGCCTGACCCCGAGACCGGGCGGTCCGGCTTCCAGGGAGGGAAGGCCGTATCGCTCGCCGGTTTCTGGCCCGGTACCCCTACGCCGGGCCAGAAACCGGACCCCCGGCGCGGGGGGTGGGGGCGCGGGTCATCCCCGCCGCGCCCTCGCTACGAGCCTCGTGAGTGGTAAAGACGGTTAGAACCGTCTTTACCACTCACGAGTTTGTCGTTATTGCCTGCAGCGCTTTCCGCTGTTGACGCATTTCACCAGCTGGTTCATCAACCGCTGCGACATGACGTTCGCGAAGTCGTCGTGGTCGGAGCGCGGGTTGTGCTTCTCCTGCGCGAACGCGTCGACCGCGTACTGCCCGGCGGCCTGGATGTTCGGCGGGATGTTGTACACCAGCGTGATCCGCAGCTGCGGCACGTTCTTGAAGCCGCGCGGGCATTTCCCGTTGCGGTCGGAGAACACGATGTGCGTGCGGTGGTTGGCGCTGTCGGTGTTCTTCCCGTCCCAGCAGTTCGGGAACGCGTGGATGCGCGCGACCTTGCTGCCCCGCGGGCAGATCGGGTACAGCTCGGTGAGCCGGTCCTCGAAGCCGGTGCAGGTCCAGCTGGGCCGGGCGTTGGCCGGGCCGTTGGTGCTCTGCTTGGCGTCGCCGTAGAGCACGCGCAGGAACTTCGGCATCGCGACGACGCGGCGGGCGCCACCGCTGGTGAAGGTCAGGTCGACCTTCTCGGGACGCTGGATCTCGCCTTCGTTGTCGCCGATCTCGTTGTTGTCGTCGACGCCGGGCAGATCGGCGGCGTTCCCGTCGGACTTCTTCTTCTCGGCGTCGCCGGCTTTGCTGACGTCGCTGTTCTGGCCGCCGTTGTCGAGGCCGCCTTCGCCGTTCTGTTTCACCGCGCAGCCGGCGAGCTGGTCTTCGTTCTTCGCGACCGGCTTGCCCGCCTGCTTCATGGCGTCGCTGATCTGCTTGATCGACGGCTTTCGCTTGTTCTTCAGCTCTTCGAGCACCTGGGCGGCCTGTTTCCCTTGTGCCAGCTGGCCGTCCGCGTTGTCGGACTCCTTGTCGAGCTTGTCGAGGTTCTCGTCGATCGCGGGCATGGCCTGGTCGGGGACCTCGTCGAGTTCGCTCGCGACGTCGGGACAGTCGACCTGGGGTGCGGCCTCGTCCTTGGCCGCGTTCGCGCGGTCGGCGGCGAGCTTCGCGTCGGCCGCCCGCTCGTTTTCTTCCTCTTCCTCGGTGTTGATCCGGATGACCGGCCAGAAGTAGGCGGATTTGTCGCCGTTCTTGCAGGTGGTGCCCGCGCGCAGCAGGCTCTTGTTGTTCGAGTCCGCGTTGGTCGAAAGATTCCCGACGTAGTCGTGGAGATGCTCGGCTCCGTTGCGGACACCGGGCTGCGCGATGAAGTTGTCGCCGTTGAAGTGGCCGTTCTCGTTGCGGCCACAGTCGACGGTGAACGTCCCCCGGGCGCCTCGTTTCGCGAGGTCGAGGTTGACGTTGTTGCCGCGGGGGACCTTCGCGATGTCGATGAAGAACGACTTGTCCGCGCCGTCGGCCCTGGCCGCGTCGGGGGTTCCGGTCGTGTTGATCACGACGATCCCGCCGACGGCGAGGGAGAGCGCGATGGCGCCGGTGGCGACCTTGGTACGGCGTGCCATGCGGTGGCGGCCGGCGGATCTTTGGTTACGGGGCATGAACTTGTTCACCTCGTTCGGTGTCGTTGCGCGAAGCCCGGGGGATGCGGCGCCGGCAGCGCCGGCGTCACTGACTCCGCGTTGGCTGAAACGGCCCCAGCGGACAGCCGGTTCAAAACGCGATCTCTCCGTTACCTTTTCGTTATATTAAATCGAGGTGATGCCCCGCACACGTACGGCGACCGGAAGGGGTTCAAACCGTGCGGCGACGGTACGAAAGAAGGCCCGGTCTCGGGGCAGTCGAGACCGGGCCTTCCTTGTGATTCCCACTGGTCAGGCGTCCACCTTGTCCTTGGGCTCCGCCTCGTCGGCGGTGGGACGGGCAGGCAGGAAGCGCTTGATCAACGGGAAGAACAGGATCAGCAGGATGATCACGTAGACCACGATCGCGAACGGGGTGTTGAACAACCCGGTCAGGCTGCCGTCGCTCAGCTGCAGCGCGCGCCGCATCTGCTGCTCGGCGGCCGGGCCGAGGATGACGCCGATGATCGCCGGCAGCACCGGCAGGCCGTAGCGGCGCATCGCGAAGCCGATCAGGCCGATCACGAACATCACCAGCAGGTCGAAGATGTCCGCGTTGACCGCGTACGCGCCGACACTGGCGAAGAACAGGATGCCCGCGTAGAGGTACGGGCGCGGGATCCGCAGCAGTTTCGCCCACAGCGGCGCCAGCGGCAGGTTCAGCACCAGCAGCAGCGTCAGCCCGACGAACAGCGAGGCGATCAGGCCCCACACCAGCGACGATTCCCGCTCGAACAGCAGCGGTCCCGGCTGGATGCCGTACTGCTGGAACGCCGCCAGCATCACGGCTGCGACCGCGGTGGTCGGCAGGCCGAGCGTCAGCATCGAGACCAGCGTTCCGGCGGCCGACGCCGAAGCCGTCGCCTCCGGACCCGCGACGCCTTCGATGGCGCCCTTGCCGAACTCGTCCTTGTGCTTCGAGAGCCGCTTTTCCGTGACGTACGAGAGGAACGTCGGGATCTCGGCGCCACCGGCGGGAACCGCGCCGAACGGGAACCCGATGAGCGGTCCGCGCAGCCACGGCTTCCACGTCCGCTTCAGGTCGGCGCGCGACAGCCACGGCCTGCCGACCGGGATCGGTTCGAACGCGTTGCGCCGCAGGTGCGCGGCGACCCACAGCGACTCGCCGACCGCGAACAGCGCGACCGCCACGATCACCACGTCGATGCCGTCGGCCAGGTGCAGCGAGCCGAAGGTCAGCCGCTGCTGGCCGGTCATCTCGTCCAGGCCGACCAGGCCGATGGTGAGGCCGATCAGCAGCGACGCCACGCCGCGGATCCGGGAGCTGCCGAGTACCGAGGTGACCGCGATGAACGCCAGCACCATGATCGCGAACAGGTCCGGCGCGCCGATGTCGACCGCGTGCTTCGCGATCACCGGGGCCAGCACGACCAGCGCGATCGTGCCGAGGATGCCGCCGACGAAGTGCCCGATCGCGGCCGCCGCCAGTGCTTGCGCGCCGCGGCCCTTGCGGGCCATGGGATTGCCGTCGATCGCCGCCACGACCGCCGCGCTCTCGCCAGGGGTGTTCAGCAGGATCGACGTCGTCGAACCGCCGAACATCCCGCCGTAGTAGATGCCGGCGAACATGATGAACGCGCCCGTGGGCTCCAGTCCGTAGGTCACCGGGAGCAGCAGTGCCACCGCCATGGCCGGGCCGATGCCCGGCAGCACGCCGATCGCGGTGCCCAGCAGGACCCCGATCGCCGCCATCGCGATATGGGTCGGGGTCAGCGCGGTACCGAAGCCGTCGATGAGTTGCTGGAACATCAGAACACCTCCATCAACGGGCCACCGGGGAGCGGGACACCGAGCAGGTTGTTGAAGACCAGGAAGGTCGCGACGGACATGCCCGCCGCGATCAGCGGGTCACGCACCAGGTTCCGGCTGCCGAGCGCGTACGCCGCGCCCCAGAACAGGATCGCGCCCGAGATCGGGAAACCGACCAGGCCGATCAGCGCCGCGTTGGCGAGGAAAGCGGCGCACAGCAACAGAACCGTGCGCAGGTCGGCGGGCTCGGTGAGGTCGATGTCCTCGCCGCCTTCGGCCTCGCCCTTGCCGCCGCGCAGCACGTCGCGCGCCAGCAGCACGGCGACGAGCAGCAGCAGCGAACCGACCAGGATCGGCACTGCCTTCGGCCCCACCGGCCCGCGCTGGGCGAAATCGGTGGGAATGCTCAGCGCGTCGGTGAGCACCAGCACGCCGAGCACCAGGAGTACCACGCTCACCCCGAGTTCGGAGCGCTCCTTCAGCCACGTGGTCGTCATGCCAGACCCAGCTCTTTCAGCACCGTTGCCACTCGCGTGTTCTCCTCTTCGAGAAACGAACCGAACTGCTCCCCGGGCGCGAACGCTCCGGTCCATCCGTTGCGCTGCAAGGCTTCCTGCCACTGCGGCGTCTTCTGCAGCCGGTCGAACAGGCTCACCAGCTTCGCGCGGTCCGCGTCCGTGATGCCCGGCGGAGCGACGATGCCGCGCCAGTTGGTGAACTTGACGTCCACGCCGGACTCCGAGAGCGTCGGCGCGTCGACGCCGGGGATCCGCTTCTCGCTGGTCACCGCCAGCACCCGGAGCGTGCCCGCCGCGATCTGGTCGCGGTACTCGCCGATGCCCGAGACACCGAACGCGACCTTGCCGCCGAGGACCGACGCGAGCAGTTCCCCGCCGCCGTCGAACTGGACGTAGTTGACCGCCTTGGGCGCGAGCCCGACGGCCTTCGCCATCAGCATCGGCGCCAGGTGGTCCGGCCCGCCGGGTGACGAACCGCCGCCGACCTGGACCGCGCCGGGATCCTTCTTCCATGCCTCGATCAGCTGACCGATGTTCTGGTACGGCGAATCCTTGCCGACCACGACGATGTCCGACTCTTCGATCAGTTTCGCCACCGGCGTGGTGTCGAGCAGCGAAGACGGCGACTTGTTCGTGAACACGCTGCCGACGACGCCGAGCCCCATGGACATGACGAGCTTGCCGTTGCCGCGTTCGGCCACCGTGCGGCCGAGGCCGACCGTGCCGCCGGCGCCGGGGAGGTTGAACACCTCCGCGTTGCCGAGCAGGTCGGCGTCTTCCATCGCCTTGGTCGCCGTGCGGGCCGTGATGTCGTAACCACCGCCGGGCGCGTTGGGCACGAGTACCCGCAACGACCGGATCTGCGAGCCCTCGTCGGCCTCGCCACCCGGGGTGAGCAACGGTGGCACCAGCAAAACGGCGACGAGCGCCGCTGCGATGGCCAACCAGTTACTGGGCTTCACTGTGATCCCCGCCTCTCTGCCGCGTGGTTGGACATGTTGCACTCGTGTAAACAGAGATGTCCCGCTTGCGGGCCCAATGGTTGTTGTGGTCGTTTTGGTCACGCGGAGGTGGCGATGGGTGCTCGGGGTTCCTTGGCCCGCCAGCTCCTCGTGTGGCAACTGGTTGTCGTCACCTGCCTACTGTGCGCGGTGGGCGTACTGGCCGTCACCCAGGCGGGGAACAACTTCCGCACGACGGAGGGACGCCGGGTGCTTTCGGTCGCGGAGAGTGTCGCTGCGCAGGGGGTCGTGGGCGACCTCGAGAACGGCCCGTTCGAACTGAACGCCCCCGCCGAAACCGCGCGGAGCTTCTCGGGCGTGGACTCCGTCGTGATCGCCGGCGCGGACCGCTATGTGCTGGCGTCACCGGATCCGGGTCAGCTGAGGACGACGCTCGACATCGGCGAGAGCACCGTCCTTTCCGGACGGTCGTGGGTCGGCGAACTGGACGGCTCGATCGTGGCGCACGTCCCGGTGCTCGACGCGAAGGGCGGCAGGGTGGTCCGCATGGTCGCCGCGGGCTCGAAGTCGCCCGGCTTCTTCGCCGGCGTGCTCGACTCGCCGGACAACGCCCTGCGGGTGCTGGGGGTCGCGCTGGTGATCGGCGTGAGCGGTTCGCTGCTGCTGGCGCGGCGGGTGAAGAACCAGACGCTCGGCCTGGAGCCGCACGAGATCACCGCGCTGGTGGAGAACCGGGAGGCGCTCCTGCACGGGATCAAGGAGGGCGTCGTCGGGCTGGACCCGCAGCACCGGATCACCTTGGTGAACGATCAGGCCCGCGCGCTGCTGGCGCTGCCGGAGGACGCCGTCGGCCGGTCGGTCGAGGACCTCGACCTCAACGACCGGATCCGCGATCTGCTCACCGGCCGCGCGACCGGCGCCGACCAGATCGTGCTGCGGCAAGGGAAGGTACTGACGCTGAACCGGATGCCGATCGACGAACGAGGGGCCGTGGTCACCCTGCGGGACCGCACCGATCTGATGACGCTGCGGGACGAACTCGACGCCAGCAAACACGCCACCGACACGTTGCGGGCGCAGGCGCACGAGTTCAGCAACCGGCTGCACACCATCTCCGGGCTGCTGGAACTCGAGGAATACGAAGAGGTTCGCGGTTACGTGAGCCGGATCAGTTCGGCGCAAGGGGAGTGGCGTGCGGAGGTCGGTTCGCGCGTCGGCGATCCGGCGGTGGCGGCGCTGCTGATCGCGAAGGCGTCGCTGGCCGCGGAACGCGGTGTCGGGCTGCGAATGGCGCCGGACAGCGAACTGGACCGCGTCGAGGACGCGCTTTCCACGGATTTGGTGACGGTGCTGGGAAATCTCGTCGACAACGCGTTGGACGCGCTGAGTTCGGCCATGCGGGTCGGCGAACGGGGCTGGATCGAGGTCGGGGTCTGGCAAGAGGAGGACGAAGTGCGGGTGGAGGTCCGTGATTCCGGTCCGGGAGTCGCCCCGGAGATCGCGGAAGAAGTGTTCAAGCACGGCTTCACCACGAAGGCCGCCGCACACGGTCAGCGTGGTCTCGGGCTCGCGCTGATCCGGCAGGCGTGCGTCCGGCGGGGCGGTTCCGTCGAGGTGCACAACGACGACGGTGCCGTGTTCACCGCGAGGTTGCCGCGATGATCCGGGTCCTCGTCGTCGACGACGATTTCATGGTCGCGAAGGTCCACAGTGGATACGTCGCGCGCACGGACGGGTTCGCCGTGGTCGGGGTCGCGCACACCGGCGCCGACGCGATCCGGCTGGCGCGGGAACTGAAGCCGGATCTGGTCCTGCTCGACGTCTATCTTCCCGATCTGGACGGGCTTTCGGTGCTGCGGGAGCTGCGGGCCACCGAAGACGTCGACGTCATCGTGATCACCGCGGCGACCGACGTGGAAACCGTGCGGCAGGCGATGCGGGGCGGGGTCCTGCACTACCTGATCAAGCCGTTCGAGTACGCGTCCCTGCGTGATCAGCTGACCCACTTCGCCACGCTGCACCAGCGGCTGGACAGGCTCGCCGAGGCCGGGCAGGCCGACGTCGACCAGGTCTTCGGCGCGCGGCCGAGCGCGAAACCGGTGCTGCCCAAGGGGCTCACCGCGGAGACCGCGCGGCTGGTGGAGACCGCGCTGCGCGGCGCGCCCGCCGGGATCTCCGCGAGCGAATGCGCCGAGGCGACCGGCGTCGCGCGGGTGAGCGCGCGCCGGTACCTCGAGCATTTCGTGGCGACGGGGAAGGCCGAGGTGACCCTCAAGTACGGCGGGACGGGACGCCCCGAGCGCCGCTACCTCTGGTCCTGACCCCCCGCGACTAGAGGACTACTTGCGGGGGTTCAGCAGGCCGTTGAGGACGCCGTAGTCCACGGACTCTTCGAGGCGCGAGTAGGTGCCGGTCGAGAAGAGCTCCCGGGCGCTTTCCCGTGCGACGGCGTACGCGGCCTGGCTGATCCCGGAGCCGACGCTCACCCGCGCGACCCCGAGCGCGGCCAGCTCCTTCACGCTCGGCGCGCCGGGGTGGGCCATCACGTTCACCGGCGCGTCGATGCCCTCGACGAGCGCGGCGATCACGGAGGGGTCGGTGGCGCCGGGAACGAAGATCCCGTCCGCGCCCGCCGCCAGGTACGCGGCCGCGCGCTCCAGCGTTTCCGGCACGCCGCCGAGCCCCCTGAGGAAGGTGTCGATCCGGGCGTTGACGAACACGTCGCCGTCCGCCGCGCGGGCCGCCGCGATCCGCGGGACCACCTCTTCGGGCGGACGCGGGCCGTCCTCGATGTTGATCCCGGCCGCACCCGCGCCGACCACGGCCGCGACGGTCTCGCCGACGTCGCCGGGAGTGTCCCCGTAGCCGCCTTCGATGTCCGCGGTCACCGGAACCGTTGCGAGGCGGGCGATCCGGGCGATCAGGTCCACCGCGAGGTCACGGCCGAGCAGGTCGCCGTCGGGGGCGCCGAGGCTCCACGCCACCCCGGCGCTGGTGGTGGCGATCGCGGCGGCGCCCGCGTCCTCGATGAGCCGGGCGCTCGCGACGTCCCACGCGTTGGCCAGCACCAGCGGGCTCGACGGGACGTGCAGGGAACGGAACAGCCGGGCGTTGTCGGTCGTCATGCCGCCATTCCAGCAGTTATGCGACATCCTGGTCTGGCGGTTTTGCGACATCGACGTCCGCCCGGAGTCCGGCGATCAAGCGGGCGAGACCGTACTCGAAGGAGGCGGCCGGATCCTCGGCATGGTCGACGGCCGAGTCTCCCTCGACGTGCTGCTGTTCGTCGATCGCGCAGCCGAGGGTGTACCGGCTGACGGCGAGGATCGCGTGCGTCGCGTCCTCTTCGGTGAAGCCCGCTTCCCGCAACGGTTTGACCAGCGGCGTCATCGCCGAGCGCCCGGTCGGGCGGGAACCGGCGTGCAGGCGGGCGCCGTCCCGGTAGGACAGCAGCGTGCGGCGGATGGTGCGGGCGCGCCGGGTCAGCCACCCGGCCCAATCGTCCATCGCCGCGAGATCGTTCAGCGGGGCGAGGTTGTCGTCCAGCATGGTTTCGGCCATCTGGTCGAGCAACGCCTGCTTGCTCTTGAAGTGCGTGTAGAGCGCGGGACCCCGCACGCCGAGCTTCTCCCCGAGCTTGCGCAGGCTCAAGCCGTCCAGCCCGACCTCGTCGAGGAGTTCGAGCGCGGCTCGAACGTAGCCATCCCGTCTCACGACCATGGGCACACTTTCGCCGGTCCGTATCGGACTTGACAACTCCAGTCGATCTTATCACCGTTAAGATCTTAACGGTGATAAGAAAGGCAGGTAGGATGATCGGGCGTGCCGCTGACGAGCGCATTACCCCCGCTTTGTGGGGGATGGCCTCGATCTTGACCCTCGGCGGGTTCCTGTCGATGTTCACCTCGACCGTGGTGAACATCGCGCTCGGCACGATCGCGGCCGGATTCCGTGCCTCGCTCGGTACCGCTCAGTGGGTCGCCACCGGCTACCTGCTCGCGCTCGCCGCGATGGTGCCGGTGAGCGGCTGGGCGAGCCGCCGCTTCGGGACGACCCGGCTCTGGCTGCTGTGCGTCGGTCTGTTCGCGGTGTTCTCCGCGCTCTGCGCGATGGCGACGTCGATCGAGGCGCTGATCGTTTTCCGTGTCCTGCAAGGCGCGGCGGGCGGATTGCTGGTCCCGGCCGGGCAGATCCTGTTCGCGGTGACGGCGGGGCCGAAACGGCTCGGCCGGATGATGGCCGTGCTGAGCATCCCGATCTACCTCGCGCCGGTGCTCGGGACCCTGTTCGGCAGCGTGCTCACCGAAGGGCTCGGCGTGCCGTGGCTGTTCCTGGTGAACGTGCCGCTCGCGGTGCTCAGCCTCCTGCTGGGCCGGAGATGGCTGCCGAGGGAGACTCCCGCCGGCGCTGAACCGCTGGACCTGCGCGGGTTGCTTCTCACCGTGACCGGGCTGCCGTTGCTCGTCTACGGCGTCGTGGAAACCACCCCGTTCCCGGCGATCGCCGGGGCGATCCTGCTCGCCGTCTTCGTGGTCACCGCGTCACGGTCGCGGGCGCCGTTGCTCGAACTGCGGCTGTTCCGCGACCGCGCGTTCTCCTCGGCCGCCGCCGTGATCTTCGGGATGGGGGCCGCGCTGTTCGGCGCGATGATCGTCCTGCCGCTGTACTACCTCGACGTCCGCCACGAGAGTCTCGTCGCCACCGGGTTCCTGACCGCCCCGCTGGCGCTCGGCACGGTCGCGGCACTTCCGATGGCCGGCAGGCTGACCGACCGGATCGGCGGCGCCCGGGTGATCTTCGCCGGGCTGATCGTCACGATCATCGGGACGGTGCCGCTGGCACTGCTCACCGGATCCGACGACTACCGGTGGCTCTCGGCCGTGCAGGTCGTCCGCGGCTGCGGCATCGGCCTGACCACCACCCCGGCGCTCGCCGCCGGGCTGATGCTGGTGCCCCGGGAGCGGATTTCCCACGCGATGCCGATCTTCGCCATGCTGCAACGGATCGGCGGATCTTTCGGGACGTCGATCCTGACCGTGGTCGTCTCCGTGGGCTTCGCCGCCGCTCCGGGGTCCGCGTCGGTCATCGCGGACACGCATCGGTGGATCGCCGGGATCACCGCGATCGTGCTGATCCCGGCGTGGATCCTGATGCGCGCCGAAAAGTCCACAGTGGACAGGTTGTAATGATCTCCCCCGGATCCGCGACTAGCTGCTGTGGAACAGCTCAGCTCGGGGATGGTCGGGCTCTTGGTCGGCGCGGTACTGGGGTTGCTGCTGTCCGTCCTGTTCGAAGACGGATTGAAGAACGCGCTCAACGGCCTGAGCACCAAGATCCGCCGTGCCCGCGCTCACGGGACGCTTCCCGCCGCCGGAGCCGAGTTTCGGTTGGGACCCTTGAAGACGACCGTGGTCCTCATCGAGGGCGACGGTCGTCAGGTGATCGACGAACAGGCCGTGCGGATCGTGGTCGATCCCGGTGAGGTGGAGCTTCCCGAGGAGATCGAGGAACTGCGACGGGAAGTGGCCGAACGGCAGGCCGAGCGCGGTCGCGACGGGACGCAGGCCCATTGGAACGGGCGGACGTACGCGGTGGCCGGGTTCTCGGTCCAGCGGCTGGGGGTGGACGAGTCGCCAGGGGTCACCCTGCGGTTGCGTGGCACCGACTACTTCACCTTCCTCGCCACTCAGCAACTGGATCGCGTACTGCCGGACGGCGCCACCCTCCGGCGGAAATACCTCGATCCGTATTCGCCTGCCGAAGTGCCCGACTTCATGCGGGCGAGCTTCGGCGTCTACGTCGCCGTCGTAACGGCCGACGAGTTCACAGTTTTTTCCAAGCGCAGCGAAGTGGTGGGAGCTTTTCCGGGATGCTGGGACACTTCGGTGAACGAGGCGCTTTCCCGGTCTTTGGACTCACAGGGGAGGACGCCGCCGCGGCTCTACGACGTTGCGAGACGAGGATTGCTCGAAGAACTCGGTCTCGAAGGTTCGGAGTACCGCCTGGAGTTGCTCGCCTTCGACGTGGACATGCGGACCAGTCAATGGGGATGCGTGTTCGTCGCCTCGCTGCACACGCTGACCGCGGCGGAACTGGCCGCGCGGATGACCCGGGGAATCGCGGACCAGTGGGAACACGAGGAGATCGAATTCGTGCGTTTCACCGTGCCCGACGTGGTCGGGCACCTGCTCCGCGCCGACCGGATCGATTCGTGGACGCCGGTCGCGCCCGCCGCCTTCTATCTCGCGCTGGTGCGCAGGCTGGGCCGGGAACAGGTCGAGCGCCGGCTGTCCAGGATGTTCCGGAAGGGGGTGGCACCGAAGAAAATTGTCGAATCGGCGCCACGGCCCACACCGCCGTCCACTTCCGGCCGTAACGCCGTAGGCTCGGCTGAATGAGCACGGCATCCACCACGGAGCATCCGATGGTCGAAACCCGGCACCAGACCCAGTTGCTCACCCTGCTGCGGGACGAGGGCCCGATGTCCCGGGTCGAACTGGGGGAGCGGCTGGAGCTGCCGCGTGCCCGGGTGGGTGCCGAAGTCGCGCGCCTCGCCGAGGTCGGCCTCGTCGAAACCGCGGGTCCGTCGGCGAGCCGGGGCGGCAGGCGGTCGACGCTGGTGCGCCTGGCGGGAGACCTGCGCGTGCTCTCCGTCGACATCGGCGCGACCTCGGTCGGGGTCGCCCTCACCGACGCTTCGTGCGAGGTGCTGGTGCACACCGTCGAGGACTGCGACGTCCGGCAGGGACCGCACGCCGTGCTCAAACGCGTGAGCGCCCTCGCGGAGAAGATCCGCGAGGAGGCGCCGGGCAAGCTGATCGCCGCCGGGATCGGCCTGCCGGGGCCGGTGAGCTTCGCCGAGGGCATGGCGGTCGCGCCGCCGATAATGCCCGGCTGGGACCGGTTTTCCGTCCGCGACCATCTCGGCGGGCTGCTGGGCTGCCCGGTCACCGTCGACAACGACGTGAACTCGATGGCGCTCGGGGAACGGCACGCCGGGGTCGCCCGCTCCACCGACGACCTGGTGTTCGTCAAGATCGGTACCGGCATCGGCTGCGGGATCGTGCTGGGCGGCAAGGTGTACCGCGGTGTCGCGGGGACCGCGGGCGACATCGGGCACATCCGTCTCGACGACTACGGGCCCACTTGCGTCTGTGGTGAGACCGGTTGCCTGGAGGCGTACTTCGGCGGCGCCGCGCTGGCCCGCGACGGACTGACGCTCGCGCGCAGCGGCCGGTCGGCGTACCTCGCCGACGTCGTCGCGGACCGCGGCGCGATCACCGCCCAGGACGTCGGCCGCGCGGCCGCGTCGGGCGACTTCGGCGCGGTCAACCTGATCCGCGACGGCGGGCGGCGGCTCGGCCAGGTGGTGGCCTCGCTGGTGAGTTTCGTGAACCCGGGCATGGTCGTGATCGGCGGTGGCGTGGCGCAGCTCGGCCATCAGCTGCTCGCCGAGATCCGCAGCTCGGTCTACCGGCGGTCGCTGCCGCTCGCGACCGGGAACCTGCCGATCGTGCTGTCCGAACTGGGGGACACCGCCGGCGTCATCGGGGCCGCCTGGTCCGCCACGGACCGTGCCTTCACGCTGAGTAGCTGACCGCGCTCGGCTCTGCGGTATCGCGCGTGCAATGAAAGGCCCGTTCCTTGCAAAATTTGCAAGGAACGGGCCTTTCATTGCACGCGCTGGAGGCGGAGCGAAGCGGAGACCGGAAGCGCTGAGTGACCTCCCATCCGCACGGTGAGCACCCACCTGATTCCGATTAGTAACGTCAAGATCGTACAGACTTTCGCTCGATAAGTACGAAAGTCTGTACCGATCTGGACGGCTATTCGGGTGACGGCGGGCATTTCTGTCCTGTTGTCACCTTGACGAGTGACACGCACCACCCTACTTTCGCTGGCTAAGTAACAAAGTTTGTTACGGCCGATTCGTAAGTGAGGGCAGTGTGGCCGCGACTGATCCACGCACGGCGAACCTCGCCGCGCTCCTGCGTGCGTTGCGTGGGGGGCCGCTTTCGCGCACCCAGCTCGCGGCGCGCTGCGGGATCACCAAAGCGGCCGTCTCCGGGTTGATCACCGAGCTGTCCGAACGCGGCCTGGTCCGCTCCGCGGGACTGCAGGCCGGCGGCAACGGCAGGCCCAGTCAGCTGGTCGAGCTGAACGGGGCGAGCGCCTACGGGCTCGCGCTCAGCGTCGAGGCCGATCGCTTCGCCGCCGTCGTCACGAACCTCGACGGCAGCGTCGTCGCCGAGCGCACGGAGACCGCCGACGTCGCCGCGCTCGGTCTCCACCGGAGCATGGACGAGCTCGCTTTCCTCGCCGGGCAGGTGCTCCGCGACGATCTCCCGGTCGGCGTCACGGTGTCCGTTCCCGGCCTGGTCGATTCGGCCGCCGCGGTGCTGCGGTTCGCGCCGACCCTGCGCTGGCGCGACGCCGAGATCGCCGATCTGCTCGCCGCCCGGCTCGGGCTGCCCGCCGACGCCATCGCGGTCGACAACGAGGCCAATCTCGCCGCGGTCGGCGAGGCCGTCGCCGGTGTCGGGCGCGGCGTGCGGGAGCTCTTCTACCTCAGCGGCGGGATGGGCGTCGGCGGCGGACTCGTGTCCGGCGGCGCGATCCTGCGCGGTGCCAGGGGTTTCGCGGGCGAGGTCGGGCACATCACCGTGGACCCGTCCGGCGAGCAGTGCCAGTGCGGCCGGGTCGGCTGCCTGGAGACCAAGGCGGGGCTCAACGCCGTCCTGCGCGGCGCCGCCTCACCCGGCGACCCGCTGCACGACCCCGCGCTCGGCGTCGACGGCCGGGTCGGGTTGCTCAAGCACCGTGTCCAGCGCGGTGATCAGCGCGCGGTCGCCGCGGTTTCGGAACTCGGGGTCGCGCTCGGCGTCGCGGTGTCCACCGTGGTCGACGTGCTCGACCCGGACGTCGTGGTGCTCGGCGGCTACTTCGCCGAACTGGGCGAGTGGCTGGTCGAGCCGGTGCGCCGCGAACTGTCCGCGCGTCCGCTCGGGCACGAGCCCGCCTGCCGCGTCGAGCCGTCCCCGCTGGGTACCACCGCCCCGCTGCGCGGCGCCGCACATCTCGCCACCGAACGGCTTTTCGCCGATCCGACGCTCGTCCCGTTCGTCACCCAGGAGGCACCGGCATGACCCTGCTTTCGGTCCGGGGGATCGTGAAGACCTTTCCGGGGGTGCGCGCGCTCGACGGGGTCGACTTCGACGTCGAACCCGGCGAGGTGCACTGTCTCCTCGGCCAGAACGGCGCGGGCAAGTCCACGCTGATCAAGACCCTCGCCGGGGCGCACCGTCCCGACGGCGGCGAGATCTTCTGGCAGGGCGAGCAGGTCACGCTGCCCTCGCCGGTCGCCGCCCTGAAGATCGGGATCGCGACCATGTACCAGGAACTCGACCTGGTACCGGGACTTTCCGTCGCCGACAACATCTTCCTCGGCCGCGAGCGCGCGTCGTTCGGCTTCACGCGGATCAGCGAATCCCGGAAGAAGGCCGCTCAGCTGATGGCGAGGCTCGGGCATCCGGAGATCACGCCGTCGACCGAGGTCGGCAAGCTCTCCGCCGCCGGACAACAGCTGGTCTCGATGGCGCGGGCACTCGCGTACGACGCGAAGCTGCTGGTGATGGACGAGCCCACCGCGGCGCTGGCGGGGGAAGAGGTCGACAACCTGTTCCGCATCGTCGGCGAACTGACCGCCGAGGGCGTCGCGATCATCTACATCTCCCACCGGCTCGAAGAACTGCGCCGGATCGGCCACCGCGTCACCGTGCTCAAGGACGGCAAGACCGTTTCCACCGGCCTCGACGCCAAGGAGACGCCGACCTCGGACCTCGTCGCGCTGATGGCGGGCCGCAAGGTCGAAACGGTGTTCGGCCCGCGTCATCAGGAGCACGTGGACCCGGACACCGAGGTCCTCAAGGTGGAGAACCTGACCACCGTCGGCGAGTTCGAGAACGTGAGTTTCACCGTGCACGCGGGTGAAGTCGTCGGTATCGCGGGTCTCGTCGGTTCCGGCCGCAGCGAGCTGCTGGAGACGATCTTCGGCGCCCGCAAGCAAGACACCGGTTCGGTGTCGGTCGACGGAAAGCCGGTCCGGGCGGGCAGTGTGTCCGCGGCGGTCAAGGCCGGGATCGGCCTGGCGCCCGAGGAACGCAAGAGCCAAGGGCTGCTGCTGGACCTGCCCGTCGTGCACAACGTGACCCTGGCGAGCCTCGGCAAATACGCGACGTTCGGCTTCACCGAGCGGTCGAGGGAACTGGAAGACGCCGGGGAAAGCCTGCGGCGTCTCGATCTCCGGCCCGCCGACCCGCACCGGATCATCCGCACGCTGTCGGGCGGCAACCAGCAGAAGGCGGTGCTCGCGCGCTGGCTGGTCCGCGGCTGCCGGGTGCTGCTGCTGGACGAGCCGACGCGCGGGGTCGACGTCGGCGCGCGGGCCGAGCTGTACCGGCTGATCGAGGAACTGGCCGCGACCGGGGTCGCGATCGTGCTCGTCAGCAGCGAGATCCCCGAAGTACTCGGACTGTCCGACCGGGTGCTGGTGCTGCGTGAAGGACGTGTCCTGGCTGAAAAGCCGTCTGCGGAGCTGACAGAGGCGGATGTGCTCGACGTGATTCTCGAGGGGAGTGCGGCGTGACTGACCAAGCCGAGTCGGTGCGTACGGGGACCGCCGTGGAACCCGTGCCACCCAAGAAGAAGGGGCTCGCCTTCTCACTCGATTCCCGGCTGCTCGCGCTGACCGGGGTGCTGGTGATCCTGTGCGTCGTCGGGAGCGTGACCCGGCCCGACCAGTTCTTCACCGAAGGCAACATCTCGACGATCCTGCGGCTCGCCGCGGCGATCGGCGTGGTCAGCGTCGGGATGACGTTCGTGATCATCGCCGGCGGCATCGACCTCTCGGTCGGGTCGATCGTGGCGCTCTCCAGCGTCTGGCTGACCACACTGGCCACGCAGTCCTACGGACCGTGGGTGATGATCCTTTGTGGACTCCTCGTCGGCCTCGGCTGCGGTCTGGTCAACGGGATCCTGGTGTCCTACGGGAAGATCGTGCCGTTCATCGCGACCTTGGCGATGTACGTCTCGGCCCGCGGGCTCGCGGAACGCATCAGCGGCCGCCGCACGCAGGTGGTCGCCGAGGCGGGCTTCCTCGAGTTCTTCCGCGGTGACCTGCTCGGCATCCCGGTGCTGATCTGGATGTTCGCGCTGGTGTTCGCGGTCGGCTGGGTGGTGCTGAACCGCACCACGTTCGGCCGCCGCACCTTCGCCGTCGGCGGCAACGCCGAGGCGTCGCGCCTGGCGGGCATCAACGTCAAGCGGCACACCGCACTCGTCTACGGCGTCGCCGGCCTGTGCTGCGGCATCGCCGCGCTGATGGTCGTCGCCCGCACCACCGCGGGCGCCTCGACCAACGGCATGCTCTACGAACTCGACGCCATCGCGGCGGTCGTCATCGGCGGCACGCTGCTCACCGGCGGCCGCGGCTCGCTCATCGGCACCCTGATCGGCGTGCTGATCTTCACCGTGCTGTCCAACATCTTCACGCTCAACAACCTGGACACCGACATCCAGAACATCGCCAAGGGCGTGATCATCGTGCTGGCCGCGCTGCTCCAGTTCCGCTCCGTAAAGAAAACCAAGACGAGTACTTGATCACCGTGGATGGAGAGTCGTCATGACCGAACAATCCCTGCACCGCCGCCGTTTCCTGCTGGGAGGCGCGGCCGTCGGAGCGGGTGCGCTGCTGACCGCGTGCACCTCGAACGAGGCACCGGCGCAGAACAACGCCGCCAACGTGGCCAACGCCGGGGCCAACTCGCAGCCCGGAACCCCGGTCACCATCGGGTTCTCGGCGCCGGCCGCGGACCACGGCTGGATGGCCGCCATCACGAAGAACGCCCGCGCGCAGGCGCAGAAGTTCAGTGAGGTCACGCTCAACGCGACCGAGGGCACCAACGACGTCAACCAGCAGATCTCCCAGGTGGAGACGCTGATCAACGCCAAGGTCAACGTGCTGGTGATCCTGCCGTTCGACGGCAAGGCGCTCACCGCGGTCGGCCAGCAGGCGATGGACGCCGGTATCCAGGTGATCAACCTCGACCGCGTCTTCGACACCCCGCTCGCGTACCGCACCTGGATCGGTGGTGACAACTACCGGATGGGCGTCAACGCCGGGAACTACATCGCCCAGCAGATGAAGGCGAAGAACATCGCGAGCCCCGTGATCGGCGAGGTCGCCGGGATCGACTCGCTGCCGCTGACCCAGGAACGCAGCAAGGGCTTCAAGGACGCCTTGGCGCGTCAGGGTTTCGCGGTCGGCCCGCGGGTCTCCGCGGAGTTCACGCCGGAGTCGGGCGAGAAGCAGACGTCGAACCTGCTGCAGTCCGCGCCCAAACTGGACGCGCTGTGGAACCACGACGACGACCAGGGGGTCGGGGTCATCGCGGCGATCAACAACGCCAACCGCAAGAACTTCCTGATGGTCGGCGGCGCCGGGTCGAAGAACGCGATGAACCTGATCAAGTCCGACGCCGAGCCGCTGAAGGCGACGGTGCTCTACAGCCCGTCGATGGCCTCTTCGGCGATCTCGCTCGCGCGGCTGCTCGGCCAGGGCAAGGGCGCCGGTGACTTCGCCGAGCACGAGATCCCCGCCGAGATCACCACGTACTCCGCGGTGGTCACCAAGGAGAACGTCGACAAGTACATGGACGTCGGCTTCGACTCGTAGGGCCCGCAATCCCGACACGAGCACAAGCGCGCGCCTCTGTACGGCCGGAGGCCTCGGCTTTGCGGAGGCGGGCCGCCCGGTACGGCTGAGTGACTGGCCAGCCAAGGTCGCGGCCCGGCTGCGGAAAGGCGAAAGCGCGCTTGAGAGACACAGCACCTAGGAGGGGCATGAGCACGGCAAAGGAAACGATCGGGATCGGCATGGTGGGCCACGCGTTCATGGGTGCGGTGCATTCGCACGCGTGGCGCAGTGTGCACCGGTTCTTCACCCCGCCGCTGATCCCGAGACTCGCCGTGCTCGGCGGCCGTGACGAGGTGCGGGCGAAGGCCGCGGCGGAAAGGTTCGGCTGGGAAGACGTCGAGACGGACTGGCGCGCGCTGATCGCCCGTGACGACGTCGACCTGGTCGACATCTGCACCCCGGGCGACAGCCACGCCGAGATCGCGATCGCCGCGCTCGAGGCCGGGAAGCACGTGCTGTGCGAGAAACCGCTGGCCAACACCCTCGCCGAAGCCGAAGCGATGGCCGAGGCGGCGGCGAAGGCCCGTGCGAACGGCGTCCGGTCGATGGTGGCGTTCAACTACCGCCGGGTGCCCGCGCTCGCGCACGCCAGGAAGCTGGTCGCGAGCGGGGCGCTCGGCGAGATCCGCCACGTGCGGTCGGTCTACCTGCAGGACTGGCTGTCCGATCCGGCGTCGCCGATGACCTGGCGGCTGCACAAGGACAAGGCGGGCTCGGGCGCGCTGGGCGATCTCGGCGCGCACATCGTCGACGCGGCCCAGTTCGTCACCGGTGACACGATCACCGGGGTTTCCGCGCTCACCAACACCTTCGTCAAGGAGCGGCCGGACGGCGACGGCGGCACCGGCCAGGTCACGGTCGACGACACCGCCCTGTTCCTCGGCCGGTTCACCGGCGGCGCGGTGGCGAGTTTCGAGGCGACCCGGTTCGCGCTGGGCCGCAAGAACGCGATGCGGCTGGAGATCAACGGGTCGAAGGCGAGCCTCGCGTTCGACTTCGAATCGATGAACGAACTGTCCTGGTTCGACGGTGGCCAGCCCGCCACCGAAGCCGGGTTCCGCCGGATCCTGGTCACCGAACCCGAGCACCCGTACGTCGGGGTCTGGTGGCCGCCGGGGCATCTCCTCGGCTACGAGCACACCTTCACCAACGAGGTCGCCGACCTGCTGACCGCGATCGGCGACGGCACGGATCCCGAACCGTCCTTCGAGGACGGGTTGAGGGTCCAGCAGGTCTTGGACGCGGTCGAACGCAGCGCGTCCGAAGAGTCCCGTTGGACCGCTGTGCCCGGCGTCACTGCGAGGGGGAGTAACTGAGAAGTAGATCCAGCCGAAAGTCGCATGGACGTACATCAGTGCGACTTGGTTCGATCCGAAACGTCCGACCATCCGATGGTGAACACAGTTGGCGTTTTCGGGTTCTGGAAAGGTGGAGAAATGCCTGCTCACGAGCGTACGGGCATCTGGTTGATCGGGGCGAGGGGGTCTGTCGCCACGACCGCGGCGGTGGGGCTGCTCGCCCTCCGCGCGGGGGTGACGGGCGGTGGCGGCTGCGTCACCGAACTGCCCGATTTCGCCGGGGTTCCGTTGCCGGGCTGGGACGATCTGGTCCTCGGCGGGCACGACATCGTGCACACCCCGCTGGAGAAGCGGGCCGAACAGCTGGCGCACGCCGGCGTGTTCGGGCACTCGGTGTTCTCGGCGGTCCGGTCCGGGCTGGCCGAAGTGGACGCCGAGATCCGCGACGGCTACCACCCGGCGACGCATACGGGTGCCCAGTCCGACGCGGCCGCCCGGCTCACCGCGGACATCCGAGCTTTCGCCGACCGGCACGACCTCGCGCGGGTCGTCGTGGTCAACGTGTCCTCCACCGAGGCTCCGTGTCCCCACCTGCCCGAACACGACGACCTCGACGCGCTCGAAACGGCCATGGCCGATCCGGCGCGGGCGGTACTGCCGTCCAGCTCGCTTTCGGCCTACTCGGCACTGAAAGCGGGGGCTCCGTACGTCGAGTTCACGCCGTCGGCCGGGATCACCCTGCCCGCGCTGCGAGAGCTCGCCGAGCGGGAAGGCCTGCCGTACGCGGGTTCCGACGGCAAGACCGGCGAGACCCTGCTCCGCACCGTCCTCGCGCCGATGTTCAGCGCGCGGGCGCTGAAGGTCCGTTCCTGGGCGGGCACCAACCTCCTCGGCGGCGGTGACGGCGAGACCCTGGCCGACCCGGTGACCGCGAACAGCAAGCTGGAATCGAAGGCACGCGGGCTCGCCGCGCTGCTCGGCGAGGACGTCACCGCGCCGCTGCACATCGACAACGTGCCCGACCTCGGCGAGGTCAAGACCGCGTGGGATCACGTGTCGTTCGAGGGTTTCCTCGGCGCGCGCATGAGCCTGCAGTTCACCTGGACCGGTTACGACTCCGCGCTCGCGGCGCCGCTGATCCTCGACCTCGCCCGCCTGGTCACCACCGCGCACGCCGCGGGCCAGAGCGGCGCGCTGACCGAACTCGGCTTCTTCTTCAAGGACCCGCTGGGCAGCGACGAGCACCGCTTCGCCGAGCAGTCCGCCCGCCTGATCACCTGGGCGGCCGCCCTGTGAAGGCTTACGTAGAACTCGTGCGGGCGCCCGCCGCGCTCACGGTGCTCGGTGACACGGTCGCCGGGTCCGCCGCGGCGGGGCTCAAGATGACCGGGCGACGGCTGCTGCTGCCGCTGTCCTCGGTCGCCTTCTACTGGGCCGGGATGGCCCTCAACGACTGGGCGGACCGGGAGCTCGACGCCGTGGAGCGTCCCGAGCGGCCGATCCCGTCCGGGCGGGTGAGCGCAGGCGCGGCGCTCACCACCGGCGCCACGCTGACCGCGGCCGGGCTCGGCCTGGCCGCGCTCGGCGGCGGCCGCCAGGCGATGAAGGTCGCCGTCCCGCTCGCGGCCGCGGTGTGGGCCTACGACACCGTGCTCAAGCCGACCCCGGCCGGACCGGTGGCGATGGCGGCCTGCCGCACGCTCGACGTCCTGCTGGGCGCGGGCTTTGAAACTCGCCGTGCTCTCACCGCCGCGGCGGCCGTGGGGGTCCACACGCTCGGCGTCACCGCGTTGTCCACCGGGGAGGTCCACGGTGGAAGCCCGGCGACGGCCCGTGCCGCGCTCGCCACGAGCTGTGCGGCGACAACGTTGGCATTGAGCGGTCCGGCCCGCGGTGGCTGGCACCGCGCGGCGTCTCTGGTGGCCGGTTCGGGCTACGCGGGCCTGGTCGCCCACGCGCAGGCGGACGCCGTCCGCGATCCGTCGGCGAAGTCCGTGCGTTCGGCGACCAAGTCCGGCATCCACGGCATGGTCCCGCTGCAGGCGGCGGTGACGGCCAAGGGCTCGGTACTGGGGGCCGCGCTGGTCGCGGCCGCGCTGCCGATCGCCCGCAAGCTGTCGCGGAAGGTGAGCCCCACATGAGTTTCTCCCTGGGATACGGCACCAACGGGTTCTCCAACCACCGGCTCGACGACGCGCTCGCCGTCATCGCGGACCTCGGGTACACCGGGGTCGCGCTGACGCTGGACCACGACCATCTCGACCCGTTCGCCGACGATCTGGCGCGACAGGTCGATCACGTGGCGTCCCGGCTTTCGGCGCTCGGCCTGAACCGGGTCGTCATCGAGACGGGCGCGCGGTACCTGCTCGACCCGTGGCGCAAGCACTCGCCGACGCTGCTGTCGGACGACCCCGCGCTCCGGATCGACTTCCTGGCGAAGGCTTTGCAGATCGCGGGCGACCTCGGGGCGGACTGCGTTTCCTTCTGGTCGGGTGTGTCCACTATGGACAACGGTGTGGCCTGGTCGCGGTTGCGTGAGGGTGTCGCGGCGGTCCTGGAGCACGCCGCGCGGCTGAACGTGCGGCTGGCGATGGAACCCGAGCCCGGTCACCTCGTGCAGCATCTCGGCCAGGTCCTGGATCTGCGCAAGGAGCTCGGCGAACCGGAACTGTTCGGTGTCACGCTCGACGTCGGGCACTGCGTCGCCGTCGAGCCGGTGGACGCGGCGGAATGCGTCCGCCTCGCCGGTCCGCTGCTGTGGAACGTGCAGCTGGACGACATGCTGCCGAAGGTCCACGAGCATCTGGAGTTCGGTGACGGGCAGCTGGATCTGCCCGCGACTCTGGCGGCACTGAGCGAGATCGGCTACACAGGGTTGGCCGCGGTCGAACTGCCGCGGCACAGTCACGCCGCGCCGGACACCGCGCGACGCGCCTTCGAGGCGTTGACCGCGGCGCTGCCGGAGGACACCTGGCTGACCAAGGCGGAAAGCCGGATCCGGGAGAAGCCGTCGGTCATCGGTTCGCTCTTCCCGGCCGTCGGCCGTGAGGTCGGGCGGACGGCGCTCCAGCCCGAAACCGATCCGCAGGGCTTGGTCCACGGCACCGTCGACGACGCGGCCCGCTCGCGGCTGATCGGGGTGCTGTCCCGTCAGCTGCCCCCGGTGGACCTGGCGGTCGAACTGGGCGAGCTGTACCGGTACGGCGACGACGCCGAGCGGCGCGGGGTCCTGCGCGGGCTGAACAAGCTCGTCCAGGACGGATCCCTCGACGAGAAGGTCAGCGGAGCCGGGCAACTGCTCGTCGCCGATGCCCTGCGGGCCAACGACATCCGGCTCGTCGCCGCGGCCATGGGCGCCTTCGCGGCGCGTCACCTGGAACCGCACACGTGGCGGCACGGTGTCCTGAAATGCGTTTTCGTCGGCGTTCCCCTCGCCGCCGTCGCGGAGCTCGAAACCCGCGCGGACGACGAGCTGAGGCGCATGCTCGCCGATTTCGCCGACGAACGCAGGGCGGCCGGACGTGACGTTCCCGCCGACGCCCTCTCATTGCTCAAGGAAGGCCACTGACCGTGCGCATCTTCGATCCCCACATCCACATGTCCTCCCGGACCACCGACGACTACGAAGCCATGTACGCGGCAGGCGTCCGCGCGCTGGTCGAACCCGCGTTCTGGCTGGGGCAGCCGCGCACCAGCGTCGGCTCGTACACCGACTACTTCGACGCGCTCATCGGCTGGGAACGGTTCCGCGCCGCCCAGTTCGGCATCCGGCACCACTGCACGATCGCGCTGAACCCGAAGGAGGCCAACGACCCTCGGTGCCGTGAGGTACTCGACGTGCTCCCGAGGTACCTGGCCAAGGACGGCGTCGTCGCGGTCGGCGAGGTCGGCTACGACTCGATGACCAAGGAAGAGGACGAGGTCTTCGCGCGGCAGCTGGCGATGGCCCTCGAACACGATCTGCCGGTGATGGTGCACACCCCGCACCGCGACAAGCTCGAGGGGACCAAGCGCACCCTCGACGTCGTCCGGGAAGCGGGTATCGCGCCGGAACGCGTCATCGTCGACCACCTCAACGAGGTCACCGTCAAGCTGGTCAAGGATTCGGGCGCCTGGATGGGTTTCTCCATCTACCCGGACACCAAGATGGACGAGCACCGCATGGTCGAGATCCTGCGCCAGTACGGCCTCGACAAGATGATCGTCAACTCGGCCGCCGACTGGGGCCGCTCGGATCCCTTGAAGACCGCCAAAACCGGTCAGGCGATGCTCGACGGCGGGTTCACCGACGCCGACGTCGACAAGGTGCTGTGGCAGAACCCGGTCGCCTTCTACGACCAGAGCGGGCGGCTCACCCTCGACCCGCTGCCCGGTTTCACCGGTGAGGCGGAGACGTTCGAGGGCAACTCGGTCCTGCGAGGTGCCCGCAAATGATCTCCTACTGCACGAACGTCCACCCCGCCGAGGACGTCGACGGCATCGTCGCGCAGCTGGAGCGGTACGCGCTCCCGGTGCGTGAGCGGCTGGGCGCCGACAAGCTCGGCGTCGGACTGTGGCTCTCCGCGCCGGTCGCGCGCGGACTCGCCGACGACGCCGGAGCGCGCAAGGCCTTCCGTGCCGAGTTGGACGCGCGCGGGCTCAGCGTCTACACACTGAACGCGTTCCCGTACGGCGGCTTCCACGACGAGGTCGTCAAGCACGCGGTTTATCGTCCTTTGTGGACGGAAAGCGAACGGGTCGCCTACACGATCGACTGTGTGACCGTGCTCGCGGATCTGCTCGCCGAGGACGCCACGTACGGCAGTATCTCCACCCTGCCGCTGGCTTGGCGCGAGCCGTGGACCGACCACGACGACCACGCCGCGGCCACGGCGTTCGAACAGGTCGTCCGGGCGATCCGGACCACCGGTGACCGGCCGATCCGGCTGGCCGTCGAACCCGAACCCGGCTGCGTGCTCGACACGGTGGCAGACGCGCTGGGCTGGCTCTCGGGCCGCGTCGACCCGGAGTACGTCGGGCTGTGCCTGGACACCTGTCACCTCGCGGTGTCGTTCGCCGATCCGGCGGAGACCCTCAAGGCGATCGCGGAGTCCGATGTGGACATCGTCAAGGTCCAGGCCTCCGCGGCGTTGCACGTCGAAAAGCCCGCGGAGGCGGCGGAAGCCCTGGCCACTTTCGCCGAACCGCGCTATCTGCACCAGGTGCGGGAACTCGGCGCGGACGGTGTCGTGCACAAGGCCGACGATCTGCCCGAGGCCTGGACGGAATTGCCGGGGGAGGGCCCGTGGCGAGTGCACTTCCACATGCCGCTGCACCAGGCCCCGGCCGCGCCGCTCGCCACCACGACCGACGTCCTGCGCACGGTCGCCGCCGGGCTGCCCGGCGAACCGCATATCGAGGTCGAAACCTATACCTGGAGCGTGCTCCCGGACGCGGGCGACCTCGTCGGCGGGATCGCCGCCGAACTCGAATGGGCCAAGGCGAACCTTGTCCGGAAAGGGGTTTCCGCGTGAAGCCGCTGGTCGTCATCGACGTCGTCGGGCTCACCCCGAAGGCGTTGCGGGACATGCCGAACCTGTCCGCCGTCGCCCGCGACGGCTGGCAGGCCGAACTGGGCACGGTGCTGCCCGCCGTCACCTGCAGCGCGCAGTCGACCTTCCTCACCGGGCTCATGCCCGCGCAGCACGGGATCGTCGGCAACGGCTGGTACTTCCGGGAACTCGGCGAGATCTTCCTGTGGCGCCAGCACAATCGGCTCGTCGGCGGCGAGAAGCTGTGGGAGACCGCGCGGGCGGCGCACCCCGGCTACACGTCGGCGAACGTGTGCTGGTGGTACGCGATGGGGATGAGCACCGACGTCACGGTGACGCCGAGGCCGATCTACCACGCCGACGGCCGCAAGTCGCCGGACGCCTACGTGCGCCCGCCGGAACTGCACGATCAGCTGACCGGCGCGCTGGGGGAGTTCCCGCTCTTCCAGTACTGGGGCCCGACGGCGTCGATCAAGTCGAGCAAGTGGGTGATCGGCGCGTCCCGGCAGATCCTGCGCGAGAAGCGGCCCGACCTGCTGCTGACCTACGTCCCGCATCTGGACTACGACCTGCAGCGCTTCGGCCCGGACGCTCCCCAGGCGGCGCTGGCCGCGCGGGAACTGGACACCGCGCTCGCGCCGCTGCTCGACGACGCCCGCAACGCCGGGGCGACCGTGGTCGTGCTCAGCGAGTACGGCATCACCAACGTGGAGCGCCCCGTCGACATCAACCGGGCGCTGCGCCGCGAGGGCCTGCTGGAGGTCTACACCCAGGCGGGGATGGAGTACCTCGACCCGTGGGCGTCGCGCGCGTTCGCCGTCGCCGACCACCAGGTGGCACACGTCTACGTCCGCGACTCCGCCGACGTGGAGCGGGTCCGCTCGATCGTCGGCGAGCTGACCGGCGTCGACGAGGTCCTCGACCGCGAGGCGCAGGCGAAGTACGGGATCGACCACGAACGCGCCGGCGAACTCGTCGCGGTCGCGGAACCGGACTCGTGGTTCACCTACTACTACTGGCTCGACGACGAGCGGAAACCCGACTTCGCGCGCGGCGTCGAGATCCACCGCAAACCGGGTTACGACCCCGCCGAACTTTTCTTCGATCCGGAGGACAAGTTCGCCAAGGCGCGGGCCGGGCTCAACCTGGCGAAGAAGTTCGCCGGGCTCCGGTACGCGATGGACGTCGTCCCGACCGACCCGCGCTGGGTGCGCGGCTCACACGGACGGCTACCGGATTCCACAGAGGACGGTCCGGTGCTGCTGTGCAGCGATCCGGCCTTCCAGCCGTCCGGCCGGGTGGGGGCGACCGACGTGCATCCGCTGCTGTTGTCCCTGCAAGGCCTGAAATGAGGGCGCCGGAGATGGCATCGCCAGGTCGTGTCGCGAAAGCCACTTTCGCGACGTGTGATGTCCCGAAAGTGGCTTTCGGGACGCCTCACGCCAGCTCGGTGACGAGAGGTTCTCGGTACAGCGGGTCGTGAGTGGTAAGTGGCGTTAGAACGTCACTTACCACTCACGACCACCCCGACCCCCCACCCGCCGCCACCCTTCCCGCCCATCCACCCACCCACCTCACGAAAGGCGCTCTCCACCTAGCTCTCACCGCATTCCGTTCCTTGATCGCCGCCGCTCATCGAAAGGATCGCTACAGCCATGTCCTTAAAACGACGGCTCGGCGTGCTCGTCACGTCGATGGTCACCGCTCTGACAGGCTTCGCGCTGCCGATGCCCACCGCATCGGCGCACGAAGCGGCGACGGTGCTCGTGTTCTCCAAGACCGCGGGCTTCCGGCACGATTCGATCCCCGACGGGGTCAAGGCGATCAAGGAACTGGGTGCGCAGAACCACTTCGGAGTGGAAGCCACCGAGGACGCGGCGGCCTTCACCGACGCGAACCTCAAGCGCTTCAACGCGGTGGTCTGGCTTTCCACCACCGGTGACGTGCTGAACGCGGACCAGCAGGCCGCGTTCGAACGGTACGTGAAGGGAGGCGGCGGGTACGTGGGCGTGCACGCCGCCTCCGACACCGAATACGACTGGCCCTGGTACGGACAGCTGGTCGGGGCGTACTTCAAGTCCCACCCGCAGATCCAGAAGGCGAACGTCAAGGTCGAGGACCACTCCCACGTGTCCACTGTGGACCTCCCGGAGACCTGGCCGCGGACCGACGAGTGGTACAACTACCGCCAGAATCCGCGCAGCAATGTCCACGTGCTGGCGAGCCTCGACGAGAAGAGTTACCAGCCCGGTGACGGTGCGATGGGCGACCACCCGATCGCCTGGTGCCACGAGAACTCCGGCGGCCGCTCCTGGTACACCGGCGGCGGGCACACCAAGGAGTCCTACCGCGAACCGGCGTTCCGCAAGCACCTGGCAGGCGGGATCAAGTACGCCACCAAGCTGAGCGAAGCGGGCTGCGCCAAGACCCAGGAAGACCCGGTCGACGCGGACTTCGACCAGATCACCCTGGCCAAGGGCGAGGAGAAGACCGGCGAGCCGATCGCGCTCTCCGTCCTGCCCAACCGCGACGTCCTGCACACCTCGCGCGACGGCCGCGTCTGGTACACCAGCTCCGCCGCGACGACCAAACTGGCCGCGACGATCCCCGTCTACAACCACGACGAGGACGGCCTGCAGGGTGTCGCGATCGACCCGGACTTCGCCAAGAACCGCTGGGTCTACCTGTACTACGCGCCCAAACTGACCACCCCGGCCGGTGACGCGCCGCAGAACGGCACCCCGGCCGACTTCGCCCCGTTCAAGGGCTACAACCAGCTTTCGCGGTTCAAGCTCACCACCGACAACAACCTGGACCTCGCCAGCGAGCAGAAGATCCTGCAGGTCCCGGCCGAACGCGGCATCTGCTGCCACGCCGGCGGCGAGATCGACTTCGACGCGCAGGGCAACCTGTATCTGTCCACAGGGGACGATTCCAACCCGTTCTCCTCCGACGGGTTCACCCCGATCGACGAGCGCGCCGACCGTAACCCGGTCTACGACGCGCAGCGCACCTCCGGCAACACCAACGACCTGCGCGGCAAGGTGCTGCGGATCAAGGTCGACGCCAAGGGCAAGTACACCGTGCCCAAGGGCAACCTGTTCCCGAAGGGCAAGGCCAAGACCAAGCCCGAGATCTACGCGATGGGCTTCCGCAACCCGTTCCGGTTCGCCGTCGATCGTAAGACCGGCTGGCTCCACCTGGCCGATTACGGCCCCGACGCCGGTGCGGCCGACCCCAAGCGCGGTCCCGGTGGCACGGTCGAGTTCAACCTGATCAAGAAGCCGGGCAACTTCGGCTGGCCGTACTGCGTCGGGGACAACCAGCCGTTCATCGACTACGACTTCGCCACCAAGCAGTCCGGCGCGGCCTTCGACTGCGCCAAGCCGAAGAACACCAGCCCGCGCAACACCGGGCTCACCGACTTGCCGCCGGTCGAGAAGGCCTGGATCCCCTACGACGGCGGCTCGGTGCCCGAGTTCGGCACGGGTCCGGAATCCCCGATGGGCGGCCCGGTCTACCAGTACGACGCGAAGAACCCGTCGCAGACGAAGTTCCCGGAGTACTTCAACGGCAAGACCTTCGCCTACGAGTGGGAACGCAGCTGGATCAAGGAGATCACCGTCGGACCGAACGGCGAACGCGGTGCCATCAAGCCGTTCTTCGACTCGATGGACCTGGTCCGCCCGATGAACATCGAATTCGGGCCGGACGGCGCGATGTACGTCCTCGACTACGGCACCGGCTACTTCGGCGGCTCCAAGGAATCCGCGGTCTACCGGGTCGACTACACCAAGGGACGCCGGACGCCGGTGGCCCAGGTGACCGCGGACAAGACGTCCGGGCAGGCGCCGCTGACCGTCAAGTTCGACCCGGCCGGGACGAACGACCCCGACGGTGGCGCGCTCACCTACGCCTGGGACTTCGACGGGAACGGCACGACCGATTCCACCGAAGCCGGACCGGTTTCCCACACCTACACCGCGAACGGCCAGTACACGGCGAAGCTTTCGGTCACCGACCCCACCGGGCTGACCGGGGCGGCGAGCACGGTGGTCACCGTCGGCAACACCGCGCCGGTGGTCACGCTGAAGACCCCGGTCAACGGCAGCGTGTTCAGCTTCGGTGACACGGTCCCGTTCAAGGTCGAGGTGACCGACGCCGAGGACAACCCGATCGACTGCTCGAAGGTGACCGTCGAATACATCCTCGGCCACGAGGGGCACGGGCATCCGCTGAGCCGCGCGACCGGTTGTGAGGGCACCATCGCCACTCCGGCGGACGAGGGTCACGGCGCGGACGCCAACGTCTTCGGCGTCATCAACGCCAGCTACACCGACAACGGTGCCAACGGCGTCCCGGCGCTCACCGGCGAGGCGGAATCCTTGCTGCAGCCCAAGCTGAAGCAGGCGGAGTTCTACACCCAGTCCAGCGGGATCGAGGTCGTCGGGCACGACGGCGCCAGTGGCGGCAAGCGGGTCGGCCACATCGAAGCCGGTGACTGGATCAAATTCGACCCGGTGAACCTCGTGGGTGTCCGCGGCATCGGCTACCGGGTCTCTTCCGGTGGGGCGGGCGGCACGATCGAGGTCCGCGCTGGCGCGGTGGACGGGCCGCTGGTCCAGACGGTCACCGTCGCCAACACCGGCGGCTGGGACACCTATGCCGACATCCCGGCCTCCGCGATCACCGACCCCGGTGGGACCGGCCCGTTGTTCCTCGTGTTCAAGGGCGGTTCCGGCGGTCTGTTCGACGTGGACGCGATTAATTTCGAGGAGAACTGATGAGCCGTCCGATCACCCTGTTCACCGGCCAGTGGGCGGATCTCCCGTTCACCGAGGTGTGCAGGCTTGCCGGCGAGTGGGGCTACGACGGCCTCGAGATCGCGTGTTCCGGCGACCATTTCGAGGTCGACCGCGCACTGTCCGAAGAGGACTACGTGCCCGGGCGTCTCAAGCTGCTCGCCGAGCACGGCCTCAAGGTGTGGGCCATTTCCAACCACCTCGTCGGCCAGGCCATCTGTGACGATCCGATCGACGAACGCCACCAGGCCATCATTCCGTCCCGGGTGTGGGGCGACGGTGAACCGGAAGGCGTCCGGCAGCGGGCGGCGAAGGAAATGGCCGACACCGCCCGCGCGGCCGCGAAACTCGGGGTGGACACGGTGATCGGCTTCACCGGTTCCAAGACCTGGAAGTACGTCGCGATGTTCCCGCCGGTCTCGCAGGCGGTCATCGACGAGGGCTACACCGACTTCGCGGACCGGTGGAACCCGATCCTCGACGTCTTCGACGAGGTGGGGGTGCGGTTCGCGCACGAGGTCCACCCGTCGGAGATCGCTTACGACTACTGGACGACGAAACGTGCGCTCGAAGCTGTCGGCAACCGTCCGGCATTCGGGCTCAATTGGGATCCTTCGCATTTCATCTGGCAGGACCTCGACCCGGTCGGCTTCATCCTCGATTTCGCCGACCGGATCTACCACGTGGACTGCAAGGACACCAGGAAACGGTTCGACGGACGGAACGGACGGCTCGGCTCGCATCTCCCCTGGGGAGACCCCCGACGCGGCTGGGACTTCGTTTCGACCGGGCACGGCGACGTGCCTTGGGAGGACTGTTTCCGCGCACTGAATTCGATCGGCTACGCCGGTCCGATCTCGGTGGAGTGGGAAGACGCCGGCATGGACCGGCTCCGGGGCGCGGCGGAGGCCGTGACCTTTCTGCGGGGGCTCCTGTTCGACAAGCCGTCGGCGGCCTTCGACGCGGCTTTCAGCAACCAGAAGTGAGGGCGGTTTCATGTGCGGTGAAGAAGCTGAGCGGTTCCACTCCCGGCGGTCGCTCCTGCGGGGTGCCGCGACGGCGGCGGCCGCGGTCGGTGCGGCGGTAGCCCTGCCGGGAATCGCGAACGCGGCCACGTCCGCGGAAGCGGAGACCCAGGGCCACGGGCACGGTCACGGGCACGGCCGGGTCCCGGTGGACAAGATCAGCATCCAGCTCTACTCCCTGCGCACCGCGCTGCAGGCCGATCTGCCGGGAACCCTGTCCGCGCTGGCGGACATCGGCTACCGGAAGGTCGAACTGGCGGGCACCTACGGCCGCACGGCCAAGGAGTTCCGCGGCCTGCTCGACAAGAACCGCATCCGCGCGACGTCGACGCACGTCGGCATCGACGGGGATCTCGACAAGACCATCGCCGACGCGAAGGTCCTCGGGAACACCCGCGCCAACGTGCCGTTCGCGGCCTTCGACACCCTCGACGGCTGGAAGCAGTTCGCCGGGCGGCTCGACACGGCGGCACGGAAGTTCCGCCAGGCCGGGATCCCGCTCGGCTACCACAACCACGCCCACGAGTTCGCGCCCATCGACGGCGTGCGCCCGTACGACGTGCTCACCAGGAACACCAACCGGCGTTACGTGCACCTGGAGATCGACCTGTTCTGGGCGGTGGAAGGCGGCGTCGACCCGGTTTCGCTTTATCGCCAGCACTTCCCGCGCGTGGTCCAGTACCACGTCAAGGACCGGACCGCGGACGGCCGGATGGTCGACCCCGGCAAGGGCGTCATCGACTTCCCGCGGATCTTCCGGAACACCCGCGCCAACCTGCACGAGTACATCGTCGAGCACGACAACCCCACGGATCCCCTGAGCACCGCCCAGACCGGATTCACCTATCTCCGTAACGTCCGCTTCTAGCTGGGGACTCCACAATGGACAAGCAAAAACGCGGGCTGTCCCGCAGATCGATGCTCGCGGGCACCGCGGCCGGGGTCATCGCCCCGGTCGTGGTGTCGGCCAGCGCCGGTTCGTCACCTGCCGCGGCGGCCGGGATGACCCGCAACATCACCGTGTACGCCGACTACGTTCCCGGTTCGACCCGGGTCGGTTACGGGCTCGAGCCCGGCAAACCGACGATCCCCGGGCCGCTCCTGGAGTGCTACGAGGGCGACACGCTGGTGATCGAGCTGGTCAACAACACCGACCAGCGGCTTTCGATCCACCCGCACGGCGTCAACTACGACACCAAGTCGGACGGCTCGCCGTTCAACGATTCCTTCAACAAGCCGTACGAGACCAAGACCTACACCTGGAAGACGCGGACGGCTTACCAGGCGGCCAACGGTTTCTGGATGCCCGGCAGCGCGGGGTACTGGCACTACCACGACCACGCGTTCGGCGGGGACCACGGCACCATCGGCCTGATGAAGGGCCTCTACGGCGGCCTGATCGTGCGCAAACGCGGGGATCTGCTGCCCAGCAAGCAGTTCACCGTCGTGTTCACCGAAATGTGGATCAACCACCAGGTCGCCCCGAACACCCCGATCTTCGAGGCGAACCTCGGTGAACGCGTCGAGTTCATCTGCATCGGGCACGGCAACCTGATGCACACCTTCCACCTGCACGCGCACCGCTGGGCGGACACCCGCACCGGCATGCTCACCAGCGCGACCGACAACGCCCCGATCCTCGACAACAAGACCCTGGACCCCGGCAACTCCTTCGGGTTCCAGGTGATCGCCGGTGACGGCGTCGGGCCGGGCGCGTGGATGTACCACTGCCACGTCCAGCAGCACTCGGACGACGGCATGTCCGGGGTGTTCCTGGTCCGCAACGCCGACGGCGGGATGCCCGCGGGCGCCCAGGCGGCGATCGACCGCTTCAAGGGACACCAGCACGGCACCACCTCCACCCCGGACGCCACCGGCGCCTCGGCCCATTCCCACCACTAGCCTCGAAAGGAGCGAGAACTTGAGACGAGTCTTTTCGCAACGTCGGCTCCGCAGACGGTCTTTGGCCGCACTGGCGGTCGGCGCCGTCGTCACTTCCGGGCTTCCGCTGGCCATCGCACCGGTGACCGCCGAAGCCGCGACGAACGTCCCGGTGAACGTCCTGGTCTTCCACGGCACCGCTGCGGACCAGAAGGACCCCGTCCTGCGCGCCACGGACGCGATCTCCAGTCTGGGGCAGGCGAACGGGATCTCCGTCGCGTCCTCTTCGGACCCCGCGGTGTTCACCCCGGCGAACCTCGCGAAGTACCGCGGTGTGGTCTTCCTTTCCGCGCAGGGCATCACGCTCAACCGCGACCAGGAAACCTCGCTGCAGAACTACATGAAGGCGGGCGGTGGTTTCCTCGGGCTGTCGGACGCCGCGCGCGCCCAGGACGGTTCGCAGTGGTTCTCCGGGCTGATCGGGGCTCGCCCGGTGGGGGCGCGTCCCACGCCCGAGGCGGTCGCCTCGGTCACCGCGAGTGCGGAGAACGCGCCCAACGAGGGCAAGGACAAGCTGGCCGACAACAACGAGAACACCAAGTGGCTGGCCTTCACGAACACCGCGTGGATCGCCTACAAGCTGGCCGCGCCGGTCGCGGTGAGCAGCTACGCGCTCGTCTCGGCGAACGACTTCGCCGGCCGTGACCCGAAGAGCTGGACCCTGCAGGGTTCCAACGACGGGAGCACGTGGACCGATCTGGACACCCGCACCAACGAGGTGTTCGCCGACCGGTTCCAGAGCCGCACCTTCACCTTCGCCAACACGACGGCGTACGCGAACTACCGGCTGAACATCACCGCCAACGCCGGTGAATCGGCCACCCAGCTGGCCGACTTCAAACTGTTCAAGGACCAGTCGACCACCCCGCCGCCACCGGAGACCGCTCCGGCGGAGGCCACGGTCGACGTCCTCGACAAGGCGAACCCGGCCACCGCGGGCCTGCCGCAGAAGTGGGTCCGCACGGACCGGTGGCTCAACTGGGAGGTCAACCCGGTCGGCACCGTCCACACCGTCGCGCAGGTCGAGGAGTCGACCTACAAGCCGGGAGTCGGCGCCAACGGCGCGTTCCACCCGATCTCGTGGTGCCGTGACTACGACGGCGGCCGCTCCTTCTACAGCGGGATGGGCCGGACCGAGGCGAGCTACGGCGAAGCCCAGTTCCGCACCCACATCCTCGGCGCGCTGAAGTGGACCACCGGCATGGTGCGCGGGGACTGCAAGGCGGGCATCGCGGCCAACTACAAGGTCGAACGCCTGACCGCGAAGAACCAGCCGGGCCAGATGGACCAGATCGGCGAACCGCACGGGCTCACCATCGCCCCCAACGGCCGGGTCTTCTACATCGGCCGCGCGGCCTGCGCCGGCAACTCGGTGCCCACGCCGAACGAGTGGACCAACCCCGAGATCGGTGCCGGCTGCGGCACGATCCATCAGTGGGACCCGGTCACCAAGAAGCCGAAGCTGCTCACCACGCTCAAGGTGATGGGCAACCGCGGCAGCGGCGACGAAATGGTCAAGAACGAGGAAGGTCTCCTCGGGCTCGAGCTGGACCCGAAGTTCAGCGAGAACGGCTTCATGTACGCCTACTGGATGCCGCACGCGTCGATCGACATCGACAAGCGGATCGGCAAGCGCACGGTCTCGCGGTTCACCTACGACCTGACCAAGCAGACGCTGGACCAGGCGACCCGCAAGGACCTGCTGTCCTGGGACGTCCAGATCCACAGCTGCTGCCACGCCGGTGGCGGCATGGCCTTCGACAAGGACGGGAACCTCTACGTCGGTTCCGGTGACAGCAACTCGTCGCAGGGCTCCAACGGGTACTCCGGCAACAACTGGACCCAGGACTACAAGGGCGTCTCGTTCCAGGACGCGCGCCGCACCGCCGGCAACACCAACGACCTCAACGGGAAGATCCTGCGGATCCACCCCGAGGCCGACGGCACGTACACCAACCCGGCGGGCAACCTGTTCCCCGAGGCCAACGACCCCGGGAACAAGACCAGGCCCGAGATCTACGTGATGGGCGTGCGGAACATCTCGCGTCTGCAAGTCGACAAGAAGACCAACTGGCTGACCGCCGCGTGGGTCGGTCCGGACGCGTCCACGCCGAGTCCGGAACTCGGCCCGGCCAAGTACGAGACCGCCACGATCATCACCGAGGCGGGCAACCACGGCTGGCCGTACTGCATGGGCAACAAGCAGCCCTACCGTGACCGCAGCAGCACCGACGCCGCGGTCCTCACCGGCTGGTACGACTGCGACAACCCGGTCAACACCTCGCCGCGCAACACCGGCCTGGTGAACCTGCCGCCGGTCAAGAAGAACATGATCTGGTACTCGCCGGACGGCGGCGGGCCGGTGTTCCCCAACCGTCCCAACAGCTCCGTCCCGTCGTACAACGCGGCCGAGGCCACCTACACGCAGCCCTACCTCAAGGGCGGCGGCCAGGCGGTCATGACCGGGCCGACGTACCACCGCGATCTGGTCAACACCACCAGCGGTGTCGCGTGGCCGTCGTACTGGAACGACAAGTGGTTCATCGGCGACCAGAGCAACGGGCAGAACCGGATCGCGGTCACCGTCGACCCGAACGGTGTGCCCAAGCAGGATCCGCCGGTGTTCGCCGAGACCGTGCGGCAGATCATCCCGACCGGTGGCGGCGACACGAAGCTGCAGAGCTGGATGGACGCAGAGTTCGGTCCGGACGGCGCGCTGTACGCGCTCGACTACGGCAGCGGCTTCTTCACCCTGCAGGACAACCAGAAGCTGGTGAAGATCAGCTACACCGGCGGCGAGGCCACCCCGTCCGCCGCGGCGATGTCGACCATGGTGCAGAACAAGCCGCTCACCGCGGCCTTCACCGGGTCGAAGTCCGGCGGCGTCTCCTACAAGTGGGAGTTCGGCGACGGCACCATTTCGACGCAGGCCGACCCGCGGCACACCTACCCGCGCACCGGGCTCTACACCGCGAAGCTGACCGTGACCTACGCGGACGGCGAGACGGTGACCACGCGGAACTCGGTCAGTATCGGTTGTTTCGTGGCGGATCCCAGTGCCACGGTGACCATCGGTGACACCGACACCGGGGTGAGCAACCGGAACGCGGGCGGCGGGTGCTCGGTCGACGACCTGATCGACGACGAGAGCACGTGGACCTCCCACGCCGGTTTCGTCAACCACGTCAACCAGGCCGTGGGCCGGCTGGACGATCTCGGGGTGCTGAACTCGGCCGAGGCGGACAAGATCAACGCCGCGGCCGCCGCGTCGCCCATCGGGAACAAGGGCGTCACCGGCTACGACGCGATCTACGACGGCACGGCGGAGTCGTTCCGCAACTGGTCGCAGGCACCGTCCGGGCAGTTCGCCATCCAGCCGGACGGGTCGCTGCGACCGTCGGGCGGGCTGGGGATGCTGTGGTACTCGGCGCGGCAGTTCGGCAACTTCTCGGTGAAGCTGCAGTTCAAGGACATCGCGCCGAGCGGCAGCGCCAACAGCGGGGTGTTCGTCCGGTTCCCGGATCCGCGCACACCGCTGGAGCAGCGTCCGCCGGGCAGCTGCGGCACGGTGGGGTCGGCGAAGACCTCGCAGGCCTGGGTCGCGATCTACTGTGGACACGAGGTCCAGCTGTACGACGGGGCCACCGGTGAACCGCAGAAGACCGGGTCGATCTACAACTTCGACCCGCGGCCGCTGGACCAGGCGGGCGTGAAGCCGAAGGGGACCTGGAACGAGTACGAGGTCAAGGTCGTCGGCCAGAAGTACACGATCAGCCGCAACGGTGTCGTGATCAACGAGTTCGAGAACGCGCCGGGGATCCAGTCGTCGCGGGCGGGCGATCCGTCCACCGACTTCCGGCAGTTCGTCAGCGGGTTCATCGGCCTGCAGAACCACGGTGACAACGACCTGATGGAGTTCCGCAACATCCGGGTGCGGCAGCTGTAGCGCGAAAGCCGGCCGGGCGCGACCTCCCTCGCGCCCGGCCGGTCTCCCTGTACGGAAGGTTTCCCTGCGATGTCCCCAAGAATCCTCGTCGCGGCCCTGCTGGCCGCGGCGCTCGCGATAGCGGGCCTGGTGTTACCGGGCTCTTCCGCACCCGCCTCCGCCGCCCCCGTCCAGACCCTGGAATGGACCGCGGGCGACAGCACCGACCACTACCTCAGCGCGCCCACGACCGCGGTCGCGGGCGAGACCACGATCCTGTTCAAGAACACCGAAGCCCTCGGCTCGACGATGTCGCACACGCTGACGTTCGACACGTCGACGCCGGGCTACAACCACGACGTCACCCTCAACATCGTCGCCAACCCCTACGACGAGCAGAACGGCGAGCACGAAGCGACCGTGACGCTGACGCCGGGCAAGTACCGGTTCTATTGCACGATCCAGGGGCACAGCAAGATGGTCGGTGAGTTCGTCGTCACCGACGGCGGCGGCAACCCCGACACGACCCCGCCGACGGTGACCGCCAACGTCACCGGCACCAAGGACACCGCCGGGAACTACGTCGGTTCCGCGACGGTGAACCTGGCCGCCACCGACAGCCAGTCCGGGGTGGACAAGGTCGAGTACCAGCTCGACGGCGGCGCCTGGACCGCGTACTCCGCGCCCGTGGTGGTCAACGCCGTGGGTTCGCACATGGTCCACTACAAGGCGACCGACAAGGCCGGGAACGTTTCCCCGGAAGGGATGTCGTCGTTCAGCGTCGTCGCAGGCCAGCCCGGTGACAAGACGCCGCCGACGGTGACGTCCGAGGTGACCGGGACCAAGGACGGCGCAGGGAACTACCTCGACACCGCGACCGTGAAGGTGACCGCCACCGACGCCGACTCCGGCGTCGACAAGGTCGAGTACAAAGTGGACGATGGCGCGTGGACCGCGTACACCGCTCCGGTCGCGGTCACCGCGCCGGGGATGCACATGGTCCACTATCGCGCTTCGGACAAGGCGGGCAACGTCTCGCCCGAGGGCATGGCGCACTTCACGATCGTCAGCGGAGACACGACCGCGCCGACCGTGACGTCGGAAGTGACCGGGACCAAGGACACCGCCGGGAACTACGTCGGCAAGGCGACCGTGACGCTCACGGCCACCGACGCCGGTTCGGGCGTCGGCAAGGTCGAGTACAAATTGGACGGTGGCCCGTGGCTGACGTACTCGGCGCCGCTCGCGCTGACCGTCGTCGGCGCGCACACGGTGAACCACAAGGCGACCGACAAGGCGGGCAACGTCTCGGCCGAAGGCACGGCGACGTTCACCATCGTCGAAGGCGACGACAGCACCGCGCCGGTCGTTTCGGCGGTGGTGAGCGGTGATCTGGACGGAAGCTGGTCGTACATCGAGGACGCGACCATCAACCTGACCGCGACGGACACCGGGTCCGGCGTGGACAAGATCGAGTACCAGCTGGACGGCGGTGCCTGGACGGTCTACACCGCGCCGGTCAAGGTGACCGCGCTCGGCACGCACACGCTGACCTACAAGGCGTCGGACAAGGCGGGCAACGTCTCGGCGGAACAGAGCGGCGCGTTCAGCATCGTCGCCGCGCCGCCGGGGCCGGACGCCTGCCCGGACTCCGACGTCCGGGACACCGTGATCCTCGGCTCGGCGGACAGCCAGGTCGAGAACCGCGACACCGGCAACGGCTGCACGATCAACGACGTGATCGACGACGAGTCGGACTACTCGTCGAACGACCAGTTCGTTACCTACGTGCGAGCGGTGACGCAGGAACTCCTCGACGGCGAGGCCATCTCGTCCGACGAGCGGAACCTGATCGTCACGGCGGCGATCGACTCCGGCATCGGCGGCTCGACCGCCGAACCGCAGAAGCGGCCGGAGACGAAGAACCCCGGGATGAAGAAGGTCGTGAAGACGCCGATCAGGGACGTCTGAGCCTCCTCACCACTCACGAGGTCGTCGGTTACCTTTCTCGCGTCGCGTTCGTCATGGACATGACGGATTCGGCGCGAGAAAGGTAACGACATGACCGGCGAAGCCCTGGCCAGCGCGTTCGAGGAGCAGCGCGGACGCCTGGTGGCGGTGGCCCACCGCATGCTCGGCTCGCGCGCGGACGCCGAAGACGCCGTCCAGGAGGCCTGGCTGCGGCTGGCCCGTCAGGACGCCGACACGATCGACAACCTTTCCGGCTGGCTGACCACCGTCGTCGGCCGCGTCTGCATCGACGTCCTGCGCTCGCGCAAGGCCAGGCCCGAGGACTCGTACGACGACGAGCCGCCCGAACCGCTGGTGCTCGAAGACTCGCCGGAGGAAGACGCGCTGCTGGCCGAGTCGGTCGGGCTGGCGCTGCTCGTGGTGCTCGACACACTAGGCCCGGCCGAGCGGCTGGCCTTCGTGCTGCACGACCTGTTCGCGGTCCCGTTCGCCGAGGTCGGCGAGATCCTCGGCAAATCCACGGCCGCGGCCAAGATGCTCGCCAGCCGTGCCCGCCGGAAGGTGCAGGGACAGCGCCCGGCCGACGAGCCGCAGCAGCGCGCCGTGGTCGACGCGTTCCTCGCGGCCGCGCGCGAAGGGGATTTCGAAGGCCTGCTCCGGGTGCTCGACCCCGACGTGACGTGGCGCTCGGAGACCGCGCGCGGCGTGGTCGTCCGCCTGGGCGCGGCCGAGGTGGCCACGCAGGCCCGGCGCGGCGCCCGTGCCGCGGTGACCGTGCGTCCCGCGCTGGTCAACGGCAAGACCGGGCTCGTGTCGTGGAGCAAGAGCGGCAGGCTCCTCGGGGCGCTGGCCTGCACCATCACCGACGGCCGGATCGTGGCGATCGACTCGGTGAGTGATCCGGATCGCCTCGAGGCCATGGGTGTTACCTCTCGGGAGCCGTTCTCGTCCAAGTAAACGAAACACGGACGAGAAGGAGAAACCCATGCAGGCACGACTCGAACTCTTCAAGACCGCTCTCGCGCCGAAGCTGGTGAAGCACCTCGTCTCGGCGGCGAAGGTCATCGAAGCCACGGAACTTCCTTTGGCGACAAGGGAACTGGTGAACATCCGGGCCAGCCAGATCAACGGCTGCTCGGGCTGTCTCGACATGCACACCAAGGAAGCCGCGCACGCGGGGGAGACGTCGACCCGGCTGAACCTGGTCGCGGCGTGGCGGGAGGCGACGGTCTTCACCGAGGCCGAGCGCGCCGCGCTGGAGCTCACCGAGCAGGGCTGCCGCCTCGCCGACGGCAGCGGCGTCACCGACGAGGCGTGGGAGGCCGCCGCCAAGCACTACGACGAAGAGCAGCTTCTCGCGCTGGTGACCCAGATCGCGCTCATCAACGCCTTCAACCGGCTGAACGTCATCACCCGGCAGCCGGCCGGGAACTACCAGGTCGGCCAGCTCGCGCACTGAATACAGGAAGGCCCCCTTCGGAGCGAAGGGGGCCTTCCTGTACTTACGAAGTCAGGACTTCTGCTTCGACCGTCCGAGGATGCGACGGCGGCCGTGGCCGTTCGTGCGTTCCTCGTGCAGTTCCTTCAGCGACAGCATCATCGCGTCTTCCTGCTTCATCAGCGGGTCGTTGCGCAGGTCCTTCCAGACCGACGCGCACAGCCCGACCATCACGAAGACGAACGGCACCGCGATCAGGATGGTGAGATTCTGCAGACCGGTCAGCGCCTTGTTCCCGCCGACCAGCAGCATCACCGCCGCGACGGCGCCCATCAGCACGCCCCAGAAGATGACGACACCCTTCTTCGGATGCACGCTTCCGCGCTGGGACAAGGTGCCCATCACCACCGACGCCGCGTCCGCACCGGAGACGAAGAAGATGGACACCAGGATCATCACCAGGATCGCGATCGGGATGAACCACGGCAGGGTCTCGAGCAGTTCGAACGTCGCCGACTGGGCACTGCCCGCGCCCGCGATGTCCGTGCCCGCCCGCTGCCTGCTGATCGCCGCGCCGCCGAAGATCGCGAACCAGATCAGGCTCACGATGCTCGGGATCGCGATGACGCCGAAGATGAACTGCCGGATGGTGCGGCCGCGGGAGATCCGCGCGATGAACATGCCGACGAAGGGCGTCCAGGAGATCCACCACGCCCAGTAGAAGACCGTCCAGCCGCCGAGCCAGGTCTGCATCTCCTCGCCGCCGGTCATCCCGGTGCGGCCGGACATCTCCGCCAGCTCGCGGAAGTAGTCGCCGATCGCGCCCGGCACGATGTTGAGGATCAGCACGGTCGGCCCGACCACCAGCACGAACACCGCGAGCACCGCGGCGAGCACCATGTTGATGTTGGACAGCCACTGGATTCCCTTGGCCACCCCGGACACCGCCGACGCGATGAACGCGATGGTGAGGATCGCGATGATCGCGACCAGGAGGCCCTTGCCGGGGTCGTCGATCCAGCCGACGGCACCCATGCCGCCACCGACCTGGAGCGCGCCGAGGCCGAGAGAGGCAGCCGAACCGAACAGGGTGGCGAAGATCGCCATGATGTCGATCGCCTTGCCCAGCGGGCCTTCGGTGCGCCGCTTGCCGATCAGCGGCGCGAACACCGAACTGATCAGCTGGGTGCGGCCCTTGCGGAAGGTGCTGTAGGCGATCGCGAGACCGACGACGGCGTAAATCGCCCACGGGTGCACGGTCCAGTGGAACAACGTCGTCGCCATCGCGGTGTGGACGGCTTCGTCGGAGTTCGGTGCCGCGGTGCCCGGAGGCGGGCTCGCGAGGTGGGAAACCGGCTCGTACACCCCGAAGAACATCAGGCCGATACCCATGCCGGCGCTGAACATCATCGCGATCCACGAAGAGGTCCGGAACTCGGGCAGTTCCTTGTCCGCGCCCAGCGGGATCCGGCCGTAGCGGCTTATCGCCAGACAGACCGCGAAAACAACGAAACCGCTCGCGGTGAGGACGAAAGCCCAGCCACCGTAAGGAATGACGGCGTCGTTGAGGAGGGTCGACGCTACGTTCGCGAGGCTCTCCGGCGCGAGAACGCCCCAGACGATGATCGCGAGCGCGAGGGCCGCCGCCACCCCGAAAACAGTCCGGTCGGTTTCGGCGGGTCGTTCCGAGGCGAGGGGGACGTGTTCATCGGGGGTATGCCCCGGACCTGTCGTATCCGGTGCGTGGGCGAGGTCTGTCGCGGTCTCCGCGACGGCCCCTTCTTCCGCTTGTTTACCGTCCTGCGAACTCATGTTCAGCCACGCGCCGATGACGGCGCGTTCTCCTTCCGCCCGAGTTAACCCGTTTGCACCACTGCACCCTAACCAGAAAACTGGTAACCGGCAGAAAATACGGGCGGAGAGGTTTAAACCCATGATTGTGGGCCTGACCTCGGCGGATATCGGCTTCGTTCGCGCCTTCGGCGGGGGACGTGTCGCTCATGACACCGGGCCCCGCCGTCGGCGGGCTCAGACGGTGGCGCCACCCCTCCAGAACGGGCGGCCGAGCGGGTCGCCGCCGGACGCGGTCGGACGGCCTTGCCGTTCGTGGTTGCGCTCCAGGAGGTAGGTGACGAGGGCGATCAGGGCGAGGGAGGCGATGATTGCGGTCATGGCAGTAAGTTTGCGCCACCCGAGATCCTGCCAAAAGTGGCAGTCCTGTCGTTGTGCGTCAAAATCCTGCCAGCTATGCTCCCGGGCATGTTGAAGAGCGTCGCCGTGGTGCTGCTGGACGATTTCGCCGTCTTCGAGTTCGGTGTCGTCTGCGAGGTGTTCGGCTACGACCGCACCGACGACGGGGTGCCCTTGCTCGACTTCCGCGTGTGCGGGGAGCGGGCGGGAGTGCCGCTCAGCCTCGGGCACGGCGTGAAGATGACCCCGGAGCTCGGCCTCGAAGCGACGGAGGACGCGGACCTCGTCGTCGTCCCCGCCTGCGACGTGCGCGACGAGTACCCGCCGGCGGTGCTCGAAGCGCTCCGTGCGGCTTCGGCGCGAGGCGCCACGCTGCTTTCCGTCTGCACCGGCGCGTTCGTGCTGGGCGCCGCGGGCCTGCTCGACGAGCGGCGGTGCACGAACCACTGGCGGCACAGCGCCGGGTTCCGGAAGCGCTTCCCCCGGGCACAGCTGGACCCGGACGTCCTCTACGTCGACGACGGCGACATCATCACCAGCGCGGGGACGGCCGCCGGCATCGACGCCTGCCTGCACCTGGTCCGGCGCGAACTCGGGTCCGCCGCGGCCACCGCGATCGCCCGGCGCATGGTGGTGGCGCCGCAGCGCGAGGGCGGGCAGCGTCAGTTCGTCGAGGTGCCGATTCCGGAGTGCACCAGCGACAGCCTCCAGCCGGTGCTCACCTGGATGCTCGACACCATCGAGCGGGAACACCCCGTCGTCGATCTCGCCCGCCGCGCGCAGATGTCCGAGCGCACCTTCGCCCGCAAGTTCGTCGCCGAGACAGGGACCACGCCGCACCGATGGCTTTCGACGCAACGGGTACTGCACGCGAGGTCCCTGCTGGAGGAGACGACGATGAGCGTCGACGAGGTCGCGCGCCGTTGCGGTTTCGGCTCGGGAGCCCTGCTGCGCCACCATTTCCACAAGGTCGTCGGCGTCTCGCCGCAGGACTACCGCCGGACCTTCGCGCCCAGTCCACAAAGGACGACCGTCAGAGCGTGAACACGGTGACGTATTCCGCGTCCCGCACGACGTAGCCGAACCGGGCGCGGAGTTCGCGCACGACCGCGCGCATGTGCTCGGCGCCGTAGACCACGCCGATCGTCCCCGGCTCGTGATGCCGCTGCTCGTGCAGCCCGGCCAGCGCGTCCACAAGGAGCTTGTCGCGGCTGACGCTGATCAGGTCGTCGAACTCGGGCATGGCCTCGGCGGATTCGACCCAGGAGTCGTCTTCGTCGTCGACGGTCAGGAACCGCGCCAGCATCCCGCGGGTGCCGAAGCCGCGCAGGAACACCCCCAGCGCGGGTGCGAGGACGGACATCATCAACCGGTCGCCGAGGGGGACGCGGCGCCAGCCTTCGGTGAACCCCGGGCCGTCCAGGTCCGGGCGGACCGTCGGCACGGTGAAGGTGCCGGCCTTCAAGTCCTGCACCACCAGCCCGAGGCGCTTGTTCCGGGCGGCGAGCCGGTAGCTCGCTGTCAGCCGGGACACCGGCTTCGCGTCGCCGACCCCCTCGGCCACCACCACGTCGCACTCGTTCGCCTGCCGCCGCACGGTGTCGAAATAGGCCTGCGTCCCGATGTGCACCATGGGGAACAGCCGGAAATCGAGAGCCGATCCCTTGGCCCGCAGTGTCAGCACCACGGCCCGGACGCCCAGTTCGTTCGCGACGATGATCTCCATGACCCGCTCCTCCCCGTTCAGGGAGAACGCGCGGCGGGGCCGGAAGGTTGCCGTGGGTCAGACGGGACGTCGCCGGACCGCTTCGGAGATGTCGTAGGTCAGCATGGCGGCGCCTTCGGTGAATCCGTTGATGAGGATCTTCCGGCCGTCCGCGAGCTTGACGACGCAACCGACATCGCCGCCGAGAGTCTTGGCGAGGATGTTGCTCTTGGTGTGGTCGACGACCACCTCGATCGAATCCCACGGCACGATGGTGGTCGACCGGCGCCAGGTGTGCACGAATCCCCGCTCGTACAGCGTGAAGGTCTCGCCCCGTTTGCCGACGGCCTGCCAGCAGAGCCAGCCGCCCATCAGCATCAGCCCCAGCCCGCAACCGATGACGAGACCGAGGAACATCTCCCCGCCGAAGACCCCGGCCTCCTGTCCCATCAGGAACAGGACGATTCCGAAGAGGGCGATCGGGGCGCCGATCGCCATCGCGGCCAGCCCCCGGAGCGCGCGGCTGCGGGAGTTCGTCTCGAAGCGTTCGACGTAGGCACCCAGTTCGGTCACCGACAGGACGCTAACGGCGGGCGTGGGGACCGGTCCCCTTGTCCTTCGAGGGCTTGTTGAAGAACCCGAGGGACTGAGCCAAGGCCGCTCCGCCCGCCAGCACGCCGATCGGCAGGGTCTTGACCCAGAAGGCGCTTGCGTCGAGAGAGACCAGCAGCGCGATCAATCCGCCCGCCAGCGCGACCAGTACGAGCATTCCCAGCGCGACGCGGGGCTTCGAGACCATGTGTCCTCCAGGTGAGTTAGGAAGAGCAAGCCTCGCGATGGCTCCGATGCGCAACGAGGTCAATTTTGCCGCGTTCGGTTCTCCCGGAACTTAGTCGAGGTATGCGGGGCCTAGGCCGACTTGCCGTGACCACCGAGTTTGCGAGCCGATCGGAACCGGGCGTACGATCAGGGCAGTCGTACAGGACGAACGCCCTAGGAGGCGATGGTGGCAGGCTCCCCGGCCGCGGAACGTGGCCGACTCGCGCGACGGCGACTGCTCGAAGCCGCGGTCACGCTGGTGCCCGAACTCGGCTGGTCCGCGGTCAGCACCCGGATCCTGGCCGAGCGCGCCGGGGTCACCCCGAGCGTCGTGCACTACCACTTCCCTTCGCTGCAGGCCTTGCTGATCGAGGCGGTGCTGGGGGCGATGGGCGAGGTCGCCGGTGCTTTCGAGCCGGCGCTGGAAACCGCCGGGACACCCGAAGACGCGGTGGACGCGTTGCTCGCGTCGGTCGGCGAATACACCGGCACCGATCCGATGTCGTTGCTGTTCGCCGAGGCATACCTGGCCGCGACCCGTGACGACACCTTGCGTCAAGGCATCCGGGAGATCCTCGCCGGTTTGCGCGCCAGGTTCGGCGGTTGGCTGGCGGAGCATGGAGTGGCCGACGCCGAGGGCACGGCCGCGGTGCTCTTCGCCACGGTGGACGGGCTTCTGCTGCACCGCGCGCTCGAACCGGAGTCCGGCGGCGGTGCCACCTCGGCCGTCCTGCACCGGCTGGTCCGCTGAATCGAAAGGGAGGGATTCCATGAAGGTGGCGATCTGCGGTGCCGGGATCACCGGGCTGGCACTGGCGCACCGGCTCGCGGCGCGGGATGTCGAAGTCGTGGTGCTCGAACGTGCCGCGGGACCGCGGGAACAGGGCTACATGATCGACTTCTTCGGCCCGGGTTTCGACGCGGTCGAGGAAATGGGCCTGCTGCCCGAGGTCGAGGACGTGGCGTACCGAGTGGACGAAGCGAGTTTGCTGGACGAGCGCGGCCGCCGCCGGGCGGCGATCGACTACGTCCGCTTCGGCAAGTCGCTGCGGGGCAGGCTGTGCAGCATCATGCGGCCCGATCTGGAGCGGGTGCTGCGCACGGCACTGCCGTCCACAGTGGACGTCCGGTTCGGTTCCGGGGTCACGGGAGTCGAGGATCTCGGCGACCGCGTACGCGTGACGTTGACGGACGGCGAAGAGCTCGAAGCCGATCTTCTGGTCGGGGCCGACGGAATCCATTCGACCGTCCGGCGGCTGGTTTTCGATGCCGAAGACCGGTTCTTGCGATACCTCGGGTTCCACACGGCCGCGTTCGTCTTCGAGGACGAAGAGATCCGCGAGCGGGTGGGGGAGCGGTTCTGCCTCACCGACACCATCGGCATGCAGATGGGCTTCTACGGTCTCCGCGACGGCAAGCTCGCCGCGTTCGCCGTGCACCGCACCCCGGATCCGGCCCTGCCGAGCAACGCACGAGAGACCCTCCGCGCGACCTACGGTTCCCTCGGCTGGGCCGTGCCGAAAGCGCTCGACCTGTGCCCGCCCGCCGAGGAGGTGTACTACGACCAGGTCGCGCAGATCGAGATGCCGTCGTGGAGCCGCGGCCGGGTCGTTCTCGTCGGCGACGCCTGCTACGCCGTCTCACTCCTCGCCGGACAGGGCGCTTCCCTGGGAATCGCGGGCGCGTTCGTCCTGGCCGAACAACTCACGCAAGCACACTCGATCGAGGACGCCTTCGCGAAGTACGAAGAGCTGGTGCGTCCGGTGGTGACCGAGAAGCAGCAAGTCGCCCGCCGTGGAGCGCGCTGGTTCCTGCCCGCGAACCGGTTCCTTCTCCAGGCGCGCCGGGTCTTCCTGCGCGCGGCAAGGCTGCCCGGCCTCGAACGCACGCTCGCGGCCGCCGTCACGGGCAAGTCGACGGCGCTGGTGACGAACCTGAAGCAGGGGACCGAGATCCGGAGCCGGTGAGCCGGGTCCCGCGTGACAGAGGAGCTCAGGCCGGCCTATGTCCTGAGGTGCATGGTGTTGCGCCTCGGTCGGCCGGTGGGGTCGAGGTAGGCGGGTGCGGTGAATTCGGGTAGTCCGTCTTGCGCGATGGCTACCTTCCACTCACTGTGGTGGATGAACCGGTGGTGCTTCGTGCACAGCAGAACCGCATATTCATGTAGTACACATTCACGCGACAATTCCGCTCAGCGAGTGCGGAGAGGGGCGCCTCGTGAGTGGTAAGGACGGTTAGAGCCAAGGGTGCCTACTGGATTCTGCGTGCGAGTGTTCGCAAGTTCATGCTGTCCAGCGGCCGTGTCGCGAAAGCCAGGCGGATTCATGCGGTCGTTGCAACATCCTTCGTGAGCTGGGAGTTTGTGGTGGCTGGCGGGTTCGTGTTGCCGCGTTCGGTGCGGGTGCGTTTTTGGGGTGCGGTGC
>NZ_JAJPWO010000029.1:0-51961 GCF_046549075.1 Amycolatopsis sp. lyj-84
CCCGCACCGCACCCCAAAAACGCACCCGCACCGAACGCGGCAACACGAACCCGCCAGCCACCACAAACTCCCAGCTCACGAAGGATGTTGCAACGACCGCATGAATCCGCCCCACTTTCGGGACATCTGGTGTCCTGAAAGTGGCTTTCGCGACACCGCCGCTCCTCCGAATCGCCACTCATGACGCACCTGACCGAGGTCTCGCCGACGGGGTCCTTCGCCTCGTCTGACGCAGTGAAGGCCCCCTTCACTGCGCCAGACGCAATGAAGGGGGCCTTCACGTACTTGGAACGCCGCTGGGGCCTAAAGCGTCAGCGACCAGGTGTCGAGAACCCCCGTGTCACCGGGGCCGTAGTCGGTGATCCGCAGCTGCCACTTCCCACCGGCCGGGGACGACGCGCCGGGCACCGAGAACGTCCGCGCGCCGTTCCAGGCCGTGCACGCCGAACCGCCGCTGGACTTGAGCGGGTAGGCCTTGCCCTTCGGGTCGAGGAGCGTGATGCCGAGGTCCTCGGCGCAGGTGTGCCGGATCGTCACCGAAATCCCGAGCGAGGTCGCCGCCTGTCCGGTGAGGGTCGAGGTCACCGGGCTGAACACCTGCTGGTAGTCCCGGATCGGGAAGTCCGCGTCGTTGCCCAGCGTCCGGCCGCCACTGTTGCCCGGCTGCGTCTTGGCGGACACGGCACCGCTCGCGGGGGACACGTTCCCCGCCGCGTCGCGGGCCTTCACCGTGAAGGCGTAGGAGGTGTCCGGGCTGAGACCGGTCACGGTGGCGCTGGTCCCGGTCACGGAGGTCGCCAGCGTCGAGCCGTTGTAGACGTCGTAGCCCGTGACGCCGACGTTGTCCGTGGCCGCGTCCCAGGCCAGCGAGACGCTGTTAGACGTCGTGCCGGTGGTCCGTGCGTTGCCGGGGGCGCTCGGGGCCGTGGTGTCACCGGTGCCGCCGCCGGTCACCAGCGTGAGGTTCCACTTGTTCAGCGCTTCGATCACCGGCTGGAAGAGGGACATGTCACCGTCGCTCGGGTTCTCCACGCATTTCGACGGGCCGCCGTCGTGCAGGCCGACCGCCTTGGTGCCGAGCAGCCAGCCGCCGCCCGAGTCGCCGCCGAGCGAACACGCCGTCGTCCAGGTCAGGTCCTCGATGATCAGCCCGCCGCCGTAGTCGACGGACTTGTGCGTGTACTTCACCTCGCCGCATTTCCACTTCGAGGTGTTGCCGGAGTGGCAGACCCGGTCGCCGACCATCGCCTCGGCCGAGCCCGTGATGGTGACGGCGGGCTCGCCCCAGGTGTTGACCGCCGCCGAGAGTTCCCAGCCGGGCTGCGTCACCGCGACAACGCCCATGTCGCCTTCGCGGGCGTTGACGCTGCGCGTGCCGCCGACGTTCGACGTTCCGATCCGGTTCTGCTGGCTCTGTGCGCCATAAGCTGCCTGATCACGGTCGTTCGTGCAGTGCCCGGCGGTGAGGAAGTGCTTGCCGCCCGCCGAATCGGTCGCGCCGAAGCCGACCGAACAATAGGTCTCACTGCCCGGCCACCACGGGCTGCCGGTCTGGATCGTGCCCGCCTGCTGGCGCGGCGAGGACCCCGTTTCGGTGATCCGCACGCCGAGATCCCTTGCGCGGGAGAGGAAACTCTCGGTTTCGGCGGTCTTGCGGGAGCGGTCGATCGACACGCCGACCTCGTTGTTCCGGACGTCGACACCCCAGCCGAACACGCCGGGAACACCGTCGCCGACGAGCGCGCGGACGGCGTCGTCGGTCCGGTCGAGGTCGGCCTTGGTCCGGGACACCAGCCGGGTTTCGGCGCCGGTCGCCCGGGCCGCGTCGGCGTCCGCGGCGTTCGTGACCGCGAGGGTGAGTTTGCCGGTGGCCGCGTCGAACCATTGCCCGGCGGTGCGGGCGCGCAGCCCGGCGGGCAGCGACGTGGCCAGCCGGTGGGCTTCGTCCTGCGCCGCCAGCTGGGCCTTGGCTTCGGACGTGGTCAGGCCGAACGCGGTGGCCACGCCGTTGACCTCGGCGTCGGGATGGACCGGAGCCGGTGGTGACGCCGCTTGAGCGGTCGGGCTGAGTCCCAACGCGGCCAAGGCCAAGAGACTCAGATAAGAAAGCACTTCGTTGTGCCGTCGCATGCGCACTCCTCTAATCGAAAGCAGGTGCGCCGACGGTAATTCCCCCACCCCGCGGAATTGTAGATCCACGAGTCGTTAACAATTAAGAGTCCCAGTCCCACTCGAAGCCGAACCGGCCGGGACCGAAATTCAGCGCGACGCCGTGCACGGAATCGTCACCCGGCAGGACATCCGTCCATTCCGCGGGCTGTCCGTCCTGTTCGGAATAGCGACGGCATCGCGCCGGGAGAGCATCGGGGGAGAACCGGATCTCGAGTACGTATTCCCGGGCGGGCCTGCGGAATTTGCGTTCGTAGTTCGTCGCGTGCGGGAACGGGGCGCTGTTCGCCAGGGTGTGCTCGGTGATGACCGTTTCGCCTTTCGCGAGTGGCCGTTCGAAGAGCAGTTCCATCACGAGAAGGCCGTCTTCGGGGCGATGCACACTCCGGCCGGGGCGGCAGCCTCGCAGTGACGTCATCCGGGGCAGCGGACGGTCGTGTTCGTCGATGTGGACGATGACCACCCACCGGTCCGGACCGTCGGCCTCGGCGCGCAGCACCTGCCTCGACCGGAACGCGAGCTCCTCCTGCCCGGGGCCGACGGAGACGACGTCGTGCTGGCTGATTCTCGTCAGCCGTTCGTCCCATTGGGTGTCGACCTCGCTGACGGCCGCGTCGATCCGTGTCCGGTCCGGCCAGAACCGGCCGATCTCGGGCAGGCCGTCGGTGCGGGCAGGCCACCGGCCGCGGGCGCGCGGCGGGCCGAGCAACGCGGTCAGGCAGCCGGGCGGTACGTCCAGCACCTGCTCGAGGTGGCGGAGCGCGAGCACCGAATCCCGGCGCTCCGGGCGACTGCGCCCGGACTGCCAGTAGCTGAGCGTCGCCGCGGTGATCGAGACGCCGCGAGCGCGCAGGTGGTCGCGCAGGCGTTCCAGGCTCAGACCGCGCGCCCGGATGGCCTCGCGAAGCGCGTCGGCGAAGGGCCCGTCACGAAGCAACCGCTCGAACTCGGGCCGGGGTTCCGCTCCGCCGGACATCACGCGACGAGCATAGATCCGGTCCGCGGGTAAATGAACCGGCCGAGGCCCTGGCCTGGTCGTTAACCGTTAACAGGGGTGTCGAACCGGCGGCGGGAGTCCTCGATGTGGCCGAGGAACCGGTGGGTCCAGTCGCACATCCCGTCGACCGTCGCGCGCAGGCCGTGGCCCGCCTCGGTGAGGGTGTAGTCGACCCGCGGCGGCACGGTCGGATGCACCGTGCGCCCGACCAGGCCGTTGCGTTCCAGCATGCGCAGGTTCTGGGTGAGCATCTTGTGGCTGATGCCCTCGATGTCGTTCCGCAGTTCGGTGAACCGCCGCGTGCGGTCGCCGATCATCTCGATGATCAGGAGGGCCCACTTGTTGGCGACGTCGGAGAAGATCTCCCGCGCCAGCGAGTCCGCCCTCATCAGATCCGCGTCGTCCGCCGTACCGCTGAGCTGCTTGGTCACCATCAGGTTCCCCAGTCACGAAAAAGTGCGTTCTTCCAGGTCGTCTCACACTCTCCTACGGTTTCTGGGTAACCACAAGTGACCACGATCGAGGAGTACGGATGAGCATCACCCTGGTGAACCCGGCGGGGCTGCCGGAGATCCCCGCCTACCGGCAGGTTTCGATCGCGACGGGATCGAAGCTGGTCTTCGTCGCGGGACAGGTCGCCTGGGACGCCGACGGCGCCACTGTCGGCGAAGGCGATCTCGCCGCTCAGGTCGAGCAGTGCTACCTGAACATCGGCACCGCGCTCGCCGGGGCCGGCGCCACCTTCGACGACGTCGCGAAGATGACCGTCTACGTCGTCGACTGGACCCCGGACAAGCTCGCGCTGTTCCTCGAAGGCGTGGACCGGGCCGCCGCCAAGCTGGGCGGCACCCCGGTCCCGCCGGGCACGCTGATCGGCGTCGCGGCCCTCGACGTACCCGAGCACCTGGTCGAGGTCGAAGCGACCGCGGTCATCGGCTGAGGCTCACTGACCGCGGGCGGCGCGCCAGATCGGGCTGTCGACGTAGTGGTTGTCGTACTGCTTCGAGGACGCGGCGATCTCCGAAGGGTCGGCTTCACCGCGGGCGACCCGCTCCAGCAGCCGGTAGTAGTCGAAGCGGGCCATGCCCGGCGTGAAGGTCACCAGGACGTCGGCGTCCGAGCCGTCGGCGGGCCCGAACGCGTGCGGCACCTGGGGCGGGACGGCGAGGAAGTCGCCCTTCTCCAGGGTGTGCAGGGTTTCGTCGACGAGCACCTGGAGCTTTCCTTCGAGGACGAAGAAGAACTCGGTCGCGCGGGTGTGGAAGTGGGCCGGGGTGCCGAAGACGCCCTGCTTCAAGGTCGCGCGGTTCGCGGTGAAGCCACCGTCAGTGGTGTCCGAGTCGGCCAGCAGGGTGATGTCACTGCCCGGCGCGTCGCTGACGATCTCGGCGTCGGCGGCCCGGAGGAGGATGGGGTCGAACATGGTGGCGTCTCCTTGGGTTTCCGTGTTCAGCGGGCTCGCTGACAGGACAAGCCTCTCCCGGGAACCCGCCTTGATCAACGCGGAAAGCCGCACCGATCGATAACCTGTGGATTATCGATCGGTGCGGAGCTCACCAGGCCAGCGCGGACTGCTGGGCGGGGACGGCCGTCGCCAGGTCGGCCGAGAACAGCCGCATCAGCGGCGGCAACCGGTAGGTGTCCTCGTCGCCCCATTCGGCGAGGCCCAGGTCGACCAGGCGATCCAGCGCCGCCTCGGCCTTCAGGGGGCAGACGCCGAGGGCGTCGGCGGCCTGGCCCGTGCGGCACACCTCGTATCCCGGTCTGCCGAGCAACCGGAACGCGGACGCCGCCAGCGGATCCTTGCCCGCCGCGATCGGCTGGAACGCCGAGAGGTACAGGGCCCGCAACGATTCCCCGCCGAACCCCAGTTCGTCGAGCCTGCTCTCCTCCGGCGCGAGCCGGTTCCCCAGCCAGGACAACGGCCGCGTCGGCCGGTTGGCGAGGATCGTGCCCGCGATCCTCAACGCGGCCGGGATCCCGTGGCAGTGCCGGACGATCTCGGCGGCCGCGCGGGGGTCCGCGTCCACTCTGGACCTGCCCGCGACCCTGGCGAGGATGTCCAGGCCATCCTTTTCGGACAGACGGCCGAGCACGACGTGCTCCGCGCCGTCCAGCATCAGCGGTGAGCGGCTGGTGATCAGGACCGCGCACGACCCCGTCGCCGGGATGAGCGCGCGCAGCGCGGCGGACTCCGTCGCGCCGTCGAGCACCAGGAGCGCCGCCCGATGGGAGAGACGCGAACGCAGCACGGCGGCGGCCTCGTCCGGCGTCCACGGGATGTCGGACGTCGGGACGCCGAGATGCCGCAGCAACCGGGGAGGGACCCGGGAAGCCGGGCCGTCGACGCCGAGGTCGACGTACAACTGTCCACCCGGGAACCGGGCGCCGACCCGGTGCGCCACCTCCAGCACCAGCGCGCTCTTGCCGATCCCGCAGGGGCCGTGGACCACTGCGACCTTCGGCCCGGATCGCTCCGGCCCGACGAGCAGCGAGGCCAGCCGCGCGGCGTCGCCCGCCCGGCCGCCGAACGCCCGGCATCGCACCGGAAGCTCCTGTGGCACAAAGGCTTTCGGTGCCGGATCGCCGACGGTGGCGACCGGCGCGGGGGAGACCGTGGTCAGCCCCGGATCCCGGTCCAGCATCGCCCGGTGCAGTTTCGCCAGATCCGGTGACGGCTCCAGGCCGAGCCGGTCGGCGAGCACGCGTCGGCAATCCGTGTAGACCGCGAGCGCCCCGGCGGGATCACCGGATCGATACAGGGCGGTCATCAAATGCGCCCAAGGCCGCTCCCGCAACGGATGTTCGGCGACGAACTCGCGCAGCGGCGCGATCACCTCCCGGTGTTCGCCGAGACGCAGCCGGGCTTCCAGATGGTCTTCGGAGACCGAAAGCCGCAGTTCCTCCACCGGCGCGATCGAACCGGCGAGCGCCTCGTTGTCCGAGAGATCCTCCAGTACCGCGCCACGGCAGGCGGAAAGTGCCTCACCGAGATGACGGACGGCGGCGGCGTGGTCACCCCGTGCGAGTGCCGCCCTGCCCGCCCCCGCCCGTTCGGCGAACACGTGAAGATCCAATTCCCCTTGGCGCAGCAGGATTTCGTAGCCCGACGCGCGACCGGAGATGCGGTCCCCGGGTAAGACTCCCCGGAGCCGGTTCGCGTAGGTGCGCAGGTTGGCCACCGCCGAAAGCGGCGGCTCGTCTCCCCACAACGTCCGGATCAGCCTGCGAATCGGGACCGTCCGGCCCGGGTGCAGCAGCAATACGGCCAGCAGATTGCGCTGTTTGGCCGAACCCAGCGCGATCGTCCCGCCTTCGGTGTGTACCTCGAGCCTCCCCAGAACCCTGAACTCGATCGATGACACTCACACCTCTCCCGAGAGTTGGAGACAGAAACGTGAGACCCCTTAAGGCAGTTCTATCACCTTCGACTTTGCCGGACGTTCACTTCGCGCCGGGCGCACAGCCGATACACGCGGGCGTGTATCGGCGCTATCCGCGTTCGTGTACCGGCCTTTCCTACGTTGGGCGCTGCCGACGCCGTCCGGCGCGGAGGAAGTGAGGAGCGCGGAACATGCGCAAGACATTGGGAACCTTCAGCGACAAGCTGCTGGGCGTGTTCGTGGCCAAGGCCGACGTGGGCGCGGGCTGCCCGCCGGACCCGTACTACAAGCACTGCTACTGCCGCGAGCGCAGCGACTTCCGTCGCAACTGTTCGACGAACGGCGCCTGCAAGGAATTCTGCGGGCCCTGTTACGCCTTCCGGATCTGCGGAGGCTGATCGACATCCGTGGCGGCGGCGGGCGTGCGAACGCCCGCCGCCGCCACGGCGCCCCTGCCCGTCCCTCTTCCTCCACTGGAGAACACCATGGCCATCCTGACCGCCGCCGTCGTGCTCGTCGGACTCCTTTGCGTGCTGGACCTGCTGCTCAGCTTCGGCATCATCCGGAGGCTGCGCGAGCAGAACGAGACCCTGAAGAACGTGCAACAGCAGCGGGCCGCCATCGACCCGGAGATCGCGCTGCCCGCGGGTGCCAGCATCGGCACCTTCACGGCCGCCACGGTCGGCGGGACCGATCTGTCCAATGCGGACATCGACGGCACCCGCGCCCTCGTCGGCTTCTTCGCGCCGGCGTGCGAGCCCTGCAAGGAGCGGATGCCCCAGTTCATCGAGTACGCCACCCGGTTCGACGGCAAGGTGATCGCGATCGCCTCCGGGACCGAAGAGGAGACGGCGGACATGGTCGTCCGGCTCGGCGAGGTCGCCGAAGTGATCCGCGAGGCCGACGGCGGTGTCGTGCACCAGGCCTTCGGCGCCTCCGGATACCCCGCGCTGTGCCTGGTCGACGGCGACCGGACCGTACTGGCCAGCGGGTGGGAGATGTCGGCACTGCCGGTGCCGGCCGCACTGTGAACACCTCGCTCGGCGCCCGCCGGGTCTTGAGCCTGCTGACGGCGGCGGTCCGCCTCACCCGGCAGGCCGCCCCGGTGGGCACGCCGCTGTACATGGTGCTGTCGCTGCTCGGCGGTGTCGTGCCGCTCGCGACCGCGTGGAGCATGAAGGTCCTGCTCGACGGGCTGGCGGCGGGCGACGCCTGGCTGACGCTGCTCCCGTGGGCGGTCGCGCTGGCTGTCGCCGGGTTGCTGGCGGGACTGCTCCCGGTCACGACCGAGTATCTGAAGCAGCGGCTGGACCGCTCGGTCGCCGTCGTGACGATGGACCGGCTCTACCGCGCCATGGGAAGGCTGGCCGGGATCGCGAGGATGGAGGACCCGCGCTTCCGCGACAAACTCCGTCTCGCCCAGCAGACCGGCCGCAGCGGACCCGGCCAGCTCGTCGACGACGGGCTCGGCTCGCTCCAGTCGGTGATCACGCTGGCCGGATTCCTCGGGACCCTGCTCGTGATCAATCCGGGGATGGCGGCGATCGTGCTGGCCGCGGCCGTGCCCGCGCTGCTCGCCCATCTGCGGCTGAGCCGGGCGCGGGCGCGGGTGATGTGGTCGATCGCGCCCACCGAACGACGGGAAGTGTTCTACGCCGACCTGCTGGCGAGCCTGGACGCCGCGAAGGAACTGCGGCTGCTCGGGCTCGGCGACCTCTTCCGGCGGCGGATGCTCGTCGAGCTCACCGCCGCGCACGCCGTCGTCGAAGGCCAGGACCGGCGCGACGCGCGGATGCAGGGCCTGCTGGCCGGGCTGACCGCGGCGGTCTCGGCCGGTGGCCTGATCTGGGCGGTGTGGCTGGCCGCCACCGGCAAGCTCTCGCTCGGCGACATCGCCATCTTCGTGGCGTCGGTCGGCGGGGTGCAGTCCGCGTTGCAAAGCCTCGTCTCCCGGCTGGCGTCGGCGCATCACTCGACACTGCTGTTCGACCACTACGAGGAGATCGAGTCACAGGGGCCTGACCTCGCGATCCCGGCCGAACCCCGGCAACTGCCGGGGCTGCGTTCGGGCATCGAGTTGCGCGACGTGTGGTTCCGCTACGCCGAAGACCAGCCCTGGGTGCTGCGCGGGGTGGACCTGACCATCCCGCACGGACGGTCGCTGGCACTGGTCGGGCTGAACGGCGCCGGGAAGTCGACGATGGTCAAGCTGCTGTGCCGGTTCTACGACCCGGAGCGCGGCGCGATCCTCTGGGACGGCGTGGATCTTCGGGACGTCCCGGTCGAGGATCTGCGCGCGCGGATCGGCGCGGTCTTCCAGGACTACATGTGTTACGACCTCACCGCCGCGGAGAACATCGGTCTCGGTGACGTGTCCTGTCTGGAGGATCGCGAGCGCGTGACCGCGGCGGCGGAACGCGCGGGAGCCCACGACATCGTGGCCGGGCTTCCGCGCGGTTACGACACCTTGCTGTCCAGGATGTTCTTCGACGAAGCGGATCGCGAGGACCCGGAGACCGGCGTCCTGCTCTCGGGCGGACAGTGGCAGCGGCTCGCGCTCGCGCGGGCGTTCCTGCGGGACCGGCGGGATCTCATGATCCTGGACGAACCGAGTTCCGGCCTCGACGCGGAGGCCGAGCACGAAGTGCACAGCAGTCTCCGGCGGCATCGGGAAGGCGCGACCAGTGTGCTGATCTCGCACCGGCTCGGCGCGGTCCGGGACGCGGCCGTGATCGCGGTCCTCGCCGAGGGCCGGGTCGCGGAACTCGGCACGCACGACGAACTGATCGCTTCGGGCGGGAAGTACGCGCGGCTGTTCCGCCTGCAGGCTTCGGGCTACGACGAGGTGGTGTCCCAGTGACGTATGTGGTGCTCGCGGCGGCCGTGGTGGTCGTCGCCGTCGTCGGGTGGCTGGTCACGCTGCGCCGACGGCTGATCGTGGTGACCGTACGCGGGGTGAGCATGGAGCCCACCTATTTCTCCGGCGACCGGCTGCTGGTGCGGCGGTCCAGGCTGGAGCGGGTGCGCACCGGGCAGGTCGTCGTCGTGCAGGGCGGGCCGGGCAAGCCCGGCGATCCCACCGCCGGACGACTGGTGAAACGCGCGGTCGCGGTGCCGGGCGACCCGGTGCCGTCGCAGATCCCGGTACCCGGCACGGTCGTCCCGGCGGGAAACCTGCTGGTGCTCGGGGACAATCCCGCGCGCAGCAACGATTCCCGGCGGCTCGGCTACATCCCGGAGGACGCGCTGATCGGCGTCGTGCTCCGCCCGATCGGTCAGAGGTGAGTCATGACCTACGTCGCCGTGTTCGCGATGGTCCTTTGTGGACTGGTCCTGCTGGTGTCCGCGGTCAGCAAGGTCCGGGGTAAAGCGGCCTACGCGGAGTTCGTGGCGTCGGTGCCCGCGTTCGGGATCCCGGCGCGCTGGACCCGGCCGTTCGCCGGGGTGACCCTGGCCGCGGAGTTCGTGATCGCGGCTTCGCTGCTGCCCGCCGCCGCTCTGTCCGCGACCGGCGCCGGCCGATGGCTCGCGATAGCGGGGCTGGTGCTCGCGGCCGGGTTGTTCGGGGTGCTGACCGTGGCGGTGTGGCGGGCGGTGGCGCGCCGGACCGGTGCGGTGTGCCGCTGTTTCGGTCCGGCGCGCACGGTGCTCGCACCCCGGCACGTGGTGCGCAACGCGCTCCTGCTGCTGGTCGCGCTGGCCGGTGCCGCCGCGATGCCCGGTGCGGACGGCGCGGATCCGGCGGCCGTGGCCCTCGCCGCCGCCGTGGGCGCGGTGGGCGCCGTGGCGGTGGTGCGGTTCGAGGATCTGGCGGAGTTGTTCGCCGGGCCGGTCCCGGACGCGCGATGAGGCTCAGGCCGCGAAGACCTGCGAGTCGTCGGCGAACGCCTTGAACTCCAGGGCGTTGCCCGCCGGGTCCAGCAGGAACATCGTCCACTGTTCACCGGTCTGGCCTTCGAACCGGACGTAGGGCTCGATGACGAACGCGGTGTTCGCGGCGCGCAGCCGGTCCGCGAGCTTCCCGAACTCCGGCACGGTGAGGATCAGGCCGAAGTGGGGGACGGGCACGTCGTGTCCGTCGACCGGGTTGTGGATCCGTCGCGGCCGCTCCGGGGCGACATGCGTGACGAACTGGTGGCCATGGAGGTTCCAGTCGATCCAGGTGTCGGAGCTGCGGCCTTGTTCGAGACCGAGGACTTCGCCGTAGAAGGTGCGCGCGGCGTCGAGGTCGTCGACCGGCATGGCGAGGTGGAAGCGCGGGATGGGGGAGTCGAGGATAGTCATGTCTGAATGTTAACATTAGGACAAGATGAGCGGCCGCTACGATCGGGCCTTCCGAGGGAGGACGACGATGAGCGAACCCGGCCGGGTGGTGCCCGCCCGCCGCCGAGGGCTGGCCGACGAGGTCGCCGACAGGGTCAGGGACGCCATTTTCGGTGGTGCCTACCCGCCCGGCGCGCAGCTGCGCGAGGTGGAGCTCTCGGAGGCGCTGGGCGTCAGCCGCGGTCCGGTGCGCGAGGCGCTGCTCAAACTGGAGCGCGAAGGGCTGGTCCGCAGCGAATGGCATCGCGGCGCCCTCGTCACGACGTTGTCCGATGTGGACGTCGCCGAACTCGACAGCCTCCGTTCGGCGCTGGAACAGCTGGCCGTGCGGCTGGTGGTCGCTTCCGCGCCGGACGCGGACCTGGACGCGATCGACGAGGTCGTCGAGCGGATGGACCGGGCGCGCGACGAGCACGAGATGGTGCGCTGCGACATCGACTTCCACGACGCGGTCTACGCGGCTTCCGGGCACCGGCGGCTCATCGAAGCGTGGCAGGCCATCCGGTCGCAGGTGCACCTGTTCCTGCTGACCCGGATCGGCGTGAACTCCGAGGGCTACCTCGCGAACATCCCGGCGGAACATCGGCTGCTGGCGTCGGCTCTTCGCGCCCGCGACGGCGAGAAGGCCCTCGAACTCTTCGCTGCGCACCGCGGGCAGGCCCTGGACGTGCTCACCGGGAAGTGAAGGTCATGGCGCGGGGTGGCCCGCGTCTGCGATGATCGCTCACGAGAAGCGGGGCTGACCTGGTAATCGCTCACGGGCGATCGCTCGGCACGAATTGACGGCAAGGGACTTGACGGCGAGGTTTGTCAGGGCTTAACTCAAGCCCTGAAATAAGGCGTGTCCTGTGTCACAGGCGCGGATGCGACTTGGCCACTCACCCCGAGGACCATCGATGCGAATCGGAAAGATCGCTCCCGCGCTCGTGCTGGCGCTGGCGGCCGCCGCCACGACGGCGTGCGGCGGCGGCGACACGTCGTCCAGTGCCCCCAAGGAGCTCGTGTACTGGGCGTCCAACCAGGGCACCAGCCTCGACAACGACAAGGCGGTCCTGCAGCCCGAACTCGACAAGTTCGAGAAGGCGTCCGGGATCAAGGTCAAGCTCGAGGTCGTCCCGTGGACGGATCTGCTCAACCGGATCCTCGCGGCCACGACCTCCGGCAAGGGACCGGACGTGCTCAACATCGGCAACACCTGGTCGGCCTCGCTCCAGGCGACCGGGGCGTTCCTGCCGTTCGACGACGCCGCGCTGGAGAAGGTCGGTGGCAAGTCGCGCTTCGTCGGCCCGTCGCTGGCGGCCACCGGGGCGAGCGGCCAGCCGCCGGTCGGCGTACCGCTCTACGGCCAGGCGTACGGCCTCTACTACAACAAGAAGCTCTTCGCCGAGGCCGGCATCACCAAGCCACCGGCCACCTGGGAAGAACTCGTCGAGGACGGCAAGAAGCTCACCAAACCCGACAAGGGCCAGTGGGGCCTGTCGCTCCAGGCGGGCCAGGTCACCGAGAACAGCCACCACGCGGCCATCCTCGGAGCCCAGCAGGGCGCGCAGTTCTTCACCCCCGAGGGCAAGCCGCAGCTGGCTTCGGACCCGTCGGTCGCGGCCGTGCAGCAGTTCGTCGACCTGATGCAGAAGGACAAGATCGTCAACCCGTCCAACGCCGAGTACGCCGACACCGCCAAGTCCCTCAAGGACCTGTCGGACGGCAAGGCCGCGATGTTCATGAACCAGGCCTCCGCCGGCTCGTTCAAGAACATCGGGATGGACATGGCCAACCTCGGTGTCGCGCCGATCCCGCTGCCCGCCGCCGCGCCGCCGAACGGCCGGAAGGTCACCAGCTTCGTCGCGGGGATCAACATGTCGGTGTTCAAGAACACCAAGAACCCCGACGCCGCATTGGACTTCGTGAAGTTCATGGTCTCGGCACCGGAGCAGGCACTGCTCAACAAGACCTACGGTTCCCTGCCGACCGTCCAGGACGCCTACAGCGACGCGGCGTTCCAGACCGAGGACGTGAAGGTCTTCCAGAGCGTGCTCGCCAACTCGGCCGAGCCGATGCCGCAGGTCCCGCAGGAGTCGCAGTTCGAAACCCTGATCGGCACCGCGATGAAGGCGATGTTCGCCGACGTCGCCGCGGGCAAACCGGTCGACGGCGCCAAGATCCGGGACCAGCTGAACCAGGCGGATCAGCAGATCGCGGCCGGTAGTTGATGCCGACCGCTCTCGACGACGCCCCGGCCGTGCAAGCGGCCGGGGCACCCGCACCCCGCACCCGGCGCAAACGGCGCCGGGTCGCGCTGCCGTATCTGCTCCTGCTCCCCGCGATCCTGCTCGAACTGCTCGTCCACCTGATCCCGATGATCGCCGGGCTCGTGATGAGCTTCTTCAAGCTGACGCAGTTCTACATCCGGGACTTCTCGTCCGCGCCGGCGGCGGGACTGGACAACTACAAGTTCGTCCTGGACTTCAACTCCGCGGCGGGGAAGTCGCTGCTCGGCTCCTTCTGGATCAGCGTCCTCTACACCGTCCTCTCGGTCGGGTTCTGCTGGCTCTTCGGGACCTCGGCCGCCGTGCTGATGCAGAAGAACTTCCGGGGACGCGGCGTGCTCCGCACCCTGTTCCTGGTGCCGTACGCGCTGCCGATGTACGCCGCGGTGATCACCTGGTCGTTCATGTTCCAGCGCGACACCGGCCTGGTGAACAGCCTGCTGGGCACCGATTCCTTCTGGCTCATCGGGGACAACAGCTTCTGGTCGCTGGTGGTCGTTTCGGTCTGGCGCAACTGGCCTTTCGCGTTCCTGATCGTGATGGCCGGGCTGCAGAACATCCCCGGCGAACTGTACGAGGCGGCGGCGATCGACGGCGCGGGCTGGTGGCGGCAGTTCCAGGCGATCACCCAGCCGATGCTGCGCCCGGTCAACCAGGTTCTCCTGCTGGTGCTGTTCCTGTGGACCTTCAACGACTTCAACACGCCGTACGTCCTTTTCGGAGCGTCCGCGCCGAAGGAGGCGTCGTTGATCTCGATCCACATCTACCAGAGTTCCTTCGTGACCTGGAACTTCGGCCTCGGCTCGGCGATGTCGGTGCTGTTGCTGCTGTTCCTCCTGATCGTCAGCACCGTCTACCTGGGACTGACCGCGCGGAGGAGGAACGCCGTTGTCTGAGCCTCGCTGGGTCCCGTGGGCCCGCCGATTCGTCCTCGGCTTCCTCGCCCTGTTCACCCTGGTGCCGCTCTACGCGATGGTTTCGTCGTCGCTCAAGCCGCTCGGGGACGTGCAGGGCAAGTGGGAATGGTTCCCGTCGACGCTGACCATCCAGCCGTTCTTCGACATCTGGGAGACCATCCCGCTCGCCGACTACTTCGTGAACAGCCTGATCATCTCCGGTTCGGCGGCGATCCTCTCGGTCGTGATCGCGATCTTCGCCGCATACGCCCTGAGCCGTTTCCGGTTCCGTGGCAAGAACTTCTTCAAGATGACCGTATTGTCCACGCAGATGTTCCCCGGCATCCTGTTCCTGCTGCCGCTGTTCCTCATCTTCGTCAACATCGGCAACACCACCGGCATCGTCCTGTACGGCTCCCGGCTCGGGCTGATCATCACCTACCTGACCTTCTCGCTGCCGTTCGCCATCTGGATGCTCGCCGGCTACATCGACTCGATCCCCAAGGAACTCGACGAGGCCGCGATGGTCGACGGCACCGGGCCGCTCGGCGCGCTGATCCGGGTGGTCATCCCGGCCGCCACCCCGGGCATCGTCGCGGTGGGGATCTACTCGTTCATGACGGCCTGGGGCGAGGTCCTGTTCGCGTCGGTGATGACCGATTCGGGCACGCGGACCCTCGCCGTCGGGCTCCAGGAGTACTCCACCCAGGTCCAGGTGTACTGGAACCAGGTCATGGCCGCCTCCCTGATCGTGTCCGTCCCGGTCGTCGCCGGATTCCTGCTGCTGCAGCGCTATCTCGTCGCCGGTCTCACCGCCGGCGCCGTCAAATGACTCGCATCGCCGAAGAGAGGTCTGCCTTGAATCTGCACCTGCCCGCCGATTTCCTGTGGGGTGCGGCCACCGCCTCGTACCAGGTCGAGGGTGCCGTCGACGCCGACGGCCGCCTCCCGTCCATCTGGGACGACTTCGTCCGGGTCCCGGGTGCCGTCGTGAACGGCGACACCGCCGACGTCGCTTGCGATCACTACCGGCGCTGGCCGGAAGATCTCGACATCATGAAACAGCTGGGCCTGGACGCCTACCGCTTCTCGGTCGCTTGGCCGCGGGTGATCCCCACCGGGCGAGGCGAGGTCAACGCGGCAGGACTGGACTTCTATGACCGGCTGGTCGACGCGCTGCTCGAAGCCGGGATCCGGCCGTTCGCCACGCTGTTCCACTGGGACCTGCCCTCGGTGCTGCAGGCGACCGGCGGCTGGCCCGAGCGCGACACGGCCTACGCCTACGCCGAGTACGCGGCCGTCGTCGCGGCCCGGCTCGGTGACCGGGTCAAGGACTGGAACACCGTCAACGAACCGCTGTGCTCGGCCTGGCTCGGCTACCTCGAAGGGCGCTTCGCCCCCGGGATCAAGGACCTCAAGCAGGCCATCCACGCCTCCCACCACCTCCTGCTCGCGCACGGCCTCGGCGTGCAGGCGATCACCGCGAACGCCGCCGAGCCCGCCAACGTCGGCCTGGTGGTCAACCTCAGCGGCATCGAGCCCGCGTCGGACGCGACCGAGGACGTCGAGGCGGCGGCCCGGATGGACGGGCACGTCAACCGCTGGTGGCTCGACCCGTCGAACGGGCGCGGCTACCCGGCGGACATGATCGAGGTCTACGGCGTCGAGCCGCCCGTGGTCGGCGACGACCTCGAGGTGATCTCGACCCCGGTCGGCTACCACGGGCTGAACTACTACTTCCGCCAGATCGTCGAGAACGACCCGAACGGCCCCGCGCCCCGCGCCCGGCAGGTGCCCGTCGAGGGGGCCGCCACCACCGCGATGGGCTGGGAGATCCACGGACAGGGGCTCGCGGACCTGATCCACCGGCTCGCCAACGAATACGGTGCCCGGGCGATCTACGTGACCGAGAGCGGCGCCGCCTTCGACGACAAGGTCGCCGAGGACGGCACGATCGACGACGCCGACCGCATCGCCTACCTGGAAGAACACCTGGGCGCGGTGGCCGGGGCGGCCGAAGCGGGTGAGCCGGTGAAGGGCTACTTCGCGTGGTCGCTGCTCGACAACTTCGAATGGGACAGTGGTTTGAGCAAGCGGTTCGGGCTCGTGCGGGTCGACTACGACACGCAGGTCCGGACGGTCAAGGCGAGTGGGCACCGGTACGCGGAGATCATCGCGGAGCACCACGGCCGGTAGCTGAGACGCGCAACCCCCGGACGCAATGAACGGGACTTTCCTTGCAAAATTTGCAAGGAAAGTCCCGTTCATTGCACGCTTGGGTCCGTGAAAGGGACGGTCACACCACGCCGTCGGCCTCGGCGACCTTCGCGACCCCGGCGGGCGGGGGACGATGCTGCTCCCGCTGTTCCCAATGTCGCATTTGAGTCGCTGAGCGTCTCAGATGCGACATTGGTAACCCGAACCCGAACCCGATCCCGGCGTCCGGTGGGTCGTGATCGGCCCGCGGCCAGGGCCGGTAGTGGTTCGTGCGGGCGGATGGACCCAGGGGCCCGGATTCGTCGCGCGGTACGAACGGCCGGTCCGCGAAACCTCCTAGGGTCGCCATGAACGAGGCGATCCTAGGAGGCGAAGTATGCGGACACTCTTGCGTGGCGGTCGTGTCATCGATCCGGCGACGGGATTCGACGGTACGGCCGACGTGCTGGTATCCGACGGGGTGGTGACCGCCGTCGGGGAAGGTTTGACCGCGGAGCCCGGCGACGCGGAGATCGACGTCTCCGGGCTCGTCGTGGGACCGGGTTTCATCGACCTGCACAGCCACGTGCACACCATCGCGGGCCAGCGGCTGCAGGCGATGGACGGGGTGACGACCGCGCTCGACCTCGAAGCCGGTCTGATGCCGATCGAGCGGGCCTACGCCGAGGCGGCCGCGGCGGGACGTCCGCTGCACTACGGGTTCTCCGCGTCCTGGGGCGCCGCGCGAGCTCAGGTGCTCGCCGGGATCGAGCCGGACGCGAACATCGACAGCGGGCTGGCGGTGCTCGGAAACCCGGCCTGGCAAAGGTCTTCCTCGCCGAAAGAGCTGGCGGCGTGGCTGTCCCTTGTGGACGGTGAGCTGGCCGCGGGCGCGCTCGGCGTCGGTGTGCTCCTCGGCTACGCGCCCGGCACCGACCCCGGTGAGTTCCTCGCGCTGGCCCGGCTCGCCAAGGAGGCCGGGGCACCGACCTACACGCACGTCCGTGAACTGGTCGAAGTGGATCCGGCGACGCCCATCGACGGTTCCGAGGAGATCGCGATCGTCGCGGCCGAGACCGGCGCCGCGATGCACCACTGCCACGTGAACAGCACGTCCGGCCACCAGATCGACAGGGTGCTGGCGGCGCTCGAAGCGGGCCGCGCGGCCGGGTCGCGGGTGACCGTCGAGGCCTATCCGTACGGGGCGGGCAGCACGGGGATCGGCGCGGCCTTCCTTTCGCCCGAGCGTCTCAAGATGAAGGGGCTTTCGCCGTCCAGCGTGATCATGCTGGAGTCGGGCGAGCGCATCGCCGACGAAGGCCGCCTGCTCCAGGTTCGTGAACAGGATCCGGGCGCGCCGTGCATCCTGGAGTTCCTCGACGAGAGCAGCGCGCACGACCTCGGCCTGCTGCACCAGGCGCTCGCGTTCCCCGACGCCATCGTCGCCAGTGACGCCCTGCCCGTGTACTGGAAGAACGGCACCAGCGAGAGCACCGAATGGCCGTTGCCGCCCGGCGGTGCGACGCATCCGCGCACGTCCGGGACCTACGCCAAGACGCTGCGCCTGATGGTGCGCGAGAGCCGCGCGTGGACCTGGCTGGAGGCGTTCCGGCGCTGCTCGTATCTGCCGGCGCGGGTCCTCGACGAGGTCGCGCCCGGGGCGCTGGCCAAGGGCAGGCTCAACGTGGGCGCCGATGCCGACATCGTCGTCATCGACCCGGAGGCCATCACCGACGCCGCGACCTACTTCGACTCGACGAGGCCCTCGGTCGGCGTCCGGCACCTGTTCGTCTCCGGTGTTCCCGTGGTCAGCGACGGTGAACTGCGCACGGACGCGTTCCCCGGCAAGCCGCTGCGGGGTGAGCCGCGATGAGCGAACTGCTCGCCGACATCGAAACCCTCGTCCGCTGCGAGTCCCCGTCTTCGGATCACGAAGCGGTCGCCCGCAGTGCCGAAGCGGTGGCCGGCCTGGGCCGCAGGCTGCTCGGTGTGGAGCCGGAGCGGATCGTGGTCGACGGCGTCACCCACCTGCGCTGGCGATTCGGGGACGGGCCGTCTCGCGTGCTGCTCCTCGGTCACCACGACACGGTGTGGCCCCACGGTTCGCTCGAGACCCATCCATTCTCTGTGCGGGACGGCGTGTTGCGCGGCCCCGGCTGCTTCGACATGAAGGCCGGGGTGGTGATGGCGCTGCACGCCGCCGCCGAGGTCCCCGATCGCGACGGACTGTCCATTTTGGTCACCGGCGACGAGGAGATCGGCTCGCCGTCGTCCCGCGCGCTGATCGAGGAAACGGCGGCGGGCTGTGACGCGGCGTTCGTGCTGGAGGCTTCGGCCGACGGCGGCGCGTTGAAATGCCGCCGCAAAGGCGTTTCCCATTACCGGGTCGAGGTGATCGGCCGTGCCGCGCACGCCGGGCTCGAACCGGAGAAGGGGATCAACGCGGGGATCGAGATCGCGCACCAGATCCTCGCGGTAGCGGCGATCGCCGATCCGGGTGCCGGGACCAGCGTGACCCCCACCGTCGTCTCGGCGGGAACGACGGTCAACACCGTTCCCGCGGCCGCGAGCGTGGCCGTCGACGTCCGAGTGTGGAACGAGGCCGAGCAACTCCGCGTCGATCACGCGATGCGGGAGCTCCGTCCGGTCCTGGAGGACGCGGAGGTCCGCGTGACGGGCGGGATCAACCGGCCGCCGCTCGAAGAAAGCTCGTCGGCGGGATTGTTCGAGCTCGCCCGGGAATTGTCGGGCGAACTCGGTCTCGGCGAGCTCACCTCCGCGTCGGTCGGCGGTGCTTCGGACGGTAATTACACCGCCGGGATGGGGGTACCCACGTTGGACGGCCTCGGCGCCGTCGGCGGCGGGGCGCACGCGGATCACGAACACGTCATCGTCGCGGAAGTGCCGCGGCGCACCGCTTTGCTGGCCGCGCTGGTGGAAAACGTCCTCGCGAAGCGGGGTCCGTCCGGCGCGACGAATCCCGCGGGCGAATCTGGTACGGCACGACAGTGACTCGGCCGCCGCGCCGGGAAAGGATTGTCCCGTGACGAATCTTGCGACGAATACGGAAAGCCTGGCCTCCCGGGAGGTGCGCGACGAAGCCGTCGCCGCCGCACGGGCCGCGGCCGCGGCTTCGGGCGTCGAAATCCGCGAACTCACCGAAATCGCCGATCTGGCCGCGGTGGTCGGCCTGTTCGAGTCGATCTGGAAGTTCGCGCCCGGCGCCCGGCCGGTGAGCACGGAACTGCTCCGGGCGATGTCCACGGCCGGGAACTACGTCGCGGGGGCGTTCGATCACGGCGAACTCCTGGGGGCCTGCTTCGGTTTCTTCGGGAACCCGGGGAAAGCGAGCCTGCACAGCCATATCGCCGGGGTCGCCGACGCCGGCGCGGGCCGGGGGATCGGTGCGGCGCTCAAACTGCACCAGCGCGGCTGGGCACTGCTCCAGGACGTCTCGCTGATCACCTGGACCTTCGACCCGCTGGTGCGGCGCAACGCCTACTTCAACCTGGGGAAACTCGGCGCACGGCCGATCGGGTACCTGCCCGACTTCTACGGTCCGATGGAGGACGGCATCAACGGCTCGGGCGACACCGACCGGCTGATGGTCGGCTGGGATCTGACGAGCCCGGACGTCCGTGCCGCCGCCTCCGGCCGACCCGTCCTGATCGAGGCGGAAGCACTGGGCGTGGCGAAGGCGCTGTCGGTCGACGCGGACGGCGGTCCGAGCATCGGATCCACCGACGCGCAGACCGTGCTCGTCGCGGTCCCCCCGGACATCGAACGGTTACGCCGCACCGATCCCGGTCGCGGTAACGCGTGGCGTGTCGCCCTGCGCGAAGTCCTCGGCGGACTGATGGCGGACAACGCCAAGGTCGCCGGTTTCGATCGTGCCGGCTGGTACGTGATCTCGAAGGAGCAGTCGTGAAACTCAGCGGTGTGGAACTGCGCCGGGTCCGGATGCCGCTCGTGGCCCCGTTCCGGACGTCGTTCGGGACGCAGGCCGAACGGGAACTGCTGCTCGTCCGCGCGGTGACCCCGGCGGGCGAGGGCTGGGGCGAATGCGTCGCGATGGAGGCGCCGCTCTACTCGTCGGAGTACAACGACGCCGCCGAGCACGTGCTGCGGAATCACCTGATCCCGGCCCTGCTGGCCGCCGAGGACTTGACCGCGTACAAGGTGACGCCGCTGCTGGCGAAGTTCAAGGGCCACCGGATGGCGAAGGCCGCGCTGGAGATGGCTGTCCTCGACGCCGAACTCCGTGCGCACGAACGGTCCTTCGCCGCCGAGCTCGGGTCCACTCGCGACTCGGTGGCCTGCGGGGTCTCGGTCGGCATCATGGACTCGATCCCGCAGCTGCTCGACATCGTCGGTGGCTACCTCGACGAGGGCTATGTCCGCATCAAGCTGAAGATCGAACCGGGCTGGGACGTCGAGCCCGTACGCCAGGTGCGGGAGCGCTTCGGCGACGACGTGCTGCTGCAGGTCGACGCGAACACCGCGTACACCCTCGGTGACGCGCCGCTGCTGGCCAGGCTGGACCCGTTCGAACTCCTGCTGATAGAGCAGCCGCTCGAAGAGGAGGACGTCCTCGGCCACGCCGAACTGGCCAAGCGGATCCGGACCCCGATCTGCCTCGACGAGTCGATCGTGTCCGCGAGGGCCGCCGCCGACGCGATCAAGCTCGGCGCCTGCCAGATCGTCAACATCAAACCGGGCCGCGTGGGCGGCTACCTCGAAGCCCGCCGCGTGCACGACGTCTGCGCGGCGCACGGGGTCGCGGTGTGGTGCGGCGGGATGATCGAGACCGGTCTCGGCCGGGCGGCGAACGTCGCGCTCGCGTCGCTGCCCGGGTTCACGCTGCCGGGTGACACGTCGGCGTCCGGCCGGTTCTACCGCACGGACATCACCGAACCGTTCGTGCTGGAGGCCGGGCACCTCCCGGTGCCGACCGGGCCCGGTCTCGGCGTCACGCCGATCCCGGATCTGCTGGACGAGGTCACCACGGCGAAAGCGTGGATCAGTTCGTAGCGCGCTACGAATTCCGGAGTTAGATTTGGTGGGATCGAACCATTCGGTTCGGCGAAGCCGGGTTTAACTTCGGGGGGTGCTGACACCGGTGCCCAGCAAGCCACACCTGAGTTTGGGACGCGTCCTCGAGGACCTCGGGGACGTGCTCCTGGAGCCGGTCGCGGTCGGCCGGACCACCCGCAGGCAGCTCGGCGGGGTGGTCATCCACGATCCGCACGACGAGTCCGAAATTCCCGCCCGGGCCGTCGTGCTCGGCGTCGGGGTGCGGGAGCCCGACGAGATCGTCCGCCTCTTGCACGACGTGGGTGCGAGCGGTGCGGCGGCGCTCGTCGTCCGGTCTCCCGTCACCCCGACGCCGGAACTCCGGCGCGCCGCGGACTCGTCCGGGGTCGCCCTGCTGGGGCTCGCGCGCGGCGCATCCTGGACCCAGCTCGCCGCGATGCTGAGGACGTTGCTCGCCGAGGGGGACATCGGAGAGGTCTCGCCGCAGACCCTCGGCGGAATTCCGTCCGGTGACCTTTTCGCACTGGCCAACGCGGTGGCGGCGCTGCTGGACGCGCCGGTGACCATCGAGGACCGCAGTAACCGGATTCTCGCGTTCTCCGGGCGCCAGGACGAAGCGGATCCTTCCCGGGTGGAGACCATCCTCGGCCGTCAGGTGCCGGAGCGGTTCGCCCGCGGCCTGGAACGGGACGGTGTCTTCGAGAGGCTGTACCGCGACCACACGCCCGTCTACGTCGATCCGCAGCGTTATGACGACAACGAGATCGCGATTCCGCGAGTGGCGCTCGCCGTCCGCGCCGGCGACGAGGTGCTCGGGTCGATCTGGGCGGCGGTCCGGGAACCGCTCAGCGAGGAGCGGACCCAGGCGTTCATCGACGCCGCCAAGCTGGTCGCGTTGCACATGCTCCGGCTGCGCGCCGGCGCCGACGTCGAACGACGATTGCGCGCGGACCTGGTGAGCACGGCGCTCGAAGGCGGCGCCGGGGCGGCGGAGGCCATCGCCCGGCTCGGCCTGCTCGGTCAGCCGTCGATCGTGCTCGCCATGGGCCTGCTCGGCACGCCCGCGCTGGAGGACGACCTCCGCCTGGTCGCGGACCGCCAGCGGGTCGCCGACGCGCTGGCCATGCACCTCAGCGCCGTCCAGCCACGTTCGGCCGTCGCCCTCGTCGGCGACGTCGCTTACGGAATCGTCCCGATGCCCGGCAGTCAGGACGACTGCCAGGAGCGTTCGGTGCGGGTCGCCTCGACCTTCCTGGAGCGCACCGGGCGCCGGGCGGCGGCCGCGATCGGCATCGGACCGCTCGCGCTCGACGGCTCCGGCCTGCGCGCCTCGCGTGACGGTGCCGACCGGGCGCTGCGCGTGCTGCTCACCAACGCCCGCGCGAAACGCGTCGCGACCGTGGAAGACGTCCACGTCGACGCGCTCATGCTGGAACTGGCCGATCTCGCCGCGGCCAGGGGAGACGTGGCGACAGGACCTGTCGCGCGGTTGCTCGCCTACGACGCCCAACACCAGTCACAGCTGGTGCACACCCTCCGGTGCTGGCTTGACGCCTTCGGTGACATCGGCGCCGCGTCAGCCGCGGCCTACGTCCACCCCAACACGTTCCGGTACCGCTTGCGGCGGCTCGCCGAGGTCGGCGAGATCGACCTCGACGACGCGGGGGAGCGGTTCGCCGCCATGTTGCAACTGCGGCTGCTGCCCCCGGACGCACGGACCGGCCCGCCCGTCGCCGACGACTCCTGACCGCCGCGCGGGTTGGTCTCCCCGGCCCGAAAGGGCGGCGGATGTTCGTCTGATCGCACGAACTCCGCTCGCCGAACGCGTTTCAGAATGAGTGATCGGCGCCACGCTTGCGTCGTTCTTCTTCTCTCCCAACGTTTCCGCGGAGGCGCCATGACGGCAGTGGTCAATGAGGACACCTGGACAGCGCGGCGGATCAACCGGACGGCACTCATCACCATGGTGGTGATGGTCTGCGCCTGGGCGGTCGACTACATAGACCGGTTCTCGATCGGGATGGCGCTGCCGATGATCGGCGCCGAGTTCGACCTCAGCAAGACACAGCAGGGCTGGCTCGTGACCGTGTTCGCCCTGGTCTACATGGTCTGCCAGATCCCGGCGGGTTTCCTCGCCGACCGCTACGGCTCGCGGGGGCCGATGCTGGTGACACTGCTGGCCTGGTCGGCGTTCACCGCGATGACCGGGATGGCGGGCACCTTCGGCATGTTGCTGGTCATCCGTGGCCTTTTCGGTGTGTGCCAAGGACTTTTCCCGGCGGCCTCGTTCAAGGCGATCGCGGAACGGACCACTCCCGGCAACCGCGCGACGGTGACCGGCGTGATGCTGTCCGCCGGCGGGATCGGCGCGGGGCTCGCGCCGTTGATCGTCGGCCCGCTGCTGATGGCGGTCGGCTGGCGCCACACGTTCTTCTGGATGGCGGGGATCGGCGCGATCATCGGCGTGGCCGTCTGGACGATTCTGCCCAAGGCGCTGCCGAAGTCGTTGAGCAGCCTGCCGCGTGCCGAGTCGGCGCCGCCCGAGGTGTCACGCAAACAGGTCTTGAAGTCCTTTGTGGTCTGGAAGTTCACCCTGCTGTTCTGCGTCACCAACATGCTGAACTACGGGATGATCACCTGGGTCCCCAGCTACCTGCTGGAGACGCGGGGCCTGTCGCTGAGCCAGACCGGTGTCCTGGCCGCGATCCCGATGCTGGTCAGCATCGGCACCACCATCCTCGGCGGCTGGCTGTTCGACCGCTACTTCCACGACCACGGCCGCTGGTATCTCAGCTCGATCGCGCTGGTCACCGTGGTGCTGCTGACGCTGATGGTGAACGCGGACAGCACGGTGGAGTTCACCGTCTACGAGACGCTGGCCCTCGCGGTGTTCGGCATGGCGACGATGGCCGTCTTCGGCCTGCCGCTGCGCGTGCTGCCCACGGCGGTCACCGGGATCGGCATGGGCGTGATGAACTTCGGCGGCCAGGTGGCGGGCGCGGTCGCCCCGGTGGCGATGGGGTGGCTCGCCGACACCTTCTCCTACACCGCGGCGTTCGGTTTCCTCATCGGTACTACTTTCCTCACGGCCTTGATGGCGTTCTGGGTGCCGCAGAACCCGGCGCAGTTCACCTTCTCGCCGGCGAATCTCAGCACGGACTCGTGAGTGGTAAGGACGGTTCTAACCGTCCTTACCACTCACGAGTCCAGTCCTCAGTAGACAGGAGTCTCATGCCCACCGCGTCCGAAGTCATCGCGACGATCAACGCCCGCGCGAAAGAGGTAGGGGTCCGGGTAAGGCTGCATGCCGCCGAAGTCGACGGCACCCGGAGGATCGGCGTCGACGAGCACGCCCCCGTCGTCACGGCGTCGGTCTTCAAGGTCCCGATCGCGCTGGAGCTGGCGAGGCAGGCCGCCGACGGCGGACTCGACCTCGGCGAGCGGATCAGCGTCCCGCCGGGGCATCCGACGCCGAGCCCGTACGGACTGGCCACCTTCCGGCACGAGATCACGATGTCCTGGTACGACCTCGCGATCCTGATGATCGGGATCAGCGACAACGTCGCCACCGACCTGATCGTCGCCAGGGTCGGAAAGGAGGAGACGGAGAAAACGTTGCGGCGGCTCGGGTTCGAGCACACCACGGTCCCGCAGGACTGCGCGGAGGTGCTCGGCGGCATCGGGGAAGACCTCGGGATCTCCTACGAGGACGACGAGAAAGCGCTGTCCGAGTTGTCGATCGAGCAGATCCGTGCGTTGCGCGCGCTGCAACCGGCGCACACCTGCGCCACGACCGCCGAAGAGATCACCCGGCTGCTCGGCCTGATCTGGCGTGACGAGGCGGCCCCGCCCGCCGCGTGCGCAGACGTCCGGCGCTGGCTCGATCTCCAGGTGTGGCCGCACCGGCTGCGGTCCGGGTTCCCGGACGACGGTATCCGCGTCAGCGGCAAGACCGGGACCCTGCCGTCGGTGCGCAACGAGGTCGGTGTGGTCGAGTACCCGGATGGGGGCCGTTACGCGGTAGGGATTTTCACCGACGCCGTCGACGGCCGGTCGAGGGTGCCGGAGCGGGACTCGTTCATCGGCTTCGCCGCGGCACAGGCCGTCGAATGGCTCAGGCTTCCCGAGGCCGGGAGCGAATGATTCGTCCGCACGGATGAATTTTCCCGTCGCTCTCGTCGTTCCGCACGAACCGGTGACGCCCGTCACCGTCCTAGCATTTCCGGAAACACCGGTCCACCCTTTCCACGGACGAGGATGCCCATGTCGAAACTTTCCGAAATCGATGCCTGGCTCGAGCAGAACCTTCCCGCCCTGCTGGCCGAGCACCAGGTGCCCGGCGCGGCCGTCGCGGTCTTCGCCAACGGCGAGGTGATCGACCACGCGGCAGGCATCCTGAACCGGAGCACCGGCGTCGAGTCCACAGTGGACTCCGTGTTCCAGATCGGGTCGATCACCAAGGTGTGGACGACCACCCTCGCGATGCAGCTCGTCGACGAAGGCAGGCTGGACCTCGACAAGCCCGTCCGCGACTACCTTCCCGAGTTCGTCCTCGCCGACGACGACGCCGCTTCGCGGATCACCGTGCGGCAGCTGACCTGTCACACGTCCGGCTTCGAAGGCGACATCTTCACCGACACCGGACAGGGCGACGATTGCGTCGCGAAGCTCGTGGCGACGCTGTCCGACGTGCCGCAGCTCTTCGGCCCCGGGGAGATGTTCTCCTACAACAACGCCGGGTACTGCGTGCTCGGCCGCGTGATCGAGGTCGTGCGCGGCAAGTCCTACGACGAGTGCCTGCGCGACCACCTCTTCGCCCCGCTCGGGCTGACGCACGCCGCCACCGGGCCGTACGACGCGATCCGGTTCCGTGCCGCGATCGGTCACGTCCAGCCCACCCCGGACGACGAGCCGGTCGCGGCGCCCGTCTGGGCGCTGACGCGGTCGAACGCGCCCGCCGGCTCGCATCTCGCGATGCGCCCGCGCGACCTGCTCACCTTCGTGCGCATGCACCTCAACGAAGGCCGCGCCGACGACGGCACGCAGGTGCTCAAGCCGGAGACCGCCCGCGCCATGTGGGAGCGCCAGGTCGAACTGCCCTACCTCGGCCTGATGGGCGGGGCGTGGGGGCTCGGCTGGATGATCTTCGACTGGGACGGCGGCCCGGTGATCGGCCACGACGGCGGCACCATCGGCCAGTCGGCGTTCCTGCGGGTGGTGCCGGGCAGCAACGTCGCGGTGGCACTGCTGACCAACGGCGGCAAGCCGCTGCACCTCTACCTGGACATCTTCCGGAAGGTGCTGGGCGATCTGGCGGGCGTCGAGGTCCCGCCGCTGCCGGAGCCCAACGTCGCGGAAGCCCCGGCCGACCCGTCGCGCTACGTGGGCGAGTACTCGTCGCAGGTGGCGGACATCGTCGTCAGCCAGGACGAGGACGGCGAGCTTTGGCTGGAGCGCACGCCGAAGGGGATTTTCGCCGACCTCGGAACGGGGCCGGAGAAGAGCAGGCTGCTCGGTTACAAGGGTGACACCCTGGTCGTCGCGCACGACAGGCTTGGCCTGCACATGCCGCACGCGTTCGTCGGCGACGACGGCGACGGGCGCGCGCTGTTCGTCCACACCGGACGGGCCGACCGGCGGGTGAGCCGGTGACGGCGACGGCCGACGAGATCGAAGCGGTCTTCGCGAAAGCGGGGGCACGCGGGTTCGTGCACGCGCGCGAGGTCGGCGTCGACGGCGGTCCCGAAGTCTGCGTCGGCGCGGACGACCCGGTCGTGCTGGCGTCGGTGTTCAAGATCCCGGTCGCGGTCGCCTTCGCCCGCGAGGTGGCCGCCGGGCGGCTCGACGAGACCGAGCGGACCCGTGTCGTCGCGCGCTATCGGATCGGCGGGGTCGGCACCGCCGGTTGCGCCGACGACGTCGAGATGAGCTGGCGCGACCTCGCGCATTTCATGCTGACGATGAGCGACAACGCCGCGACCGACCTGATCTACCACCGGGTCGGGCAGGAGGCGGTCGACCGGGTGCTGGCCGATCTCGGACTCGCCAGGACACGGCTGATCGGCTGCTGCGAGGACCTCTTCGCCTCGGTGATCGCCGATCTCGGCGCGAAACCGGACGACGATCTGGAAGCCGTTTTCGCCGCGGCGACCGAGGACCAGCTGTGGAAGCTCGCGGTGGTCGACCCGGACCGCACCACGTCATCGACCCCGCGTGAGATCACCGAGCTGCTCGACGCGATCTGGACCGACCGCGCGGGCGACCCGGCCGCCTGCGAACGCGTGCGGACGATCATGGCCCAGCAGATCTGGCCGCACCGGATCTCGTCCGGTTTCCCCGCGGGGGTGGCGATCGCGGCGAAGACCGGGACCCTGCCCGCCGTCCGTAACGAAGCGGGGGTGGTGACCCATGTGGACGGTCGCCGCTACGCCGTCGCGGTGTTCACCCGCGCCGATTCCCTCGCCGACCGCCTGCCCGCGGTCGATTCCGCCATCGGCGAGGCCGCCCGCCTCGCCGTCGAACACCTTCGCGCGCAGACCGTCACCCAGTAGGAGAACCCCATGAAGAAAGCCCGGCTCACCGCCGCGATCGCGAGCGTGGTGGCCTTGACCGTGAGCGCGTGCGGGGGGACGTCGCAATCCGGGGAAGACCGGACAGCGAACCAGAAACTGACCGAAGGCAAGACCTTCACGATGGCGATCGGCTCCGATCCGGGAGCGCTGGACCCGGCGATGACCGTGCTCGCGGTCGCCCTCGAGATGGGCCGCTACCTCTACGACAGCCTCGTCAACCTCGACGAGACCGGCAAGCCGATCCCGGGACTCGCCGAGAAGTTCGAGGCCACCACGACCACGGCGTCCTTCACCCTGCGGAACGGGATCACCTGCGACGACGGCACCCCGCTGACCGCGAGCGACGTGGCGGCGAACATCAACTTCGTCGGTGATCCCGCCAACAAGTCCCCGATGTCCGGGCTCACCGTCGCGCCGGGGACCAAGGCCACCGCCGACGACGCGGCTCGGACGATCACCCTCGCCAGCGGAGCCCCCGACGCCTTCCTGCTCCGCAACGTCGGCAACCTCCCGATCGTCTGCGGCAAGGGCGTGACGGATCGTGCGGCGCTGGCCAAGGGAAAGTACGGCACCGGCATGTTCACCATGACCGAAATCGTGCCGAACGACCACTACACCCTCACCCGGCGGAAGGACTACGCGTGGGGCCCGGGGGACTGGCAGCGCGAGCAGCCGGGCCTGCCGGAGAAGGTGACCTTCCGGGTCATCCAGAACATGACGACCACGGCGAACCTGCTGCTGTCCGGTGAACTCAACGCCGCCCGGATCACCGGCCAGGACCAGCAACGCCTGCGCGCCCAGAAGCTGTACCACGGCGACCAGGTCGTGCCGATGGGCGAGATGTTCTTCAACCAGGCGCCCGGCCGGGCAGGCGGCGACCAAGCCGTCCGCCGCGCGCTGGTGCAGGCGCTCGACCTCGCGCAGATCGGCAAGGTGCTCACCAGCGGAGCGGGGGCACCCAGCCAGGGAATGGTCACCACCGAACCCAAGGCGTGCGCCGGCGACTCGGTGAACGGCAAACTGCCCGCGTTCGACGTCGCCGCGGCCAAGTCCGCCCTCGACACGGCGGGCTGGAAGCCGGGAGCGGACGGCGTGCGGGTCAAGGACGGCAAACGGCTCGCGCTCACGGCCATCTACGGCACCCAGCTGGGACCGACGATGGCGCCCTCCGCCGAACTGATGCAGCAGTCTTGGAAGGCGGTCGGCGCCGAGGTCACGCTGAAGGGCGTCGACAGCCCGGGAACCAACCAGGTGCTCTTCGGCACCGGTGAGTGGGACATCTCCCTGGCGCCGGTGACCTTGTTGCTGCCGAGTCAGGCCGTTCCGTTCGTCTCCGGGCCGAAACCGCCCTCCGGCACGAACTTCGCGCACATCGAGAACAAGGGTTACCAAACGCAGGCCGCCCAGGCGGCACAGATGCCGGGTGACTCCGGCTGCGCGACCTGGCTCGCGGCGGAATCGGCGCTCATCGAGCGGCTGGACGTCGTGCCCTACGTCAACTCGGTCATCCCGACCTTCGGCAGCAACGCGAAGTTCAAGGTCAATTTCGGTTCGGTGGAGCCGTCGTCGATCCGGATGTACAGCTGATGACGGTCGCGCTCGCCCCGGCCGGGTTGCGCGGGAGTCCCTGGCTCTCGTTCGCCGTGCGTCGTCTCGGCCGGTTCGCGGTTTCGCTGTGGGTCTTGGTCACCACGGCGTTCCTGATGATCCAGCTGATCCCCGGCGACCCGGTCCGGGCGGCGCTCGGCCTGACCGCGCCGGTGGACCTGGTGAACGCGCGACGGGAGGCCCTCGGCCTCAACGATCCGCTGTGGCTGCAGTACGTCCACTACCTCGGCGGGCTGTTCACCGGTGACTTCGGGACGTCGATGACGAGCGGGCAGCCGGTCTCCGAGGTGATCGGCGACCGGCTGCCCGCCACCCTGCAGCTCGCGTTGCCCGCCTTCGCGGTGGTCATCGCGGTGGCGATCCCGCTGGGCGTCCTGTTCGCCGTGCTGACCCGCGGCGGGCGGCGGCGGGGCAGCGAACTGGCGTTCACCTCGACGAGTGTGCTGCTCGCGGCGATCCCGGAGTTCCTGGTGGCGGTCGCGCTGGTCGCGTTCTTCGCGGTCCAGCTCGGCTGGTTCCCGGTCGCCGGGAGCGCGGACGCGAGTTCGTTCGTCCTCCCGGTCATCGCGCTGGCGCTCGGCCCGGCGTCGGTGCTCGCCCGCATCGTCCGGGTGGAGACGCTTTCCGTGCTGGGCAACGACTTCATCCGCACCGCGAGGGCGAAACGGTTGCCGGCGCGGCTGGTCTACCTCCGGCACGCGCTGCCCAACGCGCTGACCGCGACACTGACCATGGGCGGGCTGATGCTGACCGGGATGGTCGCCGGGACAGTGCTGGTGGAGAACGTGTTCGCCTGGCCAGGACTCGGTTCGACCATCGCCCAGTCGATCCTGCAGAAGGACTATCCGCTGGTGCAGGGGATCGTGCTCGTCTACGGCATCGGGGTGCTGCTGGTGAACCTGACGGTGGACGTGCTGCTGGCCGTCCTCGACCCGCGTTCGACGATCCGGGAGAGCTAAGTGGTTAATCGACGCGCGAAATGGCTCGCTGCCCTGCGCACCCCGGTGGGCGCGTTCTCGGCGACCCTGCTGTCCCTGGTGATCGCGCTCGCCGTACTGGCCCCGATCTTGTGGCACGACAAGGCCTTCGCGATCGACACCGAGGCGATCGCGCAAGGATCTTCGGCGGCGCACTGGCTGGGCACCGACGACCTCGGTCGCGACATCCTCTTCCGTGTCCTGGTGGCGACCCGGCTTTCGGTACTGCTGGCGGTGCTCGCGACGGTGATCGGCGTGGTGACCGGACTCGTCCTCGGCACGCTGCCCTCGCTGCTGCCGCGGCCCGCCGCCCGGCTGGTCACCTCGGCGGTGAACATCGCGGTCGCGTTCCCCGGGTTGCTGCTGGTGCTGTTCTTCTCGGTGATCTTCGGTGTCGGCACCCACGGCGCGGTACTGGCCGTCGGGTTCGCGCTGGCACCGGCGTTCGCCCGGCTGGCACAGACGCTCTCGGCCTCCGTGGCCGGCCAGGACTTCGTGTCCGCCGCCCGGATCTCCGGGGTCGGCCGCATCCGGTTGCTGGTCCGGCACATCCTGCCGAACATCGGCGAACCGCTGGTGGTGAACGCGACCATCGGCGCCGGCTCCTCACTGCTGGCGTTCTCCGGGCTGTCGTTCCTCGGCATCGGTGTGCAGGCACCGGATTACGACTGGGGACGGCTGCTCGGCGAGGGACTCAACGGGATCTACGTCAACCCGGCGGCCGCGCTCGCGCCGGGGGTCGCGGTGGTCCTGGCCGGGCTCGCCTTCAACCTGGTGGGCGAGACCGTGGCCGGGGTGATCGGTGTCCGCACCGGATCCCGCAAGCTCGCACCGCGGCCGGTCACTCCCGCGCGGGAGGACGTCGCCGAGGACCGTGACGACGCCGTGCTGGTGGTCGAGAACCTCCAGGTGGCGTTCCCGCGTCCGGCGGGCTGGACCGTTCCGGTACGCGGGGTGAGCTTCACCGTCCACGCGGGCGAGGCGATCGGTGTCGTCGGCGAGTCGGGCTCGGGGAAGAGCCTGACCGGGCTGGCGGTGTCGCGGCTGGTCGAAGCGCCTGCCGTGGTCACCGCGGACAGGCTCGACTTCGCCGGGAAACCCTTGCTGACCACCCCGGAACGGGATCTGCGCGGCCTGCTCGGCACCTCGCTGGCGATGGTGTTCCAGGACCCGATGACCTCGTTCAACCCGACCAGGCGGATCGGCCGTCAGCTGGCCGAAGTGGCCGAACAGCACCAAGGTCTTCCGCGCGCCAAGGCGTTCGAGCGAGCCGTGGACCGGTTGCGCGCGGTGCGGATCCCGGCCGCCGAACGGCGGGCGAAGCAGTACCCGCACGAGTTCTCCGGCGGGATGCGGCAGCGCGCGATGATCGGCATGGGCCTGATGGGCGACCCCCGGCTGATCATCGCCGACGAACCGACCACGGCGCTGGACGTCACCGTGCAGCGGCAGTTGCTGCGCCTGCTGGCGCGGACGAGGGCGGAGCGGAACACCGCGATCATCCTGATCAGCCACGACATCGCGGTCGTTTCGCAGACCTGCGAGCGGATGCTGGTGATGTACGCGGGCCGGGTGGTGGAGGACCTGCCGTCGGTGGGGACGCCACGGCATCCGTACACGCGGGCCCTGCTGGCCGCGACGCTCGACCTCGAGACCGATCGCGACGCGCCGCTCGCGGTGATCCCCGGACGCCCGCCGGAACCGGATCGCGTGCCCACCGGATGCGCCTTCGCCGACCGGTGCCCCGCGGTGACCGATCGGTGCCGCCTCGAAGACCCGGTGCTGGAACGCGTGGAATCGGGGCACCGCGTCGCGTGCTGGCATCCGCACGAGACGACGTTTTCCCAGCCCGCCAAGGAAACCGTGACCGCCGGAGGTACGGAGTGAGTGATCTCGTCTTCGACGCGGTGAGCGTCCGGTACGGCGGGAGACGTGGTCTCACCGCGGTCGACGACGTCGGGCTGACCGTCCCTTCCGGACAGGTCGTCGGGCTCGTCGGTGAATCGGGATCGGGGAAGTCGACGCTGGCCCGCGCCGCCGTCGGGCTCTCCCCGGTCAGCGCCGGGCGGGTCCTGCTGGGCGGGGTGGATGTTCGGAAGCTGCCCCGTCGCCGTCCGCTGCAGATGGTGTTCCAGGACCCGTATTCCTCTTTGGACCCGCGGATGAGCATCGGCGAGTCGATCACCGAAGCGATCCCGCGTGGCGTCCTCCCCGGCCGCGGCGCGCGCCGGGACGAGGTCGCCCGGCTCCTGGAACTGGTCAACCTCGACCCGGACCGCGCCGGGCACCTGCCGGGCCAGCTTTCCGGCGGTCAGCGGCAACGCGTGGCGCTCGCCCGCGCGCTGGCCGGGCGGCCGGAGGTGCTGATCGCGGACGAGATCACCTCCGCGCTCGACGTCTCGGTGCAGGGTGCGGTGCTCAACCTCGTCCGGTCCGTGCAGCGGCGGCTCGGTCTGTCGATGCTGTTCATCTCGCACAACCTCGCGGTGATCCGCTATCTCAGCGACATCGTCGCGGTGATGTACCTCGGCCGGATCGTCGAGGTCGGGCCCGCCGAGCAGGTGCTCACCGATCCACGGCATCCGTACACCAAGGATCTGCTCGCCGCGGCACCTTCGGCGCACACCTCGCTGTTCGACACCGGCGCGGACGAGAAGACCTCCGACACCGAACCCGCGGACCCGCACCACCCGCCGGGTGGATGCCGGTACCACACCAGATGCCCGGTCGGACCGCTCGTGCGCGCCGACCGCGAACTCTGCCTCCAGGCGGACCCCACCGAAGGCGCGGCACACCGACGTCATTCGGCGGCCTGCCACTTCAGCGAAAACGAGAGCCACCCGCTCGCGATCTCCAGAGGAGCAAGCGCACCATGACCCGACGTCTCGGTCTCGACGACCTGTACGCGATCGCCGTCCCCAGTCAACCTTCGCTGTCACCGGACGGCGGCCGGATCGTCTACGTCCTGCGCACGGCGAACCGCGAAGAGGACCGGAACGAGACCACGCTCTGGGAGGTCGGCTCGACCTCCGGAGAAGCCCGGCAGCTCACGCGCGGAACCGCCGACCTGGCCCCCACCTGGGCGCCGGACGGCACCCGGATCGCGTTCCTCCGCGCCCAGGACGGTCCGCCGCAGCTGTGGTTCCTGCCGTCGTCGGGCGGGGAAGCCGAACGGATCACCGAACTGCCGCTCGGGGCGGGCGCTCCGGTGTGGAGCCCGGACGGAAGCAAGATCGCCTTCTCGGCCGCCGTCGACCTGGCGGACGGTGAACCCGCCCCGAACGCCCCGGTGGTGGCGGACCGGCTGGACTTCAAGGCCGACGGCGCCGGGCTGATCAAGACCATCCGCAAGCACCTGCATGTCCTCGACGTCGCCACCCGCGAGGTCCGGCAGGTCACCTTCGGCGATTGGCACGCCGGCGACCCCGCCTGGTCGCCCGACGGCACGCACCTGGCGTTCTCCGCCGGACGGGACGCCGACGCCGACTTGACCTTCCGTTCCGGTGCCTATGTTCTCGACGTGACCGCGAAGACCGCCGAACCGCGGCTGATCGGCTCCGGCGAAGGCATGGCGGGTCCGGTCACCTGGACCGCCGACGGCCGCGAACTCCTGGTGGCGGGCCGCGGTGACACCGAAGTCGGCCACCTCGGGCTGCTGCGGGTCCCGCTCGACGGCGGCGACGCGGTCGATCTGACGGCTTCGCTGGACCGCAACGTGATGTTCGGCGGTGCGGGCTACCCGGGCGCGCTCCCGAAGCTGACCGCGGACGGCGGTTCCGTGCTGTTCGGCCTTCGTGACCGCGGCTGCACCCATCTGTACCGAGTGGACGTCGACGGCGGAAACCCGCGCGCGGTACTGGCCGGCGCCGACCGCGTCGTGTCCGGAATGGACCTCGCGGGCGACAAGGCCGTGGTCGTCCTGGCCACGGGCACTTCGTACGGCGAGATCGCCACCGTCGACCCGGCCACGGGTGCCGTCGACGTGCGCACCGAGCACGGCGCCTCGGTCGCCGACGTCGACCTTTTCGTGCACGAGGAACGGGAATTCACCATCGGCGACGGGACCGTCGTCCACGGCTGGCTGCTGCGGGACCCGGCCCGGTCCGGCGCCGCGCCGCTGCTGCTCGACATCCACGGCGGCCCGCACAACGCCTGGAACGGCGCGGCCGACTGGATCCACCTCTATCACCAGGCGCTCGTCGCGCGCGGCTGGGCGGTCCTGCTGCTCAACCCGCGGGGCAGCGACGGCTACGGCGAGGACTTCTTCACCGGCGCCGTCGGCGGATGGGGCACCGCGGACTCCTGTGACTTCCTCGAACCGCTGGACCGGCTGGTCGCCGAAGGGGTCGCCGACGCGGACCGTCTCGCCGTGGCGGGCTACAGCTATGGCGGGTTCATGACCTGCTACCTGACCAGCCGCGACAACCGCTTCGCCGCCGCCGTCGCCGGTGGCGTGGTCAGCGACCTGACCAGCATGGAGGGCACTTCCGACGCCGGGCACTACCTGGCCGTCGGCGAGCTCGGCGGCGCGTCGTGGGACAAGGCCAACGCGGAGTTCTCACCGTTCGCCAAGGTCGCCGACGTGCGGACGCCGACGCTGGTCGTCCAGGGCACGGAAGACGAGCGGTGCCCGGTCGGCCAGGCCGAGCAGTGGTTCGGTGCCCTGCGTGCGTGCGGCGTCCCGGCCCGGATGGTGCTGTACCCGGGCGCGTCTCATCTGTTCATCCTCGACGGCCCGCCCTCGCACCGTCTCGACTTCAACCGGCGGGTCCTCGACTGGGTCGAGCAGTACGCGGGACCGGTGGACGGGGTGTCGCGGGTGCCGATCGACGCCGCGCACTGGCGGCGCCGTCTGGCCGAACTGGCGCGCAAGTACGGCGTCCCCGGTGCGGCACTGGGCATCGTGCGGGTCGGGGACGGCAGGGAGAACACCGAAGACGCCGAGGTGCACGCCTCCTTCGGTGTGCTCAACACGGCGACCGGCGTGGAGGTCACCGAGGATTCGGTGTTCCAGATCGGTTCGGTCTCCAAGGTGTGGACCTCGACCGTGGTGATGCAGCTGGTCGACGAGGGCCTCCTCGATCTGGACGCGCCGATCGCCGACGTCGTCCCGGAACTGCGGCTGGCCGACCCGGACGTCGCCAAGCAGGTGACCATGCGGCATCTGCTGACGCACACCAGCGGGATCGACGGCGACGTCTTCACCGACACCGGCCGCGGCGACGACTGCCTCGAGCGCTACGTCGAAATCCTCGACCAGGCCGCGCAGAACCATCCGTTGGGCGAGACGTTCTCCTACTGCAACTCGGGTTTCGTGCTCATGGGCCGGGTGATCGAGAAGCTCACCGGGCTCACCTGGGACGCCGCGATGCGGGAGAAGCTGTTCGCCCCGCTCGGCCTCACCCACACCGTGACCCTTCCCGAGGAAGCGCTGATGTACCGCGCGGCCGTCGGTCACGTCGCGGGCACGGACGAGGAACCGAAGCCGGCACCCGTCTGGGGGCTGCCGCGGAACATGGGCCCGGCAGGACTGATCACCGCCACGACCAAGGACGTGCTCGGGTTCGCCCGGCTGCACCTGACCGGCGGTCTCACCCCGTCCGGTGACCGGATCCTGACGACAGCGTCCGCCACCGCGATGGCCGAGAAGCAGACCGAGATCCCCGACAAGCACTCGCTCGGTGATTCCTGGGGCCTCGGCTGGATCCGCGACGACTGGAGCGGACGGCGGGTCATCGGCCACGACGGCAACACGATCGGGCAATCGGCGTTCCTGCGGCTGCTGCCCGATCAAGGGCTCGCCGTCACGCTGCTCACCAACGGCGGCAACACCCGCGACCTGTACGTGGAGCTGTACCGGGAGATCTTCGCCGAACTCGCCGACGTGGCGATGCCGCGGCCGCTGGAGCCGCCCGCGACTCCGGTCACCGTGGACGGTTCGAAGCACGTCGGTGTCTACGAACGGGCCGGTGTGCTGATGGAGGTCCTGGCCGACGGGGACGGGATCCGGCTCCGGCAGACCGTCACGGGTCCGCTGGCCGATCTCATGCCGGAGAAGACGATGGAGTTCGCCCTGGTCCCGGTGACCGACTCGCTCTACGTCTGCCGTGAGGAGGGTGCGCGGACGTGGATGCCGGTCACGTTCTACTCGTTGCCGACGGGTGAGCAGTACATGCACTACGGCGTGCGCGCGACGCCGAAGGTCTCCTGAAAGCGCTCGGCCCGCCCGGACGACTTCCGGGCGGGCCGAGTGTTCAGGCGCAGACGACCTTGTCGACGAGGGCGCGGACGGCGTCGTCGCCGGGACCGTGCCCGAAGGTCAACGAAGCCAGTACCCGGCGTGTCCCGTCGAGACTGGCGAAAGCGACGGTGCCGTAGCCGGGAATGCCGCCACTGTGGCCGATCACGGTCACGCCGCACGGCGTCGTCCGCGTTTCGAGCCCGAGCGCGTACCCGCCGGTGAACGGCAGGGGCCGGGTCATCTCGGCGAACAGCGCGCGGGGGAGCAGTCTCCCGCCCACCAAGGCCCGGACGAACCTGTCGAGGTCGGCCGTCGTCGAAATCAGGGCCCCGGCGGAACCCGCCAGGCTGGGATTCATCTCGGTCACGTCCACAAGGGACCGACCGGCCTGCTGGTACCCGCGGGCGTGCCTGCCGGGGATGCGGATCCGGTCCCCGGGCGCGGAACTGTGGTCCATGCCCAGAGGCAGGAAGATCCGCTCGGTCACCTCGGCGCCCCACGGCCGTCCGGTGATCCGCTCGATCAGCATGCCCAGCACGACATAGTTCGTGTTGGAGTAGGAATAGGCGGTGCCCGGCCGGAAGTCCAGGGGCTTCGCGGCGGCGATCTCGATGAGGTCCTCGGGTTCGAAGTGCTTGAAGCGGTACTTCGGGAAGTCGTCGCTCGTCAGTGGCATGCCGCGGAGGTACTCGTACAGTCCGCTGGTGTGCTGGAGCAGCATCCGGACGGTGATCGTCTTCCCGTCCGGCAGGAGCCCGGGAAGGTGCTCCTCGATCGGGTCGTCCAGCCGGATCCGGTGCTCCGCCACCAGTTGCAGGAGGACGGTCGCGACGAACGGCTTGGTGGTACTGCCGATCCGGAACCGTCCCTCGGTGGAAACCGGCTCGCGGGTGACCAGATCGGCCACCCCCGCAGCCACCGTCCGGACCCGGCCGTCCCGGACCGAACGGATCTGGACGCCGGTCGCGCCCAGGTCGACGATCTCTTGTGCGGCCCGGTGAAGCGAGTCCTGGGCGGCGTGCGCCGGGAAGGTCTGCGTGAGCAAGGTGGCCGCGACGAGGAGCGACAGCTTTCCGATCACGCTTTGCGCCGCGCCAGGTAACGGATGATCAGAAGCACGATGCAGACGACCGAGACGGCGCCCGCGGCCATGCGGAAGGTCCAGTCCAGTCCCGCGAACTGGCCGATCGAGTTGGCGGCGGCGCTGACGAGAAGGACCAGCCAGAGGGAGGCGGTGACGAGGGCGCCGCTGGAGTTTTTGGTGTCGCTCATGGGAAATACGCTAAAGAGCGGCGGTCTCGTGGAGTAGGGGAGTGACCCCCGATTGCGGGGTGGTGCTGGCGCTACCCCGGGAGCTCGTCGGTCTTCCGGGGTGCCGGTCGCGGATCCGGCCCGCCGAAGCCCGCCACCCGGTCCCAGACCCAATCCGCCATCGACGCGGCGACGGGCTCGTCGGGGTGTCCGGGCCGGCGCTTGACCAAAGTCCCGAACGCGACGGCGACCAGGTACGCCCCGGCGTCGTCGGTCATCACCTGTTCCCAGACCTCGTTTTCGGGCCAGTCGGGGTGCGCTGCCTGGTCGGCCTCGATCCCGGCGCTCATGGCGATGATCTCGGCCGCCGACAGCAGGCGGAACGGCTCGGCCAGGCCCCAGGCGGAGCCGGAGCCGGGCTGCTGGCCGTCGTGCCAGGCCACCAGATCCTCCGCGACCATGGACCCGATCTTGTCGGCCTCGGTCTCATCGGAGATCGAGATTCCCGGTCGCAGGGTGGCACGCAGGTCGGCGGGCAGCACGTCGTTCAGCGCCGCCAGCGCGGAAGCCAGGTCGGTACCGAGCATCCGGTCGCGCAGTTGCTGCCACCCCAGCTCGATCACCCCGGTGCGGCGGATGTCCTCCAGCGTGATGTCTTTGGCTTGAGCGTTCTCGGCGACCCGCAGCATCGTCCGTGCCGTCCCCACGAGGTTCTGCGCCAGATCCTCGGTCGGATCCTCGCGCAGCAGCCGCAGACCGAGTTGTTCGGCGTCGGTGAACCGGTATTGCACCAGGTAGGACCAGCCGAGCATCAGAGCGACCCACGAGTTCGCCGCGTCGGCCCGGATGGCCTCTTCCGCCGCGTGGACGAACCGGTCGACCGGTGCGAGGCTCCCCAGCAGGTACACCCCGCGTTTCCCGAGCGCCTTGGGCAGTTCGTCCGGCACCGTCCGGGAGCACAGGGCGACCGCCTCGTCGAGTTGGCGCCACCCTTCCTCGTGCTCCCCGCAGAGCGCCTGGGCGGACCCCAGCTCCATCCAGTCGTCCCAGTCCTCGTGCTCCTCGGCCAGCACGGTGTCCGCCCACCGGAGCGCCTCGGGATGATCGCGCTCGGCGAACGCCAGATGCCGAAGGGCACGAGCCGCGTTGACGAACTGGCCGTCGCGGCGACCTGCCACCTGGAGGTAAAGACGGCGTGCCTCGTCAGCCTCGCCGCAGAACTCGCGGTGATTGCCGAGCAACAGCGAAACGCTGCTCCGCTGAGGCTGGGCCGCGAGCACCTGCAGCGCCAGCTCGGCGACCTTGGGATGCTCCGGCTGTGCCGCGAAAAGCTCCCAGGCCAGGTCCAGGGTCCGCTCCAGGGCATCCGCGTCGTCGGCGGGCGTGCGATCGAAGTCGCTCATCGCATTCCTCGCTTGACCCGGTACGCCCGGAGTTGATCGAAGGTGCCGTCGTCGACGCCGTACTCCAGCACCGGCGCCACCTGGTCGAACCAGGACGTCGTGGACGGGATGATGCCACCGGCCGCGGCCAGCAGCGCGGCGGTGGTGACCGGTATCAGCTCACCCTTGCTCATCGACTCGACCATCGCCTGCTGCAGCACGGTGGTCGTCAAGTGACCGAGATCGGCACCGGAGAACCCCTCCGTCGCCGCGGCGACGGCCACGACATCGACATCGTCCGAGGGCTTGCCCGCCAGCGTGCTCTGGACGATCGCCGCCCTGGCGACCGCGTCCGGCGGCAGCACCAGCACCGTCTTGTCGATCCGGCCCGGTCTGCGCAGCGCGGAGTCGATGTCCCACGGCCGGTTCGTCGCGGTCAGGAAGTAGACCCCGTCGTTCGCGCCGTCCACGCCGTCGAGCTCTTCCAACAGCTGGGTGACGAGCATCCGCATCGAGTGAGACCCGCCGCCACCGGAGGTGCGCCGTCCGCCGAGCGCGTCGAACTCGTCGAAGAAGATCACGCACGGCGCTGCCGCGCGTGCGTCGCGGAACACGCTTTGGATCGCCTTCTCGCTCTCACCGATCCACCTGCTGAGCAGGTCCGCGAGGGTCACGTGGATGAAGGACGCGCCGAGATCGCCGGCGATCGCCCTGGCGATGAACGTCTTGCCGCACCCGGGCGGGCCGTACATCAGCAGCGATCCGCCCGGCTTCTGCCCGAACGCCGCCGCCAGCCCGGGATTGCGCAGCGGAGCGAGAAACGTGGTGTCCAGGTGCCGCTTGACGTCGGCGAGACCCGCGACGTCGGACAGGGTCACCGCCGGGCGCTCGGTGTCCCACAGCGACGCTGCGACAGCGGCGCCGCCGTACTGCCGGTCCCCGTCGGCCGGGGACGGAACGGTCTCGGCGGGCGGCGGGTTCGAGGTGCGCAACCGCGCCGCCATCAGCCGGGCGCGCAGCAAGCGGATCCGCGCCGGGTCACCGCCGTGGGCCCCGAACGCCGTCAGTTCGGTGGCGGCGCGATCCGGGTCCTGCTCCAGCAGCAGCGTGATGAAGTCCTCGCGCAGCGCCAGATTGCCGGGGTCGGCCTCCACCTCGCGCGCGATCACCTCGAGGAAACCGTCGCTTCGATCGGCATCGGTCACCGTGCCGCTCCTGCGATCCAGCCCTTGAGCAGACCCAGGTTCGCCAGCGGGATGTAGTGGCCGATCCGCGGATGGTCCAGCGTCACACCGACCACTCCGGACTCGGCGAACGCGGCGAGGTAGTCGATCGCGGCCGGCATCGGCACGCTGAACAGCGGCACCGCGTCGCCCTCCGGGACGGCCAGGCCGAGAGCGCGGGCGGCTTCGTTCGCCCTCGCCGCACTGCTGTAGAGGCAGATCATCGGCCCCTGCTCGGCGGCGACGGCGTAGGGACGGGGCCGGTCGGCCTGGCCGCGCGCGATGAAGAACCAGTGCTCCAAGCGGGTCACCTGCCGCCACAGCGCGATCTGCGCCGCCGTGTCTCCCGCGGGCGCGGCTTTGACAGCCTCGTCGAGGCGGTCCAGTTCAGCGACCAGCTCGGGGCTGTTGTCTCCCGTCATTGTGGTTCTCTCTCGCGTTTGAGCTCAGGGGTCGACGCCACCCTGGCGGCTGTGTCGGGAGTCCAAAAGGGCCGAAGAGACCACAAGCGAATCGTCCGGAAAGGGCCGGCCGGGGAGAGGGCGGCTGTTAGGGTCCCGGCTCATGCGGGTGTGGTGTTGTGGCCTGGTCGTGGGCGCGGGTGTACTGCTCGGCGCGTGCGCCGGGGGCGGGTCGGGGACCGGCCAGGTGCTGCCCGGGACGACCACGAAGGCCCCGGCGACCAGTCCTCTGAAGACTGCGACGTCGCCGCCGCCGGAGACCCCGGCGACCACCACGACCCGGCTGACCCCGGAGACGACGCGGACCACGGCTCATCGCTCCACGACGACCGCGAAGCGCCCGACGACCCCGCGCCGCACTCCTCATCCCACCCGGAGACGCTGACGGGTCGTGAGTGGCGTTTCGGGTTGGCACGACCGGTATTTGCCTACCTGCGCGTGAGCAGGGCGAAGGCGAAGTGTCCGCGATGGCACGTTCGAGCGTGGCGGCTCAACGTGTGCCGGGTGTTGACGATGAAGGAATCGGGACGTTGAGTGTCCCGATTCCTTCATCGTCGATGGGCCGGGTCGATCAAGACCGTGCCCACACCCACACAACCTCACGACCGGCGGTCGAGCGGGGAAGATTTGGGACGTTCAATGTCCCAAATCTTCCCCACTCGCCCACAACCCCCTTACGCGCTCACGACTCACCCGGCCGGAGCATGACTCAGGCGTTGTGCGCGGTCGCCATCCCCGGTGTCGCGAAAGCCACTTTCGCGACGTCTGATGTCCCGAAAGTGGCTTTCGCAACGCCCGTCCTGTGGAGCCCATGACCTCCCACGGTCATGGGCTCCACAGTGTCGGATCACCTCATTGGACGGTGAGGCTGTATTCGGCCGTACCGGTTTTGCCGGTGCTGTCGGTGGCGGTGATGGTGATCTTGTAGATGCCGCGCTGGAACGGGGCGGCGACGGACATGCGCGACGTACCGCCTGGGGCGACGCTGGAGGGCTGGAACATCGGGCTGAACGTCAGGCCCGTCGCGGTGAGTGTGCTGTTGCCCGTTCCTCCGGCGACGGTGACGGTCGCGTTGACGAACGAGCCGGGTGTCACCGTTCCCGCGCCGGGCGAGACGGTCGGCTTCGGTCCTTCCGTGGTGCCGCCGTCGCCGACGGTCAGGGTGTAGTCGGCGGACTTGGTGCCGGACGGGCCTTTCGCCGTGACGGTGATCCGGTGCGTGCCTTTCGGAGTGCTCGCCGCGGTCTCCACGGTGAGTTTGGCGACGTCGCCGGAGTCGACGGACGAACCGGGCTGGAACGTGGCCGTCGCGCCGTCGGGCAGGCCGGTCGCGGCCAGCTCGAGCTTTTCGGGTCCCGAGTCGCCTGCCTTGGTCACGACGGAGGTCGAGATGTACTTGCCGGGTTCGACCTTGCCCGCCGCCGGACTGAGGGAGACGCCGAATTTCCCGTCACCGGGCTGAGTGCCGCCGATCTCGCCGCGCGCCCAGTCGCCCATCTCGCTGGTGAGCCGGGCCATGATGCTGTAGCGGTCGCATCCGGACGCGCCCCACGAGACGACGCCGACGATCACACCGTCCACGATGAACGGCCCGCCGCTGTCGCCGGAGCAGGTGGCGGTGCGTCCGTCGTCGTACCCGACGCACACCATGAGGTCGGGGTTCACCCGCACGTTGAACACCTGGCAGTTGTTCGCGTCGTTGACCGGCATCGTGGTCTTGTACAGGACGCCGGAACCGCCTCCGGACGAGGTCTTTCCGTAGCCGACGGCGGTGCCCGACTTCCCCGGTGCGGTCAGCCCGGCATCACCCGATCCGGCCACCTTGGCCCACTGGTTCTCCGGGACGGGCAGGTCGGCCTCGGTGGTGATCACCGCGACGTCGTAGCCGGTCTGCCACGAGTTCGGGCCGGTGTAGCGGGGATGCACCTTGTAGGAGGCGACAGGGGTGCGGAAGGTTTCGTCGCCCGGAGTGTTCAGGTCGTCGTCGCCGTAGAGGTAGCTCTTCGCCCCGCCGACGTCGATCATGCAGTGCGCCGCGGTGATGATCTTGCGTTTGCCGACGACGGAAGCGGTGCAGGACTGTCCCTGCGGGCCGCCGCCGCCCGCTCGCAGACCCGCGATGATGTAAGGGTTTTCCCGTACGGTGGTGCGTTGTCCGTTGACCACCCTGGTCCCCATGTCCGGGGGCCGCAGCTGATCGGTGGGTGTCGCGGCGATCGCGGTGGGTTCGGCGTTCGCCGTCCCGATCGCGGGCAAAGTGATCACGGCCAGTGCCATGGCGACGGCGGTGACCAGACGCGCTGTTCTCATCGTGCTCCTCGGTTCGCAGGGTTGTTCCCGATCAGAACGTGACCGACCAGCCGGTCAAGGTGCCGGTGTCGAAGCGGTGGACGTCGCGCACCTGAAGCTTCCAAGTGCCGTTGGCGTTCTCGCCGGAGGCGTTCACGGTGAAGGTCTGGTGCACACCGCCCGCCTCGCCGATCCCGCCCGCCGGTTTGACGGGCAGCGTGGCCCCGCTCGGTCCGATCAGGTCGATCGCCAGGTCCGCCGAGTAGCTGTGGTCGATGTCCACCCGGACGGCCAAGCTCGCCGGAGCGTTGCCGTCGCAGCCGCTCTGGGTCACGGTGCTGCCCACGGTGGCCCCGGCGTCGGGAATGGACACGTCCTCGTCGTTGGACTTGACGCCACACTTGGTCGGCGTGCCGCCGCCGATGAACCCGGTGTAGAGCAACGCGTCCGGCGAACCCGCGCCGGGATCGGTCACCAGCCCCGGCGAGGCGTTGCGGACGAGCGCGTCGCGTACCTGCTGCGGTGTCGCGCCGGGATTCGCGGCGAGGTACAGCGCCGCCGCCCCCGCGCCGTGCGGTGAGGCCATCGAGGTGCCGCTGCCGGTACGGAAGCCGCCGGTGTGGTCGGTGGAGTAGATGTTGCCGCCCGGCGCGAACAGGTCGACACACTTCCCGTAGTTCCCGCTACGGCCGCCGCCCTGGTTGATCCAGCCGACGGTCAACGCTTCGGGAGTACGGCCGGGGCTGGCCGTGCAGGCGTCCTGTCCGTTGTTGCCCGCGGCGACGGCGACCACGAACCCCTTGTCCACCAACGCTTTCACTTGAGCGTCCCCGACGCCGAGGGTGTCCATGACCAGGCTCAGGTTGACCACGGCCGGTTTGACTCCGTTGGCGGCCACCCATTCCAGCCCGCTCACGGTCGCCGAATCCGGTCCGGAGCCGCCACAGCCCAGCGAGCGGACCGCGACCACTTTGGCCTTCTTGGCGACGCCGACGGTTTTGCCCGCGATGGTGCCCGCCACGTGGGAGCCGTGCCAGAAGCAGTCGCTCGCGTCGTTGTCGTTGTCGATGAAATCGCGGCCGTGCGCTCCCCGGCCCTCGAACTCGGCGTGCTGGATACCCACCCCGGAGTCGACGACGTACGCGGTGACACCCTCGCCACCGTTGGGGTAGACGTACTTCTTGTCCAGGGTCTTGGTGCGCTGGTCGATCTGGTCCAGCCCCCACGACGGCGGGTTCGGTTGTTCGCCGGCGGCACGTGCGACGCCGTCCTGGTGCACCGTCCGCACGGCCGGGTCGGCGGCCAGTCGCCGGGCCTGCCGCTCGCTCAGGTCCCGGACCGAAAAACCGTTCAGGGTCAACGCGTAGGTGTCGACGACCGCACCGCCGTAGCGCTGGGTCAACGAGGCGGCCCCGCCCTGAGCGGCCGCCTGCGCGCCGTCCCGGAGGACCACTATGTAGCGACCGGCGATGGGCTGCCGGGCTTGCACGACATCGCTTTCGGGCGTCGCGGCCGACGCGGCGGGACTCACCGTCGCCAGTGCGGCCGCGATGGCGACCAGACCTAGAGTTATCCGGGCCTTCTGCATCTTTCCTCCCTTTCCCGTGTGCGCCTGGCGCACCGCTTCACCATTCGGCGCGGGCGGAGGGGAAACAATCGTGGTGAGACCCCGGAGGGGTACGGCATTACGGCGATCAGGGTTACGCGGTGGTATCCCTGCGACGTATCGTTGCGACCTCCCGGAACCGGTGTGACCAGCGCGGAGGTGACGATGGGCGGTGAGACGGCGCGCGGACGATCGCTCCCGATGGTCGGCCGGGCCGCGGACCTGGCCACCCTGATCGACGTCGTCATCCGCCCGCCCGCGGTGGTGTTCGTGGAAGGTGAGGCGGGGGCGGGGAAGACCACTTTGGTCGGTGCCCTCGCGACGGCGGTGCGCGGCAGGAACCTGTGGATGGCCGTCGGCACCTGCCAGCCGTTTGACGAACCCTTCCCTTACGGCCCGTTGCTCGACTGTCTCGGGCGGGCGGGGGACAGGATGGGCCGTCCCGATCCGGTGACCGGAGCACTGCGCGGACACCTGCCGGAACTGGCCGATCTCCTGCCCCCGGCACCGCCGCCGCTGGACCACCCGGAGGCCGAGCGCCATCGGATGTTCCGGGCGGTCTGCGCGCTGGTACGCGAGCTCGGGCAGGCCGTTCTCGTGGTCGAAGACGTGCACTGGGCGGACGAAGACACCCGGCAGGTGCTGAGATTTCTGCTCACGGATCCGCCGCCCGGACTGTCGCTGGTCGTCACCTACCGGCGTGAGGAACTCTCCGGCGATGCCCCGCTGGGGCCGGTCGTGCGCCCGCCGCCCGAGGTCCTCACCACGCACCTGGGACTGCGACCGTTCGAGGAGCCGGAGGTACGGGCCCTGATCGAAGCCGTGACGGGCGGCGTCGTTTCGGAGTCGTTCGCGACAGCGGCTCTGCGCGAGACCGGCGGAGTTCCTTTCGTGGTCACGGAACTGGCTCGGGTCCTGCGTGACCGGTTCGTGGACACCCGGAGCGAGGGGGTGACGGCGGGCCGGCTCCTGGCCGCCGTCGAGGTGCCTGTCCTGGTGAAGGAGTCGGTGCTCGAACGACTGCACCGGCTGATCGAGCCGGAGCGCGCGGTCGCCGAGGCGGCCGCCGTGCTGGAGGATGCGGCGCCGGTGGAGATCCTCGCGGCGGTCGCGGGGTCACCCGGCGCGCACCCGGTGGTGAGCTTGGTGCGTTCCGGTGTGCTGTCGGAAGACCCGCCGAACCGGTACGGCCTCCGGCACGGCATGGCCCGGCGGGCGGTCTGCTCGGCCCTGCCGGGACCGCGACGGCGGGAGCTGCACGCCGCCGCGGTCCGCGTGCTGGCCGACGTGCCCGGGTGGCCGGCGGCGCGGCTCGCCAGGCACTGCGCCGAGGCGGGTATGCCGGAAGAATGGCTGCGGTACAGCGAAAGCGCCGCGGACACCGCCGCCGGGGCGAAGGACATGTCCACCGCGGTGGACCTGCTCTCCCAAGTGGTCTCCGACCGCGACGTGCCCGCCGCGGACGTGAACCGGCTGGCCGCCAAACTCTGCGGGTACGCGCTGGCAGGGCTGCCCGACGCCGACGTGATCAGGCGCATCGAGACGCTGCTGTCAGACCCCAGGTTGACCGCCGACGTACGCGGCGAGATGCGTCTGTGGTTCGGCACCCTGCTGGTGCGCGAGTCCATGCTGGACCGTGGCTGTGCCGAAATCACCCACGCGATAGAACTTCTGGGCGACCAGCCCGAGCGCGTCGCGTCCGGGATGGCACTGCTCTCCGTGCCGTACCTGGACATCGCCACCGCGGCCGACCACCGGGCCTGGCTTCTGCGGGTGGAGGACCTGCTCGCCCGGCTGCCGCGGCGTCCCGCGCGCACGGCGGTCCTGGCCACGGTGCTCGGCGGGCAGCTCATCGTCGGTGACCCGGGCGTCTGGGACCGGATCTCCCTGCTGCCCGCGCCCAACGACGTCGACGACCCCGCCGAGATCAGGCACCTCGCCCGGGCCCACGCCAACCTGGCCGACGCGTGCTCGTGGACCGGCCGGGACCGGCAGGGGCGCACGTTCCTGCACACCGGGTTGGCGATGGCCTCACGGACGGGCGCCGACTACGTGGTGGCGACGGCCGAAGCCACCGCGGCCCGGCTGGATTGGCTCGCGGGCGAGTGGACAGGGCTGGCCGAGCGGGTACAGGCGCTGATTCACGCCTACTCCCATCTGCCGCTCATCGCGAACGAACTGAACCTGGTCATCGGCTGGCTGGCCGCCGCACGCGGCGACTGGCTGACCGCCGAACACGGATTCCACGCCGCCCTGGACATTCACCCGACGGCGGTGATCCCGGTGGCGGTGGCCGCGGCGGGAGGGATGGCTGCCATGCTCCTCGGCCGGGACGACACCGCCGCTCGCGCGCACGCGGAGCGTGGACTCGCCCTGCTCCGCGCGAAGGGCTCCTGGGCGTGGACCGCCGAGATCGTCCCCCAAGCGGTCGCGTGCTATCTCGCCGACGACGAGCCCGACGCCGCGCGGCGACTCGTCGCGGAGGCCGAGGAGGAGCTGGACGGCATCGACGCGCCGTCAGCGCGGATGGCGCTCACGGTGTGCCGGGCACAGCTGGCCGCCGCGGCGGGAGAGCGCGACGACGCGGACCGGCACTACCGAGACGCGCGGTTGCGATACCAGGAACTCGGGCAGCGCTACCGGGCCGCGCAGTGCGCAGACCAGGCCGCTCGGATCACCGGCGCCGATCCCGCGGTGTTCCGCGAGCTGGCCGTCACGTTCGACGCCCTGGGCGCCACCGTCGACGCGGCACGCTGCCGCCACCACATCCGCAGCACCGGCACCGTCATCCCGTCCGTCCGTGGCCGCCGCAGCTACGGCACGCAGCTGTCGCCGCGCGAACACGACGTTGCGCGCCTGCTGGCCAACGGCCACACCAACCGGGAGATCGCCCAAGCCCTGTTCATCTCACGGCGCACCGTCGAGGACCACGTCGCCAACGTGCTCCGCAAACTCGACGCGTCCTCCCGGCGCGATGTCCGGCTCTGAACCGCTGCGGGTGCGACCATCCGTGGCTTTTCCGCGAAGTGGTCCATCCGTGTCTCCGGTCGCTATAGGTTGTGCGCATGTACGTGCCGACGCCGTCGCAGGGCGACCCGCAGCAGACCGCCGGACCGCCCTGGTGGCTGGTCATCGGGCCCGGGTTCGCCGCGCTCATCGGTCTGTTCCTGCTCACCGTGATCTACCGCTTCGACGGCCGGGCGACCCTGCAGATCGAGCTGGGCATGTCCCATGAGTCCCTGCTGCTGAGCGGGCTCGTCGCGTACCTCGTCGCTGCCGCGATCGCCTTCCCCGCCGGTCTGCTGCCCGGCGCGCGCTTCCCGACATCGGTGACCGTTCCCGCGACCTTCTTGATGCTCCTCGGTGTGCTGCTGGTCGCCTTCACCCCCAGCGGTGCCCTGTTCCTGGTCGCGCGGGTGCTCACCGGACTCGGCGCGGGCGCGGCCATCGGCGTGACCGTCGCACTCATCCGGCGGCTCCGCACCGGTCGTGGCGCCGCGACCGGGGTGCTCGCGGGCCTCGGTGTCCTGGCCCTGGCGATCGCGCCGTTCCTCGGCGGGCTGCTCTCGGACGCCACCGGTTTCCGCGTGGTGTACCTGGTGGCCGCGCTGTTCGCCTTCGTCGCGCTCGTCGTCGCCGGAATCATCGGCATCGTCACGATGGTGACGGCGAAACCCTCGGCCCGTCCGATGCCGTACCAGCCTCAAGGTCCGCCGCTCGGTTGACGCGGACGAAGCCGTGGCTTGACCTCGGCTTCGCTTCGGAGGCGCCTACGACCCTGACGCCGACGGGTCCTGCGTCCCCGCTGGGTTAAGGTCCGGGCTGTGGAAAGTCTGTTCCTGACCCGGGTGCTGAGTGTGCTTCGGTCCGCCGGTGACGAAGCGCTGTTCGTACAGGACGGCCAGGTGACCAGCTACGCGCAGGCACTCGACCTGGTGTCCCGGTTGTACGCGGGGCTGCCTGAGGGCGGGATCGTCGCCATCGACGCGGGCAACCGGCCGGAGACCGTTCTCCTGCAAGTCGCCGCGCAGCTCCGGGGTGCAACGGTGCTGCTCGTCGCCGCTTCGGCGAGCCTGCCGGATCGGCTCGCGGCGGTGTCGGCGGCCGGGGTCACGACGCTGGTGACCGACCAGGTGACGGGATGGCCCGCCGATGACGCACGGGTGATCGAGCTCGACGAACTGGTGGCCCGTGAAGGTATCGAGCCCTCCGCTCTGCCGGGGTCGGTCACCGTCATCTTCCCCACCGGGGGAACCACGGGGGTGCCGAAACTCATCCGGCACAGCGGCATCTACGACGGGATGGCGCATATCTTCGCGCCGGATCCGGCGGGGCCGGGGCGCACGCTGCTGATCGCGCCGATGACGCACATGACCGGGAACGCCACCGTGCTCGGGGCGATCCTGCGGCGGGAAAGTGTCGTGCTGCAGAAGGGTTTCGACGCGGGCACCGTACTGGACGCGATCGCGGAACACCGGGTCACCTCACTGTCGCTCACGCCAGCGCGGCTGGCGGCGGTGCTCGATCATCCGGCCATGGCGTCGACCGACGTCAGTAGCGTGCGGCAGCTTTCGGTGGGTGCCGCGCCGCTTCCGCCGCGACGGCTGGCTCAGGCGTTGGAGATGTTCGGGCCGGTGGTCGGGCAGGGCTACGGCCTCACCGAGGCGCCGATGATCGCGAGTATCTCCGCGGCGGAGCTCGACGGACGGCCGGAGCGGCTCGAATCCGTGGGCAGGATCGTTCCGGGGATGGAGGCGCGGATCGACGACGGTGAGATCCTGGTGCGCGGCTTGTCGATGATGGACGGTTATCACGGCGCGCCGCCGATCGGTGCCGAATGGTTGCGGACAGGGGATCTCGGCCGGTTCGACGACGAGGGGTACCTGTACCTGCTGGACCGCGCGAACGACGTCATCGTCACCGGCGAGCACGGCACCAAGGTGTTCTCGACCGTGGTCGAAAACGCGCTCGCACGGCATCCGCTGGTCCGTTCGGTGGCCGTGTTCGGCGTCCCGGGTGAAGGCGGCGAGGGGGAGCGGGTGCACGCCGTGGTCGTGCCGGTGTCTTCAGGAGCGCTGACGGCCGACGAGATTCGAGCGCACGCCAGGGAATTCTTCGGAGGCGAGCATTTCGTACCGTCCGATGTGGACTTCGCCGACGCGTTGCCGATGACCGCGATCGGCAAGGTCGACAAGCGGGCGTTACGCGCACCCTTCTGGTCTGGACACGATCGTCACATCGCCTGAACGAGGCCGGCCGCGAGACGAGGGACTCAGTTCAGTGAGGAGCAGTTTCGTCCCGGTGTTCGGCTTCCAGAAGTGCGAGCAGTCCGGGAAACCTGCTCTCGACGTCCGCGCGTCGTAGGCGGACGCCCTTGCGGTTGCCGTAGTCGATCTCGTCGATGAGGCCTGCTTCGCGCAGGACCCGGAAGTGGTGGGTCTGGGTCTGCTTCGAGATCGGGAGAGCGAACGAGTTGCAGCCTCGCTCGCCGTCGGTGCGGTCGGCGGCCAATTCCGTCATCACCGAACGACGGTGCTCGTCAGCGAGAGCGCGAAGCACCACGCCCAGCTCGAACGCATCGACCTCTGGACCGACCAGGTTCCTTCCGGCCACGGACACCTCCCTCAGGTACGTCTTGCATCGTACCTCAGGGGCGTGCTCTACTCAGGTACGAAATAATTCGTACCTAGGCGGCCGAGGGTGTGGTCGTCGACGCTCCGAGAGGTCTTGTCATGAAGAAGCCCGAGGTGCTGATAGTCGGTGCCGGAATCGCCGGGCCCGCGCTCGCGTACTGGCTCGCCCGGAACGGATACCGGCCGACCGTCGTCGAGCATGCCCGGCAGCTCCGCTCCGGTGGCAGCGCGATCGTCGTGAAGGGGCCCGCGATACCGGTCGCCGAGCGGATGGGCATCGTTCCGCGGTTGCGCGAGGTCGCCACCCGCAATCGGTCGCTGGCCCTGCTCGACCCGGACGGCAAACGAGTCCTGCGGCTTCCCACCTCCTCGGAAGGGTCGCCGACGGTCGAGGTGACCCGGGCCGACCTTTCCGAGGTACTCCACCGGACGGCGCGGGACGATGCCGAGTTCGTGTTCGACGAGACGGTCACCGCGCTCGATCAGGACGAAGGCGGAGTCGACGTCACCTTTCGGCGGTCCGCGCCACGGCGTTTCGACTTGGTGGTCGGTACCGATGGGATGCACTCCACCGTCCGGCGTCTGGTGTTCGGGCCCGAGCGGCAGTTCGTGAGCGACCTGGGTCTCTTCGGCGCGACCGTCCCGCTGGAACCCGACGCCATCGACGACCCGAGCGAGCTGACGATGCTGACCGCGCCGAACCGGATGCTGGTCGTCCACCCCTCGCGCACCACGCCGCTCGCGATCTTCACCTTCCGGGCCACACGGCCGGAGCCCCACGATCGCAAGAACATCGCTCTGCACAAGCAAACCGTGGCCGACGTGTACGCCGGCGTGCGGTGGCGGGCGCCGGAGCTCGTGGCGGCGTACCTCGACCACCCGGCCCCGTTCTTCGACCCCCTGACGACCGTCCGGATGCCCTCGTGGTCCCGTGGACGGGTCGTTCTGCTCGGGGACGCGGCGGCGGCCACGGCCCTGCTGGGCGACGGGTCCAGCATGGCGATGGCAGGAGCGTTTGCCCTCGCGGAAGAACTCGCCTCCCACCACGACGATCACGTCCGCGCCTTCGCCGCCTACGAGTCGCGGCTCCGCCGTGAAGTGCGGCCGCGACAGCGACGTGTCGGCCTGCTCTCCAGGCTCATGGTGCCCGGCACCCGATCAGGCCTCCTGGTACGCAACACGGTGGGGCGCGCGGTCGGTCTCACCTCTCGCGAAACCGCGGACGCAAAGACCGGTTAGCGGCCTATATTCGCCTTGCGACGGGGGTCGTGAGTGGCAATTCGGGTTCTATTGAGGGCTAAGGCAAAGGCGGCGCGTCCGATGCCGAGCGGCCGTGTCGCGAAAGCCACTTTCGGGACATCAGACGTCCCGACTCCCGGGAGCGCGTCAGCGCGACGGGAGACTTCACCGTCGCGCGCCTCTTTCGGCCGGAGGCCACGGAAACATTTTGCAG
>NZ_JAJPWO010000030.1:0-38685 GCF_046549075.1 Amycolatopsis sp. lyj-84
AACGCAGCCCTCATCTGCCTCGCACGACGACGCTGCGACGTCCTCTACGCCATGCTCCGCAACCACACCCACTACCAACACCCCACGACATCAGCCGCTTGACAATTTCCATAGGGACACCCCCCCAACGCCGGCCGCTCCCGGTCCCATCCCCGTAGGTGGACATGATGACCACGACGCTCGATTCGCCGAGGCGGAAAGCCTCCGCCTTCCTGTACCGCAAGCCCCGGCTACGGCTGGCCATGCTGCTTTCCGCGCCGGCACTGTGGCTCGGCCTCGCCTACCTCGGCGCGCTGGCCGCGCTGTTCGTGACCGCGTTCTGGCACACCGACGTATTCACCGGCCAGGTCGTCACCGAATGGTCGCTGGACAACTTCGTCACCCTGTTCAGTGACGCGGTCTATCGCACGATCACCCTCCGGACGGTCGGGATCGCCGCGCTGGTCACCGTGATCACCGCCGTCATCGCGTTCCCGATGGCGTTCTACATGGCGAAATTCGCCTCACCGAGGGCGCGACGGCTCCTGGTGATCGCGGTGATGACCCCGCTGTGGGCGAGCTACCTGGTGAAGGCCTACGCGTGGCGGAGCATGTTGTCCGGTAACGGAGTCCTGCACTGGCTGCTCAACCCGTTCGGCCTCGACACCCCCGGCTACGGCGTGCTCGCGACCGTGATCACCTTGTCGTATCTGTGGCTGCCGTACATGATCCTGCCGATCTACGCGGGCCTGGAGCGGCTCCCCAATTCCCTTGTGGACGCATCCGGCGACCTCGGCGCCCGGCCGTTCAGGACCTTTCGCTCGGTGGTCCTGCCGGTGACGTTCCCGGCAGTCGTCGCCGGTTCGATCTTCACGTTCTCGTTGTCGCTGGGCGACTACATCGCGGTGAAGATCGTCGGCGGCACGTCGCAGATGCTCGGGAACGTCGTCTACGACAACATCGGCGCGGCCAACAACCTGCCGTTCGCGGCGACCGTCGCGACCGTGCCCGTGGTGATCATGCTCGCCTACCTCGCCGCCGTGCGCCGCACGGGCGCGCTGGACAACCTGTAGGAGCGCGCGATGCGGCTTTCCCGGACGACCAAATACCTGGTGCTGGCGGCTCTGGTTCTCGGCCTCGCGGTCATCTACTTCCCGCTGCTGGTGGTGCTGCTCAATTCGTTCAACGCGGACACCACCTTCGGCTGGCCGCCGTCGAGATTCACCCTGGAATGGTGGGGACGTGCCGCGGAGAACGAAGGCGCGCTGAACGCGCTGGGCACGAGTGTCCAAGCAGGACTCGCGGCCACGGCGATCGCCTTGGTACTGGGCACGATGGCGGCGTTCGCCTTGCAGAAGTACCGGTTCTTCGGCCGCAATCAGGTGTCGCTGCTGATCATCCTGCCGATCGCGCTGCCCGGCATCGTCACCGGCATCGCGCTGAACAACGCTTTCCGCACGATCCTCGGCATCGACCTGGGCCTGTTCACCGCGATCGTCGCGCACGCGACGTTCTGCATCGTGGTGGTGTTCAACAACGTCGTCGCGCGCTTGCGGCGGATGGGCGGCAATCTCGAAGAGGCGTCGATGGACCTCGGCGCCGACGGCCTCACGACGTTCCGGCTGGTGACGTTCCCGATGCTGCGCTCGGCCCTGCTGGCCGGCGGTCTGCTGGCGTTCGCGCTGTCGTTCGACGAAATCATCGTCACGACGTTCACCCTCGGGACCGGGCTGGAGACCCTGCCGATCTGGATCCTGAACAACCTGTTCCGGCCGAACCAGGCACCGATCGTCAACGTCGTGGCGGCGGTGCTGATCCTCGCTTCGACGATCCCGGTCTACCTGGCACAACGGCTTTCCGGCGACACGACTTCCGGCGGGCGGTTGTAGAAGGAAACGCCGGTGCGGCTTCGTAAGCCCGCACCGGCGTTCGGAGTTCACTCAGTACCGACGGTCTTCGACCGCTCCCGTCGTTCCGTTGTAGGTGATGTAGCCGTTCTGGAAGTTGCTGCGCTTACCTGTCGATGTGGTTTCCTCGCCACTGGTCGGGAAGCCGAGATACGACGTCTCCCAGCCGAGACTCTGCCAGCGCTGCCGGATCGCCCCCTTGACCTCCCACGCCTCGTTGGTGCCCCAACGCCAGTAGATCGAGTGATCGAAGCTGCCCTGGCGGAAGTGGTTGTACTTGCCCGTGTTGCCGGGTGTCCAGGCCTCATCGGTGAGGGGATAGCCGACCGCGCTCTCCCAGCCGATCGCCTTGTAGCGATCGCGAATCGATCCGTGGATCTCGTGGGCGTCCGTGGAAGGCGACCAGTAGATCGAACCGTTCCCGCTGAAGTGCGTGTATCGCCCGACGCCGTCCGGCGTGGCCACTTCATCGGTGGTCGGGTAGCCGAAGAACACTTCGTATCCCAGGCCTCCCCACTTCTGCCAGATCCGGCCCATGACGTAGTGGGCGCCGGTCGCGGGCGTCCAATAGATCGAGGCGTTCTTCTTGAAGAAGTGGTTGACCCTGCCGACCCCGTCCGGCGTGGTCAGCTGGTCGCTGGTCGGGTAACCGAGCGGTCCGCCCTCGCCGCCGGCCGCCCGCCATTTCGTCCGGATCTCGCCGTGGATCGCCATGGCCCCGATGGTCGAGTGCCAGTAGATCGAGGCGTCCCCCGTGGTCGGGCCGCCGGTGAAATCGTTGTAGCGTCCGTTGAGCGCGCCCACCAGTTCGTCGGTCTTCGGTGATCCCAGGAAGGCATGCGCGCCGAGCGTGACGTACTTGGTCAGGATCTCCCCGGAGACGGCCTTCACGCCGTGCTGCTGTGTCCAGTAGAGACGGCCCGACGTGTACAGCTGCCAGTGCCCGTCACCCTCGATCAGTTCCGCCCCCACCGGGGTTCCCATCAGGGTGCGGAGGGGTGCCTCGTCGGCGTACCGCTTCTCGATCGGGGTTTGGTAATCCGCTCGCAGACCGAGCCCGCCGCTGGGCATGACGATCTGCCTGGCCGGCTCCGTGCTCTGGTTGTCCGCCCACTTGACGAACTTCGCCGCGTCGAGAGAGGTCGCCGGCGCGGTGATCAGCACCGCCGCTCCCACCGTCACCAGACGGCCGGCGTCCTGGTTCGCGCCGATCTTGATCTGGGCCGGATGGTTCCCGACGACAGTGAGGCGAGCCTGTCGTGGATTCGCGACGTACTGCTTGCTGGCGACGACGTTGCGGCCGTTCTCCACCGATGAAGTGATCACGACGCGAGTGTCGTTCTCGTTCGGGAAACTCATCGAGAACGTGAGCCCGGTGGCGGTCCTGAGCTGGTTGATCTCACAAGCGGCGTTGCGAGGGCAGTGCACGCGATCCGCGCGCCAGTTCACGGTGAGCGGTCCGTCGCCCGGATCTGCCCCCGTGGCACCGAGCGAGACCGTTTCACCGGTGGAAAAGACCGTCGACGTCGGCGGGAGGAGTTCGACGGTGGGGCTCGCCTCGGTCGGGACGACCGTCCGGCTGGTGTTGGACGGGGCGCCGTGCGGGTCGGTGACCGCAAGGGTCACCGTCACCGGATCGCCCGCCGAGTACGTGTGACTCACGGTCTTCCCGGTTCCGGTGGTGCCGTCACCGAAGGTCCATTGATAGCTCAGAGCCTCACGGTCCGGGTCGTCCGACGTGCTCGCGTCGAACGAGACCGTGCTCGTGGCCGGGTCCGTGGTCGCGGTGAACGCCGCGCGGGGAGCCTTGTTGACGGGCGTGTAGCTCAGCCTGCGCAATTTCGCCCCGGCCGCGTCGGCCAGCACGATGTCGCCGTTGGGGGCGGTCAGGACCGACACCGGGTCGCCGATCGCGGAAGCGACGGTGGTGATGGGCTGGGTGACCGTGCCTCCGTTGTCGAACCCCAGAGTGGAAAGAGTTTGCGCACCCTTGTTGGCTACGAAATGAATTCCACGGAAAGCCTCGGGATAAGAAACTCCGGTGTAAGGAACACCGCCGACGATCGTATCCGTGGCGCTGTGCACCGTTTCGCCGAGCGGCGCGGCATTCGCGACATTCTTGCACTCCGGCGTGTCGCGATAGCCCGGAGCCCGGGTCGTGCCCTCCCAGCAGGGCCATTTCAGGTTCTGGCCGGGGAACGCGAGGTCGACTTCGTGACGGGCCGCCCAGCCGACATCGGTGACGATCACGCCGCCGCGCGGGTCCAGTGCGATCCGAGGATCACGCAGCCCGCTCGCATAATTGCGACTCTTCCAAGACGAGGTAGCTGTCGTGTCATAGAACGGGTTTTCCGGCACGCCCCGGCCGGTGAGGTCGACGCGGAGGACCTTGCCCGTCGGATGGGCCGTGTCCAAGGCGCGCAACGCGAACTTGTCGACGTTGTCCTTCGTGGCGTCGGTGTGGGACCGGACGGTGGCGTTGTCACCGACGGCGACCCACAGTGAGGCGCCCGCCGGGTCCGCGGCCACGTCCTGGATGCCCTTGCTGTCCGCGTTGACCGGGAACTCGAGGACGGTGAACTCTTCCGACAACGACGTGGGAGCGTCGGATCCGCCGGCCTTCCACTTGCTGAGACGGAACACCGCGGAGGATCCCGTCGACACCGCCCGAGTGGTATAGACCGCCCGGCTGGTGGTGAAGTCCGGCGCCACCGCGATGCCGGTGAGGCCGAGCGAGCCGGCGGTGTGCACTGGAAGCGAGGCGATCTGGACCGGCTGACCGCCTTGCGGTACCAGCTGTACGGACCCTAGACGGCCGGTGGTCAGCGCGCTTCCGTCCGGGAGGTAGGCGGCGCCGGTGAGATCTCCGGCCTGGTGGCCGGTGGGAGTGTCGAACAGGGCGAACCCCGGAGGCAGCGCCGGGGCGGCGTGTGCCGCGGGTGCCGTGACCACCACGGTGCCGAGCAGGGCCGTGGCGGCCGCGGAGACGATCAGGGATCTTCGAGTCCGCATTGGACCTTCCTTCTCCGAATACGGAGAGTGCCATGTGCGGAAAAAGTGCTCACAAACGCACAAAATTGCGACGGCGCGACAGAGTTGCTCATTCTGTAACGCGACGCGACGATCCGCCCCCAGCGCCCTCGCTTCTGGCTATAAGCACGCCGGACGCTAGCGGCTGCTCGAAGTGCCGTCATTCGGCCAAAGGTGTGATTCGAAGAGTGGTGAGTGGTGTTTTGTGACGAAGATCATCGACCGCGACAGTCAATTTTGGCTGTCGAACGCCAGTTCGATGCCTGCTTGGTCAGTAGGCCATGCCCATTCGGTCACGGCCATTCGGCCCAATTTCGGGAAAAGGTCTTGCCGGGCGCCTCCGCGCCCCACCAATATCAACTCGCCGACCTGCTCTGAAGGAGCCGAGGGCTGCCCTGATCGGGCATCCCAAGGGGGGAAATCATGAAGCGGATCCGTCGTGGACCTGTCCTGCGCGCAAGACTCCGGGCGACACTCGCCTTGCTGCTGATCGTCGCGCTGGTCGCGACGCTGGGGCCGGTGGCGTCGCAACGATTCCCGTCCTCGGGTGACGCGGACGCCGCGGCCGGGGCCAACGCGCCCAAGCAGCAGTCGGGATCGGCGGAAGGGGTTCCGGATCGACCGACCCCTGACAGCCCCGCCGCGCCCGCGATCAACCGCGCGACGGCCGCTTCGCTGCAGTCGAAGTACCCGCCGTTGACCTTCCCCGAACCCGCCGCGGACAAGCGCGGTAGCGCCAAGGCCGTTGCGCCGCCCGCCACCCAGGTGCGCGGATTCGACGACAAGGTCAGCAGGGAACTGCCGCAGCAGCGCACCTCCCACAGCAGCGTCTACGACAACCCCGACGGCACGCAGACCACGGTGTACGGCCAGGATCCGTTGAACTATCCGTTGCCCGAGGGCGGCTACGGCGCGATCGACGCACGTGCGGTGCCGGATCAGGCCGGTGGCTGGCGCAAGGCGGGCGACGCGCTCCAGGTCCACCTGGGGCAGGCGGCGGGCTCGATGCGGGTCGACCCGGGCGCCGGCCAGGAAGTCGCCTTCACCCTGCTGGGGGCGCGGGCTTCGGCCGGACGCGCGGAGGGCGCCACCGTCGGCTATCCCGACGTCCTGCCGAACGCCGACCTGCAGGTCGAGTTCTCCGCCGGCGCGGCCAAGGAATGGTTCGTCCTCAAGCGTCCCGACGCCCCTCACGCCTGGGAGTTCGCTCTCGACCTGAAGGGCCTCGAAGCGAGGATCGTCGACGGCGCCGTGGTCTTCGTCGACCGAGCCGGCGCCACCGTCCTGCGTGTCCCGGCGGGTTACATGCTCGACTCGAGCCGCCAGGAAAGCGGCGAGCCCGCGACGTCCTACGGTGTCACCTATCGGCTCGTATCCCGTGACGGCCGCCAGATCCTGCGCGTGGAACTGGACTCCGCGTGGCTGCGCGACCCGGCGCGGGTCTATCCCGTGCGGGTCGACCCCACCGTGGTCAAGGAGTCGGTCAGCACCGGCAACATGGTTGTCGAGAACGGTCAGCGTCACGTCAACGCGAACGAACTGCGGGTCGGCCGTAGTGGCGGCAAAACGGCCTCGAGCTATCTCCGTTTCGGCGGGATCGGCGGGGATCTGAAGGACAACCGGATCTTCGGTGCCCAGTTGCAGCTGACCAACTTCTGGTCCGGCTCGTGCGCGCCCCGCCCGATGTTCGTGCATCCGGTCACCGCGGACTGGGGTTCGTCCGGGACGCCGCCGATCGGCGGTGCGCTCGGCAACGGTGTGTTCTCGCACGGCTACATGGCCCCGCTGGCGACCAGGTCCAACTGCCCGACCGCGCACGAACTCGTCGATCTCGGTGTCGACGGGCGAAACCTCGTCCAGCAGTGGGCGGGCGGCGCGGCGAACCACGGCCTCGCCCTGCAGGCCCCGGATGATCCGGCCGCGTGGAAGCGGTTCACCGGATTCGGTACGGCGAACCCGCCCCGGCTGTACGTGACGCACTCGCCTTACAACGCCGAGTACCGCGTCGACCGTGCGACGCCCGAACCGCCGGTCACCCGCACGAGCCCGGGCAAGGTCAAGATCACCGTGACCAACCGCGGCGCGCAGGCGTGGACTCGCGCCGACTTCGCGCTGGGTTACCGCATCTTCGACCGGAGCGGGAACTCGCTCGGTTCTCAGGTGGCCGCCGAGCTTCCCGGCGATGTGGCCCGGGGGGCGTCCGTGGCGCTCGACGCCGAGATCAAGCCGATCGGCGTCGGCAGCTACCTGCTCGACTTCAGCGTGTTCCGCAAACCGGGCGACTACTTCACCGACCACCAGGTCGCACCGGCCCGGATCGGGCTCGACGTCTACGACGTGCCGCCGTTCGTCAAACATCAGTACCCGCCCAACGGCGCGTCGGTCCAGACGCTGACACCGCAGCTGTGGGCCAACGGTATCGACGTCGACCCTCCGCCCGGCAGCACCTTGAAGTACCGGTTCGAGGTGTGCCGGAAGAGCGACGACGACACTCCGGTCGAGTGCTTCAGTTCTGCGTACCAGGTGAATCCGACGTGGACGGTTCCGGACAAGAAACTGTCTTGGAACAAGATCTATCTCTGGCGGTCGTTCGCCTTCGACGGTGCCAACGAGAGTGAACCGCTTCCGTTCAGCGCGATCCTCAGCGCGGTTCCCCAGCCGGCGATCACCTCGCATATGGCGATGACGCCGCACAGCGGATCCGATCGCGACTTCGACCCGATGGTGGGCAACTACTACTCCAGCGCCGTCGATGTCCAGCTGCCGACGGCGGGCCCCGAACTGAGCGTGACCCGTACGTACAACTCGCTGGACCCGCGGCGCGACCACTGGTTCGGCACGGGCTGGGCGACGAAGTACGACATGAAGGTGGTCCGCGACTACGCGGGGAACACCCTCGTCACCTATCCCGACGGGCAACAACTGCGCTTCGGTCTCAACCCCGACGGCACCTACGCCGCTCCGCAAGGGCGTTTCGCGGACTTCGCGTCCACATCGGACGGTGGATGGCGGCTCACCGACAAGACCGCGACCACCTACCGGTTCGACTCGGCGGGCAGGCTGACCGGGTACACCGACGGTGTCGGGCGTGGTGCGATCGTGCAGTGGGACGGGGCCAATCTGTCCCGCGTCCTCGACCTGGCCAGCGAGCGGCAACTGGTCTTCCTGGTCGAAGGCGGCAAGGTCGCACACGTCTTCGCCACCGAGATCAACGGCCAAATCCGGAACTGGAAGTACTTCTACGAAGGAAACCGGCTGCGGCGGGTCGAAGACCCCCGGGGGAACGCCACCGAATACCAGTACACGGACCAGTCCAGGTTCCGCACGGTCGTGAACGACGCGTCGCCCGACGCGTACTGGCGGCTCGGTGACGCGACCGGAGACGTCGCGGTCAGCCAGGTGGCGTTCAACCGGGGCAAGGACAACGGGAAGTACAAGAACGTCGTCCTCGGTGCTCCCGGCGCGCTGCCCGGCTCGGCCGACACCGCCGCGACGTTCAACGGGTCGAGTTCGGTACTGCAACTGCAGGACGGCGTGGTCAAGAAGAGCAGGGACCTCGCGGTCGAGCTGTGGTTCAAGACCACCGGTTCCGGTGTCCTGCTGGGCTACCAGCAGAACGAGATCACCGGCGCGCTCCAGAACGCCTACACCCCGGCGCTCTATGTCGGTACGGACGGAAAGCTGTACGGCCAGTTCTCCGACGGCACGACCAATCCGATCCGCACCACCGCGTCGGTCAACGACGGGAAATGGCACCACGTGGTGCTTTCCGGGGCCCTGGCGACGCAGTGGCTCTACCTGGACGGCGTCCAGGCCGGGACGAAACAGGGCGTGATCGACCACGGCAACCAGACCAAGGTCTATGCCGGGGCCGGGTTCATCGCGGGTAACTGGCCTGCGAAGCCCGCCAACGACCACGGGTACTTCGCCGGCGCGATCGACGAGATCGCCGTCTACGGCAAGCCGCTCAGCGACAGCGTGGTCCGTGAACACTTCCAGGCCGCGCAGCCGTCCGAAGGCTTGAGCAAGATCGTGCTTCCCAGCGGCAGGGTGGCCACGGAGGTCGAGTACGACACGGTCAACGAGCGGGTGAAGGCCTACACCGACCGCAACGGCGGGGTGTGGAGGCTCGGCGCCCCGGTGATCACCGGTGAGGAGAACAACCTGATCCGGACCGTGAAGTTCACGGATCCGGGGAACCGCGACCACACCTACGACTACGACCCGGTCCGGGGCCGGATCCTGCGGATGGTCACCCCGCTGGGCCTCGGCGTCCGTCCGGAGGACAACACCGGCCAGCCGCCGGGCGAGGCAGGCTACGGAATCCGCAGCTACGCCTACGACGACGACGGCAACCAGAGCACCATCGTTTCCGAGAACCTCAACGAGGTCGTCCTCGGTTTCGACAAGCGCGGCAACGTGACCAGCAAGCGGACCTGCCAGATGGTCACGAGGTGCCAGACCGAGTACTTCGGGTACTTCCTCAACCCGGGCAATCCGCTCGACCCGACCAACGACAAGGTCGCGTGGAGCCGGGACGGCAGGTCGACGAGCGCCACCGACAACCGGTACCTGACGACGTACCTCTACACCGCCAAGGGAGATCTGCTCACCCAGCAGATGCCCGACGGCGGGTCCGTCACACACACCTACACCGACGGCACCGAGCAAGCGCTCGACAACCCGCTCCATCGGATCCCGGCGGACCTGTTGCTGATGACGCGTGGCGCGCTCGGCGACACCACGGTCTACCGGTACTACCGCTCGGGTGATCTCGGCGAGATCCAGGAACAGGCCGGAATGCGCACCCGGTTCGGCTATGACGTCGGTGGGCGCAAGACGTCGGCCACGGTCTACACGGCGGCGTATCCCGATGGCGTCAAGACCACGTACGAGTACGACGAGCTTTCCCGGGTGATCGCGGAGACCGGGCCGGAGACGACGAACTCCGTCACCGGGGTGAAACACCGCGCCAAGACCGTGACGTCCTACGACAAGGACGGGAACGTCGAGCGGGAAGAGGTCTTGGATCTCACCGGCGGCGATCGGGCCCGGGTGACGAAGCGCGAATACGACGATCGCGGCAGGCTCGTCCACGTCGTGAACCCCGAAGACAAGGAAACCCGGTACGGCTTCGACGTCTTCGGCAACCGGACGTTCGTGGTCGACGCGAGCGGTGTGAAGAGGTCGTACGCGTACACGGCCCGGAACGAGGTCGCGGAGGTCCGGCTGCACGGCTGGCACGGCGGCGTGGTCGACCCGGCCGATGGTGACGGCAGGCCCGGCGACGGCGAGGGAGACCCCGATCCTGGGGGTTCCAAGCCGACGGTGCTCGAGTCCTTCCGGTACGACGAATCGGGCAGGCAGATCCTGCACGTCGACGCGATGGGCAGGGCGACGAGGAACCACTACTACGCCAACGACCTCATCGGCCAGGTGGTGGCGGAGGGCTATCGCGATCCGGTCACCGGGAACGTCCGCGACCTCGTGCTGGAGAACAACGACTACGACGGCGCCGGAAACCTGACCAAGCAGATCACCGCGGGCAACAGGACCACGACCTACGAGTACGACGCCGTCAGCAGGCTCACGGCGACGAACGAGGACTCGGGCGGTCTCGAACGGCGTACGCAGTTCGCCTATGACCGCGGCGGCAACGTCATCCGGTCGGAGAAGTCCGGGTACTCCTCGAACGTCGGCGCCGGGCAGCCGAACGTCACCGAAACCACGGAGTTCGCCTACGACTCGAACGGGAAGCGGATCCAGCAGACCGTCCACAATGGTCAGGAACGCCTGATCACGCGGTGGCGGTACGACGAACGCGGACTGCCGACGGCCGTGACGGATCCCCGCGGCAACCTCGGGCAGGAACCCTTGTCCGCGTTCACCACGAAGATGGACTACGACGAGTTGGCCAGGCCCATCCGTGCCACCGGCCCGCGAGTCCGTACCGAATCCGGCGGTGGCGCGGCCACCGACACACAGGCGACCATGATCACCGGGTACGACACCTTCGGCTCGGTCACGCACACGAAGGACCCGGTCGGCCGGGTCACCACGGCCGAGTACGACCGGCTCGGCCAGTTGGTCAAGTCGAGCCTGCCGTCGTACACACCACCCGGGGGCACCGCGCCGATCACCCCGAGCAAGGAGATCCGGTACGACTCCGTGGGGCGGGTGATCAAGCAGATCGACGCGCGGACCCACACCACCGAGTTGCGGTACGACCAGCTGGGAAGGCTGCTGGAACGGCAGGATCCGCAGGCCGACGGTACGGCGAGCGGTGTGTGGAAATACTCGTACACGATGACCGGCCTCCCGCTTTCGGCGACTTCGCCGACCGGGGCCCGTGTCGAGGCGACGTACGACGAACTGGGCCGCAAGGTCACGTCGACCGCGGTGGAGCGGTTCCCGAAGCCGTCCTCGACCCCCACCAGCTACACGACCAAGTACCGGTACGACGCCGCGGGCAACATCGACCTGGTCGAGAACCCCGCCGGTGAGAAGAGCAAGAGCACCTACGACAAGCTGAACCAGTTGATCACCGCGGTCGATCCGGCGGGAGTGAAGACCCAAAGGGGCTACGACCGGCAGGGCCGCCTGGTCCGGGTGAGTGACGGCGCGGGCGTCACGAAGCGCCTCAACTACGACCTGGCCGGCCGTCAGGTGTCCGAGTTCGACGTCGAGGCCGGCTGGACCGCGAACCAGCCCCCGTTGCGGGAACGGAAGTTCACCTACGATCTCGCCGGGAACGTGAAGACGGCGGAGGACTGGGAAAAGCGCGTCACGACCTTCTCCTATGACGCGGCGAACCGGCTTTCGGGCCAGGTCGAACCCGTCGCCGAGGGGAAGTCGATCACGACGTCCTTCGGGTACGACGCGGCCGGGAACCGCACCAGGTTCACCGACGGCCGGGCCAACAAGACGGTCTTCACCTACAACAGCCTGAACCTGCCGGAGTCGGTGATCGAGCCGTCGACCGCCGCGCACCCCGCGGCACCGGACCGGACCTGGACGCAGTCCTATGACGCGGCGGGGAACGCGACGCGTCTGACCGCACCCGGCAACGTGACCCGGGACCGGACCTTCGACGCCCTCAACCGCATGCTCACCGAGTCCGGTTCGGGGGCGGAAGCTCCGACGAAGACCAAGGAGCGCGCCTACGACGCCGACGGCCGTCTGATGGTGGCCGGACAGAACGGGTACACCTACAACGACCGAGGTGGTCTGCTGACCGCCACGGGCACCTCCGGCAGTTCTTCGTTCGAGTACGACGCCGCCGGACGTGTCAACAAGCGCACGGACGCCGCCGGGACCACCGGCTACGGCTATCTCAACGGGCGTCTGGACTCCGTCACCGACGGCGCGACCGGCGGCAGGCTGACCTACGGCTACAACGAGGCCGGAAAGGTCAAGACCGTCGACTACGGCGCCGGCCGGGTCCGGACCTACGAGTACGACAACCTCGCGCGGCCGAAGTCCGATGTCCTCAAGGAAGCCAACGGTTCGGTTCTCTCTTCGATCGCCTACACCTACGACCCGAACGACCGGGTCAAGACGAAGAGCACCACGGGGCTGGCCGGTTCCGGTCAGAACAGCTACTCGTACGACCATCAGGGGCGGATGCTCTCGTGGACCGATCCGGCGGGGAAGGCGACCGAGTACGGCTGGGACGACTCCGGGAACCGGGTCAAGGCGGGCGAGAAGGCCGCCGGCTACGACGAGCGGAACCGCGTCCTCGCGGACGGCGACTACACGTACGCGTACACGCCGCGCGGTTCGCTGGCTTCACGTACCTCATCGGGGCTGGAGGAGAAGTACTCCTTCGATGGCTTCGACAGGCTCGTGAAGTTCGGCTCGACCGAGTACACCTACGACGACTTCGATCGGCTCGCCACCCGCGGTGGCCAGAAGTTCTCCTACGCGGGCATGGAAAGGGACGCGGTCAGCGACGGCGTTTCACGCTTCGGTCGAGGTCCCGATGGTGGCTTGCTTTCGCTTTCGCAGGGATCCGACTCCCGGCTCACGCTTTCCGACCGGCATGGTGACGTCATCGGTGCTCTGGCGCCTGCGTCCGGTGGCGTCGTCGACTCGACGGCCTACGACCCGTACGGCAAGCGGATCGCGTCGACCGGGGCACAGCGGACGGTCGGCTTCCAGGGCGACTGGACGGATCCCGACAACGGGAACGTCAACATGGGGGCGCGATGGTACCAGCCGGGTTCCGGCACCTTCGCCTCTCGCGACAGCATCGAGCTGCCGTACTCGCCGTCGATCAGCGCGAACCGGTACTCCTACGTGCTCGGTTCGCCGCTGAACTTCTTCGATCCCGATGGTCACGGCTGGTTCAGTGACCTGTGGGACAAGGCGGGCGGCATCGTGCACACCGCGCTGGACGTGGCGGGCATGATCCCCGGCATCGGCGAGATCGCCGACCTGGCCAACGCCGCGATCTACGCGGTGGAGGGTGACTGGGAGAACGCTGCGTGGTCGGCCGCGGGTGCCATCCCGTTCGGTGGCAACGCCGCGACCGCCGCGAAATGGGCGCGCAAGGCCGGTGACTTCATCGGCGGCGGTCGCCGGGCCGGTCGCTACGCCGACGACGCCGTCGCTCTCGGCCGCCGCTACGGCGACGACGTCGCGGGCGCGGCCCGTCGAACCGCGGGCGACGCAGCCGCGTCCGCCGCTCGTAAGGCGTCCGCTGTCGCGGCTGCCCGCAAGGCGGCTGCTGCGGCCGCCGCGGCCGCGGCTAGGCGGGCCGCGGCGATCCTGGCGAAGAAGAAGGCCGCTGCGGCTGCTGCGAGGGGTGCCGCGGAGAAGACGGCGAAGCGGAATCCGATCCCGACGTTGAAGGCGGCGTTGAAGCCGGTCTTCAAGGGCACGGACCTGGTCTCGTCGTCGCCCTTGATGCCTGCTCGGATCGTGCAGTCGTTCAAGGCGAACGTGCAGGATGCCGGCCAGGTGACGGACTTCTTCAAGAAGCAGGTGGTGGGGGACGGGAGCGTCGTCCAGAACGTCGCCGAGACCGTGACGGCGGTGTCAGAGATCGCCCAGTCGGGTGCTTCTCCCGATGATGCTCTGGCCGGGTTGGCTGGGTTGGCTGGGCGGAACAAGGGGCGGGGTAAGCACCACGACGACTCGTCGAGCAGCCCGGCGGGGAAGTGTGAGACGGGGAACAGCTTCGATCCGAACACCATGGTGGTGATGGGCGACGGGTCTCGTAAGCCGATCAAGGATGTGAAGGTCGGGGACAGGGTCCTGGCGAAGGATCCGACGACGGGGCGTTCTGCGGTTCGGGTGGTGACGGATGCTCGTTCGCATGCGAGTCAGCGGACGTTGGTGGAGGTCGGTGTCGCGAGTGGTGCCGATCGTGGGTCGGTGGTGGCGACGGATGAGCATCCGTTCTGGGTGGAGTCGGAGAAGCGGTGGTCGCACGCTGTTGATCTGAAGGCCGGGCACCGGCTGGAGACCGGTGATCACCGGGATGCGACTGTCACGGGTACGCGGTCGTGGTCTGACACTCGGCGGGTCTATAACCTGACGGTCGATGGTGACCACACGTACTTCGTCGTCGCAGGTCAGACGCCGGTCCTCACGCACAACTGCGGACGTGAGGCTAGAGCAGCAGCGCAATCGGCGCCCGCGGACGCCACAATGAGCGCGGCAGCTCGGTTCCGGGGTACGGATATGGTTTCCACAGGTCACTCTGGTCATACGTCTCGCCCCGCCTATTTCGAGCCCGAGATTGACTCTGTTCTTGCGGATGGTGGGCAGATCGCTGGCCGCGGAGCCGATAACTGTGCCGAGATCCGGGCCTGCAATGCTCTAATCGCCGAACATGGAGCCGATTTTGAGGATCAAGTTGGGCGCTCGCTGCGGTTGAGTGACATCGAGTTCTTGACCGTTCGCAGTGCCACGGGCGCCCCAGAAGCGGCGTGCTTATCCTGTCAGAGTGTTCTTGTTCGGCGTGGAGCGAAAGACCTATCGAGGTGAAAAAGGATGCGCGAGTCGGAGTTGGAGAAATTCCTCAGGTCGTGTGGCTGGGAGGGGGCTGGGTTTCGCCGTGAGACGGATGCCATCGTGGCGGGTCTGGAGCGTGTCGGTTTCGCCTGTCATGAGGAGGCAAGGAAGTTCTTGGGTGAATATCTTGGCCTGAGGATCGACCATCTCCCAGCCCTCGTTATCGCGGGGGAGAGGATCTCTAGCTGGACGAATTTTGATCCGTCCGCGGTCTGCACCACCCGTGATGCAGACGTGGCTCGCCGATGCACAGAGGTGGCTGACACCCCTCTATTCCCGATTGGCGTGGACAGCTTCCATCTGACCGTGTACTCGGGAAGCGACGGAAGGTTCTATGCAGGGTTCGATTCATCGGTCTATCAATATGGGGAAGATCGCAATGCAATGTTCTCGATGATGACTGCTGGGATTCGACCAATTTCATTGGGTGAGTGGACGCTTCAGTGAGAAGGATGCGTGGCAGCCTTGATGAACTTGGGTTCTTCAGAAAACGGCACCCTCTCGGCTGAGGATTCAGAACCCTGAAAACCGCACACGAGCCCTCATCGACAGGGATGTCGATGAGGGCTCTGCGGTATTTGACGGCAACGTCAGCGGATGACGGCTGTGGCGGGTGGGGCGTCAGGATCGTCGTCCTGGTCGCCGGGGTGTCCCCATGGCGTCGATGGCTCGGCCCCCCTTGATGAGATTGATATTCGGATCGAATTTTGATCAGCGAATTGACCATCAAACGGTCTGAGCGGCTTATGTCAGGTGTGGATCTTTAAGTTGTTCCAGGTGGCTACACTTCGGGATGGCAATTGGGGCTTAATGTTGAGGTCGCCGTCCTGATTGTGGCTGTGTAAGCGTGAGGGAAATAGATGGAAAGCTCGTCGAATGCTTTCCCTTGCCCGAGACGCAAAATTGCAATCAAAACTAGATCGCCGATTTGGTCAGAGATTTGCAATGTCGGAGCGATTTCTCTCACTCGACTAATGGCCCGGGGCGACAGGTCGCGGTTGTCCATCAGACCGCGCAAGATCTCGGCAAAGCTTGGGGTCATCCTTGTAGTTTGCTGAGAGCGTGCCCTATGCGAGGTGTTTGCGGAGCACTTTGTAGAAAGTGATGATGGCCTCATGGTCGAGGGGATCGGGGCTTAAGGATTCGACAACCTGACCGTCGGCACGGACCACGTGTAGTACGTCGTCGTAGGTCAGACGCCGGTCCTCATTCACAACTGCGACCTTGCGACCTGCATTGACAGCCTCACCACTCCGATTTCGGGGCAAGATTTCCTTGTGCGGGAATTCGCGCCGGAGGACGGCCGCTACTATTCGGGATGCGCAGAGACCATGTGTCTCATCAAAGAGTTCGAGTGGTGGTGAAAGTGAGAGGCTTGAATTCTCCGCCAGGTGGCGTATAAGACGCACCTGCCGGCCTTGCGCGTTAGTATTTAAGCCTAGACTGGATCGCCAGGGAATCGACTGCCGTGGAAAAGGATGCGAGTAAGCAGCATCTTCGTATAAATCGTTTCGGCTTCGCTGAATACGAAGACATGATTGAAACATCCTGTCGAGTGAACATTTTCGACCTGGTGGGGGGTTTTGGATTCAATCGCGGAGTTCGTCTTCTCGGAAGAAACCAATTTTCTTGATTCGATGACAGATGAGGCTCAAGCGAACTTTGTGGTCCCTTTGGGAATGTCTGCGAAGATGCTGTCGAACGGAGAGTATTCGGCGATGGAGTTTGCCTCGGCGGCTTGCACCGTGAGGTTTTGCGCCGGACCGCACATGGCAGAGTTTCCAGACGAACTCGCGCGGATGTTGTCTCGATTGCCTAGATAACGAGGGCGTAGGAAGGCCCCGCCAGCCCAGCTGGGCTGGCGGGGCCTTCGCAGTACCGTGACGCTTGCAGGAGTTCCGGGTTTCGCTGCCTGGCAGGCGCGGGCACCTCGACTCAGGGGCCTTGGTCAAAACGGTCGGAAAGAATCCGTCGCCTCCCGAAGCGCCGCCAGCATCCCCGGATCCGTCACCGCGTGCCCGGCGGCTTCCACCAGATCCAGCTTCGAGTCCGGCCAAGCCCGGTGCAGCTCGTAAGCCGTCACCGGCGGGCACACCGCGTCGTACCGCCCCTGCACGATCACGCCGGGAATCCCCGACAGCTTGCCGGCCTCGCGGATCAGCTGTCCTTCCTCGAGCCACGCCCCATGACAGAAGTAGTGCAACGCGAGCCGCGCGAACGTGACCGCGAAGTCCGGGGACGCGTACTGGTTGCGGAAGGCCGGATCCGGGCGCAGGCAGACGATCGCTCCTTCCCAGGTGCTCCAAGCGATGGCGGCACGCTCCCGGATCGCTTGATCGGGGTGATAGACGAGTTCGCGGTAGGCCGCCATCGGGTCGTCGCGGTGTTCTTCGGGAATCGGAGCGAGGAAGGCTTCCCACTCACGGGGAAAGAGATTCGCGGCGCCGCCGCCATAGATCCAGTCGAGTTCGCTACGCCGGACGGTGAAGACGCCGCGCAAGATGATCTCGGTGACGCGGCTCGGATGAGTCTCGGCATAGGCGAGGGCGAGGGTTGCGCCCCACGAGCCGCCGAAGAGCTGCCAGTGTTCGAGATTCAGCCGTTCGCGCAGACTTTCCATGTCCGAGACAAGGTGCCAGAGGGTGTTGACCGACAGGTCGACGTCCGGTTCGCCGATGGCCGGAGTGCTGCGGCCGGTGCCGCGCTGGTCGAACAGGATGATCCGGTAGACCTCGGGATCGAAATGCCGCCTCGCCATCGGCGAGATGCCGCTACCAGGGCCTCCGTGCAGGACGACCACCGGTTTGCCGTCCGGGTTCCCCGCCTCCTGGCAGTAGATCCGGTGCCCGTCGCCGACGTCGAGCATGCCCTCGGCGCGAACGTGGATGGGCGGATACAAATCGTCCATACGGACACCATGCCCGAATCGGCGAGTGTCCGAAGGGTGGGGGCCCGCCCCCGCCGCCGGGCTGAGCGGGCCCCCGGTCTTCGATCGCGTCAGCAGCCCGCCGTGGCGGCCACGTTCGCGAATCCCTTCCCGGCGCCGGTCACCTTGTTGCTCGCGCAGACCTTGTTCCCCGTAGCGGCCTTCACGAGATAGAAGCCGTACGCGTGGCTGGACTGCACGTCCGCGGTGTTGCCGGAGAAGGTGTTGCCGCGGCCCCAGCCGTCAAGCTGGACATGGACCTCGAAGCCGCCGTAGGTCGCGTCGTGCACGAAGACCTTGCTGCCCCGGTTGTCCGCGACCACGTAGTTGTTGCCCTTCAGATCCACCCAGCTGTCGGCGAAGTGCTCGCCGCTCTGCCCGGTCCCGTCGAAGACGTTGCCGCGCAGCTCACCGCCGGTGGTGCCTTCCTTGATGTCGATCGACTCGGCCCGCACGTTCGGGCCGATCTTGTTGCCGATCGCCTTGTTGCGATCGCTCCGGTCGGGCGTGCCGCCCGGCCAGTTGCCCTTCGCGGAACCGAAGTAGATGCCTTCGCCGTAGCCCGCGAACTCGCGGCCGGTGTCGGTCACCTCGGAGTTCTTCACGACGTTGTCGGTGCTCGTGTACTGGAAGTGGATGCCTTCGTGGCCGACGGCGGTGACCTTGATGCCGTCGACGACGGTGTTCTTGACGCCCGTCGCCATCAGGCCCTTCTGACCACCGGTGAGGGTGAAACCGGTCAGGTTCCAGTAACTGCCGGTGAGTTCGAGCGTGCGCCCGGCCGAGGCCTTGATGACCGCGCTCCGAGGACCCTTCAGCGTGATGCGGCTGCCGGAGGTGCCGCTCTTCGCTGCCTTGAAGTTGCCCGAGAAGGTCGTGTTGGCCGCGAGCTCGATGACGGTGCCGGGAGTGACCGAGGCGAGCGCCGTCGTCAGCTGCTCCGAAGTCCCGACGCGGACCGTCGCGGCCTGTGCGGGGTGCGCCGCCAGCGTCGACAGCAGTGCGGCACCGGTCGCGATGGTCAGAACCCGCTCACGAACACGCATCCGTGGTCCTCCTCGTCGAGGGATCGAAGCTCGGTCGTGGCGGCGACGGCTAGACCGTAAGGCAGCTCTCGAACACTAGTCAAGGACATGATTGAAGTTCATATACGTGAACAACTAAAGGAGGGTCTGCGCGCACCGCCCACCGGGAAAGAGAGCAAGGGACCTTTGCTATCGCCCTCCCCGGCGGGAGTGATAGCAAAGGTCCCTTGCTCTCTTTGTGCAGTTCAGAGGCGGGTCAGTCGTGGAACGAGTGCTCCGAGGCCGGGAACTCGCCTCGCCTGACGTCCTCCGCGAACGCCGTCGCGGCCCCGGCCAGTACGCCGGCGAGATCGGCGTACTTCTTCACGAAGCGAGGAGTCTTGCCGCGCCGAAGCCCGGCCATGTCCTGCCAGACGAGCACCTGCGCGTCGCAGTCCGGCCCCGCGCCGATCCCGACGGTCGGGATCTTCAGTTCGTGCGTGATCCGCTTCGCCGCTTCGGCGGGCACCATCTCCATGACGACCGCGAAGGCGCCGGCCTCCTCCAGGGCGAGCGCGTCGGCGAGCAGCGCGTCGGCCGCTTCGCCGCGTCCCTGGACTCGATAGCCGCCCAGATTGTGTTCACTCTGTGGGGTGAATCCGATATGTCCCATTACCGGGACGCCCGCTGACGTCAGTGCCTCGGCGTGCGGCGCGAATTTCCGCCCGCCTTCGAGTTTCACCGCGTGCGCACGGCCTTCCTTCATGAACCGCACCGACGTCTCCAGCGCCTGCTGCGGCGAAAGCTGATAGGAGCCGAACGGCAGGTCGGCCACGACCAATGCCCGCTTCACCGACCGGGTCACCGCGCGGACCAGGGGAAGCAGCTCGTCCACGGTCACCGGAAGCGACGTGTCGTAGCCGAAAACGTTGTTCGCCGCAGAATCCCCGACGAGCAGCACGGGAATGCCCACCTCGTCGAACAGCGCGGCGGTGTACATGTCGTAGGCGGTGAGCATCGGCCAGGCTTCGCCGCGCTCCTTCATCTCGCGAAGGTGATGTACGCGGACTTTCTTCCCAGACGTGGTCTGGGGCGCCGCGCCGGTCCCGTACGGAGCGACGAGCTCGCCGGAATCCTTTTCAGTGGCAGACATCCTTGTCGACCGTCCTTCCCTCGAGGCCTCGATGAGGTCCCCGGGTCGTGGAGCTGAACAAGTCAAAGCGTGACACGCGGGAATGGCCCTCCCAAGGCCCTGCGACCAGCTTCACACCGCGGTGTCGAGGCAGCGTCACGCCTGCGAACGACGAAATTGAGACCAGAGGATGATGATCGTTGACAACCACACGGGGTTGTCTGACGTCAAGTAAGAGCAGCTGTCGATCACCTGTGAGTACCGCGAAAGGCCAGAATGGTAAACCCAGCGAGCCGTGTGCCGCCGTGGAAGGCGAGGGCGGGCGGCATCGTCGCCACCCTCGTGCAGCTCGCGGCCGTGTTCTCGGTGATCCTCCTCCTCGCCGGCGGCGTGAAGGGGCCGGTGCTCAAGGCGGGTGACGTCGCCTTCTCGGCACTGAGCATCCCGACGAACGCGAGTCTCGTGATCGTCCTGTTGCTCGTCGTCCTCGGCGCCGCGCTCCGCCGCCGCAAACGCGCCGCTCTGTACACGTTGTTGCTGTTCCAGTTCGGCGGTCTGGCGGTGACCCTGGCCTTCCAAGCCGCGTTGCTGTGGTCGCCCGAGCTGCTCAAGCTGGGTCCGTGGCAGGTCCGGCACATCCCGCACCAGGTGTGGGTGCTGGCCGTCGCCGACCTGATCTCGATCGGCATGATCGCGTTCCTCTGGATCATCCGCCCGGCGTTCCCGGCCCGGCTCGCGCCTGGCGCCTGGCGTGACGGCTTCACCGTGCTCTTCGGCGGCCTGGCCGCGGTCATCCTCGTCGGATGGGGCCTGAGCGAAGCCTTCCCCGGCCGCCTCGCGGACACCTGGGAGCGGTTCGCCTGGGTCGTCAACCACACGACCGGTGAGAACATCCAGCTGCGCCGCGTCGGCATCGGCGAAGGCCCCGCCTGGCTCGACCTGCTGCTCGACCTCAGTGCGACCGCCGTCGCGACGGCCGCGTTGTACACGCTTTTCCGCGGCGTCCGCAGCCGTCGCTTGAGGACGGACGAGGAAGAACTGCGCGTACGCCGCCTTCTCGCCGAACACGGCGAAGACGACTCTTTGGGGTATTTCGCCACCCGGCGCGAGAAGAGCGTCGTCTTCTCGCCCAACGGCCGCGCCGCCGTGGCCTACCGCGTGCTCGCGGGCACCAGCGTCGCGAGTGCCGACCCCATCGGCGATCCCGACGCCTGGCCGGACGCGGTCCGCGCCTGGCTGAACGAGTCACGAACCTACGGCTGGACCCCCGGCGTACTCGGTGCGAGTGAACGCGGCGCGAAGGCCTATGCCGACGCGGGTCTGCGCGCACTGGAAATCGGCGACGAAGCGGTCCTCGACGTTCGTGACTTCAGCCTCGCGGGGCCAGAGCGCCGCTCGGTCCGCCAAGCGGTCAAACGGATCGAACGGGCCGGATACACCACGAAAGTCCGGCGTCACAGCGAAATCCCTGCCGACGAGATGGCCAGGCTGTTGTTGCAGGCGCAGCAGTGGCGTGGCGCGGAGACCGAACGCGGGTTCTCGATGGCGCTCGGCAGGCTCGGTGATCCGAGTGACGGCCGCAGCGTGATGGTGGAGGCGTACGACGCCAAGGGCGAGCTTCGCGGCATGCTGTCGTTCGTCCCGTGGGGCAGGCGCGGTCTGTCCCTGGACCTGATGCGGCGCGACCGCGACGCCGAAAACGGGCTCAACGAGTACATGGTCGCCGAGGTCGTGGCGGCGAGCTCACACCTTGGCGCACAACGGATCTCCCTGAACTTCGCGATGTTCCGCGCGGTCTTCTCCGAGGGGGAGCGGATCGGCGCGGGCCCGGTGCTGCGCGCGTGGCGCAGCGTCCTCAGCATGGCGTCGCGATTCTTCCAGCTGGAGTCGCTCTACCGGTCGAACGCCAAGTACGGACCCGACTGGGAACCGCGGTTCCTGTGCTATTCCTCGGCTCGGCGGCTGCCACGGGTCGGCATCGTCGCCGGCGCGCTCGAAGGATTCGTCCCCACCGGACGTTCGGCCCGGGCGCTGAAACTGGAAACCGTCACCGACGAATTCGTCGCCGAGGTCCATCGCATTGACGCGAACGCGGCCACCCCCGCGCCGAAGCAGGTGCGGCGGCCCGATCAGGTCCGCGTGCGGATGGCGAAACTGGATCGCTTGCGGGAAGCCGGGATCGACCCCTATCCGGTCGGTTTCGCCCGGGAGGATCAGCTCGGCGACGTCGTCGCCAAGTTCGGCGACCTGAGCCCGGACAGCCACACGGGTCACCGGGTGCGCATCGCCGGACGGGTGCTCGCGATGCGCAACCTCGGCGGGCTCTGTTTCGCGCGGGTCAAGGACTTCGGCGGCGAGATCCAGCTGATGCTCGACGCCTCCGTGCTCGACCTCGGCGGCTGGCGGCGCGGTGTCGACCTCGGCGACCACGTGGGTGTGAGCGGGCAGGTCGTGACGTCACGGCGTGGCGAACTTTCCGTGCTCGTCGACGAGTGGACAGTTACGGCGAAGAGCCTGCATCCGTTGCCGGACAAGAGAAAAGGCCTCACCGACCCGGAGACGCGGGTGCGGCAGCGCTACCTCGACCTCGCGGTGAACCCGGATTCGACGGCGATGCTGCGGATGCGCTCGACCGTGGTGCGCGCGGTGCGGGAACGACTGCACCAGGACGATTATCTCGAAGTCGAGACGCCCATGCTGCAGACCGTGCACGGCGGCGCCAACGCCCGGCCGTTCGTCACCCACATCAATGCCTACGACATGCGGATGTACCTGCGGATCGCGCCCGAGCTGTATCTGAAGCGGTTGTGCGTGGCCGGGGTCGAGCGCGTTTTCGAGCTGAACCGGAACTTCCGCAACGAAGGTGTCGATGCGACGCACAATCCCGAGTTCACCATGCTGGAGGCGTACCAGGCGTACGCCGACTACAACACGATGCGGACTCTGACGCGTGAACTCGTGCAGCACGCCGCGGAGGCCGCGTACGGGGCGCAGGTCGTCCGCCGTCCGGGGCCGGACGGGAAGGTCATCGAGTACGACATCTCCGGTGACTGGCCGGTGATCCCGGTCCACGAGGCCGTTTCGGCGGCGCTCGGGGAGAAGATCGACGCGGGCACCTCGGTCGCCGAACTCCAGCGGCTGTGCCGCGCGGCGGGGGTGCCGGTGAACGAGGAGGCTGGTCACGGCGACCTCGTGCTGAAGGCGCACGAGCATCTCGTCGAAGGCGCGACCGTGCTGCCGACCTTCTACACCGACTACCCGACCGACGTCTCGCCGCTGACCCGGCAACACCGCGTGGACCCGCGGCTGGCCGAGCGCTGGGACCTGATCGCGTTCGGCTCCGAGGTCGGCACGGCCTACACCGAACTGACGGACCCTCTCGAACAGCGGCGGCGGCTCGAGGCCCAGTCGCTGCGCGCGGCGAGCGGTGACGTCGAGGCGATGGAGCTGGACGAGGACTTCCTGCTCGCGCTCGAACACGGCATGCCGCCGACCGGCGGGCTCGGCATCGGCGTCGACCGGCTGCTGATGATGCTGACCGGTGCTTCGATCCGGCAGACGGTGCTGTTCCCGTTCGTGCGTCCCCAGTCGTAGCGGCCGCGGGAGAGCAGGGGACCTTTGCTATCGCTCGTTAGCCTCACTAACGAGCGATAGCAAAGGTCCCCTGCTCTCTTCCTGGCCGAATCGCTTCGGGAAGTCGGAGCCGGATGTAAAGATCTCCTTCCCGATGGAAGGAGCCACCATGGCTGGAAACGTTCCCCCGGTCGCCGACGAGCGCGAAGGTCTCCTCGCCTACCTCGAGCAGCAGCGCCACGTCCTGCGGATCGCGGCCCACGGACTCACCGAAGAACAGGCCAGAGCCGTCCCGACCAAAAGCTCACTGAGTGTCGGTGGCCTGATCAAGCACACCGCGCACGTCGAAGACGGCTGGCTCGACATCATCCTCCAGAAGCCCGCGAAGCCGATGGAAGAGACGATGAAGGAGTACGAAGCGGGCTACGTGATGGCGCCGGACGAGACGATCGAAAGCGTCTACGCGCGCTATGACGAGGTCGCCCGCCGCACCTCGGACGTCATCGCCGGGATCGCCGACCTCGGCCAGCCGGTCCCGGTGCCGCAGGGCGTGCCCTGGTATCCGAAGGACGTCGAGGCCTGGTCTGTCCGCTGGGTGCTGCTCCACCTCATCGAGGAGACCGCACGGCACGCCGGGCATGCCGACATCATCCGCGAGCACATCGACGGCGCGACCGCGATCCCGCTGATGGCCGCCGCGGAAGGCTGGCCGGAGACGCCCTGGCTCAAGCCGTGGTCGCCCACCCAAGCCGTTTAGAACAACGTCGGTTCGTCCGCCAAAGCGCCTTCGATGACCAGCATCCGGCGCTTGGTGGCGACCCCTCCACGCGCGGAGAACCCACCGTCCTTGCCGCCCGCGGCGAGCACGCGGTGGCACGGCACGATGATCGGGAACGGGTTACGGCCCATCGCCTGCCCCACGGCCTGCGCCCCACCGGGCATGCCGAGGATGTTCGCGATGTCGCCGTAGGTCAGCGTCTTGCCAGCGGGGATCGAGCGGATGAACTCGTACACCCGGTGATGGAAATCTGGCACGCCCTCGTAATCGAGCTCGACGCCGGTGAGGTCCGTGCGCTTGCCGCTCATCAACGAGACCACGTCGCCGATCGCCTGCTGGACCTCTGCCGGTGGCGCGGACTCGACCGCGTCGGGCAGGCGTGCGGTGAGCCGCGCCCTGGTCTTCTCTTCACTGCCTTCGGGTAGCTGGACCGCGATGACCCCGCGTTCGCTCCACGCGATGCCGCAGTCGCCGATCGCGGTGCCGAACACGGCGTAGCCCGGTGCCGTCATGAATCCAGGGTACGAGACAGGTCCGACAGTTTCGGCTTAGCCGCTTTTGGCGACACCACGGTGCCAAGGACACGGCGGCTGCGATAGGACTATGGGCATGACCGACCTCGTGCTTGATCACCTCGTCTACGCCGGGCCGAATCTCGAAGAGGCCGTCGCGCGCGTCGCGGATCTGACCGGCGTCACGCCCGTACGCGGGGGCAGGCATGTCGGGCTCGGCACGGCCAACTATCTGGCCGATCTCGGCGCCGGTGCCTACCTCGAAGTGGTGGGGCCCGATCCGGACCAATCCGGGCACGCCGGGCCGCGGCCGTTCGGCATCGACGAGCTGACCGAGCCCGCCCTGGTCACCTGGGCCGCGCGTGTTCAGGGCATCGACGACGCGATCGCCGAGGCCCGTGAACGTGGTTACGACCCGGGAGAGGCGTTCGAGATGTCGCGCGCCACCGACGATGGCGAACTGCTGACCTGGCGCCTCACCGGCGCCGGCGGCTTGAACGGGCTCGCGCCCTTTCTCATCGACTGGGGGAGCACTCCGCATCCGACGACGCGAGGACTCCCCTCGATCCCGCTGCTCCTGGTCACCGGTGTCCACCCCGAGCCCGCCGCGGTGGAGTCCGCGGTCCGGGCGCTCGGGATGGACATGCTCGTTCGCCGTGACGCGAAGCCCGGCCTGGTGGCCGTGCTCCAGAACTCAGCCGGGAAGCAGGTCACGCTGAGCTGAGCGGGTCACGACCGTGCCCTCGCGCCAGCCGTTGGTCATCGGCAGCCGCCGGTCCCGCCCGAACGCCTTGAACGTGATCTTGGTGCCCGGCGGGTACTGGCGGCGCTTGTATTCGGCCTTGTCGACCATGCGCACCACACGATCGATGGTCTCCGGCTCGAAGCCCGCGTCCACCAGGTCGACGTAACCGCGGTCGCCCTCGATGTAGTCGTCGAGGATGTCGTCGAGCATCAGGTAGTCGGGCAGCGAGTCACTGTCCAGCTGCCCGGGCCGCAACTCGGCCGACGGCGGCTTGGTGATCGAGTTCTCCGGGATCGGCGGGGTCTCGCCGTTCTTTTCGGCTTCTGCGTTGCGCCATTTCGCCAGATGCCAGACGTAGGTCTTGAACAGGTCCTTGATCGGAGCGAAGGCTCCGACGGCGTCGCCGTAGATCGTCGAATAGCCGACGGCGAGCTCGGTCTTGTTGCCGGTGGCGAGCACCAGGTGACCGTCCTGATTGGACAGTGCCATCAGCAGCATGCCGCGGACGCGGGCCTGGATGTTCTCTTCGGCGAGGCCGGTCAGCTGAAGCTGTTCGACGTAGATCTTGACCATGTCCGCGATCGGCTCGACGCGATAGTGCGCGCCGATACGGCGGGCCAGATCAGCGGCGTCGTCCTTCGAGTGCCCCGAGGAGTACTCCGAAGGCATCGAAACGCCGTAGACGTTGTCGCCACCGAGCGCGTCGGCGGCCAGCGCCGCCACGACCGCCGAGTCGATGCCGCCGGAGAAGCCGAACGTCACCGACGAGAAGCCGTTCTTGTGCACGTAGTCGCGCAGGCCGACGACGAGCGCGTGCCAGACCTCGGCCTCGTCCGACAGCGGCTCGCTGATCGCCGAATCGTTGCTCGGGCTGTAGGCCGGAACCGGCTCCTCGCTGAGGACGCGGCGCTTGACCCGCAGACCCTCGAACTCGCCCTCGGCGGTGTGCCCGCCCGCGACGAGGTCCGTGTCGACGACGAGCAGGTGCTCGACGAACTGCGGAGCGCGCGCCAGCAACCGGCCGTCCGCGCCGACCACGATCGAATCGCCGTCGAAGACGAGGTCGTCCTGACCGCCGACCTGGTTCGTGTACACCAGCGGCGCCCCGGCCTCGGCCGCGCGGCGGGCGATGAGCGGCAGGCGGATGTCGTCCTTCGCGCGCTCGAACGGCGAAGCGTTGGGCGCGACCACGAGGTCCACCCCGGCCTTGCCCAGCGCGGAGATCGGGCCGCCGTCTTGCCAGACGTCCTCGCAGATGACCATGCCGACGTCGACGCCGCGGAAGCGGACGACCTCGAGGTCGTGGCCCGGCTTGAACCAGCGGTGCTCGTCGAAGACACCGTAGTTGGGCAGGTGGTGCTTGAACTGGCGGGCGACCACCTCGCCGCGGTACAGCGCGGCCGCCGCGTCGCGCGGACCGGCCTCGTCCAGATCGAGGTACCCGATGTAGGTGAGCACCTCGCCGCATCCGGCTTCCTCGAGCCGCCGGGCGAGCGCTTCGACCATCTGCTTCGAGGCGGAGGCGAACGTCGGGCGGAGGGAAAGGTCCTCGACGGGGTAGCCGGTGAGGGACATCTCCGGGAAGACCACGATGTGGGCGCCTGCTTCGGCGGCCTTGCGGGTCCACTCGACGGTGAGATCGGCGTTGCCCTCGAGGTCCCCGACGGTGGTGTTGACCTGGGCCAGTGCGATGCGCAGTTGCGGCATGCCGTCATTCTCACCCACCGGCGCCTGCAGGGACGAGTGGATGTGCCGAATCGCCCACCTGGGTCCTGTTCGCCGGGGCGTGACCGGCGGGGGAGCAAGGGACCTTTGCTATCGCCGGACGCCTGACCTGGGATTTCGCGGAAAAAGAGAGCGGGGGACCTTTGCTGTCACTCTCTTTTGGAGAGCGACAGCAAAGGTCCCCCGCTGCGTTCCGGGCCGGAGCTACTTCCGCTTGATCATGCTCCGCACCTTCTTGATGGTCTGCTCGAAGTCGGAGTCGAACGGGTTGTCGTGCACCAGGTAGGTCCACGTCGTGTTCGCCCGCCGCACGCCCGCGTCACCGAGGTCGATCCCGTTCTCGGTGATCTCGGCTTCCTCGAGCGTCTTCGCCGCCCGCTCGGCCGCCTCCGGGATGATCTTGTGGAACTCGGGGATCGCCGCGCGGTGGAACTCGTCGATCGGCGTCTCCCGTGCCAGCGCGCGGAGATGGATGCTCTCCCGCACGTCGGTCAGGAACGCCAGGTGGTCCGACCACAGCTGGTCGATGTGGAACAGCAGCACCTCACGGCTCAGCTGTTCGACACGAGCCTCGTCGTCGACGGCCTCCGAAAGCTCCTTGAACTTCTCCGGGTGCGCCTTCTCCAGCACCTCCGCCGCGTGCGCCGTCCGCAGCACCTTGTCCCGGTGCTCGAGCAGCTCGCCGCGCTGCCGCTCGATCAGCCGCGTGTAGCGCCAGGTGTTCCGGTGGATCTCCAGGTCGACACCCTCGGCGACGCGCTGCGCGTGGTTGATCTGCCGCAGCGCCGCCGGGTCGGTGACCTCGCCGCTGCCCACGTCGGAGCTGATGCCTTCGGGCACGTCCGGCGCGTTCGACAACACAAGTTCGTCGTTCAAGCTGGCGAAGAACACCGCGCTGCCCGGGTCACCCTGCCGCCCGGACCGGCCGCGCAGCTGTCCGTCCAGCCTGCTCGACGGGTAGCGGGCGGTGCCGATCACGTGCAGGCCGCCCAGTTCGACGACCTCGTCGCGACCGTCGCCGTCCTTGCCGCCCAGCCGGATGTCGGTCCCTCGACCGGCCATCTGGGTCGAAACGGTGACCGCGCCCTTCTTGCCGGCGTCGGCGATGATCTCGGCTTCCTCGGCGTCGTTGCGCGCGTTGAGGACGACGCATTCGAGCTCGACCTTCGCCAGCTTCTCGGCCAGTTCCTCCGATTCGGCGACGTCCTGGGTGCCGACGAGGATCGGCCGCCCGCTCTCGTGCACCCGCCGGATCTCCTCTTCGATCGCGCGCAGCTTCTGCGACGGCGACCCGAAGATCCTGTCCTCCTGGTCTTCACGGATGTTCGGCGTGTTCGGCGGGATGACCGCGACCTCGAGCTTGTAGAACTCGCGCAGCTGCTCGGCGACCGCGACCGCGGTACCGGTCATGCCCGCGACCTCGGGGTAGCGCGCGAGCAGCGCCTGCACGGTGATCGAGTCGAGGATCTCACCCCGGTCGGTCGCCTTGACCTGCTCCTTCGCCTCGACGGCGGCCTGGAGGCCGTCCGGCCAGCGCTGCAGTTCGGCGACGCGGCCACGTGCGGCGTTGATCAGCTGCACCTTGCCGTCACGCACGAGGTAGTCGACGTCGCGGGTGAGCAGCGCGTGCGCGTGCAGCGCCACGTTCACCGCGGGCAGCCGGTCCGAACCCGTGTCGTCGTAAAGGTTGATGTCGTCGCCGAGAGCCTTCTCGACCACCGACGCGCCCGCCTTGGTCAGCCACGCGTTGCGGCCGTCGGCGTCGGTCTCGTAGTGCAGCCCGAGCCGCAGCCGCCGGACGATGTTCGCGACCTCGTCGTCGGCGTCGGTGTGGTCGATCGACCCCGCCATCACCAGCGGCACGCGCGCCTCGTCGACCAGCACGGAGTCGGCCTCGTCGACGATAGCCACCTCGGGATCGCGCTGGACCAAGTCCTCTTCGCGGGTCACCAGGCGGTCGCGAAGCACGTCGAAGCCGATCTCGCTGACGGCGCCGTACGTGACCTCCTTCGCGTATGCCTCGCGGCGTTCGTCGCGCGAGTGAGCGGGCTCGATCCAGCCGACGGAGACGCCGAGCAGGTCGTAGATCGGGCCCATCCATTCCGCGTCACGGCGGGCGAGGTAGTCGTTCACCGTGACGACGTGGACGTGCTTCCCTCGCAGCGCGTACCCGGCGCCTGCCAGCGCGCCCGCCAGCGTCTTGCCCTCACCGGTCTCCATCTGCACGATATGCCCGCTGAGCAGGCCCATTGTGCCGAGCAGCTGGACGTCGAAGGCACGCTCGCCGAGCGCGCGCCGAGCGGCCTCGCGGCCGAGCGCGCAGACCTCGACCAGCTGGTCGTTGCCGAAGGACGTGGCGTCCCGAAGCTTGCCGGCCCGCTCTGTCAGCTCCTCGTCGGAGAGCTTCTCCAACTCGGGCTCGAGCTTCTCGATGGCCGGCAGCAGCGCTTCGTAGCGGGTCAGCTCGACGCTGCCCGGCCGCTGGATGATCCGGCGCAGCTTCTTGCCCACCCGGCTGATCAGTGCTGCCACCCCTGTGCTCCCGTCTGTTCTTCTGCCGTCCGCACTCGTATCACCAACGCAGTGGTGGTGCGGCCGAGTTCCACGGCCGATGGCACGATCCAACCGTGTCCACTCATGTCAGCGCCAGGTCCCGTGCCCGTCGATTCGCCGCGATCACGCTGTCCGGCCTGCTCGCGGTCACTTTCACCGCGTGCTCGTCGGGAGAGGGCAGAACCCAGCCGCCGCCTCCGGCGACCGAATCGCACGCTCCGACCGGACCGGTGCCCGCAGGACTCGAGAAGTTCTACGGACAGAGTCTGACCTGGGCCGACTGTGCACCCTACGCGACATCCGATGACGCAAAAGCGGCGTTTCGAGTGAAGGACGCACAATGTGCCCGGCTGACCGTCCCGCTCGACTACGCGAAGCCTGAAGGCGACTCGATCACGCTCGGCCTGCTGCGCCGGAAGGCGCTGGAAACCGACGAAAGGATTGGGTCGCTCGTGGTCAACCCGGGTGGCCCGGGTGCTTCCGGCATGGAGGCCGCGGCCGGTCTCGCCTCGCGGACGGCGACGAACGAGCTGGGCAAACGCTTCGACGTCGTCGGTTTCGACCCGCGCGGCATCGGCGCGAGCCAGCCGCAGATCCGCTGCCTGACCGACGCCGAACGCGACGCGGACCGGGCGGACGACAGCGAGACGGACGGGTCACCCGACGGGGTGAAAAAGCAGGAGACCGAGTCCCAGGACTTCGCGACCAGATGCGCTCAGCGGACCGAACACGGCGCCTCGATGCTCGCGAACGTGGGTACCCGCGACGTCGTCAAGGACATCGACATCCTGCGTTCGGTCCTCGGCGACCCGAAGCTGAACTACCTCGGCTACTCGTATGGGACGCGGATCGGATCCGCCTACGCGGAGGCGTTCCCGGCGAACGTCCGCGCGCTGGTGCTCGACGGTGCCGTCGACCCCGAGCAGGACGCGGTGGAATCGCTGGTCGCACAGGGGCAGGGCTTCGGCAAGGCGTTCGGAGAGTTCTCGAACTGGTGCGCCGCGCGCGAAGACTGCGCTCTCGGGCGTGACGCGGCAGGCGTGACCAAGGCGTTCCAGGACCTGGTGCGGCCGCTGATCGACTTCCCGGTGCCGGTCAGCGACGGCCGGAAACTGTCGTACGAGGACGCGACGACAGGCGTGATCCAGGCTCTCTACCAGCAGGATCTCTGGGAACCGCTGAACACCGCGCTCAACGATCTGAAGCGCCAGCGCGGTGACGGCCTGGAGAGGCTGGCCGACCTCTACAACGAACGCGGCGCCGACGGCCGCTACGGGACGACGCAGGACGCGTTCGTCGCGATCCGGTGCGTCGACGACCCGCGGGTCACCGATCCGGCGAAGATCCTCGACGCGCAGAAGCGGTACGCGCAGGCGGCGCCGTTCCTCGACGACGGCAGGCCGGACGGCTCCGCCCGCGACGCCTGCGCCTTCTGGCCGGTCCCGAACACCTCGGAGCCGCACCAGCCCAACGTCGAAGGCCTGCCGAAGACGCTGGTCATCTCGACGACGAACGACCCGGCGACCCCCTACCAGGCGGGCGTCAACCTCGCGAAAGCGATCAAGGGAGCTTTGCTGACGTTCGAGGGCACCCAGCACACGGTGTTCCTCCAGGGCGTCTCGTGCGTCGACCGGATCGGCATCGACTACCTGGTGAGTGGCGCCGTGCCGGACGAGGGCACCCGCTGCGCGGGCAAGTAACGAGTTCGGCGCGAAGGGCCGTGAGCCGCCGGGACGCTGCGAAGATCGCGAGATGAGCCTTCGCCGCGTCCCGGCCACGCTCGCAGTTGTCGTGCTCGTCGCTTCGTGCACGTCACCACAGCCGCAGCCTGTGCAGCCGCCGGCGCCTCAGCCGACCACGGCGTCACCGACTCCGGATCCGAGGGCGCTCGAGAAGTTCGCCGAGCAGAAGTTGGCATGGGGCGCGTGTGAGTCCTTCAAGGACAAGGCGTTCGACTGCGCGAAACTCACCGTGCCGCTCGATTACCTGAAGCCGGACGGGGAAACGATCTCGATCGGCGTCCTCCGGCACAAGGCGAAGAAGGCGGACCAGCGGATCGGCTCGCTCGTGGTCAACCCGGGCGGGCCCGGCGGCTCGGGCGTCTCGGCGGCCGCGCGCATCGCGAAGTCCCTGCCCGCGGCGACCTTGGCCGGACGCTTCGACATCGTCGGTTTCGATCCGCGCGGCGTCGGGACCAGCGATCCGAAGCTCGTGTGCCTCACCGACGCGGAACGGGACGCGGACCGCGCGGAGGATTCGGAAAGCGACACGACCCCGAGCGGCATCACGAAGCAACTCGCCGAAGCGAGGGCGTACGCCGCGAAGTGCGCCGAGCGCACGAAGCACGGCAAGGACCTGCTAGCCAACATCGGGACCAGGGATGTCGTCCGCGATCTCGATGTACTTCGCTCGGCCCTCGGCGACGAGAAACTCACTTACCTGGGCTTTTCGTACGGCACGCAGATCGGGACCGCGTATGCCGAGGCCTATCCGGACAAAGTGCGGGCGCTGCTCCTCGACGGCGCTGTCGATCCTCAACTCGACACCGCCGAATCGCTGGTCACGCAGATGGCCGGCTTCCAGAACACGTTCACCGAATTCGGCGAATGGTGCGTCGCCCGCGCGGACTGCGCGCTCGGCCGCGATGCGGGGGCGGTGACGAAGGTGTTCCAGAACCTGGTCCAACCGCTGATCACCAAGCCGGTCCCGGCCGGGAACCGCGAACTTTCGTTCGAAGACGCGATCACCGGCACCAGCGCGGCGCTGTACTCGCAGGACGCGTGGAAGTTCCTCAACGACGGGTTCACCGAGCTCAAGCGGGGGAGCGGCAAAGCCCTGGTCGCGCTCGCCGACAACTACTACGGCCGCGAATCGGACGGCCGGTACACCGGGATCCTCGACGTGTACTTCGCGGTTCGCTGCGTCGACAGCACGCGGATCACCGACCGGCGCGTCATCGACGGTGCCCACGAGCGGATGCTCCAGGGCGCGCCGTTCCTCGCCGGTGGCACCCCGGACATGAGCGAGCTCGACATCTGCTCGGTCTGGCCGGTGCCCGCCACTTCGGAAGTTCATAAACCGGACATCGAAGGCCTGCCGAGTCCGCTGGTCATTTCGACCACCGATGACCCGGCGACCCCGTACGCGTCCGGCGTGAACCTGGCGCGGGACCTCAAGGGAGCTTTGCTCACGTTCGAGGGCGCGCAGCACACCGTCTTCCTCGACGGCAACGCCTGCGTGGACGGCGCCGGCTTCGCTTACCTGATCGACGGGAAGCTGCCCGCCCCCGACACCCGCTGCACCTAGCGGGGGAGCAAGGGACCTTTGCTATCGCCACCCCCGCTGACCTGGCCTTTCGCCTCGCCCGGGAAGCAGGGGACCTTTGCTATCGCCCGCCCCCGACGACCACCGCGTCATGCCTGGTCAATGCCAGCTCCAGCATCACCGCGAAGTCCTGCGGGCTCGTCGGCGGCACCTGCAGCCACACCCGCACCAGCCGCCGCGGCGCGGCTTTCGAAATCCACAGCTTCACAAACACGTCCGACCTGATCTCCGGCACGATCCCGCCGATCACCGCGGCAGGCACCTTCGCCGCGATCCGGAACGAGTCGGTGTCCTGCACCCGCTCCCACCGCTCGCCCTTCAGCTCGGTCGCCCCGGTCAGCAGTCGCCGAAGTCCACCTTCAGCCCCGAGCATCGCCTGAGGCGTATAGGGCGCCGAAGCCGGAACCACCCGCTCCCCGTCAGGCCCACTGAGCGTGATCTCCGACCCGGAAAGCCGGTATTTGACCTTCATCCGTTCGAAGTCGTCCTGCAGGTCGGCATTACCGACCGCGCCACCCTCGAGACTGACCTCGCCATCGAGCCCCCGCACCGGCAACCCGGTGACCACGCCGTTCACCCCGAGAGTGAAGCGAACGCTGCGTAACGAGACGAGGGAGTCGGCCGCCGCGCTCACGAATTCCTGGGCGGACGGCAACGGGGGCGATCCCGCGCAGCCGCCGATGAGCCCGATCGTGAGCAGCAGCGCCGGCACGAGGTGACGGCAGCGCATGGCCAGAGCCTATGGCTTGGCCCGAATCTTGCGCACGGTGTCCTTCCAGCCGCTTCCGCCGGGAGCCGCCGCCGATGACGCTGTACCCGTGCACCCTGAGACCCGGCTCCACCGTGCGTGGTTCGTCGCCGCCGCCGCGTTCATCGCCCTGCTCGCCGCCGCCGGTTTCCGCGCGGCCCCCGGCGTGCTCATCGACCCGCTCCACGACGAGTTCGGCTGGTCGCGCGCGACGATCGCGTCAGCCGTCTCCGTGAACCTCGTGCTCTACGGACTCTTCTCGCCCTTCGCGGCAGCTCTCATGGAGCGCTTCGGCATGCGACGCGTCGCCTCGACGGCATTGTTCGTCGTCGCGATCGGCGCGGGCGGCACGGTGTTCATGAGCGCGAGCTGGCAGCTCATCCTCTGCTGGGGCGTTCTGGTCGGTATCGGCACCGGTTCGATGGCGATGAGCTTCGCCGCGACGGTCGCCGCCCGCTGGTTCGTCCGCAGCCGCGGCGTCGTCACCGGGGTCCTCACCGCGGCGGGCGCCACCGGCCAGCTGATCTTCCTCCCGATCGTGGCGAACCTCGCCATCGACGAAGGCTGGCGGACCGCCTCGCTCGTCATCGCCATCGCCGCCCTGGCCGTGGTCCCCGTCGTCCTCCTGGTGGTCCGTGATCACCCATCCGACGTCGGAACGACCGCGTACGGCGCCGAGCCCGGCGAAGTCGCGCCGGTCACCCGCACCGGTGGTTCCGCTCGCCGGGCGCTCACCGTCCTCGGCTCGGCAGCACGCACCAAGACGTTCTGGTTGCTCGCCGTCGGCTTCGCGATCTGCGGCGCCACCACGAATGGCCTGGTCAGCACCCATTTCGTCCCCGCAGCGCACGACCACGGCATGCCACAGACCACCGCCGCCGGCCTGCTCGCCCTCGTCGGGATCTTCGACGTCGTCGGCACCATCGCCTCCGGCTGGCTCACCGACCGGGTCGACCCGCGCATCCTGCTCGGCGTCTACTACGCCCTTCGCGGTGTTTCGCTCGCGCTTCTCCCACAGCTGTTGAGCGGATCGGTGGAACCGAGCATGTGGGCGTTCATCGTCTTCTATGGCCTCGACTGGGTGGCGACGGTTCCGCCGACGGTCGCGCTCTGCGTCCGCCAATACGGTGCCGCCGGGCCGATCGTCTTCGGCTGGGTCTTCGCCAGTCACCAGCTCGGCGCCGGTCTCGCGGCCTTCGGTGCCGGCGCGATCCGCGACTCTTCCGGCAGCTACGCGCTCGCTTGGTACATCGCCGCGGGTCTCGCCGTGCTCGCTTCGGTCGCCTCGCTGGCCATCACGAAGGCGGCCAAGCCCGAGCCGGTTCTGGTGGGGTGATCCACCACTTCCGGTCGATCGGCGCGTCGCGAAACATGTCGTTAACACGTTCTCGTTAGGGTGCGGCCATGGATCGCCAGCAGGAGTTCGTGCTCCGTACCTTGGAAGAGCGCGACATCCGTTTCGTCAGGCTCTGGTTCACCGACGTGCTGGGGTTTCTCAAGTCCGTCGCCGTGGCTCCCGCCGAGCTCGAGGGCGCCTTCAGTGAGGGCATCGGCTTCGACGGATCGGCCATCGAAGGATTCGCGCGCGTCTACGAATCCGACATGGTCGCGAAGCCAGACCCGGCAACGTTCCAGGTCTTGCCGTGGGAGACCCCGGACGGCGGCCCGTACTCGGCGCGCATGTTCTGCGACATCGCGATGCCGGACGGCTCCCCGTCCTGGGCGGACCCCCGGCACGTCCTGCGCAGGCAACTCTCGAAGGCGGCCGAAGCGGGCTTTACCTGCTACGTCCACCCCGAGATCGAGTTCTTCCTGCTCGCCAGCCTGCCGGACGACGGCAGTGAACCCGAGCCCGCGGACAACGGCGGGTACTTCGACCAGGCCAGCCACGCGACAGCGACGCACTTCCGCCGCCACGCCATCGAGACGCTCGAGGCGATGGGGATCTCGGTCGAGTTCAGCCATCACGAAGGCGCGCCCGGCCAGCAGGAGATCGACCTCAGGTACGCCGACGCGCTGACCATGGCCGACAACGTGATGACCTTCCGCTACGTCGTCAAGGAGGTCGCGCTCACCCAAGGGGTCCGCGCGACGTTCATGCCGAAGCCGTTCACCAACCAGCCGGGCTCGGGGATGCACACCCACGTGAGCCTGTTCGAGGGCGATCGCAACGCCTTCTACGACGCCGAAGACCCGTACGAGTTGTCGGCGACCGGTAAAGCTTTCGTGGCGGGACTGTTGCACCACGCGAAGGAGATCTCCGCGGTCACCAACCAGTGGGTGAACTCCTACAAACGGCTGATCAGCGGAAGCGAGGCCCCGACGACCGTTTCGTGGGGCCGGGCCAACCGCTCCGCGCTGGTCAGGGTGCCGATGTACTCGCCGGGCAAGGCGTCGTCACGCCGCGTGGAGATCCGCACGCTCGACTCGGCCTGCAATCCCTATCTGGCGTACTCGGTCATCCTGGCCGCCGGCCTCAAGGGCATCGAAAAGGGCTACGAGCTGCCGCCTCCCGCCGAGGACAACATCTGGCAGCTCTCGGACGCCGAACGCCGCGCGGCCGGATATGCCCAGCTCCCGCAGAACCTCGGCGAGGCCCTGTCCGAGATGGAAAAATCGGAACTTCTGCCCGAAGCGCTCGGGGAGCACGTTTACGACTTCTTCCTGCGCAACAAACGTGTTGAATGGGACAACTACCGCAGTGCGGTGACCCCGTACGAACTGCGGACCCTGCTTCCGGTGCTCTAGAAGGAGACCTGATGGTGCGGCGACCGGTGTTCCGAGTTCTGACGACACTGGTCGCCGCGACCATCGCGGCGAGTGCCGCACCAGCGGCATCCGCCACCGGCAGACCTCTCGACCTCGACGCCGCCGACATCCCCGCGCTCCAGGCCCGGATGTCCTCCGGACGGCTGACAGCGGTCGGTCTGACCTCGGCTTATCTCGACCGCATCCACAAGGTCGACCGGAAGGTCAACGCGGTCATCGCGGTCAATCCGGCCGCGCTCGCGCAAGCCGCGGAAAGCGACGCCAGGCGCCGGGCGGGCAAGACCCGCGGCCCCCTCGACGGCATCCCGGTCCTGGTGAAGGACAACGTCGACACCCGCTCGATGCAGACGACAGCCGGCTCACGCGCCCTGCGCAGCAAGCCCGCGAAAGACGCAACATTGCTCCGCCGCCTGCGTGATGCGGGCGCGGTGCTCCTCGGCAAGGCGAACCTGTCCGAGTGGGCGAACTTCCGCGCCGCCAAACCCACTTCCGGCTGGTCAGGCGTCGGCGGGCAGACGAACAACCCGTACGTGCTCGATCGCAATCCTTGTGGGTCGTCCGCCGGATCCGCCGCCGGTGTCGCCGCGTCGCTCGCCCAGGTCGCGATCGGCAGCGAGACCGACGGCTCGATCGTCTGCCCGGCCGGGATGACCTCGACCGTGGGACACAAACCGAGCCTCGGCCTGGTCAGCCGCACCGGGGTGGTGCCGATCTCGGCCGAGCAGGACACCGCCGGCCCGATGGCCAGGCACGTCGTCGACGTCGCGCTCACCCTCTCCGCGCTCCAAGGCCGCGACCCGGCCGACCCCGCCACCGGCGCGTACCCGCCGAATCAGCCGACCGACTACGCCGCGCACCTCCGTCCCGGCGTGCTGAAGGGCTCCCGGATCGGGCTCTGGCGACTGCCGGTTCTCGGCCCGGACGTCGACGCCGTGATGATGCGAACCAGGAACTCGCTGGTCAAAGCGGGTGCCGAGGTCGTCGAGGTGACTCCGCCGTACCAGGCCAGGCTCGGCGAACTGGAGTTCCCGGCACTGCTCACCGAGTTCCACCGGGACATCGACCGCTACCTGGCCACGCGCCCGCAAGGCCCGCGCGACCTCGCCGCGCTGATCGACTACAACCGGTCCGACCCGCTGGAGCAGACCTGCTTCGCCGGACAGGAACTCTTCGAGCAGGCACTCGCCGCACCCGGCCCGTCCGATCCCGGCTACCTGGCCATGCGCCGCGAACTGACCGATCTGGCGAAACGCTCGATCGACGAGACCCTCGCCAAGTACCGCCTCGACGCGATCGCCGCGCCCACGAACCCGCCCGCCTGGAAGACCGACTGCAAGACCGGCGACAACGACGTGATCCCGTCGTCGACGCCGGCAGCGGTCGCGGGGTATCCGGCGGTGACCGTGCCCGCCGGCTTCGTCGGCGAGCTCCCGGTCGGGGTTTCGTTCATGGCGGGGCGGTGGACGGACGCCCGAGTGCTCTCCTACGCGGCCGACTTCGAACGCGTCGTCCCCGCCCGCAAACCGCCTCGCTACCTGAAGACCGTCGGATGACGGGGGTTCATATCGGCTGACCTGCGGCGATGTCCTTAAGTGACCCCCCTGTTTTCAGGGGGTTCCGGGGCATGTAATCTTCTCTTCGTCGCCAAGAACACCGGGCCACCGGGGCCGAAAAGCCCCAGGCCGGGAACACGGGCCGAGCGGGTTGACATCGCGAACCGGACCAGGTAACGTTCTACGTCGGCCCACGAGCGGCCGCCGACCCCCTACGACTAACACCGTAGGATTCGGCATGCTCGACCAAAAGCTTGTGAATATCGCTTTGAAACAAAGCGTGTTGCTTGAGAACTCAACAGTGTGCTAGTGAACTAAGCCAGTAGAGCTTATGTATTTGAACCTCGTTTGAGGTTCCTTTGAGAGCAAGTATATTGCCTCGATCAAATTTGACATTGTTGGAGAGT
>NZ_JAJPWO010000031.1:0-11601 GCF_046549075.1 Amycolatopsis sp. lyj-84
CCGTCTTGATCGATCACGGCCTCTGCCACCCAGCGGAGCAAGATATGCCGAAAGGGCCCCTTTTCGCCGGGCAAGTCCTCAGGCCGGACGGCCTCCAGGCGCTCGGCAGCAAGATAGCGATATCCGTACTGAAAACCGCGCGACGTGCACCGGTCGGGTTCCGAACGCGTGCCCCGAGGAGTCCGGGAAGGACTGTCGCGTGTGGTGTGTGGCGGGCTCCAGGGCGAGCAGGTGGGTGGTAGCGCGGCCCGTTTTGGCAGATATAACAAGCCCGGCCGCGCGTCACGGCGCGCTGTCGAGCCCGACGGCCAAGGACCCGGGCACCCTGCTCCGCAGGGGCCCACCCGGGCCCGCCGTCGCCTGGACGAGCCGCGCCGCGCGGCGTGGAGATGGTCGACGGGCGGCGGAACTGGTCGACGTGGAGAGTCCAAAGCGGTCAGTCTCTCGCCGAGGGCAGGCTCCGGGAAGGGTCAGCCCGCAGGTTGCCGAGGTGGTCAAGCCGGGCACGGGCCCTGGCGTTGGGGGACGGAGTCACCAACCTGGGCCCTCCCCGTCACCAGAGAGCAGCAAAACACAAAGCAGGGGCCCCACCAGGCTGAAATGTACCTGCGGGCCTGGTGGGGCCCCTGCTTTGTGTGGTGCCACCCTCAGGTGACGGGAAGGGTCCAGGAAGGAGCCTCCTTTGAAGGCTTCAATCTCAGTAAGTCAGTATCTACTGAAAGCATGAAGGTGCAGGTCAGGGAATCACCGAGTGGTTGCGGTACACGCAGGTCCGGCGGTGTTCGTCCTCCCAGCTCTCGGCTTCCTCGATCGTGAGGTTGGTGACCTCCTGGCCGCATTTACGGCACAACCCGTCAACGTGCTCGACAACGGCCGGGTCGTTGCCGTTTTCGTCATCTCCGAGATACGACATGGTGGCTACTCCTTGAGTGTCAGCGGACGTCGTTGTGCAGGTCTTCGCGGATCTTCCGGGCAAGGGTCTCGTCGGTGAGCAGCCGGGCGACGAAGACCCTGAACAGGTCTTGTGTCGTCACGCGGGTCTTGCCCAGCTCGATCGCCGTCTCGCCACACCACGCCTTGAGCTGCTGATGACGCAGCGGCGAAAGGTCGACCGTCGACCGGATGGGCTTCGCCTTCGGCGCCGCGACCACAGGCGCGAGGTGACGCTCGCGGTCCTCCTGGGTCGGGACGGCGGGCGCGGCCGGGGACGCCGGCACTTCCGGAACGGGGTCCGGCCGGTTCCCACCAGCACGCGCCGCGGCACGCTCACGTGCTTTCTGCGCCAGCGCTTCCGCTTTCGCGGCCTGCTGTTCTGCCTTGGTGCTCATGCGCTGGTCTCCACAGTGGTGTTGAGGTCGAGCAGTTCCATCGCGACGTCACCGAACTCGGTGCTCATCGCATTGCGGATCGGTTCGCCGTACGCCTGGGCGAAGCGTTCCCGATCAGCGATCTGGGCGGTCAGGACGTGCACGCCGTCGTTGGTGATGGTCGTGCGGTACGTCTTCGGGCTGTTCGCCGACGCCTTGCACTTGACCAGCAGCGCGGCGTGGTGCGGCGGCCGACCGTGGACCGAGGCCGGGCCCTGCTCCTGCATCAGCTCCAGCACGCTGAACAAGCGGGTGTGGTCCATCGGAGTCGGCGCCAGCGGCGTCAGCACGTGCGTCGAGAAGCGGACAGCCGATGCCACGGTGCCGCGCTGAGCTGTCATGGGCGGGGTGTCGATCCCGACGACGTCGTAACGATCACCGATGATGCCGGGCAGCTCACGATCGAGGTTGCCGCCGCGCTTGCCGATCACGGGGAAGGGCAAGGGGCCGTCTTCCTGCCAGTCCTGGAGGTTCTCGTTCTCGCCGTCCGCGTCGACGCCGAGCACGTTCATGCCCGCCTCGTGAAAGGCCGACAGCAGGTACGCGGTCCCTGTCGTCTTGAGCGTCCCGCCCTTGAGGTTGACCATCGAAAAGATAATCACCGCAGGTCACACTGCCTTTCAGTAGATACTGAGATACTGAGAAGTGTAGTGGGGAGGGTTGATGCCCCTCCCCACTGGGCTGGTCAGAGCTCGAACTCGGTGTCCCGGGTGAGCGCGATCGCGAACTCCAGGCCGAGGCGGAAGTCGTTCGGCACACCGTCGGTCTCGAACCGATCGGCCAGGCCCTCGAACTGCCCGCCCTTGACCTCCCGCAACATGCTCACGATCGCCTCATCAGGGCTGTAGCTGTACTTCACCGAGGTCCGGCTCCTGTCAAGGAAGGTGTCCCGCAGCGCGTCCGCGACCTCCTCGCGGGTCTGGTCGACCGCGCGCTTCTGGATCTCCTCACCGAGCCAGCCCAGGCTCTCCGACAGGTCACTGGCCGTCGCGGTCTTGGTGATCCGAACCGGCTCGCTCATCGCGGTTTCTCCCTCGGTCTCTGCCTCGCTGGTCACTTCAGTATATCAGTAGATCAGTATCTACTGATATACTGAGATCAGTAGATCACTCGAATGGAGCATTTTCGTATTTGCGTTATCGTATTTTCGTCACTTGTGGTGGTACGATAACGGTATGACGGAAACGAAAACGAAAAACTCCGGCGAGAACGTCCCGGGATGCCGGTTCCCCATCGCGATCGACAAGACCTGTGGTCGTCCGACCGTCGCGGCCAGCGGAGACCCGGACGGACGCGGGCGGCCGTCGAACTACTGCGACAACCCCGAGCACCACCGCGCGGCGGCATGGCGTGCGCGGCAGAAGCTCGGAAGGTCCGCCGGGCAACAGGACCAGGGGGCCGAGCTCGTCGACGAGGTGCCCACTCCCGTGACGACGGCGGGCGCGCGGGCAACGGTGCTCCTCGACCAGACGAAGGCTCTCGTCGCGACGCTGGCGACCGCACAGCAGGCTTTGGTGAGCGAGCTCGCGACGCTGGGAGATCCGGACGCGACGGCGGCCGAGCTGGAGACGGTGACGACAGAGGCCGCCGAAACGGTGGCCAAGGCGAACGCCAGGGCAGCGAAGGCTGAAGCGGGACGCCGGGAGGACCGGGCCCAGGCTGAGGAGGCCAACGCGGCCGCCGTCGAGATCGCCGAACAGGCCGACCAGCTGCAAGGGCACCTGGTCGAGACGCGCGCGAACCTCGCCGAAGCCGAGCGGAACCTCACGGTCGTCGAGGCACAGAACGCCGAGCAGGACAGCGTGATCACGCGCCTCAACAGCGAGCTTGCGGAGGTTCGGGGCGAGCTGGAAGCCGAAGAGGAGCGGTCCGCCACGCTTCAGCAGAGCGTCGAAGTGTTGACCGAGGTCAGGGAGGAGCTTGACCGCGACCTGGGCCAGGAGCAGGAGTACAACCGCCACCTGAAGAACCTGGTCGAGCAGGCCAACGGTGAGCGGGACGAACAGCGCCGCCGGGCCGAAGCCGCGGAACTGAAGGCTCAGCTGACCGCGACGCAGGTGGAGCAGCTGCGCGAGGACGTCACGAACCTGCGTGGTGACGTCGAGCGGCACCAGGGCGAGGCCCGCGAGTACCTGGAGCAGGCGAACAGCGTCAGGCAGGAGAACGCCGGCATCGTGGCTCAGCTGGAAGCGGCCAAGCTGGCTCTCGCGGCCGAGCAGAACCACGCGAACCAGCGCGTCGGCGACCTGGAGCGGACCTACGAGCGCCAGCTCGGGGAGCTGCGCGCGGAGGTTGAGCGACTCCGAAACGGCAAGAAATAGCAGGTCAAGCGCGAGTTCAGTATGTACTGATCTACTGAACTCGCGCCAGCTGTCCGGCTACTTCTCCCACGAGTAACGCGGCATGACACCGTCGCCCGGCAGGGACTCGACGAGTTCGATCATCTCTTCCCGAGATCCCTTCCCCAGGCTTTCGCCTTGGTGGCCGTCCCATGCCTCGTATGTCCCGACGCGGTTCAAGGGGCCGTACACGCTGTACCGACCGCCGTCGGACTTGTCGCTCGTCACGGCGTAACCGTCCGGATTCTCATCCCGGATCACTCTGACCGCCATTGTCGATCTCCCTTTCTCCGGATGTACTGATCTACTGATCTACTGAACTCGCGTTTGGAGCTTCGCCAGCAACGCGTCTCGTCGCGGCCCGGCCGGTAGTCGCCATGCCCGAGCCAGCGGCGCGCGCGGGTCGAGTTCGAGCACGAGTTGCTCCTCCCGGTGCTTGATCGCAGCGGTCAGCGCGCGACCCAGGTGTCCGGCGAACATCGAACCGTCGTTGACCACGGTCCAGCCGCGCCCGTTGACCGCACGGACAGCGCGAGTCCGGCAAGGTCGCCGGTACTCCTGGTGGGCCTCGACGAGCAGCTTTCCCGCCAGGCCGATGACCTCGCCATAGGCGGAATCGACGCGGCCGCCCTTGTACCGGCGGCGGGAGGTGAGCCGGGTGACGCCCTGGGCGCGGGAGTGCCTGCGCAGGATCCGCCCGGCCTCAGCGCCCACAGCGGGCTCGACAGGCACCGTGACGACGGCCTTCTCCAGGCCCCAGTAGCCCCAGAACCGGCCCGGTCCTTCGCCGGGAGCGTGCCAGCGGACCGGGACGATGTGCTGGTACTCCTTCGCCGACGCGCCGCCGTGCTTGGCGAAGTACGTCACGAGCCGCCGGGGGTCAGCGGCCCGGCCGCCCTCGGTGGTGTCGACCCGAGTACCGGCCCCGACGTGCGCGGCGTACTCGACAGGGTCCGGGTGGTCGACCACAGCGGCCCAGGACGTCGACAGCCAGGTCTTGAAGTCCTCCATCGTGACCCGCTCGGTCAGGTACTCGCCGAAGACCGGCTTCCCGACCGCGTCGACCACCGGGACGAGCTTCCCGCGGGCATCGTGCACGTAGCGCCAGGTCGGGATCGTGGTGAACATGTGGATGTGCGGGGCGCGGCCGTCCTCGTCCTTCGCGCAGGTCTCGCAGGTGCACCAGTTGTAGACGCGCTCACCGTCGCGGTAGACCCACTGGTGACGCTGCTGGAACTCCAGTTTCCAGATGCACTGGATCTTGCCGAAAGTGCGCTCGAAGCGCTTCCGCCACGCCTTCATGTGCCTCTTCACCGTCTTGCCGTTCGGCGCGACCACGCCCCAGCAGCGCGGGTAGGTGAAGGTCAGCATCGCGGCGATGCGATCGATGTCGGTGAACATCGGGGTGAAGTCGAGGTCCGCGTAGCTTCCGATCATGTTCGAACGCGACTTCGCCGACCAGCTCGTCACCTCGCGCGTCGGGATCCGCTCGGGTTCCTCGAGCGCGATCAGCACGCCGTCGTCATCGACCTCCGCGAAGGTGGCCAGCGCGTCAGCGGCTTTCGCGCGCATGTCCCGGGCGCGGTTGTCGGTCCGATCGGCACGGGCTTCGTCGCGAGTCCACACCCGGACACGGCCGGGGGACATCGAGACGTACCACTGTGGACCCTCGGTCAGCGCGTCCGCCTGGTGCAGCTGCACGTCCGTCGCGTCGTCCCACAGCGGATTGTTGTCCTCTGTGGTCAGCCACGTGCAGCTCGCGCGGACGCCCGGGTGCTGTCCGGGGAACAAGGCAGCCGCGGACTGGAGCATCTCCGGGGAGGGAAACCGCCGGCGTGCGCGGCCGGTGTACTGCTCGACCATCGCGGCGATGACGGAGTCGTCATTGAATCGCGGCGTGTCACGGGGGGATGATGGGTGCGTGTCTGGCACGCCATCGGCTATGGTGAGCCCAGGCATTCGAGGTTCCGCTTCCGGTCAGAGGGAGGGCGGGACCGCCGGTTGAAGGGCTCCCAGCGCCAACTGGGGGTCCTTCTTTTTTGTCCGACGATCTTGTTCTGTTGTGGCGGCCAGCCTTTCGCACCGGCGGCCCGAGGTGAGCGGCGACACGCCGGTCAGGGCCCGGAAACCGGAAAAACGACATAGTTTTTCCATATCTTGCTGCGCGGTTCCGGCTGTCCGGGCCCTGCTCACGCGGCAGCCTCGCCGTCGTCCTCGATGAGCTGTCCGGCCTCGTGCTCGTCGACGAGCTCGTACTCGGTGATCGGCTCGACCGGCAGGTGGATGACGTTGCCCAGCTCGGCACGCATCTTCTCGACGAACTCGACCAGCTCAGCGATATCGGCATCGGTGACGTGCCCGTACCGGCACCGCTGCGCCTTCTTCTGCTCCTCGCGGAACGCGTACATGACGCCCGGCAGCGACTCCGGGATCGTCGAGCAGTCCGCGCCCCGGGCACTCGCCCGGTCGGTCAGGATCGCGTCAGTGTGGTCCTCGGTCGGCAGCCGGAAACCGATCCGGCGCGAGAACAAGTCGCGGATGGTGAAGACGTCCTTCGTCGGCTCCTGGATCAGCCCGCGCACGATGTATCCGGCCGCGCGCCCCAGCGTGAGGATAGTGCCGAGTGCGGCGTCGATACGCTCACGGCTCGACCGCGACCAGTACCGCAGCAGCGGCGCCAGCTCGTCGATGCAGATCAGCCGCAGCGGGGTCCGGATCGAGGGCACGAAGTCACGTTCGCCAGCGTTCGCACCGGCCGCGTTCGTCGCGTTCAGCTCGTCCGCGATCCGCTCCAGCAGCATCACCGTGTCCTGCTCGGTCACGGCGTAGTCGCCCGTGAAGTACTGGCCGTCAGCGGTCGTGCCCTTGCGCTTGGGCAGCGGCGCGTAGCTCCCGCGGCTTCGGCCTTCCGGCTCCTCCCACTCCGTGCAGCCGAAGTTTCCGGCGTCGACGAGCGAGATCCCTTGCCGCAGCTCCTTGTACTTGGGGTCGATGAAAATCGGCTTCACGATGCCGACCGCGATCGCCGGGGCCAGGCCCCGAAGCGGGTTCCACAACAGCGACGACTTGCCCGAGCCGGTCGCGCCCGCACCCGCAGTGTGGCCGCCAACCATGGACTCGCAAAACGTCTCCAGGAACTCGGTGATGCCCACCGGGATCGCCGCGAAGTCGATGTCCTCGACCGATTCCGGGATCGGGGTTGCCAGCACTTTCTCGGTCCGGAACGGGTCGCGGCGCATGAGGTCCATGCCGACCAGGCCAGGCAGGATCTCGCGCACGGCCAGGCGCTCGACGCCGAACGGGACACGCAGTTTCTCGCCCGCGTCCTCGAACATCGAGAGGTCCTGCCCGACCTGCATCTTCACCGTGAGCCGGTCCCAGTAGCGGCCCGAGGAGACCTTGCGAACCTTGGGCAGGTGGGTCTCACCGCCGACGTCGACGGCCAGGCCGCAGCGGGTCATGACCTTCTCCCAGCGGCGCCGGTACGCCCACCAGCGGCGGAACCACGACCGGAGCCAGCGCTCCACGGTCGCCTCGAACGACGCTCGGTGCGCCGCCTTCCACGTCGAGCCAGTGAGCAGGACCAGGCCGACGATCCCCGCGACCCACTGCCAGCCGATCAGCCACACCAGCCCGCCGACGCCGCCCAGCGTGAGCGAGGTACGCGGGTGCGATGCAGCCTGCATCAGGCTCCACAGCCCGAGCTTCGCCAGCCACTTCGCCGCCCACACGATCAGCCATCCGGCGACGCTGAACAGCGCGTTCAGGGTCCAGCCGATGACATTGGTCTTGGTGCTGCTCATCGCTGCTCACCTCCCGTTGTGCGCTCTCAGCGCCCGGATTCATTGGTTTCAAAGGGTTTTTGGCATGGTCGGGGCCCGGCACGAATTCGGAATTGGGGCCCCGACCTGCGGGAATTGCTACTTATTGCGCAGCGAATCGCGTACTGCCCAATCGACGTCTTCGCACACAGCGGAAGCCCGATCGATCGCGCGCTGAACGTTGCCGAGACTCATCGTGGTGGCCATACCGGCGGCCAGCTCCGGATCGATCCGGGCCGCGCCCTCGACCAGCTTGTGGATCCTCTCGACCTGAACATCGATCTCGTCGACTTCGGCCCGCAACGTGGTCATGCCGCCACCGCCTCAGTGAAGTACACCTTGCGGCGGCTGAACGCCTGCATCTCGTCCGCCGTCGAACTCACCGCGGCTCGTGCCGTCTTGACCAGCAACGACGCCTCTTCCAGCAGTCCGGCACTCACACCCGGGTACCGGTCCTCGACGTGATACACCCCGCGCTGAAGGCCGTCGACCATCGTGGACAGCCGGGCGAACTCGGCCGCGATCGTCCGGCGCCGCTGCTTGAGCTCCCGCAGCTGGCGGTAGAACTGCGCCCGTTCCTTCGCGCTCACCTTCACGTCCGCGATCTTGTTCGTCACGGCCGCCCGGATCAGTCCTTTCCGGATCTGTTTCCGGACACGCTTGGGCTGGAAGTTCGCGCCCTTCGCGGTCCCTCGAACACGGCTTCGCCCTGCCGGGGCCACTGCTGCGATCGCCATCTCCTACTCCCTTCCTCTCGACTTGCTCAGACGTACCGGTGCCACGTACTTCGCCATCACATCCCCGATTCACGAAACGCCCGGCACGCACCGCAACTCGGGCGATTCGCGAACCACACACCCTTCGTCTCGTTCCTGGGCACCACCAGGCCGCACAGCGCCGTGAACTTCCCGCTCCAGAACCCCATGCGTCCCGCGTGGACCTTCCCGCCGAACCTGCGCAACACCGTCATCACCACCCGTTCCCTGTAGAGCCCCAGCCAGCGCCAACCGGCTCAGGCTTCTTGTCCTCAATGGACGTCGGCACCGGCTCGATCTCCCGAACCTCCGCCTCAACAACCGACTCCGGCAACGGCGTGACCTGCGTCGGAACCTCCACAACGGACTCCGGACGCGGCAGGTCTTCCCGCGGCTTCTCCCCAGCCGAGTCGGCAGCGGCCCGAAGCGCGAACTTCACGATCACCAGGAACCCCAGCGCCGGAGTCGCGGCGAGCAGCCAGCCCGCCAGCGTGTCCCGAGCGCTCGACACCTGGGCGGCCATCTGGAACAGGAACGCCAGCACCAGCACCACGAGCGGACCGTGGCCGTAGCGGCGCCGCAACTCAAGCCCCGCCACGACCACCATCGACTCGATCACCACGGCGATGCCCCAGGCCACCAAGCCGTGCTGCCCGTTCTGCTCGGCCCACGTCCGCGTGTGCACGAACCCGATCGCGCCGCCGATCAGGCCGACAACCGTGGTGATCACCGCCCGGACACCGGACTCAACCCGCGACGCCATGATCAGTCCGCCTTCCGATCACGGTTGCGAACCTCGACCTGCGACGCGCACACACGCCCGTACGCGTTCAGAACGTCGTGGTAGACGTCCTGCAAGATCCGGTCCTTGCCGAAGTCCTGGACCTCAGCGATCGCCCGCTCCAGCAGCGACTTGGCTTCGGTCACCCGCTCGAACGGGCTCGTCTTGACGGCCATGATCAGGCAGCCTCAGCCGTCACGGACTCACCGACGCGGACGATCTCCGACGCGGTGAACCACACGCTCACGCCCGTGAGCTCCTTCGCGCCGTTCTCGTGCCGACGCTGCTTCTCGCTCACACCCACGGTGAAATCGCGCAATTCGCACTTGTCGAACATCTCGAAGCCCTCACCCGGGTTCGAGCGGCTGGACATCCCGACCTTGAACACCCGGTTCTCGACCTTCTGCTGCAGCTGGTTACGGACGCCGCAGAGGATTTCGAGGTCCCACTTCAACCGGCCGTCCTTCGTGATGTCCTGCTGGTTCTCCGAACCGAACTTCATGCGCGGGGTGCAGCCCAGGAACGCCATGCCCGCGAAGCTCGCCGCCTGATCGATCTGCAGGTTGCTGACGTCGTTCGCCATCGTGATCTCCCTCGATGTGGGGTCCGGCCCTGCCGGTCCTCGGTTTCCGTGTGTCCCACACTTTCCATGCATGGGATGTACGGGTGACTCTAGCCGTGTCGCGGGATGATCAGCAAGGGTTTTCGGTATATTCCATGTACGGGAAACGTGTTTCGGCTGGTAGACGGCCAAAAATTCCCCCAACGAAAGGCTGAACATGGCGTCCGGAGCAGGGCAACGGATCGCGGCCGAGTGGGCCGAGAAGATCGACAGCGGGGAGCTGAAACACGGTGATCCTCTGCCGACGTACCCACAGCTGGCAGAGCAGTACGGCGTCAGCCAGACCGTCATCCGAGACGCGCTCAAGGTCCTTCACCAGGACGGCTACCTCGTGTCGGACGGTCGCCGCGGAACGAAGGTGTTCAGGCTCAAGCGCTACGAGCTGCCCATGTACGTGCTCGAAGCGGACGACCGGGGAAGGGATGCGTTCGACGACGCCGTACGGCAGCAGGGCGGACAGCCCTACCAGCACATCAGGGTCGAGACGATCATTCCCAGCCTCGATACCCGCGCAGCTCTCGCGCTCGACGACGGCGAACTCGTCCTTGCTCGTCGACGAATGCGCACCATCGACGGCACGCCGTACGCCATTTGCGACAGCTTCTTCCCGTTCGAGCTGGTCAAAGGAACCGCGATCGCGGATCCCACCGACATCAAGCGCGGAGGCCGTCATGTCCTCCGGGAGCACGGGCTCGAGATGGTCCGACACCGTGATTGCATCCGGTCTCGTCGACCACACACCCGGGAGATCTCCGACCTGGACATTCCGAACGGACTGCCCGTGATTCGCCATGACCGCGTGAGCTTCACGTCCAGTGATCAGCCCATCCGGTTGATGGCGTCCGCGTTTCCCAGCGATCGCTGGCAGATCACTTATGAGGTGGAAAAGTGACCAGGATGAAGGCAATCAACCTTGCCCAGCATGGTGACGTCGATGACGTCCTGGAGCTGCTGAACGCGCGTGCCAAGTGGTTGAAGGCTCGCGGAAGCGACCAGTGGCACAACTTCGGCCAGAAGCAGGAGCAGCTGGCCGACGTCGTCGCGGCCGGGCGCACGTGGTTGATGCGAGACGACGAGACCGGGCGTCCGCTCGGAACCATCACGTTCACCGATGCTGACGCAGACTTTTGGACGCCAGCCGAGCAGGAGACGCCGGCGCTTTATCTCGCGAAGCTGGCCACCGATCCCGCGGCTTCAGGGCAGAACCTTGGGGCTCTCCTCCTAAAGTTCGCGCTGTACACCGCTGTGCCGCCCGTCGAGGAAGTTCGATTCGACGTGTGGCGGACGGCCAGCGACCTGCACGCGTACTACGAGCGGCAGGGTTGGACCAAGATTCGCCTTGTCGAGAAGCCGGGCAGGTTCTCCGGTGCTCTGTTCAGCCGTCGAGTCGTCCGGCCCCGCTCGAACGTCCTGCCGTCCGATCTCGTCGTCGCACCCGCTCGCGCTCTCCAGGACCCGGGCTATCGAGTTAGCCGGTCGGAAGGCGAACGCGAACACGGCGGCCATGGCATCGGGTGGCTCACCTAACCGTCCTCCCCGACGAGGCCCGCCGGAGCCAAGCGGCGGGCCTTTTTCATGCCCGCACCACGCCTCCTCCCCGACACCATCTCGCCGCCGTCGACGACCAGAGCACGTCTTGCAGATGCTCCGAATCCGGCCGCGCCCCCCCGGTATACCGGCCGTGACCGTCGCCAGCTGGCCCGCGTAACCGACCCGCTCAGCCCGCCGCCCGTCGACCACTTCCCGCGGCTTCCGACACAGAGCACCTCTTGCATGTGGTCGCCGAATCCCGTCTTGATCGATCACGGCCTCTGCCACCCAGCGGAGCAAGATATGCCGAAAGGGCCCCTTTTCGCCGGGCAAGTCCTCAGGCCGGACGGCCTCCAGGCGCTCGGCAGCAAGATAGCGATATCCGT
>NZ_JAJPWO010000032.1:0-10176 GCF_046549075.1 Amycolatopsis sp. lyj-84
AGCGACAGAACGAAGTCACCGACTCGGTACTACTGCATCGCATCGAGCGGGAGCATGGCTGGCCGGAAATCTTCGCAACAGGTGAATCACCACTCACGACTCCGCGATCAGCTTGGACGTCCCTGTCCGATTCTGTTGCCGTTCCGAGGCAACGACCTCGAGGCATTGCCCCCAATGCGGCATTGGGGACACCCAGCGTCCCCAATGCCGCATTGGGGGCATCCGCTGATCCGAAGGCGTCCTTCGCTGAGTGAGGCCCACTAGGAGCTCATCGCCGCCCGGTCCGCCATCGGGAGCCATTGCCGCTCGGCGTCGAAGGGCCGGTAGCCGGACCGGACGTGCTCGATCAGCAGCGGCAGCGTCGGGTGCCGGTTCTCGTGCCGCCACAGCAGCGAGAACGGGTACACCGGCGTCGGGTCGACGAGCGGGATCTGGACGACGTCCGGATGCCAGGGCACGTGCATCTTCGCGCCGACGAAACCCAGGCGGTCCTTCGACTCGCTGAGCACCTCGATGTGGTGCTCCAGCCCGAAGTTCGGGCCGTCGGTGTCGACGAGGACGCCGAACGCCGGGCACAGTTCCTGCCAGAACTCCGCCCATTCGCTGGCCCGCGCGTTGTACGGCATCCAGGCCGTGAGGCCGGCGAGGTCCGCCATCGCGACCCGCCGCCGCCGTGCGAGCGGATGCCGCCGCCCGACCAGCAGGTTCGCCGGTTCCAGATAAGCGGGCGTACGGCCGATCGCGGGGTCCGTCACGGTGTTGACGCGGGCGAAGGCGGCATCGACCGTCTCGGGCAGCATCGACCGGCGCACCGCACCCAATCCCGGCGTGACGAGCTCCAGTTCGTCGTCGTGCTCGGCGTGGAACGCCCGGATCACCTCCATCGTCGCCAGCCGTGTGCCGAGGACGTCGACGCGCAAGGGGCGGCGCCTGCCGTGCAGCCGTTCGACGGCCTGGTCCGCGAGACTGATCAGCGCGCGAGCGTGCTTGAGGAACTCTTCGCCGTCCTCGGTCGGCTCGGCGCCTCCGCGTGTCCGCGACAGCAGCCGCACGCCGAGATCCGCCTCGAGTTTCGCGACCCGCTTGGAGATCGCCTGCTGACTCACCTCCAGCCGGATCGCCGCCTCGCCGAAGTACCGGTCCTCGGCCACCGCGACGAACGCGCGGACCGCGCCCAGGTCCAGCTCCACTGTGCACTCCTTACAACTTCCGGTTGTCGCCCGCCGCGTGTCGCTTGTTGGACAGTGCCTGTGCGCCTTGGGTCCAATCGCCGCGTCGGACCGGAATCGTACAACCGTGGGGAGTGACCGGTGGACTCCTTCGTGCACCTGCACGTTCATACCGAATACTCGATGCTCGACGGCGCGGCCAAGATCGCGCCGCTGTTCGCCGAGGCCCGGCGGCTCGGCATGCCCGCCGTCGGCATGACCGACCACGGCAACATGTACGGCGCCGACGAGTTCTACCGGCAGTCCGTCCTCGCCGGGCTCAAGCCGGTGATCGGCATCGAGGCGTACCTCGCGCCCGAGTCGCGTTTCCACAAGAAACCGGTGTTCTGGGGACGGCGCGGCGACGGCGGCGACGTCTCCGGCGGCGGTGCCTACACGCATATGACCATGCTCGCGGAGAACGCGGCCGGGCTGCGGAACCTGTTCCGGCTGTCCTCTTCGGCCAGCCTGGAGGGCTACTACCGCAAACCCCGGATGGACCGCGAACTCCTCGCCCGGCACCACGAAGGCATCATCGCCACCACCGGCTGCCCGTCCGGCGAGGTGCAGACCAGGCTCCGGCTCGGCCAGCCGGACGAGGCGATCCAGGCGGCTTCGGACTACCGCGACATCTTCGGCGCGGACGACTTCTTCCTGGAACTGATGGACCACGGCCTCCCCATCGAGCGATCCGTGCGGGACGGCTTACTGGACATCGGACGCCGCCTCGATCTGAAACCGTTGGCCACCAACGATTCGCACTACGTCACTCAGGATCAGGCGGCCGCGCACTCCGCGCTGCTGTGCGTCCAGTCCGGCAAGACCCTCGACGATCCCGGCCGGTTCAAGTTCGACGGCGACGGCTACTACCTCAAGTCCGCGGAGGAGATGCGCCGGTATTGGGACGCCGAAGTCCCGGGTGCGGCGGATTCCACCCTCCTCATCGCCGAGCGGATCGAGTCCTACGACGACGTCTATCGCCATCTCGACCGCATGCCGGTCTTCGAGGTGCCCGAAGGACACGACGAGGAATCCTGGCTGCGCAAAGAGGTCGCGGACGGGCTGCGGTGGCGGTTGCCGGGCGGCGTTCCTGACGCCTACGTCGCCCGAGCCGACTTCGAGATCGGCGTGATCGCCGAAAAGGGCTTCCCTGCGTACTTCCTGATCACCGCCGACCTGATGAGGCACGCCCGCGAGGTCGGAATCCGGGTCGGGCCCGGCCGCGGCTCGGCCGCGGGTTCGCTCGTCGCGTACGCGCTCGGCATCACCAACCTGGACCCGATCGACCTCGGCCTGCTCTTCGAGCGGTTCCTCAACCCCGAACGGGTCTCCATGCCGGACATCGACATGGACTTCGACGACCGGCGCCGCGGCGAGATGATTCGTTACGCCACCGACAAGTACGGTGCCGAACACGTCGCGCAGGTGATCACCTTCGGCACCATCAAGACCAAAGCGGCCATCAAGGACTCCGCCCGCGTCCACTATGGACAGAGCGGGTACGCGATCGCGGACCGGATCTCCAAGGCACTTCCGCCGCCGGTCGCGGCGAAGGACATCCCGCTCGCCGGGATCGTCGAGCCGGATCACGAACGGTACGCCGAGGCGGCGGAAGTCCGCGCGCTGCTGGAAGGCGACGGCGAGGCGTCGAAGATCTTCGAGACCGCCAGGGGGCTCGAAGGGCTGATCCGCAACGCCGGTGTGCACGCCTGTGCCGTCATCATGTCGAGTGAACCGCTGCTCGACGCGATCCCGTTGTGGCGGCGGGACGACGGCGCGGTCATCACCGGCTGGGACTATCCGTCGTGCGAGGCCATCGGCCTGTTGAAGATGGACTTCCTCGGCCTGCGCAACCTCACCGTCATCGGCGACGCGCTGGACAACATCAAGGACAACCGCGGCGAGGAGATCGACCTCGACACGCTCGGTGTCGAGGATCCGGCGACCTACGAACTGCTCGCCCGCGGCGACAGCCTCGGCGTCTTCCAGCTCGACGGCGGCGCGATGCGGGATCTGCTGCGCCGCATGGGGCCGACCGGCTTCGGCGACATCATCGCGGTGAACGCGCTGTACCGGCCCGGCCCCATCGCGATGAACACGCACAACAACTACGCGGACCGCAAGAACGGCAGGCAGCCGATCGAGTCGATCCATCCCGAGCTGGCCGGGCCGCTGCGCGAGATCCTGGCCGAGACCCACGGCCTGATCGTGTACCAGGAACAGATCATGCGGATCGCGCGTGACGTCGCCGGCTATTCCATGGGCCGTGCCGACGTGCTGCGCAAGGCGATGGGCAAGAAGAAGAAAGAGGTACTGGAAAGGGAGTTCGAGGGTTTCCGGGACGGCATGGTCGCCAACGGGTTCTCCCTCGAAGCCGTGCAGGCGCTGTGGGACGCGATCCTCCCGTTCGCCGGGTACGCGTTCAACAAGTCCCATGCCGCCGGTTACGGCCTCGTCGGCTACTGGACCGCGTACCTGAAGGCGAACTACCCGGCGGAGTACATGGCGGGCCTGCTGACTTCGGTGGGGGACAACAAGGACAAGTCGGCGGTCTACCTCTCGGAATGCCGTCGGCTGGGGATCAAGGTGCTGCCGCCGGACGTCAACGAATCAGGACTCCGGTTCTCGGCGGTGGGAGACGCGATCCGGTTCGGGCTGGGCGCGGTGCGCAACGTCGGCGCGAACGTCGTCGACTCGATCATCGCGACGCGAAGGGAAAGAGGGAAGTACGCGTCGTTCACCGACTTCCTCGGCAAGTCGGAACTGGTGGCCTGCAACAAACGGGTCATCGAATCCCTGGCCAAGGCGGGCGCGTTCGACTCGCTCGGGCACACGCGGCTCTCGATCCTGCGCGTACACGAGGACGCGGTGGACGCCGTGGTGCCGTTGAAACGCAAGCAGGCGATGGGCCAGTTCGATCTTTTCGGTGCGGGCGAGGAGAGCCAAGAGGACACCTCGCCGCTCGCTCACCTCAGGTTCGATGTCCAGGAGTGGCCGCGCAAGGAACTTCTCGCGCACGAAAGGGAAATGCTCGGTCTGTACGTCTCCGCGCATCCGCTCGACGGGGCGGAACGTCTCCTGCGCAAACACGCGCCGCGCCCGATCGCGGCGATCCTCGACAATCCGCCCAGGGAAGGGGATCTCGTCGTCGCCGGGATCGTCACCTCCTTGGAGCGGCGGGTGAACAAGAAGGGCGAGCCGTGGGCCATCTGCACGATCGAAGATCTGGACGCCGCGCTCGAAGTGCTGTTCTTTCCCAAGGCCTACGCGTTGTTCGTGGCGGATCTGGCCGAGGACAACGCCGTCCGCGTCAGCGGCCGGGTGAACTGGCGTGAGGACAAGATGTCCGTGTTCGGCGGCGGGCTGATGCCGCTCGACCTTTCCGCGGCGGGTGACGAGGAGCCGCCCCTCACCCTGCACGCGACCGCCGAGAAGCTGACCGAGGACGCGGTCCTGGAACTGAAGCAGGCCTTGCTGGCGCACAAGGGGGAAACCCCGGTCCGGGTGAAGCTCGCCGGGAAGTCGTACGCGCTCGACGACTATCCGGTCGCGGTCAGCGCGATGCTGCTCGGCGAGCTGAAGTCCATTCCCGGCATCACGACCGTCCGTGCGTGACTCCCGCGAAACGCGATTACGGTGGGTGGCATGAGTGCTTTCGTGGCGCAGCGGAATGGGCGGACGGCGACCGCCGGGGATCTGGCGCCTCTCGCCTTCGCGGGCTTCGCCCACTTCACGGCCATGCAGGTGCGCGACGGCCGGGTCCGCGGTCTCGACCTGCACCTGGACCGGCTGAGGACCGCGTCCCTGGAGCTGTTCGGCAGTGCGGTCCCCGACGACCGGATCCGCTCGTACCTGCGCACGGCGCTGGAGTCCGGCCCGGCCGACGTCTCCCTGACCGTGACGATCCACCTGCCGGGCGATCTCGAAGTCCTCGTTCGTACCCGGCCTCCGGCGTCCGGTCCCGAAGGCCCGCTGAAGCTGACGGTCGTCGAGCACGAACGCCTGCTGCCGTCGATCAAGCACACCGGTGAGACGGCGAAGACGTACTTCCGGCGTCAGGCCGTGGCCGAAGGGTTCGACGACGCCGCGTTCACGGACCGCCAAGGCAGGCTCAGCGAGGCTACGATCTGGAACCTGGCGTTTTGGGACGGCGATACGGTGGTGTGGCCCGACGCCGGTCTGCTGCGGGGCACCACGATGGACATCCTGCGACGGCGACTGGAAGTGCCACAGCGGGTCCAGGAGGTCACCCTCGCCGATCTGCCGGACCTGGCGGGCGTGGTGGTCATGAACTCGTGGACGCCGGGGATCGCGGTGCACCGGATCGGCGAGACGCCGTTGCCGGCGGCGCCGTCGTTCGTCGCGTCGCTGCACCGGGCGTACGAAACAGAACCCTTCACCCGACCTTGAAAGGAAGAACGCCGATGAAGATCCTCGTGGTCGGTGCCACCGGAACGATCGGGGCCGCGGTCTCCGAAGCCCTCACCGCACGCGGGCACACCGTGCTCGCCGCGTCCCGCTCCGGCGAAGTCGAAGTGGACGTCGAACGGCCCGGCACCCTCGACGCGGTGTTCACCGCCGAACCGGGGATCGAGCACGTCGTGTGCTGCGCGGGGAGCGGCTCGCTCGTCCCCGTAGACGGCGGCACCGACGAAGAGTTCGTCCAAGGGCTGCAGGGAAAACTGCTCGGCCAGGTGTTCCTGGTGCGGCACGCGATCCCGCACCTGCCGGACGGCGGTTCCGTGACGCTGACCGCGGGACGGATCCCGGAGACGTTGCGCGGCAGCGCGTTCGGCGTCTTGACGAACACCGGCCTCGAAGCGTTCGTCGCCGCCGCGGCCCGCGAACTGCCGCGCGGCCTCCGTGTCAACGCCGTCAGCCCCGGCTGGGTGAGCGAAACGCTCGCCGCGCTCGGCGAACCGGATGGAGGCACCCCGGCGGCCGAGGTCGCGCGCAGCTACGTCGAGGCCGTGGAGACCGCGAGCCTCACCGGGAGGACGTTGACGCCGTAAGTGGACACGGTGACCGGTTGTCGGCTAGCTTCGGATCCAACGAAGTGGACACGGTGTTCACTTAGGGAGGGTCCGATGACTCCGCTGCCGCGCGACCAGTTCCCCGCCGTGAACCGCTGGGCCTACCTCAATCACGCCGGGATCTGCCCGCTGCCCACGTCGTCGGTGGAGGCCATGCACCGGCAAGCCGTCGAGGTCTCACTGGACGGCGAGTTCACCTACGCCGCGCACAGTGCGGCGATCGAACGGGCCCGCGCGTCGGCGGCGACGCTGATGGGGGTGCCGTCCCGTGACGTCGCGTTCGTGAAGAACACCAGTACCGGCCTCGGTTTCGTCGCGAACGGCCTCGACTGGTCGCCGGGCGACCGCGTCGTCATCCCGGACTTCGAGTTCCCGTCCACGCTGTATCCGTGGCTCGCGCTCGCCGATCGCGGTGTGGTGGTGGATCGTGTGCGCGGCGGGCTCACCACCGAGGCCTTCGCCGAGGCGATCGCGGCGGGCCCGCCGCCCAAACTCGTGGTGACCAGCTGGGTTCAGTTCGGGCACGGCCGGCAGGTCGATCTCGCCGCGCTGAGCCGGGTGTGCCGGGAGGCGGGCGCGCTCTTCTGTGTCGACGTCATCCAGGGGCTCGGTGTGATTCCGGCCCGGCTGGAGGAGTGGGGCGTCGACTTCGCGATGGCCGACGGGCACAAATGGCTGCTGGGGCCGCAGGGCTGCGGCGTGCTCTATGTGCGGGAGTCCTGTTTGGACCTGCTGCGGCCACTGGAGCCGGGCTGGAACTCCGTTGTCCATCGGGAGGACTGGGACAACCTGGACTACGTGCCGGACGACAGCGCCCGGCGGCTGGAAGGCGGGATGCCGAACGTCGCCGGGATCCTCGCCCTCGGGACCTCGATTGACCTGCTGCTGTCCGTGGGAATCGAAGAGATCTGGTCGCATGTGGACGGTCTCTGCGAACGGGTTCGCGACGGGTTCGCCGAGATCGGCGCGACGGTGCTTTCCGAACGCGCCATCGGGCACCGTTCGGGAATCGTGTCCGTTCGGGTGGACGGACTTCCGATCCCGTTGCTGGCGGAACGGCTCAAGGCGCGGGGGATCGCGTGCTCGGCGAGATCCGGCGGACTCCGGATCTCGCCGCACGGCTACAACACCGAGGACGAAATCGACCGCCTGATCGTCGCGGTGCGGGAGATTTTGGCTTGACCGCCCTGCCACAGTGAATCTTCGTGGCGAACCATGACAACGACAGGAACGAACTCCTCCGACTGGCCGGGCTGGCGACGCCGATGGCATTGCGGGTCGCGGTCACCCTCGGTCTGCCGGACAGGCTGTCCGGCGACGGCGACGGCGACGGCGACGGCGCGGGCGCCGGTGACCTGGCGGCCGAACTCGGCCAGTCCCCGCTAGCGCTCGAACTGCTGCTGGGTCACCTCACCACTCTCGGTGTCCTGGAACGGACATCGAACGGCTACCGCACCACCGACTACGGCGCGAACCTCCGCGCCGATGCGGGGAACGGCCTCGCGGGGCTCCTGGACATGGAGGCCGCCGGCGGGCGAGGCGAACTGGCGTTCATCGAGCTCGCGCACAGCGTCGCCACCGGCCAGGCGGGCTACATCCGCCGCTACGGCAAGGACTTCTGGGCCGATCTCGCCGAACATCCCCGCCTGCGGGAGTCGTTCGACCGGCAGATGACGCAGCGGTTCAGCGCGCAGATCCCGGGGCTCGTCGCCGGTTTCGAGTGGTCCCGCTTCGGCACGATCGTCGACGTCGGCGGCGGCCACGGCAGCCTGCTCGCCGCGATCCTGACGGCCAACCCCTCGGTGCGCGGCCATCTCGTCGACCTCGCGCCCACCGCGGCCGGTGCCGAGAAGGAGTTGCGCGAGCAGGGGCTCGAAGACCGGGTCGAGGTGACCGCGGGCAGTTTCTTCGACCCGCTCCCGCCGGGCGCGGACGCCTATCTGCTGTCCGACATCCTCCACGACTGGGACGACGAGCACGCCCACCGCGTCCTGGCCCGCTGCGCCGAGGCCGTCCGTCCGGGAGGGCGCGTCCTCGTGATCGAGGCCGTCGGCGGACTCGGGGCCCAGACCGAGTGGGACCTGGTCATGCTCGTGCTCTACGGCGGCCGCGAGCGGCGTCTCGACGAGCTTCGTGACCTCGCAGGCGCGCACGGTCTGGTCTTCGACTCCGTGACCACCCTGACCGAGCAGCGCAGCCTGCTGGAGTTCCGGATCCAATATATTCCTTGACAAGAATATTCTTCTGAGTGAATACTTCTGGGCATGGAGCAGATCGCAGCAGCACTGGGAGACGGAGCGAGGTGGCGCATCGTCGAGCTTCTCGCCGAGCGGCCCCGGTCCGTCGGCGAGCTCGCCGAGCTGACCGGCCTGCGGCAACCGCAGACCACCAAGCACCTGCAGACCCTCGCCCGCGCCGGTCTCGTGACGGTCTTCCCGCTCGGGCAGCGTCGCGTCTACGCGGTGGAGGCGGCTCCGCTGAAGGACTTCGGCGGACGGCTGCGGGAGCTGATCGCGACCATCGAGGCGAACGAGGGCGAGCGGGATGTCCTCACGCGCTATCAGGCCGCGATCGGCGCGGACTCCGCGGCCGCGGATCGCGACCGGTGGGCCGACGGACGGGCGTTCTCGTTCGACCGCCTGCTGGCCGCGCCGCGGGACGCCGTCTGGCGGCGGTGGACCGAGCCCGCGCTGCTCGCGGCCTGGTGGGCGCCGCCGTCGATGACCGTCACCGATTGCGTCATCGAGCCGTGGGCGGGCGGACGTGCCGTCCTCGACTACCGCGACGCGGAGGGGCGGTATCGCTCCGCGGGCAAGGTCCACGCCGCGACCGGACTCGAACACCTCGAGTTCGATCTCTCGGTGCTGGACGCCAAGGGGGAGACCTTCTTCACCGGTCACTACGACCTGAAGTTCACCGACGCGCCGGGCGGGACCCGGCTGAGGCTCGACCTGCGCGTCACCGAAACCACCGTCGAGGCCGTCCCGTTCATCGCCGGGATCGAAACCGGCTGGGGCCAGGTACTCGACAACCTCGCCAAGCACCTCACTCAGGAAAAGGACCGAACACCATGACGAACACGACCGGCCGCCGCGTCACCGCGAACATCGCCCTCACCCTCGACGGTCACTACAGCGGCCCCGGCGGCCCCGGTGACATGGGCGCGATCGTCCCGTACGCCACCACCGACGTCGCCCGCGGTCACCTCGCCCGCATTCACGACAAGGCGACGACCGCGGTACTCGGCAGACTGAACGCGGAGGGATTCCTGGGCTTCTGGCCGGCCATCGCCGCCGACGAGAACGCCGACCCACGTGACCGCGCCTACGCGAAATGGCTCACCGACGCGGAGAAGGTGGTCTTCTCCACGACCCTGACCGAAGCGCCCTGGGACCGTGCCCGCGTCGTGAACGCCCCCGTCGCCGACGTCATCGCCGGCCTCAAGGCGAACGGCGAGGGCGACATCCTGGTCAACAGCAGCGCGAGCGTCATCAAGGCCCTGCTCGCGGACGACCTGATCGACCGGCTGTACCTGATGATCTGCCCCGAGATCACCGGCGGCGGACAGCGGCTTTTCGTCGACGGGCTGCCGGCTTCGAAGTGGGCGCTGGCCTATCAGGAGGTCGGGGAGCTGGGGGAGATGGCGGTGGTCTACGACCGAGTGCGCTGACCACCTCGTGAGTGGTAAGGACGGTTCTATTGAGGGGAAGGGCAAACGTGTCGTGTTCGCGGGAGGGTCGTGCCGGACTGAAGGCTCCCTTCGCCGCGTTCGATGCGGTGAAGGGAGCCTTCAGCATCGCGGATCTGGACCGGCCGCACCCTGACTGTCCACACGGGACACATTTAGCCGGGTAAATGTCTGATTGATACCCATATGCACGCTTTGCGGATGGGGTCGTGAGTGGCAAAGAGGGTTCTAACCCTCTTTGCCACTC
>NZ_JAJPWO010000033.1:0-9132 GCF_046549075.1 Amycolatopsis sp. lyj-84
AAATTTGATCGAGGCAATATACTTGCTCTCAAAGGAACCTCAAACGAGGTTCAAATACATAAGCTCTACTGGCTTAGTTCACTAGCACACTGTTGAGTTCTCAAGCAACACACCCCGAATCGCACCGAGCAAAACCCGGCCTTATCCGAAGCAGTTATTTCTTGGCTTTTGTTCGGAGCTCACCCTACACCTGCTTGAAACTGCCGTTTCAGCGGGGGTCTGGTTACCTCTCCGTTTCGGGACCACCCACTCTACCACCATCTGGTGGGAGCTTGGTTCGTGTTCCCGGCGGCCGCTCGGTTTCCCTGGCGACGAAGAGAACATTACACGGCCCGAAACCGGCGTTTACAGGGGGGTCCCTTTTTTCGCGCCGATGCTCTGACCTGCGTCGATCTTGCGTTCACCCGGGATCGGCTCCCCGTGCGTCGCGACGACCGTCAGCACGACGAGGGCGGCGGCGAGCCCGGCGGTGATGTGGATGGGCGCCGGCGTGAACGACGCGGCGAGCACGAGCACCGCGGTCACCGGGAAGCCGATCGCGATCGGGCGGCATTCGTTGGTCGGCCCGATGTGCATCAGCCAGACGCTCAGCAGGTAGATCGCGACGGGCACGGTCGTCGCCATGGCTGCGGGCAGCGAGGCGACGTGCCCGGTGTGGGTGTCGTAGTCGACCGCGACCTCGAGACCGGCGCCGAGGGCGGCCGCCGACGCGAAGATCAGGTAGTGCCCATAACCCCAGCTCGCCACGGTGAACAGGTTCTTCGCCTTTTCGAGGCGGGCGTGCCCCGGCTGGTCGAAGTACAGCCACCACAGAGAGAAGACCAGCACGAGTCCCGCGGCGGCGAGGGAGATCAGGCTGCCGGTGTGCTCGCCTTCGTCCAGCCCCTCCTTGACCGCCGTGGTCGCGCCGAGGATGGATTCACCCAGCACGATGATCGTGAACAGGCCGTAGCGTTCGGCGATGTGGTGCGGGTGCCAGCCGGTGGGCCGTCGGCGTTCGGCGATCAGCGGGACCGCGAGCTCGGCCAGCAGGAACACGAAAAACGACGGCAGGGCCAGGGACTCCGGCAGGCCGAGGCGGACGATCCACAGGATCTGGACGATCGTGATGCCGATGGCGTACCGCAACGCGGCCGGACGGCACTGCGAATCGGTCCGCGCGGCGCGCAGCCACTGCACGACCATCGCCAGCCGCATCAGGACGTAGCCGATCACCATGATCGTGAAGTCGCCTTCGAAGGCCGACGAGACGCCGGCCGCCACGGTCAGCCCGCCGGCGATCTGCACCATCGTGACCAGCCGATACAGGACGTCGTCGGTGTCGAACGACGACGCGAACCAGCTGAAGTTCAGCCAGCCCCACCAGATCGCGAAGAACACCATCGCGAAGCTGAGCACCCCGTGCCCGATGTGGTTCTCGGCGATGGCGTGGTGCAGACCGGCCGCGGCCTGCGCGACGGCGACCACGAAACACAGGTCGAACAACAGCTCCAGCGGCGTCGCCACCCGGTGGCCTTCACCGGAATCCCGCATCTTCATGGGCCGGTACCAGACCCGCAGGCGATTCCGCCCCTCAGAACTCTCCGCCATGGGTGCTCCTCGCAATCTCGAACTCGCGAAGATCTTCGCAGCCGGAAGCGGTTCACACACTCGGAGAAACGCGCGGCGGGTGGGTCCGGGCCGGGTGCACCTCCCCAGGCGTCCCCGCACGGACCCACCCGCGCGATTGCTTCACCGGGACTCGGCTGGTCAGTGGTGGTGAGCCGGGTGCCGCCGAACGGTCCCCCGCGGACGCCGACGGCCGTCCACCGGCTCGTGACCGTGGGTGTCCATTCCTGAAACTCCGGACTCGCCACGATCGCTCCAGCCGATCGATCCATCCCCGATCGATCGACAGAAATACCACTGTCGGTAGCCAAGACACCGCAGTGAAGGCACCGTAAGGTGTACCCGGTTGCTCTGAGTAGCACCAGAGCTTGGCTACTTCAGTCACTCGGATGGAGCATTCGGTCTCGCCGACCGTAGTCAGTGACGGGCGCGGATGACTCAGCCGCGTTGACTGTCGGCGGCAGCCCTGTCGGCTTCCTCCCGCTCAGTGAGCAAACGCCGATTCCGGCGCGCGCGGAGTTCGATCACGGCGAGTAAGAGCGCCGAGCACGTCAACGCGGCGGCGCACAGCATCGCCGCGGTCAGCGCCGACGGATAACCACCGTTCGCGCCCAGTACCGCGTGGAAGACCGAGGCCAGGACGACCGTGCCGATCGCGGTGCCGATCCGCTGCCCGGTCTGCAGCGCGCCCCCGGCCACGCCCGCCATCGACGTCGGCACGCATTCCAGGGTCAGCGTGGTGTTGGGCGAGATGACCATGCCGCCGCCGATCCCGCCGACGAGCAACGGCAGCGCGAACCACCAGCCCGCCGAGGCGCCGGGATCCCGACCGGCCAGGAAGGCGACCGCGAGCATCCCGGCGATCACCATGACCAGCCCGGTGACGGTGAGCTTGCGCCCCCACTTCGGCACCAGCCGCCCCGCGATCGCCGCTGCCGCGGCCGAGCCGAGGGCGAAGGAGGTGACGGCGAGTCCTGATTGCAGTGGCGTGTAGCCGAGGCCCTGCTGGAAGAAGATGGCGAAGACCAGCCACATGCCGGTGAACCCGCTGAAGTACAGCGCGCCGACGGCGGCACCGGTGGCGTAGCCGGGCGTGCCGGTGAACAGCCGCGTGTCCAGCAGCGGCGAACGGCCGCGCCGCACCATCGAGCGTTCCCAGCGCACGAACGCGAACCCGAAGACCACCGCGACGACGAACAGCCACCACAGGCTGCTGAGGCCGCCCTGTTCGGATTCGATCAGCGGGAGCAGGACCCCGAGCACGGCGACACCCAGCAGCATGATGCCGACGAAGTCGATCTCGCCTCGCAGGCTTCTCGCCGGTCTCTCCGCTTTCGGGAGCCATTTCAAGGCCAGGATGAATGCCAGGATCCCGATGGGCACGTTCACGTAGAAGACCCAGCGCCAGCCTTCCGGATCACCGAAGACGGCGAGGATCACGCCGCCGAGCACCGGCCCGACCGCGGTCGAGATCCCGACGGTGGCACCGAACATGCCGAACGCGCGGCCTCGCTCCGCGCCGCGGAACAGGTCCTGGATCATCCCGCTGTTCTGCGGCGTCATCATGCCCGACGCGATGCCCTGCAGGAGCCGCGCGACGATCAACGTCGTTTCGTTCGGCGCGGCGCCCGCGAACGCGCTGGTCAGCACGAACGCGGCGAGCGCGAACAGGAACATGCGGCGGCGGCCGAGCGCGTCGCCGAGCCTGCCGCCGGTGACCAGCACCAGCCCGAAGGCCAGCGCGTAGCCGGAAACGACCCACTGGATCCCGCCGCTCGACGCGCCGAGGTCCTGCTGGATCGAGGGCAGCGCCGTGTTGACGATGCTGACGTCGAGCAGGCCCATGAACCCGGCGGCGAGGGAGACGGCGAGCGCCTTCCAGCGCCGTGGATCGGGTTCGTAGGTGCTCATCAGGTGCTGGCGGCGATCCCGGGGATGCCCTTGAGCTCACCGATCAGCATCGACGTCACCTTGACCGGATAGTCGTAGAGCGCGAAGACCGTCTGGTTCTTGCCGACCAGCTTGAGGTGCACCGGCGTTTCGCCCTTGTGCGCCAGCAGGGTCTGCTTCAGTTCGCTGACCACCGACTGGTCGAGCTTCTCCGCCGCGGCCAGCAGGACGAGCGGCAGGTCCTCGTCGCCGTTCCCGATCTCGGACAGGTCGAGCGGCACGAGCCCGCCGCCGAAGATGGACATCTTGTCCTCGCGCCAGTTCACCCGGCCCTTGACCAGGACTGCGTTGTCCTCGATGAGGTCGGCGGAGAACATCGCGTACGACTTCGGGAAGTACAGGACCTCCAGCGAGGCGTCCATGTCCTCGACGGTGCAGATCGCCCAGGGCTCGCCCTTCTTGTTGACCCGGCGCTCCAGCGAGGTGATCAGCCCGGAGATGATCAGCTCGCCTTCCTTGGGCGGGTCGGCGATGATCGCGGCGATCGGCCTCGGCGCGTGTTTGCGCAGGATGCGCTCGGCGCCGTCCAGCGGGTGCGCCGAGACGTACAGACCGAGCATCTCCCGTTCGTAGGCCAGGAGCTGCTTGCGCGGGTACTCCTCCTCGCCGAACTTCAGGTGCGCGAGCGGTGAAGAAGACACGGCGGCTTCCGCGTCGTCGTCCCCGCCGAAACCGAAGAGGTCGAATTGGCCCATCGCCTCCTGGCGCTTGAGCGGGACCACGGCCTCGACCGCGTCCTCGTGCACCTGGATCATCGAAAGCCGGGAGTTGCCGAGCGAGTCGAACCCGCCGGCCTTGATCAGCGATTCGATGACCCGCTTGTTGCAGGCCACCAGTTCGGACTTGTCGAGGAAGTCGGTGAAGGAGGAGTACTTCCCCTTCTCGGCCCGGGTCTTGATGATCGACTCGACGACGTTCGCGCCGACGTTGCGGACGGCACCCATGCCGAAGCGGATGTCGCCCCCGACGGCCGCGAACCTCAGCGCCGACTCGTTGACGTCCGGCGGGAGCACCTTGATGCCGAGGCGGCGGCACTCGGACAGGTAGACCGCGGACTTGTCCTTGTTGTCACCGACCGAGGTGAGCAGCGCGGCCATGTACTCCGGCGTGAAGTTCGCCTTGAGGTACGCGGTCCAGTAGGAGATCAGGCCGTACGCGGCCGCGTGGCTCTTGTTGAACGCGTAGCCGGCGAACGGGAGGATCGTGTCCCAGAGCGCCTTCACCGCTTCCGGCGAGAACCCGCCGTCGATCAGCGGGCTGGCCTTCATCCCGGCCTCGAAGCCCTCGTACTCGAGATCGAGGACTTCCTTCTTCTTCTTACCCATGGCCCGGCGGAGCACGTCCGCGCGGCCCATCGTGTATCCGGCCACCTTCTGGCCGATGTGCATGATCTGCTCCTGATAGACGATCAGGCCGTAGGTGTCGGCCAGGATCTCCTTCAGGGGCTCCTCGAGCTGCGGGTGGATCGGCTTGACCTTCTGCCGATTGTTCTTGCGGTCCGCGTAGTCGTTGTGCGCGTTCATGCCCATCGGGCCGGGGCGGTACAGCGCGCCCACCGCCACGATGTCGTCGAAGACCGTCGGCTGCATCCGGCGCAGCAGATCCCGCATCGGCCCGCCGTCCAGCTGGAACACGCCGAGCGTGTCTCCCCTGGCGAGCAGCTTGTACGTCTCCGGGTCTTCGACGCCGAGGGTGTCGAGGTCGATGTCGACCCCGCGGTTGGTCTTGATGTTGTCGATCGCGTCACCGATGACGGTGAGGTTCCGCAGGCCCAGGAAGTCCATCTTGAGCAGGCCGATGTTCTCGCACGACGGGTAGTCCCAGCCGGTGATGATCGAGCCGTCGTCACGCTGCCACAGCGGGATCGCGTCGGTCAGCGGGTCGCAGGACATGATGACCGCGCAGGCGTGGACGCCGGCGTTGCGGATCAGGCCTTCGAGGCCGCGGGCGGTCTCGAAGATCGTCTTGCACTCTTCGTCGGTCTCGACGAGCGCGCGGACCTCGGCGGCCTCGCCGTAGCGCTCGTGCTTGGAGTCGACGATGCCCGAGAGCGGGATGTCCTTCGCCATGATCGGCGGCGGCAGCGCCTTCGAGATCCGGTCCGCGATCGCGTAGCCGGGCTGGCCGAAGTGGACGCGGGCGGAGTCCTTGATGGCCGCCTTGGTCTTAATGGTGCCGAAGGTGATGACCTGCGCGACCTTGTCGACGCCGTACTTGTCGGTGGCGTAGCGGATCATCTCGCCGCGGCGGCGGTCGTCGAAGTCGATGTCGATATCGGGCATGGACACGCGCTCGGGGTTCAGGAACCGCTCGAACAGCAGCTTCTGCGGGATCGGATCCAGGTTGGTGATACCGAGCACGTACGCGACCAGCGAGCCGGCGGCCGAACCACGGCCGGGGCCGACGCGGATGCCGACTTTACGGGCGTAGTTGATGAGGTCGGCGACGATGAGGAAGTAGGCGGGGAAGCCCTTCCCGATGATGACGTCGAGCTCGATCTCGATGCGCTCGTTGTAGTACTCGTCCGGGACGCCGTCCGGGTACCGCCACTTGAGACCGCGCGCGACCTCTTCCCGCAGCCAGGTTCCCTGGTCGTAGCCCTCGGGGACCTCGAAGAACGGCAGCCGGTCCTTGTGCGTGTAGACGTCCTTGTAGGACTCCACGCGCTCGGCGATCAGCAGCGTCGAGTCGGCGGCGCCGGGAACTTCCTTGTCCCAGTACTCCCGCATGTCGGCGGCCGACTTCAGGTAGTAGCCGTCACCGTCGAACTTGAACCGGTTCGGGTCGTTCAGCGTCTTGCCCGCCTGCACGCACAGCAGCGCAGAGTGGGTGTCGGCCTGGTCCTTGGTGACGTAGTGCGAGTCGTTCGTGGCCAGCGGCCGGATGTCGAGCAGCTTGCCGATCTCGAGCAGGCCCTCGCGGACCGACCGCTCGATCGGCAGGCCGTGGTCCATCAGCTCGAGGAAGAAGTTCTCACCGCCGAAGATGTCCTTGTAGTCCGACGCGGCCTGGATCGCTTCGGTGCGCTGCCCCAGCCGGAGGCGCGTCTGTACCTCACCGGACGGGCAGCCGGTGGTCGCGATGATGCCTTCGTGGTTCTCCGAGATCAGCTCGCGGTCCATCCGGGGCTTGCGGTAGTAGCCCTGCATGCTCGCGAGCGACGAGAGCTTGAACAGGTTCCGCAGCCCGGTCGCGTTCGCGGCGAGCATCGTCATGTGGGTGTACGAACCGCTACCCGAGACGTCGCCGCCTTCACCGAACTCGTCGGAGCCACGCTGGTTGGCCTGTCCCCAGAACACCGGCTTCTTGTGGAACCGGCTCTCCGGCGCGACGTAGGCCTCGATGCCGATGATCGGCTTGAGGTCGTGCTTGACCGCCTGCTGATAGAACTCGTCCGCGCCGTACATGTTGCCGTGGTCGGTCATGCCGACCGCGGGCATGCCCAGCCGCGCCGCCTCCTTGAACAGGGGGGCGATCTTCGCCGCACCGTCGAGCATCGAGTACTCGGTGTGCACATGCAGGTGGACGAAGGAATCGTTCGACACCAGCGAAAACCTCCCCTAGGCAGACGGGTCCCTGGCTGCGTGACGCGGGCCGGTCCTCCCACCCTAGGCTTGTCAAGATCATCAGCAACTCGCGGGGGGACGCGGTCGTCAGCCGGTGCCGAGTCTGCTAGCTGACGAAGATCAAATCCAGCTGCCTCGCCGGAGTCTTCGCCACCCGAACGGGGCAGTGATGCTCAGCCCAGCCGGGCGTTGACCCCCTCCCTGTCGAACCACTCCGGGTCGAACCCGTAGCCGCCGAGCTCTTCGACCAGGCCGTCGTTCTCTTCGTCGCCCGGATCCCTCAGCGCCTCCAGCAACATCTTGTACGCGTGCTCGTCTTCGCATTCCGGCGGAGGCGCCGCGCGCTCGCCGTCGAGACAGCTCGGCGCTCTGGGGAGGGCGACCACTTGCTCGACGCGGATCCAGTGCCGCCAATGCTCCGCCTCATAGACGAGTCGATGGCCCGGTGCCGTGACGACCTGGCCGAGGAGCACCTGATCGTCCAGGCGATCGCCTTCTCCGTACCGGCCGTCGGTGCTGAAGCCTCCGTACGCCGTCTCGAACCAGTGGTACTGCCGCTCGTCCCGGTCGAACGCCGCCGCCAGGACCCGGTGCACTCCGGCGAGCGTGAGATCGGAGCGGACTTCGAGCCGTCGCCAGATCGCCTGGTCCGGTCCGAGCAGGGCGACCGCGAGCCGCAGTCCGGTGACCGGTCCGGGTGGAGGCAGGACGAGCGGAAGAGGATCGACTCCCGATCGGGGGACCGGTTCGTACTCGGGGAGGCCGAGCCATCGGCGCAGCCGGTCGGCTCGTTCGGGCAAGTCCGACTTCGCGCCCAGCTCGAAGAAGTCCGGGACCCTCTCGAAAAGCCAGGCGTCAGAATCGGCCCTGACGATCAGCGCCGCCTCGACCTGGCTCCGGAACTCCTCGGGTGTCAGCGGTGCCTCGGCCACCAAGGCGTCCGACGGCTCCGCGTGGAGTTCGATCCTGCGGACCCTGTCGCCGTCGACCACCACCTCGACGCTCACCGAGCGCTTGCCCGCGGTCAGTGTGGCGGCGAGGGTGACCCTGTCCCGGTCCGGTTCGCCTCGCGCGACGCAGTCCGACAGGTCGGCAGGTTTCGGCTTCTCGGGCTTGTGCCCTCGGCTGGTGGGGCTCACTCCCGCAGTATCCCCAGCGGCACCGACAGGTTTCGCGGCCTCGTGAGCAGCCATGATCCAAAAATGCTTGCCGACCTGGGCGCGGATGGGCAGACTGGCCAGCCGCCAAGATCACCGAACCGCCCGGAGAGTTGATGATCGACCTGCAGGCCATGAACGAACGCGTGATCGCGGAGTTCCGCGCGAACGGCCGCCACGGGGAGGGCCTCCCGACGCTGTTGCTCACCACCACCGGCGCCCGCACCGGACGACGCCACGTGACGCCGATGCTGTTCCTGGCGGACGACGACCGCTACATCGTGTTCGCCGCGAACGGGGGCGCTCCCGGGCATCCGGACTGGTACCGCAACCTGGTCGCGGAGCCGTCCGTCGACGTCGAGGCGGACGGAGAGTCCTTTCCCGCCCACGCGGCCGAGATCACCGGAGCGGCCCGGGACCGTCTGTTCGCGAAGCAGGCGAGGGCGTTCCCCCGGCTCGCCGAGCACCAGTCGATGACCAGCCGTCCGTTCCCGGTGATCGCGCTCAAGCGAGTCTGAGCTCACGGTGGTCGTGAGTCACCTACCGGCTTCTGCCCGCGGTCGTTCACGGGGCCGGGCAGTGAAGGGCCCCTTGCCTACCTTGACCGTAGTGATGGAGGCCTTCACTACCTTCGTGATCGCCACGGCCGCCACCTTCGCCCCACCCGCACCAGCCATCACGTAGTTCAAGTGACCAGGGCGCCGGTACCGAGTCGGCTGGGGTGGTGGGGGGGGGGGGGGGGGGGGGGGGGGGGGGGGGGGGGGGGGGGGGGGGGGGGGGGGGGGGGGGGGGGGGGGGGGTGGGGGGGGGGTGGGGGGGGGGGGGGGGGGGGGGGGGGGGGGGGGGGGGGG
>NZ_JAJPWO010000034.1:0-5006 GCF_046549075.1 Amycolatopsis sp. lyj-84
GTTAGTCCGGCGGTGTCCTACTCTCCCACAACCCTTCGGTTGCAGTACCATCGGCGCTGTCAGGCTTAGCTTCCGGGTTCGGAATGGGACCGGGCGTTTCCCTGACGCTATAACCACCGAAACACTATGAAACAACCACTCACTTCCACCTGATACTGCTGGTGGTTGTGTGGTGTTTCAGAGCTGTAGAGTGGATGCGTAACATCTTTGTGGGCAAGTCCTCGGCCTATTAGTACCAGTCAACTCGATAACACATTACTGTGCTTCCATTTCTGGCCTATCAACCCAATGGTCTGTTGGGGGCCTTAACCCATCAAGGGTGGGATACCTCATCTTGGAACAGGCTTCCCGCTTAGATGCCTTCAGCGGTTATCCCTTCCGAACGTGGCCAACCAGCCATGCCACTGGCGTGACAACTGGCATACCAGAGGTTCGTCCGTCCCGGTCCTCTCGTACTAGGGACAGCCTTCCTCAAGTATCCTACGCGCGCGGCGGATAGGGACCGAACTGTCTCACGACGTTCTAAACCCAGCTCGCGTGCCGCTTTAATGGGCGAACAGCCCAACCCTTGGGACCTACTCCGGCCCCAGGATGCGACGAGCCGACATCGAGGTGCCAAACCATGCCGTCGATATGGACTCTTGGGCAAGATCAGCCTGTTATCCCCGGGGTACCTTTTATCCGTTGAGCGACACCCCTTCCACCAGGTGGTGCCGGATCACTAGTCCCGACTTTCGTCCCTGCTCGACATGTCTGTCTCACAGTCAAGCTCCCTTGTGCACTTGCACTCAACACCTGATTGCCAACCAGGCTGAGGGAACCTTTGGGCGCCTCCGTTACTCTTTAGGAGGCAACCGCCCCAGTTAAACTACCCATCAGGCACTGTCCCTGAACCAGATCATGGTCCGAGGTTCAGATTCCCAATCCGACCAGAGTGGTATTTCAACAACGACTCCACCAACACTAGCGTGCCAGCTTCACAGTCTCCCACCTATCCTACACAAGCCGAACCGAAAACCAATACCAAACTATAGTAAAGGTCCCGGGGTCTTTCCGTCCTGCCGCGCGTAACGAGCATCTTTACTCGTAGTGCAATTTCGCCGGGCCTGTGGTTGAGACAGCCGGAAAGTCGTTACGCCATTCGTGCAGGTCGGAACTTACCCGACAAGGAATTTCGCTACCTTAGGATGGTTATAGTTACCACCGCCGTTTACTGGCGCTTAAATTCTCAGCTTCACCCCCAAAGGGGTTAACCGGTCCTCTTAACGTTCCAGCACCGGGCAGGCGTCAGTCCATATACATCGTCTTGCGACTTCGCATGGACCTGTGTTTTTAGTAAACAGTCGCTTTCCGCTGGTCTCTGCGGCCACCATTCCCTAGTCCGCAAGGGACTTCAGGAACACTGGCCCCCCTTCTCCCGAAGTTACGGGGGCATTTTGCCGAGTTCCTTAACCACAGTTCACCCGATCGCCTTAGTATTCTCTACCTGACCACCTGTGTTGGTTTGGGGTACGGGCCGTGCACGCACTCGCTAGAGGCTTTTCTCGGCAGCATAGGATCACTCTACTTCACCTCAATCGGCTACGCATCACGTCTCAGCCTTAATGAAACACGGATTTACCTATGTTTCGGCCTACACGCTTACACCAGTACTACCACTCACTGGCGGAGCTACCTTCCTGCGTCACCCCATCACTCGACTACTACGGAATCAGATCCCACGCTCCACACTCGCGTATTCACCCGAAGGCTTCAACACGAGGCTTTGGGTGGTTAGTATCAACCGCCTCATCCTGGGCGCACGTGCTCGGGTACGGGAATATCAACCCGTTATCCATCGACTACGCCTGTCGGCCTCGCCTTAGGTCCCGACTTACCCTGGGCGGATTAGCCTGGCCCAGGAACCCTTGGTCATCCGGCGGCAGAGTTTCTCACTCTGCATTCGCTACTCATGCCTGCATTCTCACTCCCACACCCTCCACGACTGGCTTCCGCCGCCGCTTCCCTGGATGCAGGACGCTCCCCTACCCATCCACACCACTAGACACAACCCTCAAGGAGTTGAGCCGATGTATTGCATGAATGACACAGCTTCGGCGGTGTGCTTAAGCCCCGCTACATTGTCGGCGCAGGACCACTTGACCAGTGAGCTATTACGCACTCTTTCAAGGGTGGCTGCTTCTAAGCCAACCTCCTGGTTGTCTGGGCAATCCCACATCCTTTCCCACTGAGCACACACTTGGGGGCCTTAGCTGGTGTTCTGGGCTGTTTCCCTCTCGACGACGAAGCTTATCCCCCGCCGTCTCACTGCCACACTCTCACACCACGGTATTCGGAGTTTGGTTGATTTCGGTAACCCGGTAAGGCCCCTAGACCATCCAGTAGCTCTACCCCCGTGGTGAAACATGTGACGCTGCACCTAAATGCATTTCGGGGAGAACCAGCTATCACGGAGTTTGATTGGCCTTTCACCCCTACCCACAGCTCATCCCCTCAGTTTTCAACCTAAGTGGGTTCGGCCCTCCACGTCGTCTTACCGACGCTTCAGCCTGGCCATGGGTAGATCACTCCGCTTCGGGTCTAGACCACGCGACTCAGACGCCCTATTCAGACTCGCTTTCGCTACGGCTACCCCACACGGGTTAACCTCGCCACGCAGCACTAACTCGCAGGCTCATTCTTCAAAAGGCACGCCATCACCGTAACATCCAAAGGATGTGCTCGGGCTCTGACGGCTTGTAGGCACACGGTTTCAGGTACTCTTTCACTCCCCTCCCGGGGTACTTTTCATCTTTCCCTCACGGTACTAGTCCGCTATCGGTCTTCAGGAAGTATTTAGGCTTACCGGGTGGTCCCGGCAGATTCACAGCAAATTCCACGAGCTCGCTGCTACTCGGGAACACCACCAAGATTCACTAACATGTGTTTTCGCGTACGGGACTCTCACCCACTCCGGTCGCCCATCCCAAGGCGTTCCACTAACACACGCGTAAACCCGGAAGACTGTCAGATCTTCCAAGGCGGGTCCCACAACACCACACACACAACGCCTGACAGCTTGACATGTGCATGGTTTAGCCTCTTCCGCTTTCGCTCGCCACTACTCACGGAATCACGGTTGTTTTCTCTTCCTACGGGTACTGAGATGTTTCACTTCCCCGCGTTCCCTCCACACACCCTATATATTCAGATGCGGGTAACACCACATAACTGGTGCTGGGTTTCCCCATTCGGAAATCCTCGGATCACAGCTCGGTTGACAGCTCCCCGAGGCATATCGCAGCCTCCCACGTCCTTCATCGGCTCCTGAAGCCAAGACATCCACCATGTGCCCTTAATAACTTGACCACAAAGATGCTCGCATCCACTCTACAGTTCTCAAACACCACACCAGAAACAAACTCCCGGAGCGTGAAAGCCCCTCGGCGTGTTGCCTCAGGACCCAACAGCATGCCAATGAACACCGACTCCTCTTAACCCCGCAGCACACGTTCCACGCACCCGAAAGTGCAGTACTAGCCCGTGCAGGCATCAAGCGAACCGACATAAACCAGTAGTTCCACAATTCCTTGAGCAACCAGTGCCACCACACATTCGGTGATGAAACCCTGGCCACCCCACAGTGCTGATCCCGGGTATCCCGGGGACTGTGGATGTGTTGCTCCTTAGAAAGGAGGTGATCCAGCCGCACCTTCCGGTACGGCTACCTTGTTACGACTTCGTCCCAATCGCCAGTCCCACCTTCGACCACTCCCCCCGCTTACGCGGTTGGGCCATGGGCTTCGGGTGTTACCGACTTTCATGACGTGACGGGCGGTGTGTACAAGGCCCGGGAACGTATTCACCGCAGCGTTGCTGATCTGCGATTACTAGCGACTCCGACTTCACGCAGTCGAGTTGCAGACTGCGATCCGAACTGAGACCGGCTTTAAGGGATTCGCTCCACCTCGCGGTATCGCAGCCCTCTGTACCAGCCATTGTAGCATGTGTGAAGCCCTGGACATAAGGGGCATGATGACTTGACGTCATCCCCACCTTCCTCCGAGTTGACCCCGGCAGTCTCCCACGAGTCCCCGCCATAACGCGCTGGCAACGTAGGATAAGGGTTGCGCTCGTTGCGGGACTTAACCCAACATCTCACGACACGAGCTGACGACAGCCATGCACCACCTGTACACCAACCACAAGGGAAGCCCTATCTCTAGGGATGTCTGGCGCATGTCAAGCCCAGGTAAGGTTCTTCGCGTTGCATCGAATTAATCCACATGCTCCGCCGCTTGTGCGGGCCCCCGTCAATTCCTTTGAGTTTTAGCCTTGCGGCCGTACTCCCCAGGCGGGGCGCTTAATGCGTTAGCTACGGCACGGACAACGTGGATGTCGCCCACACCTAGCGCCCAACGTTTACAGCGTGGACTACCAGGGTATCTAATCCTGTTCGCTCCCCACGCTTTCGCTCCTCAGCGTCAGTATCGGCCCAGAGACCCGCCTTCGCCACCGGTGTTCCTCCTGATATCTGCGCATTTCACCGCTACACCAGGAATTCCAGTCTCCCCTACCGAACTCAAGTCTGCCCGTATCGCCCGCACGCTCCACGTTAAGCGTGGAGTTTTCACGAACGACGCGACAAACCGCCTACGAGCTCTTTACGCCCAATAATTCCGGACAACGCTTGCACCCTACGTATTACCGCGGCTGCTGGCACGTAGTTAGCCGGTGCTTCTTATCCAGGTACCGTCACTTGCGCTTCGTCCCTGGCGAAAGAGGTTTACAACCCGAAGGCCGTCATCCCTCACGCGGCGTCGCTGCATCAGGCTTTCGCCCATTGTGCAATATTCCCCACTGCTGCCTCCCGTAGGAGTCTGGGCCGTGTCTCAGTCCCAGTGTGGCCGGTCACCCTCTCAGGCCGGCTACCCGTCGTCGCCTTGGTAGGCCATTACCCCACCAACAAGCTGATAGGCCGCGGGCTCATCCTGTACCGCCAGAACTTTCAACCAACCCCCATGCGA
>NZ_JAJPWO010000035.1:0-1330 GCF_046549075.1 Amycolatopsis sp. lyj-84
CGATTCGGGTTCTAACCCGAATCGCCACTCACGACCAACCCGACCCAGTTATCCACAGCCACCGCTCTTCGCACCCGGCTTATCCACAGATTCGCTTCGCGCCCTCCGTGGCCGCGGGCGAGCGACGATCGTCGACGTGTGCCCACTCACAAACGCTGGTCGGAGGAATCGATCCCGGCCCGACAACGCCCGAGCTGGCCGATCCTGCTGGAGGAACAGCATGGAATCGTCAACACCCGGCAACTTCGCGCCTACGGTCACACGGTCGCCGATCTCGAAGCCAACCTCGAAGCCGGACGCTGGCAACGGGTACTACCGCGCGTTTATGCGATGTTCACCGGCGAACTCTCCAGGTCGGCGAAGATTCACGCCGCCTTGAAGTACGGCGGCGGCCAGGCGATCTTGAGCCACCGCACCGCCGCCGAAGAATGGGGACTGCTGCCGGTCATCGACGGCCCGATCGAGATCACGGTTCCGTACACCTTCTCGGCGGTCTCCTGCCCGCCGTTGGTGATCGTGCACCGCTCGCGAGCACTGCCCTGTATCGCGATCGGCACCCAACCGCCCCGTACCCGCGTCACGGACACGATCGTCGACCTGGCCACCTCACAGAGAACCCCGAAAATGGCGACCAACACGGTCGTCGATCTGGTCAGCCGCAGCAAAACCTCCTTGAAAGCGATGGAGGAATGCGTATTCCTCCGGCCGCCGTTCCGCTATCGGCCCGCGATCAGGTTCGGCCTCGCCCTCCTCGGCGGAGGGCTGATGTCGGCGCTCGAAGTGGAGTACAAGGAAGCGGTCGAAGACGCGCATGGCCTCCCTCAAGGAAGTCGGCAAACTCCTTTCGAGGTGAAGGGCAAAGTCCTCTGGGAAGACGTCACCTACGACTCGCACGGCACCCCGGTGACGGTCAGGCTCGACGGCCGGGCCACCCACTCGATCGCGGATGTCGCTTTCCGGGACCGGCAGCGGGACAACGCGGCGGAACTCGCCGACCGGGCGCGGCTCGTCTACGGATGGCACGACGTCCGGACGTCACCCTGCGAAGTGGCGTCAGAGGTCCGCACCGTCCTCGTCCGTGAAGGCTGGGACTCGGCAGGCGGCCGCGCCCCGACGTGCCGGAAGTGCGGGGGTGGGTGAGGGCGGCGGGCCAGTGGGAAGGGCCAGGGCGGGGCGGGGCGGGAGCGAGGGCGGCGGTGGGGCGTGGGGGGGGGGGGGGGGGGGGGGGGGGGGGGGGGGGGGGGGGGGGGGGGGGGGGGGGGCGGGGGGGGGGGGGGGGGGGGGGGGGGGGGGGGGGGGGGGGGGGGGGGGGTGGGGGGGGGGGGGGGGG
>NZ_JAJPWO010000036.1:0-1147 GCF_046549075.1 Amycolatopsis sp. lyj-84
TGGGGGGGTGTCCCTATGGAAATTGTCAAGCGGCTGATGTCGTGGGGTGTTGGTAGTGGGTGTGGTTGCGGAGCATGGCGTAGAGGACGTCGCAGCGTCGTCGTGCGAGGCAGATGAGGGCTGCGTTGTGTTTCTTGCCTTCGTCGCGTTTGCGCTGGTAGTAGGCGCGGCTGGTCGGGTCGGAGAGGGCCGCGAAGGCGGCGAGGAAGAACGCGCGTTTGAGGCGGCGGTTGCCGGTTCTGGCGGGGTGTTCGCCCTTGATCGAGGTCCCGGAGCGGTGTGTGACCGGGGCGATGCCGGCGTAGGCGGCGAGGTGGCCGGAAGATTTGAAGCCTGAGGCGTCGCCGATTTCGAGGAGGATGCGGGCGGCGGTCCTGACGCCGATGCCGGGCATCGAGGTCAGGACCTGGGCGAGAGGGTGCGCATCGAGTATCTCCTCGGCTTCGGCGGCGACGGTTTTCCGTTGTTGGAGAACGGTTTTCAGACTGTCGGCGAGTCTGGGGAGGATCTTGTCCGCAGCGGCGGTGCCCGCGACGGTGACGGTCTGTTCGTCCAGCGCGGCGAGGATGTCCTCGGCCAGTTTCGCGCCCATGCGCGGGGCGTGTGTGGTCACGATCGCGGCGAGTTTGCGGCGCCCGGCCTTGCGGATCCCGATCGGTCCGCCGCAGCGGGACAGGATTTCCAGCACCGCGAGATGACTGATTTTGGGGCCGAGAACGCGTTCGAGGGCGGGGTGGATGCCGGTGAGCAGGCCGCGGATGCGGTTGCTGACACGGGTGGCCTCGGCGGCGAGGTCGTCGTCGAACCCGACGAGCACGTCCAGCTCGGCCAGGGCCTCGTCGTCGACGTTGAGCTGGCGCAGGGTGTGGGGCAGGGTGCGGGCGGCGTCGGCGATGACATAGGCGTCGCGGGCATCGGTTTTGGCGTTGCCGGGGTAGAGATCGGCGATGCGGCGCATCGCCAGTCCTGGCAGATAAGCCACGTCGTGGCCGCAGGCGCGGGCGACCGCGACCGGCAGCGCCCCGATGGTCGCGGGCTGATCCACGACCACCAAGATCTGCCCGTGAACGGCGAGTTTGTCGAACATCGCCCGCAGTTTGGGCTCGGTGTTGGGCAGCGGCGCGTCGTGCAGCCGTTTCCCGGCCGG
>NZ_JAJPWO010000037.1:0-1140 GCF_046549075.1 Amycolatopsis sp. lyj-84
GGCGGATTCATGCGGTCGTTGCAACATCCTTCGTGAGCTGGGAGTTTGTGGTGGCTGGCGGGTTCGTGTTGCCGCGTTCGGTGCGGGTGCGTTTTTGGGGTGCGGTGCGGGCGGGGTATCTGCCCAAGCCTGCCGCCCGTTTGGTGGATGTGTCGCACGAGACCGGGCGACGGTGGTTCGCGCAGGCTGGCGGGGTGATCGGGAACGCACCTGGCTCGTTGGGCGAGCGCTATCTGAGTATGGCTGAGCGGGAGGAGATCTCTCGTGGTCTGTCCGGGGATCTCTCTTATCGGGAGATCGCTCGGCAGTTGGCCCGGGCGCCGTCGACGATCAGCCGGGAGGTGACGAACAATGGCGGCCGGGGTGGGTATCGAGCGCATCGGGCGGAGTCAGCGGCGCGCGATCGGGCCCGGCGGCCGAAGACTGCGAAGCTGGCCGAGGCCGGTAATCGCGAGTTGCGGGATCATGTGCAGGCGCGATTGCTGCAGGAGTGGTCTCCAGGGCAGATCACAGCCAGGCTTGCGATGGAGTTTCCTGACCGGCCGGAGATGCGAGTGTCACACGAGACGATTTACCAGTCCTTGTATGTGCAGAGCCGGGGAGCGCTGCGCCGCGAGCTCACCGCGTGTTTGCGGACCGGGCGGGCGTTGCGCCGACCGCGCAAGCAGGCGCAGGCACGACGATCACGGATCCCTGACCTCGTGGAGATCAGCGAACGGCCGGCCGAAGCCGAGGACCGGGCAGTCCCGGGTCATTGGGAAGGCGACCTGATCACCGGTGCCGGCAACAAGTCCGCGATCGGCACCTTCGTGGAGCGCTCCACCCGGTTCGTCGTGCTGCTGCACCTGCCCAACGGCCACGACGCGATCCAGGTCCGGGACGCGATGATCGAAGCGATCCAGACTCTCCCGCATCAGTTACGGCGGTCGCTGACCTGGGACCGGGGCAACGAGATGGCCCGACACGCCGACATCACCCTCGCCACCGACATGGCCATCTACTTCTGTGACCCGCATTCCCCATGGCAACGCGGATCGAACGAGAACACCAACGGCCTGCTCCGCCAGTACTTCCCCAAAGGGACCAACCTGCACCAGCACACCGCCGAAGACCTCGCCGCGGTCGCCGCACGACTCAACA
>NZ_JAJPWO010000038.1:0-854 GCF_046549075.1 Amycolatopsis sp. lyj-84
CCCTCCTGGAGGACCGGTTACCGGACAAGAACTCCGGGCAGATCCGGAAAGCGGCGAGCCACGCGGCACTCACAGTCGACCGCGAAGGCGCCGCTCACCGTACCGAGCGGCATCGTGAAGGCCGCCGGTTAGCGGTCCGCCACGGCGAGACAGGCGTGGCGTCGATCGAAGTCGAAGACGGCCCCGTCGAAAAAGTCACCGCCGCCTACACCCGCATCGACCGCGAAGCGAGGGCGTTGAAGACCGGCGACGAGACCCGCACCCTCGACCAACTCCGCGCCGACATCGCCCTCGACCTCCTGCTCGGCGGTCAGGGCGGCAAGACCGAACGCGCCGAGATATTCCTCTACATGGACCTGTTCACCTACCTCGGAGTGAACGACGATCCAGCGGAACTGGCCGGACACGGCCATCTCCCGGCTGCGCTGGCCCGGGAGATCGCGACCGGGGCGGACACGGTGCTGCGGCGGATCATCACCGACCCACTGTCCGGGCAAGTGCTCGACCTCGGCCGGGACCGATACCGGCCCACCGCAGGCCAGGGCGAGTTCGTCCGGGTACGGGACCGCGAATGCCGAAGACCCGGCTGTCACCGCCCCGCCCAAGCCTGCGACCTCGACCACTCCGTGCCCTGGGAGCACGGCGGCCATACCGACGCCGCCGACCTCATCGACCTCTGCCGCCGCGATCACCGCCTGAAAGACGAACCCGGCTGGACCTACCACCTCGCACCCGACGGCACCCTCACCATCACCACCCCCACCGGACAGAGCCACGACAGCACCCCACCACCACTACACCAACCCCGCCCGACAACCGAAGAACCACCACCGTTCTAAGCCCATTGCCGAAAA
>NZ_JAJPWO010000039.1:0-645 GCF_046549075.1 Amycolatopsis sp. lyj-84
GATGAGTTCGTGTCCGTACAACTGGCGTAATCATGGCCCTTCGGGGCCATTGTTTCTCTGTGGAGGAGTCCATGACGAAAGATGAACTGATTGCCCGTCTCCGCTCGCTGGGTGAACAACTGAACCGTGATGTCAGCCTGACGGGGACGAAAGAAGAACTGGCGCTCCGTGTGGCAGAGCTGAAAGAGGAGCTTGATGACACGGATGAAACTGCCGGTCAGGACACCCCTCTCAGCCGGGAAAATGTGCTGACCGGACATGAAAATGAGGTGGGATCAGCGCAGCCGGATACCGTGATTCTGGATACGTCTGAACTGGTCACGGTCGTGGCACTGGTGAAGCTGCATACTGATGCACTTCACGCCACGCGGGATGAACCTGTGGCATTTGTGCTGCCGGGAACGGCGTTTCGTGTCTCTGCCGGTGTGGCAGCCGAAATGACAGAGCGCGGCCTGGCCAGAATGCAATAACGGGAGGCGCTGTGGCTGATTTCGATAACCTGTTCGATGCTGCCATTGCCCGCGCCGATGAAACGATACGCGGGTACATGGGAACGTCAGCCACCATTACATCCGGTGAGCAGTCAGGTGCGGTGATACGTGGTGTTTTTGATGACCCTGAAAATATCAGCTATGCCGGACAGGG
>NZ_JAJPWO010000040.1:0-565 GCF_046549075.1 Amycolatopsis sp. lyj-84
GAGGACCTGCTTGGCCTTGGTGGTGTACTCGTCGACGAGCCGCTGCACGGCCGTGTGCCCGCTGTCCACTGTGGACGCGATGTGCGCGACGACCTTCTCGGCCGCCGCCCCCGCGGCGCCGGTCACCTTCAGCTCCTTCGTCAGCTTCGCGCTGTTGTGCTTGAAGCCGTCGGAACCGTGGCCGTCCCAGTGACCCAGGACGGTGGTGCTTTCCTTGTGGTAGGCGGCGTGCTGGTCGTCCAGCGACGAGGCCACCCGGTTGAGCGCGTACTCGGCGCGGACGGCGTCCTCCGCCTTCCCGGCGAGCTTGTTGCGGTGCGCGATGAGGTCCTTCGCGAACGAGTGCGCGAGCGCGGTCGTGTCCATGTCAGCTCCGTCGGGCGTGTTCGTCGAGGGCGGCGGCGGTGGCCGTCTCGTGGTCGCGGTAGGACTTGGCGGCCTTCTGCGCGGCGGTGGCCAGCCCGGTGGCGTGCGTGCCGACGCCCTTGACCTGCTTCTGCAGCGCCAGCCCGAAGCCGGCGAGCGCGTCGGCGAACCCGGACTCCTTGCCTATCTTGCCGAAGCT